>JAHBWC010000086.1 GCA_019637225.1 Labilithrix sp.
CGCGTGGAGATGGCCGGGGAAGGCTGCGGGGACTAACCTCGAGGCGTGCCCGCAGTCCGGGCGCGTCGAGCGACGGCAGCGAACATGTCCGACGAGAGCATCGACCGCGCGCGCGCGGCTCCTCCCGGAGCGGCTCCCCAGGAGAAGCGACGCCTCTCGCGACGCGGCTTCGTCGTCGGAGCGGCGGCCGGCGTGGTCGCCGGCGGGCTCGAGTGGACGTCGCTGCGCGGGCGGTTCGATCACCGGCGCGAGCCGGCGGGCGACGGCGTCGCGCACGCGGGCGCGAAGGAGCGCTTCGCCGCGTCGCTCCGCGCGACCGAGGCCGGCGCCTCCGGCGTCGTGCACGTCGGCCACTCGACGCACCTCCTCGCGCTCGGAGGGATGCGCCTCCTCACCGATCCGTGGTTTTACGATCCGGCGTTCGGGGCGCTCTCGCACGACGTGGCGCCCGCCGTGCCTCCAAGCGAGCTCGGTCCGCTGGACGCGATCCTCGTCACGCACGATCACGCCGATCACGCCGATCTTCGCGCGATGGACGAGATGGACAAGCGCGCGACCGTGATCGTCGCGACGAGCGACCTCGCCGCGCGCGCGCGGGCGCGCGGCTTCACGGACGTGTCGGTCCTCGCGCCGTGGGAGGAGCGGGCGCTCGGCGCGGTGAGCGTCACCGCGGTGCCCGGCCTCCACGACATCTACGAGATCGGCTTCGTCGTGCGCGCGGGCGACAAGAGTGTGTATTTTGCAGGCGATACGCGGCTCCACCCCGACCTCGCCGCGATCGCCGAGCGCTTTCGTCCGGATGCCGCGATCCTCCCGGTCGACGGCACGCGGCTCACCGGCGCCCCGCTCCACGTGATGACGCCCGAGGACGCAGGGGTCGCGGCGCGCACGCTCGGGTCGCGGCTCGTGATCCCCTCGCACGCGGAGGCGTACTTCTCCGATCCCGTCGCGGGTCACCTGCTCGCGTCGACCGTCCCCCGCGCGCGGCAAAGGTTCGCGGAGGTGATGCAGAAGGAGCTGCCCGGCGTCGCGTGCCGCGTCCCGGAGCCCGGCGAGCTCGTGGCGCTCTGATCCGAGTCGGGGCGCGCTCCGCCCGCGCGCCTGCGATCGCCGGGCCTGCTATGCTCGCGGCGTCTCGATGAGGCGCTTCTTCCTTGCTTCCGCGGCCCTCGTGGCCACCGTCGCGTTCAGCCTCCCTGCGTGGGCGGACAAGATCGCGATCCTGCCGTTCACGTCGCCGAACAACGTCCCTCGGCCCGAGCTCGACGAGGCGCGCCGGTGGACGCGCGAGGCGGTCACGAAGAAGGGCCACACCTTCGCGAGCGACGACGAGATGGTCTCCGCCGAGGCCGCCGTGAAGGACGGCGTCGCGGACACGACCCAGGAGTACGACGCCGCCGGCAGGGCCGTCTCGGCCGACTGGACGCTCACCGCGCGCGTCGAGCGCCGCGATCATCCGCCCTCGAAGTTGCCCGACGGCACGGAAGACGAAGGCTTCACCACCTACCGCGTCGAGCTCGAGGCGTACCAGGTGAGCACGGGGCGGCTCGAGTCGCTGTCGCGCGAGGTCCTGCCCGAGGACGCGGCGGACGACATCGCCGAGATGCTCGGGCTGCTCATCCGTCCCGAGGGGATCGCCAACGCGGACATCCCCTGGTCGCGCGTCGGCGTGCGCCGCCCGAAGCCGAAGCCCAAGCCTCCGCCGCCCGCGCCGCCGCCCCCGCCCCCGCCGCAGCCCGAGGCGCCGCCGCCGCCGCGCGCGGTCTACGGCGAAGGGCATCCGCTCGCGCTCGGCGCGTCGATCGGCGTGACCAACGCGCTCGTGCGGCCCGGCAACGCGCGCGGACCGTCGTGGGCGATGCCGATCGGGGTCGCCGTCGGCTACGCGCTGCCGGAGAGCGCGCCAGGCGTCGAGATCCGAGGAAACCTCACGAGCCAGGTGATCGGTCCGCGCGCCCTCGAGCTGTCGGGCGGTGCGCGGTACGCCCTCGCGCCGCTCCGTGGTGCGCGGCTCTTCGTCGGTCCGGAGCTCCTCGTCGGGGCGCACGTCGCGCTCGGCGCCGACAAGACCACGCGCTTCTTGACGCACGGCGCGCTGTTCCTCGCGTACGGCATCACCGAGAGCGTCCAGGCCGAGATCGCGGGCGATCTCGCGGCCGCGTTCGGCGGCGCGGGGACGCTCGTGCTCGGCGGCGGGACGGCGCGCGCGGTCGTCCGGTTCTAGCACCGCGCTTGCCGAGGATCCCCACGTGACCGAGCCTGCCGTCGTCCACCTCGCCCGACGCCGCGACACGACGCGCCTCGGCGCCGACATCGCGCACGCGCTCGAGCCGGGAGACCTCGTGCTCCTCTCGGGAGACCTCGGCGCCGGCAAGACGTTCCTCGCGCGTGCGATCGCGCGGGCGCGCGGCGTTCCGGAGGACATCGCGATCGCGAGCCCGACGTTCACGCTCGTTCAAGAGTACGAGACGCCGCGCGGGACGCTGCTCCACGTCGATCTCTACCGGCTGCGCGACGAGGCCGACCGCGCGAGGACCGTGAACGACGTCCGCCGCCTCGGCCTCGACGAACGCCGCGCCGAGGGCGCGATCCTGCTCGTGGAGTGGGGGGAGGGGCTCGAGAGCGAGCTCGGCGGCGCGGCCTCGCTCTCGGTGTCGATGAAGCTCGACGCGGACGGTCGCTCGGCGACGCTCACCGGCGAGCGCCGCTTCGGCCCCTCGGGGTGATCCCGTCGCGCCCTACGCGCATGAGCTCGTCCGCGGATCCCCGCCGGCGGCCCGCCGCTCCTCGCGCCCCCTCCGCCGGCTCGAAGGTGGCTCGGGCGAAGGGTGCGCGGCGGCTCCGTTTCTGGTCTCATCCCCCGTGGGACACACGTGGAGCGAGAGGCGGCATCCCGGCGGGACCTCTTCGGCATCGCGATCGTCGCGGCGCTCGTCGCGCTGGCGCTCGCGTTCGGCGCGCAGCGCGGACGGCGCACCCTCGCCGTCGTCGCCCGGACCGCCGACGTCACGGCGCTGAGCGGCACCGCGGCGCTCTACACCCTCTCTCCGACGGCGGGGCGCCTCGAGGTCGTGGCCCGCGACGAGCGGAGCCGGCTCGACGTCGAGATGTCGCTCGTCGTCGACGGGGTCGAGCGCCCGCTCGCGATGCGCCGCGGCGACGTCCACGTCAAAGACAAGTCGACGCTCGTCGGCGAGTTCCCGATCGAGCTCGGCGACGAGCGCGCGACCGGGACGCTCGAGCTTCGCATGGACCCGGTGACCGATCTCCTCACGGCGACCCTCGGCGTGGCGCACGAGGCGGGGAGCTCGGACCACACGTACGCGCTCCGCTTCAGCCTCGCGCCCGAAGGTCGCACCGTCTACGTCCCCGGGGTCGGCGAGATCGGCGACGTCGCGAACATGCAGGCACGGTCGGTCGTGCTCGACGACGAGATCCACCCGTTCGCGCTGCTCTCCGGGCAGGGGCCGCTCTCGATCACCGAGGTCGAGCCCGACACGAACCAGCCGGGCGCCCGTCCGCGGCTCGTCGTCTCCGCGCGCACGGAGACCGCGCCCGAGCGCGCGAGGGGCGCGGCCGCCGGCAAGCCCGCGCGCCTCGACATCGCGATCCTCGTCGGCGGATCGAGCCAGGCCCTGTGGGGGCGCCTCTACCAGCTGTCGCGCGTCAAGGTGGCGAAGGTCACGGGCGTCGTCACGGGCACGCGCGAGCGCGCGCACGTGATCGCCCTCGACGAGGACGGGCACCCGCGGATCCGGGCGCTCGTCGATCCGGACGGACGCTTCACGATCGACGCGCCGACGATCGCGCGGCAGTGGTTCGCCGCGCTCGAGGCGGTCCACACGAGCGCGCCCGTTCGCTTCGTGCCGGGGACGCCGTGGGATCTCAAGCTCGACGTCTCGGCGGGAGGCGAGCTCCACGTCAAGGTGACCGACGGCGACACGGGGCAGCCTCTCGTCGCGCGCCTCATCGTCAAGGGCATCGAAGGCACGATCGATCCGAGCTTCGGCCCCGACTACCGCGCGTCGGGCGCGGGGCCGCTCATGGACATCCTCGAGGGAGAGGTGAAGACGCCGCTCCCTGCCGGCAAGTACCGCGTCGCGGCGACGAAGGGGATCGAGTGGAGCATCGACTCGCAGATCGTCGAGATCGCGAGCGGTCACACGAAGGCGATCGAGCTCTCGCCGCGGCACGTCGTGCCGACGCCCGGCATGATCGGCTGCGACCTCCACGTGCACGCCCGCCCCAGCTTCGACAGCCCCGTCACGCCGGAGGACCGCGTGCTGTCGCTCGTCTCGGCGGGCGTCGACTTCGCCGTACCGACCGAGCACAACATGGTCGGCGACTACGGTCCGCCGCTCGAGGTGCTCCGCCTCGGCAAGCACCTCGCGCACGTGCCCGGCGTCGAGGTCACGACCTACAACCCGCGCTTCGGCCACTTCGGCGTGTTTCCGTACACCGTGGGCGCGGCGGTCCCGCCGTACAAGGGGACGACGGTGAACGCCGTCATCGCGGCGGCGCGGCGGAGCGATCCGTCACGCGTCGTCCAGGTGAATCACCCGCGGATGGCGCAGAACATCGGCCACTTCAACATCGTCAACTTCGACCCGAAGAGCGCCCGCGCGCCGGGCATCGCGGCCTTCGACACCATCGAGGTCTACAACGGCTACGAGCTGTCGAAGCGCGAGCTGACCGAGCGCGTGATGGAGGACTGGTTCTCTCTCCTGAACTTCGGCAAGCGCATGGCGGCGACCGGTTCGAGCGACTCGCACCGGATCCAGTACCAGTGGGCGGGCTACCCGCGCACGTACGCCCTGGTCGATTCGCGCGCGGCCGGCGACACGGGGGCGCCGATCGACACGAAGGAGGTCGTCGCCGCGTTGAAGAAGGGACGGAGCTTCGTCTCGAGCGGTCCGATCCTCGAGCTCGAGCTCTCCGACGGAGGTCGCGTCGCGAGGCCCGGTGAGGAGCTGCCACGCGGCGTCCCGCTCGGCGGCAAGCTCCGCGTCCGCGCCGCGCCGTGGATCGATGTCACCTCCGTCGAGGTCATCGCCGGCATCCAGCCCTCGCCCGGCACTCCGTCCTCCGCGACGGTGTCGCTCTTCAAGAGCCCGGTCGTCTCACGACCGACGGACATGGCGAAGGGCGCGGGCACCCTCGGCGAGCTCGAGGCCCGGACGCTCCGATTCGAGTCCGAGCTCGCCGTGAGGCCGCCGGAGAACGCGCGCTGGGTGATCGCGATCGTCCGGGGTGAGCGTCTGATGGACGACGCGCTCCCGTTCATGCCGATCCAACCGCTGGCGTTCACGAACCCGATCTATTTGAAATGAGGCGCGCGGCGCCGCGGGGCGGATCGAGGCCTCGACGCCTCGGTCCCGGCGCCTCCGCGCCCGCTGCGGGGCGCGCCGATTTGGTGCTAGCTTCACCCCTTCCGTGAACACGACGTTCGGGCGCTACCGCCTCCTCGAGAGGCTCGGCCAAGGCGGCATGGCCGAGGTCTTCAAGGCCAAGAGCTACGGCGTCGAGGGCTTCGAGAAGGTCGTCGTCATCAAGCGCATCCTCCCCGAGCTCGCGCAGTCGGACGAGTTCGTCGAGATGTTCATCCACGAGGCGAAGCTCGCCGTGCGCCTCTCGCACGCGAACATCGTCCAGGTCTTCGACCTCGGCATCGCCCCCGGCAGCGTGACCGGCGGCATGCCGACCCCCGACGCCTACTACATGGCGATGGAGTACGTGAACGGGCTCGACCTCGCGACGCTGCTCGCGCGCTGCCGCCGCGCGCAGGTCGAGGTTCCCGTCGAGATGGCGGTCTACGTCGCCGCCGAGGTGGCGAAGGGCCTCGACCACGCGCACCGCCGGCGCGACGAGCAGAACCAGCCGCTCAACATCGTCCACCTCGACGTGTCGCCGCAGAACGTCCTCGTCTCGCTCGAGGGCGAGGTCAAGGTCACCGACTTCGGCATCGCCAAGGCGCGCGGCGCGCTCGAGCCGAGCGGCATGGAGGACACGCGCAACCACCGCCTGCAGGGCAAGTTCGGCTACATGAGCCCGGAGCACGCCGCCGGCGAGGCCGTCGACGCGCGGAGCGACCTCTTCTCGCTCGGCGCCGTGCTCTACGAGATGCTCGCGGGGGTCAACCCGTTCACCGCGCCGACGTCGTTCGAGACGCTCCGCCGCGTGCAGGCGTGCGAGTGCCCGCCGGTCGAGCTGCTCCGGCCCGACGTCCCCCCCGAGCTCGTGGCGCTGCTGAAGAGCGCCATGTCGCTCGACATGGACGCGCGCTTCGCCGACGCGGGGCGCATGTACGAGGCGCTGCTCGCGTTCCTCTACTCGCGCGGGGCCCCGCGCCCGCGCGGCGACGGGAGCAGCGGGCGTCGCTTCAGCGCCCACGACCTCGCCGACTTCCTCGCGGGCTTCCGCATGCCCGACGAGACGGGGCCGTACGTCGTCCTCGACGCGGAGGGCGCGCCGTCGCAGGAGCGGACGCCGGTCGAGGTGCCGGCCGCGCGCCGCGAGTACCCGTCGATCACCAAGGTCGAGGTCGGGGTCCCCGTCGTCGACGTCGGGCGCGCGGCGGAGCTCGGCGAGCGCCGCGAGGTCACCGCGCTGGCGATCGAGCTGCCCGCGCCCCGCGGCGTCACCGTCCCGCCCGCGCCGGGCGACGGCGGCTCGCTCGGCGAGCGCGCGGCCGACGCGATCACGCGCTACGGCGGCCGCATCGTCTCGCGCGAGCTCGAGCACATCACGGCGCTCTTCGGCGTCGCCGAGCCCGACGGCCGCGACACCGAGGTCGCCACGCGCTGCGCCCTCGTGGTGCTCCGGTCGCTCGCCGGCGCGAGGCAGCCGAGCGCCGGCCTCCACGTCGGCCGCATCCACGTCACGAGCGACGGCGATCCGACCGAGGACGAGCGGCTCGCGAGCCTCGTGGCCACGGCGCGCGATCTCGCGCGCGTGCGTGAGGGCATGTGCGCGATCAGCGCCGCGGCGATGCGACAGGTGCGGAGCCTCTTCGTCTTCGACACCCTCGCCGAGTCGCGCCCCGGCGTGAGCGCGACGACGACGCTGCTCGTCAAGGAGGTCCGCGGCTCGAGCGAGGCGTTCGGTCGGTTCGTCGGCCGCCGCGACGAGCTGCGCATCGTCGGTGAGATGCTCGCGAGCGCGACGCGCCGGACGGCGAGCGTCCTCACGGTCCGCGGCGACCACGGCGTCGGGAAGTCGCGGCTCCTCTACGAGGTCGAGCGTCGTCTCCGGAAGGGCGGGTACAACGTCGGCTGGTACCTCGCGACCTGCTTGCCGCGCGGGACCGATCTCCCGCTCTCCGGGATCGGATGCATGCTGCAGACACTCTGCGGCGTGGCCGAGGGAGACGCCGAGGCCCGCATCCGCCAGGTCGAGCCGCGCCTCCGCGCGCTCGGCCTGCAGGACGACGAGGTCTTCGCCGTGCTCACCGCGCTCGGCGCGTCGTCCTGGGGCCAGGGACACGCCGACCGAGGCACCTCGCAGCGGCCCGCCGTGTCGGGCAACGCCAAGGCGCTGCTCGCGAACGCGTTCACCCGCATGATCCAGCGGCTCTGCGAGGACCGACCTCACGCGCTCGCGTGGGACGCGGCGCACTCGATGGACGCCGACAGCTTCGCGCTGCTCGAGAGCGTCCTCGGGCGCATCCCCTCGTCGCGTTTCCTCGTCGTCTTCTCCGCCCGCGCCGGGTTCAGCCACCCGCTCGAGGCGCTCCCGGTCCACGCGGGCATCGACCTGACGGACCTCAAGCCGGACGAGGTCGAGCGCCTCGTCGGCCTCCGCCTCGACGTCACGCGCGTCCCGAACGAGCTGATGCGCTTCGTGCGCGAGCGCGCCGGCGGGCATCCGCAGATGATCGAGGAGGTCCTGAAGGCGCTCGTCGAGGCGCGCGCGGTGACGGTCGCGGACGGCAGCGTGGTCACGATGAAGCTCGTCGGGCAGGAGCTCTCGCTTCCGAAGACGCTCCGCGGCCTCGTCGCGTCGCGGATCGCGCGGCTCGAGGCGCGCGACCGAGCGATCCTCCAGAGCGCCGCGGTGCTCGGCGATCCGATCAACGCGTCGGTCCTCGGCCAGATGACGGACGAGCCGACGGTGACGCTCGAGAAGTCGCTCGCGGCCCTCAAGGAGCGCGGGCTCCTCGTGCAGACGGGGCCGATCGAGCTCCGCTTCAACTCGCCGATCGTGCGTGAGGTCGTGGTCGACGCGCTCACGGCCGAGGCCGCGCGCGAGATGCACGCGGCGGCCGGTCTCGCGCTCGAGAAGGCCCTCGGCGCGCAGGGAAAGAGCCCGGCGCACCCCGCCGAGCACGCCGGGCGAATCGCGACGCACCTCTACGCGGCCGGCGAGCGCGAGAGCGCGGGCCTGTGGTTCTCGCGCAGCGCCGAGCGTCGGCTCGAGGCCGGCCAGTTCGACGCCGCCGCGCGCGACTACGCCCGCGCGATCGAGCTCGGCGACCTCGCCACGCGCGACACGCGGGACGTCCTCCGCTGGTTCGCCGGGCTCGCCAAGGCGGTCCGGTTCGCCGGTGCGCTCCCCGAGGCGATGGAGATCTGCGAGAACGTCATCGCGCGCGTCGACGACGCCTCGGCGCCGCTGACCGAGGAGGGCGACGAGCGGCGCGTCCAGGTGCGCATCGACGCCGGTCGCATCCTTGGCGCGCTCCACATGCTCGACGCGGCGCGCGCGCAGCTCTCGTCCGCCGAGGCGATCGCGCTGAAGCGACCCGAGCTCGTGAAGACGGCGCTCGTCGCCTCCGCGGAGCTCGCCGGCCGGCAGGGTGACTTCAAGCGGTCGCACGCGCTGCTCGAGCGCATGCAGTCGATCGTCACGAGCGCGGCGGACTCCCCCGAGCGCAAGACCGAGGAGCACAAGGTCCTCGTGAGCCTCGTCCAGGCGAGCGCGGCGATGGGCGATCACGCGGCCGCGATGCGCCACTTCGACCGCGCGTGCGCGATCGTCCCCGACGATCCGGTCGCGATCTGCGAGCGTCACAAGCTCCGCGCGCTCATCGACTACTTCGCGCGCGACTTCCGCGCGGCGGCGCTCGACTCCGAGAAGGCGATCGACGCCGCCCGCGAGCTCGGCTTGCAGTACGAGGTCGCGATCAACCTGCACAACCTGGCCGACGTCCTCGTGGTGCTCGAGGACTACCCGCGCGCGTACGGAGCCCTCAAGCAGTCGGTCGCCCTCTGCGACGAGCTCGGCTACGACCGCCTCGCGAGCCACAACCGCATGTTCCTCGCCTTCCTCGACGCCCTCGCGGGGGACGTCGAGGCCGAGAAGGTCCTCGTCCAGGGGATCCGCTACGCCGAGTCGAACGACTTCACGTGGGACGTGCTCGGTGGGCGTCAGCTGCTCGCGCGGCTCCACCAGCAGCGCGGCGACGAGGACGCGGCGCGGCTCGAGTACCAGAAGCTCCGCGACCTCGCGCGCGCGGCCGGCAACCGGCTCATCGCCGACGACTGCCTCACGGCGCTTCGCGCGATGGGCGCGCCGGTCTCGCAGCCTCCGCCGGCGCCCAGGACCTGAGCCGGCTCAGGCCTGGTGCGTCAACAGATCGATCGCGAGGCTCGAGAGGTTCGCGTAGTCGGCCTTGTCGAGCAGCTTTCGCACGTGCGTCTTGAAGGTGTTGACCGACATGCCGGTCTCCTCGACGTACTCGTCGCGCGCGCGTCCGCGGAGGGTCGCCGCGACGATCTCCGTCTCGCGTGGTGACAGTCCCCAGCGATGGCGCGCGCGCTCTGTCGCGGCGTAGATGCGGTCGCCGGTGGTTCGCGTGAGCACGTCGGAGAGGAAGGGCGCGAGCTCCTCGGTCCCGCAGGGCTTGCAGACGAAACGAGCGTCGAGCATCGCCGCGCGGTTGACGGCCTCTCGATCGAGGTTGCCGGAGAGCACCACCGCCGGCGTGTCCGCGTACGAGCGTCGCGCGGTCGCGAGCACGTCGAGCCCAGAGCCGTCGCCGAGCCGGATGTCGATCACGAACGCGTCCCACGGCGTCCCGCTCGCGAGCCACTGCTCGGCGTCGTTCGCCGACCCGGCTGCCTGGCACTCTCCGTAACGACCGAGCACGGACGCGAGCGCGCGCCTGACCAGATCGTTGTCGTCGACGATCAGAAACCACCCCATTCGATCAAGGTATCACTGCGACGGCGAGTCGCGTGCGATCCGTCTCCCTCGCGGCCCGTTTTCAGGCCGCACTTTCGGGGCGCGCGGTGGCGTCGCGCGAGCGCTGCAGAGCTCCGCGAAGTTTCCGAACGATTTCGAGCATGCGCCCAGGCGGCGAGGGGCCGTGCTAGGAAGCGCCCATGCTCGACGCCGTGCGCAAGGCCTGCCTGCCGGCCGTCTGGTCGCAAGGGGTGAAGCTCGCGCGCGAAGGGGCCGTCTCGCGCACGAGCGCGGGCGAGAGCGAGATGACCTTCCGCGTCCGCGCGCCGAGCCACCCGGTCGCCCCCACGGTGACGCTGTATCTCGGCGACGACGAGTGGTCGTGCGATTGCGGGGGAAAGGTCGATCCGTGCGCGCACGTCGCAGCCTCTGCCATCGCGATGGCGCAGCCGGTCGAGAGCGGCGCGCCGTCGGACGGCTCGAGCGCCGCGAGCGCACCGGCTCCCGCGCACGTCGGTTACCGCCTCGGGGCGCGCGACGGCCGCGTCACGCTGGCCCGCGTGATCGTCCGCGGCGAGGGGCGCGAGGAACCCTTCAAGGGATCGGTCGTGTCCGACGTCGTGCGCGTCAAGATGCCCGAGCTCGCGCCGACCCACGACGACGTCCGCATCGATCGCGTCGTGTCGTCGACCTCGCGTGACGTGCTCCCGCTCGATCGCATGAGCGATCTGCTCGACGCGCTCTCGGGATGCACCGACGTCACGCTCGACGGCGCTCGGATCCGCACGTCGGCCGAGCGCGTGAAGCCGCGCGCGGTACTCGAGGACGCTCCGAACGGCGCCATCGTGCTCCGCGTCGAGGCCGATCCGGCGGTGACGGCGGTCGTCGGGCTCGGCGTCGCGATGGTCGGCGGCGTCCTCCGGCCCCTCGGAGAGACCGCGACGACCGGCGAGCGCCTCGAGCGCCTGCCGCTCGTCCGGACGTTCGCGCGCAACGAGGAGACCGAGCTCGTCACCCGCGTCCTGCCCGAGCTCGAGAAGAAGATCGAGGTCACCGTCCGCGCGAAACGCCTGGCGAAGAAGTCGGTGCACGCGCGGCCGCGCCTGCAGATGGACCTCTCGCACCAGGGCCACACGCTCAGCGTCCTGCCGCTCCTCGTCTACGGCGATCCGCCGATCGCGCGCGTCGACGGCGAAGAGGTCATCGCGCTGGGCGGCGGCGTGCCCGTGCGCAAGCTCGATCAGGAGCACGCGCTCCGCCAGCGGCTGCGCTCCGAGCTCGATCTCGTCGTCGGCCGGCGCGTGCACTTCGACGGCGCGGAGGCGACGCGCTTCGCGGCCCGTCTCCGCGCGTTCCAGGACCTCGTCGGCGAGCACGAGCACGCCGCGGTCTTCGAGGGTCTCCCGCTCGCGCCGCGGATCGTCGTCGACGACGAAGGACGCTTCGACGTCGTCTTCGAGCACGAGGACGCCGGCGGGGCGGCGACGGCGGGCGAGAAGAAGGCCGCCGAGCCGTCGCTCGTGCTCCGCGCGTGGCGCGACGGCCTCGACATCGTTCCGCTCGACGGCGGCGGGTGGGCGCCGCTCCCGGCGGGCTGGCTCGCGAAGCACGGCTCGCGCGTCGCCGATCTCCTCGCCGCGCGCGATCCCGACACGAAGAAGCTCCCGCGCGCGTCGCTCGTCGACCTGGCCGCGCTCTCGGACGCGCTCGACGTCCCGCGCCCCGTCGTCGTCGACAAGCTCGCGCCGCTCATCGACGGCTTCGAGGGGATCCCGCGCGCGCCGCTGCCGGCCGACCTCCGCGCCACGCTGCGCGATTACCAGACGCGCGGCGTCGACTGGCTGGCGTTCCTCCGCGGCGCCGGGCTCGGCGGCGTCCTCGCCGACGACATGGGCCTCGGCAAGACGCTGCAGACGATCTGCGCGCTGCCCGAAGCGCCCGCGCGCACCCTCGTCGTGTGTCCGAAGAGCGTCGTCTACAACTGGCAGGAAGAGATCGCGCGCTTCCGCCCCGGTCTCACGGTCGCCGTCTACCACGGGCCGAAGCGCGCGCTCGACCCGAGCGCCGCTGTCACGCTGACGACCTACGCCGTCCTCCGCCTCGACGCGGAAAAGCTCGCCGCCGAGGCGTGGGACACGCTGGTCCTCGACGAGGCGCAGGCGATCAAGAACGAGTCGAGCCAGACCGCGCGGGCTGCCTTCGAGCTTCGCGCCCCGTTCCGCCTCGCGCTGAGCGGCACGCCCGTCGAGAACCGCCTCGAGGAGCTCTGGAGCGTGATGCACTTCGCGAACCCGGGGCTCCTCGGCGGGCGTACGAGCTTCTCGGACCGCTACGCGGCGCCGATCGCGACGGGCGACCGCGCCGCGGCCGAGCGCCTCCGCGCGAAGATCCGTCCGGTCGTCCTCCGCCGGATGAAGCGCGACGTCTTGCCCGAGCTGCCGCCGCGCACCGACTCGGTCCTCCACGTCGAGCTCGAGGAGACCGAGCGCGTCGTCTACGACGCCGTGCGCGCCGCCGCGCGGAAGGAGGTCGCGAGCAAGCTCGCGGAGGGCGCGGGCGTCCTCGCCGCGCTCGAGGCGCTGCTCCGGCTCCGGCAGGCGGCGTGTCACCCGTCGCTCGTGCCGGGACAGAAGGCGGACGGCTCGTCGAAGGTCGAGCGCCTCCTCGGCGCGCTCGAGGAGGCCGCCGCCGACGGCCACAAGGCGCTCGTCTTCTCGCAGTGGACGAGCCTGCTCGATCTCATCGAGCCTCACCTCGAGGCGGCCGGCGTGCGTTTCACGCGGCTCGACGGCTCGACGAAGGACCGCGGCGCCGTGGTGAATGCCTTCCAGGATCCGGGCGGCCCGCCGGTCCTCCTCGCGTCGCTCAAGGCGGGCGGCACGGGCCTGAACCTCACCGCCGCCGACCACGTCTTCTTGCTCGATCCGTGGTGGAACCCTGCCGCGGAGGACCAGGCGGCGGATCGCGCGCACCGCATCGGCCAGGATCGGCCGGTGATCGTCTACCGCATGGTCGCGCGCGACACGGTCGAGGAGCGGATCCTCGCGCTGCAGGAGAAGAAGCGCGCGCTCGCGGACGTCGCCCTCGGCGACGCGAGCGGAGCGGCGGCGATCACGAAGGACGAGCTGCTCGCGCTGCTCGATTGAGGCGCCCGGCGAGCGCCTCCGCGCGGCTCGCTCGAGGGCCCGGCAGGCCTGCCGCGCTGCGCGACCGAGGAGCCCGCAGGCCCTTCGCGCGGCCGCCGATGTGAACGCGACGCAGGACGCCCCGTCGCGTCGTGCAACGCGTGTGCGGGAGTCCCACTCGTTTCGTGGCCCGCGGCAGCCTCCGGGCCGCTGGCGCGTATACTGAGTTGTGGCTCGCGCGCAGGCCCTCACGATCGCCCTGATCGCTTCGGCGCTGACGATCGGAGGCTGTGAGCGGCCGTACCTCGCGAAGGACGGCACCGTCTACTTCCCCGAGACGGGAGCGCGCGGCGCCTCCGTCATGACGGCGAACGGCCTCGAGTTCCACGATCGCGAAGACGTCCCAGGGCGCGTCGTCACGCGCGATCCGAACGAGCCCTGGCGCGCGCCGATCGGGTTCATCCTCCCGCGCGACGGCCGCTTCACCGAGACGAGCCGCCCGCACGTGCTCGCGACCACCGGGCTCGCGATCGTCCTCCGACCGAGCGACACGCGCGTGCCGTCGTGGGGCGGCGAGGTGCTGATCCGCGTGGACGTCATCGCGCCCGCCGCCGAGGGCTCGGCCCGCTGGGGCGAGAACGTCGCGCTCGTGCTCGACGGTGAAGGTCCCGACACCGCCGCGCTCGTCGGCGTCGCGCTCGATCAGCTCGCCGGACGCGATCGCGTCTCGATCATCGACGTTCGCGGCGCTCGCGTCGTCGTGCCTTCGATGCCGGCGTCGCATCGCTCGATGGTCACCGCCGCGATGCGCTCTCACCTCCGGTCGCGGGCGGGTGTGGCTCCGCGCGACGTGTCGGCCGCGCTCGCAGCGGCCAGCAAGGCCGTCGCGTCGGGGAAGGTCACCCAGCGCGTGCTCCTCCTCACCGATCACGCGCTCGGGCCGGACGAGATCGCCGAGGTCTCGCGCCTCGCGCAGCGAGGGATCCAGGTCGCGACGGTGTCGACGACCGGGCAGGGCGACGACGACCGCGCCGAGCGCGCGGACGCCGTGCGCGCGGCGATCCCCGCCGCGGGCATGACGACGTTCCGGAGCGTCCGCCTCACGTTCCAGGGGACGCCCGCGCCGTCGCACGTCCTCGAGGCGTCCGGCGGCGAGGCTCGCTGGCGGCTCGACGCGGGCGATCTCGTCCTCGGCAACGTGCGCGCCGGCGAGGCGCGGACGGAGATGCTGCGCGTCAGCGTCCCGGCGTGGGTGCCCGAGGAAGAGTTCAAGTTCACCGTGACCGCGCACGTCGACGATCTCGCGTGGGGCGGCCCGCGCGAGTTCACGGCCGAGGTGCCTTGCGTCTACGACGACGACATCGAGCGCATCGCCAAGTCGCGCCACGGCGACGTCATCGCGTACGCGTCGGCGATGGCGACTCTCCGGCGGCTCGATCGCGCCTTCGTCGGCGAGGAGATCGCGCGCTCGGGCGGCCTCCGGAAGGTGGCCGAGCTCCACGCGAAGTCGATGCAGCTCCTCGCGCGCGACACCCACGACTTCGCCACGCAGGAGCAAGCCGACATGCTCGTCGCGCTGCTCTCGGCCACCGCGTCGCCCAGGCCGAAGCGCTGAGCGCGCCGCCTCGGCCTTCGAGCTCGCGCGTCGCTCGGGGCGAAGCGCTGAGCGCGCCGCGTGGTCGCCGCGTCAGCCGTCCAGCTCGCGCGCCGCGCGCCGTGTGGTCGCCGCGTCAGCCGTCCAGCTCGACCGCGAGGCCGTATTGCCAGCCGTCGCTCTGCTTGCGCGAGTGGACGACGCGCGCGCCGAACGGCACCTGCCAGCCGTCGCCGACGGTGCCCTTGACCGCCTCGCCTTGCTCGAGGAGCTGCTTCGAGCGGTCGGCCTCCTCCGGGGACCAGAGGAGCATGCCGATCTCGCTGTAGTTCAGCGTCTCGAGCTTGATCTCGCCGTGGCGCTCGTGGTGAATCGTCACGGGGACCGAGCCGAGGAAGCGGACCGCCGCGCGCCGCGATGCCTTGTCGCGGAGGAACGCCGGGCGGAGCCCCGTCTTTCGCGGGACGCTGTAGATGCGGTGGCTCGGGAGCTCGATCGCCGTGAGGAAGCCGCCGTACGCGCACGCGGTGTCGACGTTGATGCGCGACGCGCTGACCTCCACGGCGTTGACCGGGGTGTGCCCGTGGACGATGCGCTTTTCCCACCGCCTCGTGCTGCTGATGAACGCGCGGCGGATCCAGAGCAGCTCGTCGCGATCGCGCACGGGATCGAGCTCCTTGAGCGAGATGTCCGGCACGCCCGCGTGGACGAAGAAGTGCTCGTCGGTCTCGTGCCAGAGCTTGAGCTCGTCGAGGAACTTCACGTGGGAGCGCGGGATCACCCACTCGCCGTGGTCGTCGGCGAAGTCCGCGAGCGTGCTCGAGCCGCCGTTCAGGATGAAGCGCGCCACGCGCTGCGGGTTCGAGCCGTCGAGGAACTCGCGGAGCATCTCCTCGTGGTTGCCCGAGAGCGTCACGATGTTGTGCTTGGACTTCCACTCGATCAACGTCTCGATGACGCGCCGCGAGTACGGGCCGCGGTCGATGTAGTCGCCGAGCATCACGACGGTCGAGCCGTCGTCCAGCGGGAGCATCCCGAGCAGCTCTTCGAGCTCGTCGGCGCAGCCGTGGACGTCGCCGATCGCGAAAATCGCCATTGGACGAAGACTAGCGGAACTCCGACCCTATTTTCGCCTCGTATCTCGCGGCCGGGGACGCGATGCGTGTGGCGATGTCGGACGCCGCGCCCGCGAGGACGCCGGCCGGGGCCGCTTCGCGCCGCTCTCCGCGGCTGCAGGCGCTCGCCGGAGGCGCCGAGGCCGCTCGGGCTACCCGCAGAGCGCGTGGAGCGCGCCGTCCGCGACGTCGTAGAGACGGATCCTCGGCGCGTGTCCGCCGGAGTCGTCGCCATCGGGGCCGTCGCAGGTGGCCGGTGCTCCGAAGAGGCGGGTCGGCGCTCCGGAGGCGTCGGTGCTCGGTCGCAAGCCGACCGCCGCGCCCACGGCGTTCGAGGTCGCGAGGATGTGGTTGAAGATCCGATGGAGGTGCCCGTGGAGGAGCTGGAGCCGCGGATGGCGCGCGAGCAAGTCGAGGACGTTCGCGCCGCCGCGGAGACCGTCGATCCACTTCATCGCCTTGACCGGGTGGAACGGCGGATGATGGACGACGAGGACCATGGCCTTGTCCCGGAAGGCGGGATCGTTCATGCGACGCTCGATGACGGCGGCGGTCTCCTTGGTGAACACGCCGCCCGACCAGGCGATCGTCTGAAAGCACGTCGTGTCGATCGGCAAGAAGGCCACGCGGCCGCGGTCCACGACCTTGCCCGGCGCGTCCGCGCTCGCGGCCGCGAAGGCGGCGAGCGGACCGCGCATCGCCCTCGCCCAGGCGTCGCCGTTCGTGTAGGCGTCGTGATTTCCGGGGACGAGCGTGACGCTTTCAGGCGGCAGCTTCGCGTCGTGGAGGACCTCGGCGAACTGTTCGAACTCCGCTTCCTCGCCCACCTCCGTGAGGTCTCCGGAGATCACGACGTGGTCGGCGCCCTGCGCCTTCGCGGCCCTGAGCGCGCTCGCGAGGCGTCGCGCGCGCGCGTGCGGGTCGAGGGTGCGCTGGCCGAGGTTGACCAGCTTCGTCGCGAAGCGGTAGCGCGCTCGCCGCGTGCCGGCCCGTGCGTCGAGGATGTGAACGTCGGAGAGATGGGCGATGCGTCTCACGATGCGGTCCTCCGCCCCGGTCGAGCTCGGTGCGAAGCTCGATTCGCGCTTGTCTAAACGATGGATCGCGCGAAGAGTTTTCGCCACGGGTTTGTGCGAAAATCATTTCGCGCTCGGGCCGCACGGGGGCCCCGAGGGGCGCGGGGTCGCGGCCGCGCGTCGCCGCACGCGTGCGGCGCGCTGGGCCTCGCGGCGCTCGCTTTCAGCGCGGCGCGCGCGTCGAGGGCGTCACGCGCGCGAGCTCGGTCGTGAGGGCGTCGTGGATGGCGCCGTTCGTCGCGATGACGTGGCCGTTCTCCATGCACGCGCTGCCCTCGTCGAAGTCGGTCACGCGACCGCCGGCCGCCCGGACGATCGCGATCCCCGCCGCGATGTCCCACGGGCGAAGCTTGCGCTCCCAGTAGCCCTCGTAGGTGCCGTCCGCGACGAGGCAGAGGTCGAGCGCGGCCGAGCCGCACCGGCGGACCGCGCGGCACCGCTGCTTGATCGTGACGAACGCGTCGAAGTTGTTCTCGGCGCTCACGCGGCGGTCGTACGGAAACCCGGTCGCGAGGAGCGAGTCCTCGAGCAGGCCCGTCGTGCTGACCGTGCACGCCTCCTCGACGATGCGGAGCGGCGTGGGCTCGGCGCCGCCCTCGACACGCGCGCGCGCGATGGCGTTCTCGGCCGAGCGGCGGATCGCGCGGCGCTCGCCCGACGCGGCGAGCCACCCGAACCACTCGGAGCCGAGCGGCGGCGAGATGACCACGCCGAGGACGGGCTGCCCCGCGATGACCAGGCCGACCGAGACGCACCAGAACGGGTGGCCGTGGACGAAGTTGGTCGTGCCGTCGACGGGGTCGACGTAGAAGGCGATCCCGTCCGGGCTGCCGCCTTGCTCCTCGCCGACGATCGCGAAGGGGAGGGCGGCGGCGAGGCGGCGCCGCAAGAGATCCTCGCTGTCGCGGTCGAAGCTCGTGACCAGATCGACCGCGCCCTTGTGCTCGACGGCGGGCGCGTGACGGAAGCCGCCGAGGACGAGCTCGGCGGCCTCGCGTGCGGCGCTCCGGGTGACGTCGAGGATGGCTTCGAGGCCCTCGCGCGTCGTCGGATCCGGCGCGCTCGTCACGGGCGCGCACCGAGCTCGCGGAGGAGGCGCGCGTGGATGCCGCCGAACGCGCCGTTCGACAGGAGCGCGACGACGTCACCGGCGCGAGCCTCGGAGACGAGCGTCGTGACGATCGCGTCGACGCTCGGCGCCGCGGCCGCGCGCTCGCCGATGGCGCGGGCGATCGCGGCGACGTCGAGGCGCTCGGCCTCGGGGACGTTCGTGCGCCCGAGCGGCGCGAAGAGCACACGGTCGGCCGCGCGGAACGCGGTCGCGTACGCGTCCTGGTGGATGTTCCGGCACGCCGTGGCGCTCCGCGGCTCGAACACCGCCCAGAGCCGCCCGTGCGGGTGCCGGGAGCGGAGCGCGCGGAGCGTCTCGTCCACGGCCGTCGGGTGGTGCGCGAAGTCGTCGTAGACGGCGACGCCGCCGGGCGTGCCGAGCAGGTCCTGACGCCTGCGCACGCCCTCGAACGTCGTGAGCGCCTGGCGCGCCTTCTCGATGTCGACGCCGAAGCCCTCCGCGCACGCGGCGATCGCGCCGATCGCGTTGCGGACGTTGTGCGCGCCGGGGACCTTCAGCGCGAAGCGGCCGCCGTACGACCCGCCGAGGTAGAGATCGAACGGCTGGACGCCGGTCTCGGCGTCGGCCGGGACCATCGCGCCGAGCCAGGTCGGCGTGACGTCGCCGGTGTCGTCTCCGTCGAGCGCGTAGAACGCCGTGCGCGCGCGCGCGTGCTCGGAGACGATCGCGCGGGCGCGCACGTCGCGCGCGTCGCACGCGATGAGGCCGCCTTCGGGGACCCTCGCGGCGAGCTCCGCGAACTGACGCTCGTACACGTCTGCGGACGGATAGATGTCGATGTGATCGTGCTCGACGCTCGTGACGATGACGACGTCCTCGGCCGGTGAGCCCGGCGGCGCGACGTAGTCGAAGAACTTGGGCTTCTTCTCCCAGTAGACCGCGTCGTACTCGTCGCCCTCGACGACGAACGGCGCGGCCTTCGCCGCGGCGCCGACGATCTTGCGCTTCGAGCTCGCGGCGCGAGCGCCGGCGCCGAAGTTCTTCGGCAGGCCGCCGATGAAGAAGCCGGGCTCGAGCCCCGCCGTCTCGAGGATCCACGCGCACATGGCCGACGTCGTCGTCTTGCCGTGCGTGCCGGCCACGACGAGCGGGCGCTTTCCCGCGAGGAAGCGCTCGCGGAGCGCGCCGGACATGCTCGTCCGCGGGAGCGCGAGCTCGATCGCGCGGACGGCCTCGACGTTATCCTTCCGGATCGCGTTGCCGACCACGACGAGCTCGAGGTCCTTCGTGACGTTCTCCGCGCGCCATCCCGGCAGGCAGCGGATGCCCGCGGCCTCGAGCGCCGGGCCCATCGGTGGGTCGAACGAGACGTCGGAGCCGCTGACCTCGTGCCCCGCGTCGTGGAGCAGGCTCGCGAGCTGCCCCATGCCGGTGCCGGCGACTCCGATCAGGTGAACGCGCATGAGCTTCTTCTCAGTCGCCGACCTTGGTGAACGCCGCGTTCAGCTTGGCGTTGCCGACCGTGAGCGTGAGGGTGTTGTCCTCGATCGTGAAGTCGTACGTGTTCGCTTGCAAGCCGCCCTGGCACTTGATGTTGCCTTCTTGCTTCTCGAACCCGAGCGATCCGATCGTGAGCTTGCCCGTCGCTGCGTCGAGCGCGGTCGTGTCGAGCCCGATCGAGCCGCCCGCGATCACGGGGGTGTCGCTCCCGGTTGCGACGCACTTGGCCGCGCCCACGACGTACCGGTCCATGAACCGCAGCCGGAGCTCGACCGTGCCATTCGACGCCGTCTGCGTGGTCTGCCACACGCCGCGGAGCGTGTTGGGTGTGGCGGCCGGCAGCGTGTCGAACAGCGTCTCCGCCGCGGGCGGTGGCGGCGGGCTGTCCCCGTCGGTCTCGGAGGCGCACGCCGTGAGGAGGACGAAGGCGGCCATCGCCGCTCGAGTCACGAGAGAGCTCATGGGCGGCACCGTATCATCGACCCCGGTGCCGGCACGAGGGCCAGGCCGCGGCGGGCGCGCCTCGGACTCCTTCTTGCTCGAGCTGGCGACGAGGACCTTCGGTGGCGCGACGAGCGCGCCCCCGCCGCCGACTCCACGGCGCGAAGCAGGGTCCGTGAGGCAGGTGGCACGTGCGCACTTCGAGAGACCGCGCCTCGTCGGCGCGGCGAAGGCTCACGCTCGCGCGGAAACCGAGCGCGCGAGCACCCGTGATCCTGGCGCTCGCTCTGCTCGGCCTCGCGATCGGCTGTACGAAGAGCGGCAACCTCGAGGCGGGCGCGTTCGGGCTCGGGGGCGCGGCGTCGATGGTGTGCGTCGCTCCGGCGACGGACGCAGCGCGGGACGTCGCCTGCAGCCGCTGGGCGTGTGGCCACGCCGAGCTCGCCGCCGCGCCGTGGGACGGCAATCCGACGAGCTGCGACGCCGGGAGCATCGACGATGGCGCTCGAGGCCGCGCGCTCCGCGTGATCAACGCCTACCGCCTCCTCGCCGGCGTCCGGGAGCTCGTGATCGAGGCCGAGTGGGAGGGGCCCGCGCAGGAATGCGCGCTCCTCGCGCACGCGAACGGAGACCTGTCGCACGACCCCGCGCCGGACTGGGCCTGCTGGTCCGAGCGCGGCGCGCGCGCGTCGGCGGTGAGCCTCGTCGCGAATCGGAGCGCGCCGCAGGCGATCGATCCGTTCATGGAGGACATGGGCAACGAGGCGACGATGGTGCACCGCCGCTGGCTCCTCAGCGAGAAGATCCATCGTATCGGCCTCGGCTCGACGAGCCGGTTCACCTGCGCGCTCGTCGACGGGCGGGAGTGGGATCGCGAGCCCGTCGAGCCGCCCTCTGGCGCGACGCCGCCCGCCTGGGTCGCCTGGCCGCCGCCCGGGCCGATCCCGATGAACGTCTTTCGCCGGACGAGGCTCGACGCGGTCGGTTGGACGATCCAGAGCTCGACCCTCGACCTCGACGGAGCGACGGTCGACGTGCGCGTCGCCGGCGAGCCGCGCGCGGTCACGGTGGTCCCGCTCGAGCGGACGATGGGGAGCCTGACGGCGATTCGCTTCGTGCCGGACGGATGGAGCACGCAGGCCGGCCGGCGCTACGACGTCCACGTCGAGCGCGGCGACGTCGTGATCGACTACGCCGTCGAGCCGACCGACTGCCGGTAGCTTCGGGCGCGGATCGCGCGGATCGCGCGCGGATCGCGCCGATCAGAGCTCGAGCGCGAAGCAGCGCTCCGTCGCCGCGATCCCGCTCTCGCGGAACCGCGGGCCGTCGCAAGGCCCCTCGTCGATCGCGGTCACGCGCGCGCCGGTGTAGAGGCGGCGGACCTCGTCCTCGCCCACGGGATACGGCGGCGGATCGAACGACGACGACGTGAATTCGAATGTGACGAGGAGGCCCCTCGACTGCGGCGCGAGCAGCGCACGGAGGTGATCGACGTACCGCGGCCGCACGTCTCCGGCGAGCGCGACGAGCGCCGCGCGATCGTAGAGCGCGTCGACCTCGCCCACGATCTCCTTCGTACACGCGAACAGATCGCCCGCGAGGAGCGTGAATCGCTCCGCCGTGTACACACGGATGTGCTCACCCGCGTCTCGGACCGTGGCCGAGAGCTCGTGCTCCGCGAAGAACGCCCTCACGGCGTCCTCGACGGCCTCGATGCCGACGACGTGGTGCCCGCGCGACGCGAGGAAGGCCATGTCCTCGGTCTTGCCGCAGAGCGGGACCAGCACGCGCCTCGGCGCCGGGCCGAGGCGATCGACGTGGCGCGCCAGGTAGACGTTCGTCGCGCCCTCGTGGAAGCCGATGCGGCCTTCCTTCCAGCGTCGCGCCCAGAAGTCGATCTCCATGATGCCGCGCATGCTGCTCCTCTCCGCGGTGGCTGTCGAGAGGCGGCGGTTGGTGCTAAAGGCTAGCCATGTTCCGGCGATCGCACGTCCCGAGCGCCGAGGTCCACGAGACCCTCAGGCGCCACATCCTCGTCGACGGGTATCCGCTCGTCATCGATCTCGAAAAGAGCAGCGGCCCCGTCGTGCGCGACGCGACCAGCGGTCGCGAGCTCATCGATTTCTACTCGTTCTTCGCGTCGAATCCGCTCGGGTTCAACCACCCCGGCATGCTCGACGAGCGGACGCGGGAACGGCTCGCGGTGACGTCGATCGTCAAGGTCGCCAACTCGGACAAGTACACCACCTACTTCGCCGAGTTCGTCGACACGCTCGCGCGGACCGCGGCGCCGGCCGAGCTCTCGAAGTACTTCTTCGTCGAAGGCGGCGCGCTCGCGGTCGAGAACGCGCTGAAGACGGCGTTCGACTGGAAGGTGCGGAAGAACCTCGCCGCCGGGCGCGGCGAGCGCGGGCACCAGGTGCTGCACCTCGAGCGCGCCTTCCACGGTCGGTCCGGCTACACGATGAGCCTGACGAACACCGACCCGAACAAGACGGCGTACTTCCCGAAGTTCGACTGGCCGCGCATCCCGTCGCCGATGATCCGCTTCCCCCTCGCGGGCGCGCACGTCGCCGAGGTCGAGGAGCGCGAGCGGGCGGCCGTCGCCGCCGCGGAGGCCGCCTTCGCGCGCGCGCCGCACGAGATCGCGGCCATCATCCTCGAGCCCATCCAGGGCGAGGGGGGAGACAACCACTTCCGCCCGAGCTTCTTCGCGGAGCTCCGGCGTCTCGCCGACGAGCACGAGGCGCTGCTCGTCTACGACGAGGTCCAGACCGGTCTCGGCGGCACCGGCGCGTGGTGGGCCTACCAGCACCACGGCGTCGCGCCCGACATCCTCTGCTTCGCGAAGAAGATGCAGGTCGGCGGCATCCTCGTCTCGGACCGCATCGACGACGTCGAGGACAACGTCTTCCACAAGCCCGGACGCATCAACTCCACGTGGGGCGGCGGGCTCGTCGACATGGTCCGCGCGACGCGCATTCTCGAGATCATCGTCGAGGAGAAGCTCATCGAGAACGCCGCCGCGCGCGGCGCCGAGCTGCTCGCGGGCCTCGAGGCCATCCAGGCGCGCCGGCCCACGATCGACAACGCGCGCGGCAAGGGCCTCATGTGCGCGATCGACATGCCCGACGCCAAGACGCGCGACGCCGTGATCAAGCGCTGCTTCGCCGACGGGATGCTCGTCCTCGCGTGCGGCGCGCGCTCGATCCGCTTCCGCCCGCCGCTCAACGTCGGCGCGGACGTCATTGCCGACGGCGTCGCCCGCCTCGAGGCCGCGATCGCCGCCGTGTGTCCCTGACGGCCCGGCGACGCGCCGTCATGCGCGCGTCGCCGGTCGCGGGGAGGCGCGGGCGCCTCACCCCTTGATGAACTGGAAGCCCTCGCCTTCGACGTCGCAGCGGACGGTGCTGCCGTTGGCGTAGCCGCCGGCGAGGAGCTCCTCGGCGAGCGGGTCCTGCACGGCCTTGACGATCGCGCGCTTCACCGGCCGCGCGCCGAACGCCGGCTCGTAGCCGATCTCGACGAGGCGCATCTTCGCCGCCTCGGTCAGCTCGAGCTTGAGCTCGCGATCGGCGACGAGCTTCTCCACCTTGCGGAGCTGGATGTCGACGATCCCGCGGAGGTCCGTCTTCGAGAGCGGGCGGAAGATGATGACGTCGTCGATGCGGTTCAAGAACTCCGGGCGGAGGAAGTTCTTGAGCTCCTCGCGGAGGACGTCGCGGAGCGCCTCGCGGCCCTCGTCGGACTCGAACAGCTTCGAGTCGGTCTCGAGGATGCGCTGCGAGCCGATGTTGCTCGTCATGATGACGACGGTGTTCGAGAAGTCCGCGGTGCGGCCGCGGCCGTCGGTGAGGCGGCCGTCGTCGAGCACCTGGAGGAGCAGGTTGAAGACGTCGGCGTGCGCCTTCTCGACCTCGTCGAAGAGCAAGACGCTGTACGGCCGGCGGCGGACGGCCTCGGTGAGGAAGCCGCCCTCCTCGCTGTCGACGTAGCCCGGCGGCGCGCCGACGAGGCGCTGCGCCATGTGCTTCTCCATGAACTCGCTCATGTCGAGGCGGGTCATCGACTGCTCGTCGTCGAAGAGGAACTCGGCGAGCGCCTTGGCGAGCTCGGTCTTGCCGACGCCCGACGGCCCGAGGAAGAGGAAGCTCCCGATGGGCTTGCCCGGATCGCGGAGGCCGACGCGCCCGCGGCGGACCGCCTTCGAGATCGCCTTCACGGCCTCGTCCTGTCCGATGACGCGCTCGCTGAGCCGCTGCTCCATCTTCAGGAGCTTCTCGCTCTCGGCCTCGAGCATCTTCGAGACGGGGATGCCGGTCCAGTCGCCGAGCACCTGCGCGACGTCCTCTTCGGCGACGACGCGAGAGACGCCGTCCTTGAGGCCGGCCTTCTCGACCGCGGAGTCGGCGGCCTCGAGGCGGCGGCGCACGTCGGGCATCTGTACGTGCTCGAGCTCGCCGAGCTTGGCGAAGTTCTGCTCCTGCCGCGCCTGCTCGAGCTGCGTCTGGAGCCGCGTCATCTCCTCTTTCAGCGCGGCCTGCGCGGCGAGAGCGCCGCGTCGTGACTCGAGCTTCGTGCGCATCTCGGCGACGGAGGGCTCGAGCTCGCGGATCTCCTTCTCGATGCGCTCGCGCGTCTTGACGCTCATCGCGTCGACGTCGTCCTCGAGGCCCGAGAGCTGCGCCTTCAGCGAGGCGACGCGGCGGATCGCGTCGTCCATGTGCGCCGGCAGGCCGTCGATCTCGACGCGCTTGCGCGCGGCGGCCTCGTCGAGGAGATCGATCGCGCTGTCGGGGAGCGCGCGCTCCTGGACGTAGCGCTTGGCGAGGCGAACGGCGGCGGTGATGGCCGGATCGCCGATCTGGACCTTGTGGTGCGCCTCGTAGCGGGTGGCGATGCCGCGCAGGATCTCGACGGCGCGCTCGGGGGTCGCCGGATCGATCGTGAGCACGGTGAAGCGGCGGAGGAGGTTCGGGTCCTTCTCCGAGAGCTTGCGGATCCCTTCCGGCGTCGTCGACGCGAGCAGGCGCACCTCGCCGCGCGCGAGCAGCGGCTTCAAGAGGTCGCCGATCCCGCTCCCGCCGGCGGCTTGACCGAGCAAGGACTCGAGCGCGGAGATGAAGAGCAGCGAGTCCTTGCCCTTGATCGAGGCGATCACCTGCTTCAGGCGGTCTTCGATCTCGCCGCGGAGCTTCGCGCCAGCCACGAGGAGGCCGGTCTCGAGCTCGAGGATCGACAGCGACGCGAGGTTCTGCGGGACGTCTCCGGCCGCGATGCGCATCGCGAGGGCGCCGACGATCGCCGTCTTGCCGACGCCGGGCTCGCCCACGAGCAGCGGGTGGTTCTTCTGGCGGCGCTCGAGGATCTGCAGGAGGCGGCGCACCTCGACGTCGCGGCCGATGACCGGATCGAAGCCGCTCTCGCGTGCGCGCGCGGTCAGATCGTGCAGGTAACGCGCGGCGTCCGCGGAAGAGCCGGGCATCGACGCGCTGACGATGTCGCGCGGAACGCTCTTCAGGGCGGCCATGTGCGGGCGGAACGAGCCCGGCCCGAGCGCGAACGCCTGGAGTACGACGGCGGCCGGCCCGCGGATCTCCTGCGAGAGCGCGTTGAGCAGGTTCTCGACGCCGACCTGGCCCTTGTCGGCCTCCTTCTCCGCGCGCCCGAGGAGCTGGAGCATCGCGGTCGAGAGGTACGCGAGCCCGGCGCCCGCCTTCGCGAGCTTCTGGAGCTGCGCCTCGACCTCGGCCGCGACGTCCGCCGGATCGGCGCCGGCCTTCTTGAAGACCTCGGCGACGCCGCGGTCGCGATCGAGCGATCGCGCGAGCAGGTGGACCGGCTCCACCTGCACGTGCTTGCGCTCGTCGGCGAGGGTCTGCGCGCCGGCGACGAGGGCCTTGGCGT
Source organism: Labilithrix sp. (assembly GCA_019637225.1). Taxonomy (GTDB): domain Bacteria; phylum Myxococcota_A; class Polyangia; order Polyangiales; family Polyangiaceae; genus Labilithrix. The sequence continues at coordinate 25,953 of JAHBWC010000086.1, forward strand.
CGGGGGCGTATCGCTCGAGGTGAATCGTCTGCTCGGAGGCCATGGGAAGGTCGAACGTACCACGGTCGCTGGCGGTCTTCTCCCGTCGGCCGCGCGGGCGCGAAGACCGCCCGTCAGTCGTCGCATTCCTGATAGCAAGCGTTCAGCGCGGCGCATTCCGTGTCCTCGAAGCACCCGTCCCACGAGGCGCAGCACGACGTGTTCGTGCACTGGTCGCAGTCGAGCGAGGTCGTGAGGACCGGAGCGCTGCACGTCCCTCCGTCGGGCGCGGCGCCGTCGGCGACGATCCCGCCGTCGATCGGGAGCTCCTCGATGCACGGGTCGGAGCAGAACGTCTCCCAGCAGGTGTCGATCGCCTCGTCCTTCGCGATCGCCGTTGGATGGGCCTCCTCGCACGCCTTTCGGCACGACTTCGGCGTGGCGGCGTCGTCGGCGGCGGGCGGGGCGCGGTTCACGTCGGGCGCCCGGTCGGCGCCGGCGTCGGTCGCCGCTGGCGCCTCGTCATCGGAGCAACCCCCGCTCGCGGAGGAGAGCGCGAGCACGCCTGCGAAGCTGCCGAGGACGAGGACGGTGCCGAGCGTGCGAGAGCTCATCCTCGAGGCGGTACCGGCCGCGTTCGGCGTGGTCAAGCTCGTCCGTCGACCGCGATCGAAGCGTGTGCGACGTGCGGCGCGCGCGTCCGATCAGGCCGCGATCTTCTTGTCGAGCTCGCCCGACTGCTCGAGCGCGCGGAGCTCATCGAAGCCGCCGATCGCCTCGTCGCCGATGAAGATCTGCGGCACCGTGCGCCGCCCGGTCGTCTCGACGAGCCAGCTGCGCTTTTCCGGATCGTGGGTCACGTCGATCTCCTCGAACGCGATGCCTCGCGCCTTGAGCAGGAGCTTGGCTCGGACACAGTACGGGCAGATCAGGGTCGAGTAGACGCGTACGGCCTTCATGGGGCACCCGAAGGATAAGGAGCCCGTCCGGCGCTGGCGAGCCCGGATCGGACTGGCGGGCGGGCTCCGAACCTAGAGCGCGAGCGCCTCGACGAGGCGCTCGACGTCCAGAGCCGCGACCGAGCAGAGGGCGACGCGGAGCGCGCCCTTCTGCGGGACGACGAACACGCCCTTCTCCTTCATCCGTCCGGCGCGCTCGTGGGCGTCGTCGGCGAAGACGGTGACGAAGAAGCCGCCATCGTAGCGGGGGTAGCGGAGCGACCGCTTCGGGGCGAGCTCGTTGAACGCCGCCACGCGCGCGCCGAGGAGCGCCTTCAGCTCGTCGCGCTCCCGATCGCAGGCCGCCGCGAGGGCGGGATCGGTGAGCAGCCGCGTGATCGCGCGCATGCCGCCGCGCGAGCAGTTCGACCACGTGCCGCGGCACGAGTACGAGAACGCTGCCTCCGTCGCCCGGCGCTCGGCGGGATCGGGCACGCAGGCGACGATCGCGCCGACGCGGAGGCCGTAGTGCGTGTAGGTCTTCGACGCGCTCCACGCGAAGACGAGGCCGACCTTGCCGAGGAGCGGCCGGAGCTCCTTCAGGAACGCGCGCGGATCGTTCGCGTTGTAGGCGAAGTACGCCATGTCGACGAGGAGGGTGATCGGCGCCTCGCTCGCGTGCGCGATCAGCCGCTCGACGACCGCGCGCCACTCCTCGGCGCGCATCGAGTAGCCGGTGGGGTTGTGGCAGGGATCGTTGAGGAACAGGAGCACGCGCTTCTGCTCGGCGATCTGGCTCACGAGCGCGCGGTCGAGCGCCGCGACATCCATCGACCCGTCGGCGGCGAACATCGAGAACGTCGAGACCCTGCGCTCGCCCTCGTCGCACAAGGTCTGGTACGGACCCCAGAAGTAGCTCGTCGTCAGCAGCGACTGCCCTGCCTCGAGGTAGTTCGCGATCGCGTGGCGAAGCGCGCCCGTCCCGCCCGGCGTCGCGGCCGCGACCGCGGCGTCGCGCATCTCGGGCTCGTCCTTGAAGACGTCGGCGATCACGGCCGAGAGGAAATCGGTCGAGCCGGCGATCGGCGCGTACGGCGCCCACTCCTCGGCCGGCACCTCGTGCACCGCACGCGCCGCGGTTGGGAGGATCGCGAGCGCGCCGTCGTCCCGAAGGAGGGCGCCGACGGTCCCGTTCACGATCGCCTCGCCCTTGGCCTTCCGCGCGACGGCTTCCTTGTTCAGCGCGAAGATCGGATCGTCGGACGGACGGCCCTGGTGAGACGGAATGACGTGGAGCATGCCAAGCCTGCTACCGCTCGTGCGCCCGCGCGTAAAGCGCCCACGCGGAGCGCGCGGTCAGATGCCCCCGGCGCAGGTGCTCGCCGGGGAGGCGTTGTTTCCGGGGATGAGCGGGCAGATGCCACTTCCGCAGTGGCTCTGACCACAGCAGTACTGCATCTCGCTCCCGCAGTTGGCCATCCCGATGCAGAGCGGACCGCCCACGGAGCTGCAGCACACCTTGCCGCCTTCGCACGGCTCCGCCATCCCGCCGGGCGTCTTGGGGCAATAGAGCGGCCCCATCGAGCCGGTGGGGCAGTAGGCGGCGTTGACGGGCTGAAGACCGCCGTCGCCGCCGTCGATCCCGCCGTCCTTCGGCCCGCCGTCGCCGCCGTCGGTGGAGGGCCCGCCGTCGGTGAGGGGCCCGCCGTCGCCGCCGTCGAGCGCGCCGCTGTCGTCGTCCGGGAGCGGACCGGCGTCGGGGATGACGGCGCCGCCCTCGTCGAAGCCGCCGTCCGGGAGCTCCCCCGGCCGGCCGCAGTCACCGCCCGAGCAGGCGGTCTCGGAGTCGAAGCAGATCCCCTTGCTGCAGGTCGAGAACGCGTCGCACGGGACATTGGCGCAGTCCGGATCGATCGCGATCGGCATCCGGAGGCGAGCGTGCTCGACGAAGGCGAAGCGGCGTCGCGCGACGATGCAGCCCTCGTAGCGCGGCGGCTTGCAGCTCGTCGGGTCCTTGCCGCCGTAGCCGACGACGACGATGACGGACGCTCGCCCCGGATCGGTCGGCGTCACGACGAGCGTGCCGATGCTCCCCGTGGCCTCGTCGCAGGTCGTCGTCCGCGCGGTGACGAAGCCGCTCGCGACGCGCGCCTCCGTATCGAGCGGCTCGACGCCGACGGAGATCGCCGTGCCCGCCGCGATCTCCGCGCAGCGGGCCTTCTTGTCGAGCGAGAGCTCGAGCGTGACCTGCGTGGGCTCCTGGCAGCCCAGACCGAGGACGACGACGACGGCGGCGAAGAGCCCGCCAGCGAGGACCGTTCGCTTCCGCTTCACCCGCGCATCGTAGCGCATCGCGGCGCGTCAGACCGCGAGGACCTCGTCGGCCTTGTCGACCGAGAGATACAGGCCGCGCGCGTAGAGCCTCCGCCGGTCCACCTCGGGCAGATCGCCGCGCCGCGCCGCCGTCGCCGACGAGAGCAGGATCGCCGCGACGACGGAGACGTTGAGGCTCTCGACGAAGCCGCGCATCGGCACCCGGACGCTCCGCGTGCACGCCTGCGCGAGGTCCTCGGCGATCCCGTCGCGCTCGTTTCCGAGGACGATCGCGAGCCGCGGAACGGACGCGAGGTCCTCGGGCGCGAGCTCGCCCTCGGCGTGCGCGCCGACGAGCTCGTAGCCGTCGGCGCGGAGCGCGGCGATCGCCTCCTCGGACCTCGGCCACCTGCGGAGATCGACCCATTTCTCCGATCCGCGCGACACCGACGGCGCGAGGAGGAACGGCTCCTTGCGCTCGATGACGTTGACGCGCTGGACGCCGAAGGCCTCGCACGAGCGGACGACCGCCGCGCCGTTGTGCGGATCGTGCGGGGCGTCGAAGACGACCTGGACGCTGTCGAGGCGCGCCTCGATGACCGACAGCAGGCGCCGGCGGCGACGCTCGAGGACGAGGGGCTCGAGCAGCGCGATGACCCGCTCCGGATCCTCGCGCTCCACCTTGGCGATGAGGGAGGGGACGACCTGGCTCCCGGGGAGCACCCCTTCGCTGTGGCGCCGCATTTCGGGCCCTCAGCTAGCACGACTCGCACGATCGGTGCCGCTCCGCGCCGTCGAGCCCAGCCGTATCCCCGCCCACTACTGCGCAAAGGCTCAGAACCTTGCGCAAAACTGGGGGTCGAAGGGGGCGCCCGCTATGCTCGAGGATCCTGATCCGTCCAACGGTTGGCCGGCCACCTTCATCGAAGGAGCCGCCCCGGATCCCCGGCGATGGAAGCGCGAAGCTCGAGCACACAACTGCCTCCCGTCCGGCGCACCCGGCGTCGTGACTGGGTGCGCGTGGTGTGCCGGGTCCTCTGCGTGGTCTTCGCGCTCGCCGGCCTCGTGCCCGTCGCCGTCGGTCTGCTCGCGCGCACGTCGTGGGCGCGCGGCATCGCGACGCGCGAGACGCGCTCGCTCCTCGCGAGCTACGGCGTCGACGCGCGCTACGAGCTCGATCTCAGGGTGTGGCCGCTCAGCGTCTCGCTCGAGAACATCCGCGTCGAAGCGAGCGATCAGGGCACCCCGTTCCTCACGGCCAAGCGCGCGAGCGCGAAGCCGAAGATCTTCGGCCTCCTCGCGGGCAAGGTCGTCATCGACCAGATCGAGATCGAGGCGCCGAAGGCGCGGGTCGTCCTCGAGGGCGGCAAGCTCAAGAACCTCGCGCTCGACCTCCCCGACACGCCGAAGTCGGCGAAGAAGACGAGGGCGCCGTTCTCCGTCGTCTCGACGAGCGAGGCGGAGATCGACGTCACCGTCGACTCCACGCGGATCGTCGCTCGCGAGATCGACGCCGACGTGACGGTCGACGACGACGGAGAGGGCGGCGATGCGTTCGAGGTCGCGCTCCGCGTCGGCGAGGCGAGGACGACGTTGCTCCGGACGGTGACGCCGGCGACGGACTCGGAGCCGGCGGTGATCGCGGTCGACGACGACACGCTCTGCCGCGTCGACGGGCGCGCGCGCATCGAGGAGAAGCGCATCCTCGTCCGGCGGCTCGAGGCCCGCGGCGCCGCCGACATGGATCCCGCGCCGGACACGCACCTCGGCTGCGATCTGCCGAAGACCGACTACCGCTATGTCGAGCTCGGGCTCGGTCACTTCGCGGTCACGTTCCCGACGGCCAAGCAGGAGATCCCGAACGTCGAGGGCCACCTCAAGGCGCGCGCGCCGATCCCGCTCGTCGGGCGCACGGGGAAGGGAGCGCCGATCACCGAGGGCTGGGCCAGCGTCGACGTGGAGCTCCGCTACACGCCGGAGACGCCGATCCCGGACCTCGCGGGCCGCCTCGAGATCCACGACATCCGCGTCGCCCGCTTCAACTTCGCGAAGACGGTGACGAGCGAGGTCGCGATCCGGCGCGGCGTCGTATCGGTCCCGCTCACGAAGCTCGACATCGCCGAGAGCGTGACCGAGATCCGCGACGTCGAGGTGCGTCCCTTCGAGAAGGGGATCCCGATCAAGGTCGGGAGCGTCGACATCAAGAACGCGAATTTCACCTCGCTCCTGCGCGATTTTCACGTGCATCCCCGTCCCTTCGTGGCCTGGGACATCCGCGACGTCCGCGTCTCGGACGTGAAGGGCACGGCCGAGCCGCTCAAGATCGACGGCGACATCGTGGGGAGGACCTACGACTTCACGGTGTTCGACAAACCGGCGAAGGACCCGGCGCGGACCCGCGTCATCGGCGTGCGCGACGCGGCGCTGAACGGCAAGCTCGCGGTGCGCCCGAAGGGCTTCGAGTTCGCGAACATGACGGTGACCACGCCAAAGAGCGTCGTCAACGACGTCACCGTCATGATCGGCTACCACGACGAGCTTCGCGTCGAGGTCGGCGGCGGGAGGATCGACGTCAGCGAGGTATCTCCGCTCGGCTCGGTCGTGATGGCCGGCATCGCGGAGCCGAAGGTGACCGTCAGCGGCGACGTCGGCAGCCCGATGCTCGTGGGAGACACGTCGATCAAGGACTTCGTCATCGGCGACATCCCGTTCGGGACCGTGACGCAGGCCCACGTCGTGTCGGACATCTCCAACCTGACCGTCGACATCACCGACGCGAAGGCGCAGAAGGGCAAGAGCACCTACGAGATGTCGACGGGGCACCTCGACTTCAACAAGCCGGCGAACATGCGGCTCGACGGTCAGGCCTCGTCGAAGAACCTGAACGTGCGCGACTTCTTCTCGATGTTCCACCTCGACGAAGACCCGCGCTTCGCCGAGATCGACGGCAACCTCGAGACGACCGCGCGGATCCACCTCTCTCTGGGCGGGCCGGAGGACGTGTGCAAGGGCGGCTTCCTCAGCGTCGCCGCGTCGACGAACGCACGTGACCTGAACCTCCTCGGCGAGAAGTTCGACGAGGGCCACGCCGACTTCGAGTACCGCTGGGTCGACCGCCTCGCCGGGATCGACGGCGCCGAGATCGACGTGCGGTCGCTCTCGCTGACGAAGGCGCGAAAGGAGAGCCGCGGACCCGACGGAGGCGTCCGCGCGCGCGGCGGCGAGAGGGTCGGCTCCGTGCTCGGCTCGCTCGCGGTTCACCGCGGCGGCGACATGCGCGGCAGCCTCGTCGTCCAGGGCTTCCCGCTCGCGCGGACGGATCTCCTCGGGCCGGCGGCGAAGAAGATCGAGGGTGTGGCCTCGGGAGTGGCGCGCATCGGCGGCAAGCTCAGCGCGTTCGATATCGAGGCCGACGTCAACGTCACGCCGCTCCGCATCATGGGGTCGGCCTTCGGCGGCTCGGATCTGCACGTCGCGATGAACCAGAAGCCCTCGACGGACAAGCCGGTCGGCAAGACGCCCTGCGGCGCGCCGATCGCCGCGCCGTTCAACAAGGACGCGTACCTGAAGGACACGTCCTCCCAGGGCGAGTACCGCGTGTCGGGCGCGCTCTTCGGCGGCCAGGTGCGCCTCGACGACGTCGTCGCGACCCGGCAGAAGGCGCCCGTGATCACGGGCAAGGTCACGCTGGACCGCTTCGACCTCGGACCGATCGGCAAGATCCTCACGGCGAGCGACGATCCCACCGCGCCGCCGTCGACGCCGCTCGGAGGCGAGCTCACCGGAGAGATCGCGCTCGACCGGATCGCGACGAGCGATCTCGCGCACTCGAAGGTCCGCTTCGCGCCCAAGACGCTGCGGGTGAACCGCGGCGGCCAGAAGATCGAGCTCCGCGACAAGGACGTCGTCTTCACGCTCGCGGACGACGCGATCACGTTCCCGAAGGTGACCTTCGATCTCGCGACCCCGAACGGGCTCAAGGGGTCGTTCGCGGTCGACGGCACGGTCAAGAAGGTGACGCGCGGCGCCGAGCTCGGCCTCGAGGCGACGCTGTCGCCGATCGATCTCGGGATCCTCGTCGGCGTCGTCCCCAAGATGACGCGGGCCGTCGGCACGCTCAGCGGGTCCGTGAAGGTCTCGGGCAGCCCGGCCGAGCCCGACCTCGACGGGCGCCTGAAGGTCCGCGGCGGCGAGTTCGGCATCAAGGGGCTGCCCGGCGGGATCACCGACGTCGAGGTCGACGTCGAGGCCGACGAGACGGAGGCGCGCATCACGCGGGCGGTCGGCCACTTCCTCGGCGGCGACGTCGCCATGACCGCGCACATGCCGCTCAAGGGTGGCCAGCTCGGCATCGCCCGCGCGACGGTCGTAGGCCGTCAGCTCTACGTCGCGCCGGTCGACGGCGTGCGCGCCACCCTCGACGCCGACCTCGAGGTCACGGTGAACCCGGCCGCGCCGTCGGCGCAAGGGCGCCTCCCGTTCATCGGCGGGGAGGTCTCGATCACGCAGTTCGAGTACACGCGCCCGGTCACGCTCGACCTGACCGGCTTCAAAGGCGGCGCCAAGCGCACCATCGTCGAGGCCTACGATCCGTCGGCCGACGCGGTCGCGTTCGGCATCGACGTTCGGTCGCGCGCCCCGCTCCAGATCCACAACAACCTCGTTGACGCGAAGCTCGCCATCGATCCGCGCGGCATCCACGTCACCGGAACGAACCAGCGCATCGGCCTGCGCGGCGAGCTCGCGACGATGCCGGGCGGCCGATTCCGCGTCTTCGCCAACGACTTCGAGGTGCAGAAGGGGACCATCCGCTTCGACGATCCGACGCGCATCGCGCCCCACGTCGACATCACGGGCGTGACGGAGTACCGGCGCTACAACAACACCGTCTCGAGCGCCGGCGCGGCGGGCGCGAACACGACCGGCGGCGCCGGCGTCACGTCGGGCAACATCTCGAGCGGCGGCCGCGGCGGCGGACTCTGGCGGATCACGCTCCACGCCTTCGGCGACACCGAGGACCTCCGCGTCGACATGACGAGCGATCCGGCGCTCAGTCGCGAGGACATCTTCTTCCTCCTGACGATCGGTCTCACGCGCGCCGAGGTCGACCAGGTGCGCTCGGGCTCGGTCTACGCGAGCGCCGCCTTCGAGGCGATCGGCACCGTGAGCGGCGCCGACCGCGCCGTCAAGACGGCTCTCCCGGTCATCGACGACTTCCGCTTCGGCAGCGCGTACTCGCCGCGCACCGGCCGCACCGAGCCGCAGGTCACGCTCGGACGCCGCCTGACGGACAACGTGCGCGCGAACGTCTCGACCGGGCTGACCGAGGACCGCCAGCTCCGCTCGAACGTCGAGTGGCGCCTGAGCCGGCCGCTCAGCGTGCAGACGTCCTACGACAACATCAGCACCGTCTCCTCCGGCTCGGTCGGGAACTTCGGCCTCGATTTCCGCTGGCGCGTCGAGTTCGACTAGGGGGGCGCCGCCCATTCCTGTCGCAATGGTGAGTGCCCGACAAGATCGGGCACGGGCACGGGCACGGGCACGGGCACGTGGAAGACGAGAGGGCCGTTCGGCTAGGCACGGAACGTGCTGTACGCACTGCCCACAGTAATCCATCGCGTCACTGGGTGTTCGTCTCGTCTCGTCTCGTCTCGTCTCGTCTCGTCTCGTCTCGTCTCGTCTCGTCTCGTCTCGTCTCGTCTCGTCTCGTCTCGTCTCGTCTCGTCTCGTCTCGTCTCCCACGTGCCCGTGCCCGTGCCCGTGCCCGTGCCCGCTCTCTCTTCTGATCACGACATGGGGCTCCCTCAGTCCTGTTGACGCGCATCTGGAGCAAGGATGCGCGCTTCGAGAACCTACAAGAAATACGATCCGACCTTCCGTGACGATGCAGTCAGCCTGA
>JAHBWC010000087.1 GCA_019637225.1 Labilithrix sp.
ACGCGGCTTCAAGTAGGCGCAGCACGCGCGGCGCGTCTACGGCCGGGCTCGCCTCACGTTGCGCCGCGCGCGGCGCGCTGGCTTGGAGGCGCACCGCCGCACTCCGCGATTGTTGCACGAACCGTTCGTCGGCGGAAATCCGAGGGATGTCGCGAATCGCGTCGGCCCCGAGCGAGACGATACCGACGCTTGCGTCGGAGGCGCGAGATCGCCCAAACTTCGCGCCTCAATGCAAAAGCCCATTCGCCGTACGGCCGTCATCGGAGCCGGAGTCATGGGGAGCGGCATCGCTGCCCACTTCGCCAACGCTGGTCTCGAGGTCCTCCTCCTCGACATCGTCCCGCCGAACCTCTCGGACGCGGACAAGAAGGACAAGAAGAAGCGCAACGGCTTCTCCGCCGGTGGCCTCGAGAAGGCGCTCAAGTCGCGCCCCGCTGCGTTCTTCCACAAGGACAGCGCGCGCCTGATCTCCGTGGGCAACACGGAAGACGACCTCGACAAGCTCAAGGACTGCGACCTCGTCATCGAGGCGATCATCGAGAAGATGGAGGCCAAGCAGGCGCTCCTCGAGAAGCTCGAGAAGATCGTCCCCGATCACTGCATCGTCGCGTCCAACACGTCGGGCCTCCGGATCTCGGAGATGACGAAGGGCCGCTCGGCGACGCTGAAGAAGAACTTCGTCGTCCTGCATTTCTTCAACCCCGTCCGTTACATGAAGCTCCTCGAGATCGTCGCCGGTCCCGAGACCGACAAGGCGGTGCTCGAGCACGTCGTGAAGTTCGCCCAGGACACGCTCGGCAAGGGGGTGGTCTTCGGCAACGACACGCCGAACTTCGTCGGCAACCGCATCGGCACGCACGCGATGATGGCGACGATCCACCAGATGATCGCCGACGGCCTCACTCCCGAGGACGTCGACGCGATCACGGGCACGCCCATGGCGCACCCGAAGAGCGCGAGCTTCCGCACCGCCGACCTCGTCGGCCTCGACACCTTCGATCACGTCGCGAAAAACTGCTTCGACTCGCTCACGAGCGACGAGGACCGCGATGTCTTCAAGATGCCCGACTACATCCGCACGATGATCGAGCGGAAGATCCTCGGCGACAAGACCAAGGGCGGGTTTTACAAGCGCACGCCCGACAAGCAGATCCTCACGTTCGATCCGAAGACGCTCGAGTACCGCGCGAAGGGCGGCGACGAGTCGATCAAGGCGGCGACGAAGGCGATCTCGAAGGTCGAGAACCCCAAGGAGCGTGTGAAGAAGCTCGTCGCCGATCAGGGCAAGGCGGGCGAGTTCGCGCGCAAGGTCCTCTACCGGAGCCTCGCGTACTCGGCGCGGCGCATCGGCGAGATCTCCGACTCCGTGCAGTCGGTCGATGACGCCATGCGCTGGGGCTACAACTGGGAGCTCGGCCCGTTCGAGACCTGGGACGCGCTCGGCTTCGCCGAGACCGTCGACGCCATCGAGAAGGCCGGCTTCGCGCTGCCCGACTCGGTCAAGAAGATGAAGGCGAGCGGCGCGACGGGCTTCTACAAGGACGGTCCGAGCGGCCGCTCCGAGTACAGCCTCGTCAAGGGCGAGTACGTCCCGCAGAAGCAGGACCCGCGCTACCGCACGCTCGGTCAGGTCCGCGTCGGCGACAAGCCGGTGCTCTCGAACGACGGCGCGGAGGCGTGGGACCTCGGCGACGGCGTGCTCGGGCTGACCTTCAAGTCGAAGGCGAACAGCATCGATCCCGACAACATCATGATGCTGCACCAGGCGGTCGAGCGCGCCGAGCGCGACTTCCGCGCGGTCGTCATCGCCAACGAGGGCGACCACTTCTGCGTCGGCGCGAACCTCCTGCTCGTCGTGATGAACGCGAGCCAGGGCCAGTTCGAGCCCATCAAGGACATGGTCAAGAACTTCCAGTACGCGACGCAGCGCCTGAAGTACGCGCGCGTGCCGGTGGTCGCCGCGCCGTACGGGATGACGATCGGCGGCGGGCTCGAGCTCTGCTTCGGCTCGGACGCGGTGCAGGCCGCGGCGGAGACGTACTCCGGCCTCGTCGAGGTCGGCGTCGGCCTCATCCCCGGCGGCGCCGGCACGCTCAACATGCTCTGGCGCGCGCTCGAGGGGATCCCCGAGGGCGCCAACGTCAACACGTACGAGTACGTCACGCAGGTCTTCAAGAACATCGCCCTCGCGAAGGTCGCCACCAGCGCCGAAGAAGCGCGCGGCCTCGGCTACTTCCGCCGGACCGACGGCGTCTCGTTCGATCGCGCGCGCCTCGTCAGCGAGGCGAAGGCCCGCGCCGTCGGCATGGCCGAGTCCGGCTACCACCCGCCGACGCCGCGCGCCTACCGGCTGCCCGGCGAGAGCGGCATCGCCACGCTCGGGATGATGGTCGACACGCTCGTCGCCGGGGGCTACGCCTCCGAGCACGACGCGAAGATCGCGCGCAAGCTCGCCACCGTCCTCTGCGGCGGCGTCGGCGGCGCTACCCGCGAGGTCACCGAGGACGAGATGCTCGAGCTCGAGCGCGAGGCCTTCGTCAGCCTCTGCGGCGAGCCGAAGAGCCAGGAGCGCATGCAGTACATGCTCATGAACAACAAGCCGCTCCGCAACTAACGGCCGCGCCCCACCATCGAAGAAGAGGCAGTCATGAAAGACATCGTGATCGTGGACGCGGTTCGCAGCGCCGTAGGGCGTGCACACAAGGGCTCGCTCGCGCAGAAGCGCCCGGACGAGCTCGCGGCGGAGGTCGTCCGCGGCCTGCTCGCGCGGAACCCGAAGATCGACAAGAGCGCGCTCGAAGACTTCGTCCTCGGCTGCGCCATGCCCGAAGGCGAGCAGGGGCTGAACGTCGCTCGCGTGGTCGAGCTCCTCGGCGGTCTGCCGATCGAGTCGAGCGCGCAGACGATCAACCGCTTCTGCGCGAGCGGCCTCCAGGCCATCGCGACGGCGGCGGGGGCGATCGCGCTCGGCTCGGCCGACGTGGTCCTCGCCGGCGGCGTCGAGTCGATGAGCATGGTGCCGATGACCGGCAACAAGCTCAGCGCCTCGCCGGAGGCGATGGAGAAGGCCGCGGCGGTCTACACGCCGATGGGCATCACCGCGGAGAACGTCGCGAACAAGTTCAAGGTCAGCCGCGAGGACCAGGACAAGTTCGCGCTCGCGAGCCAGAAGAAGGCGTCCGAGGCGATCGAGAAGAAGGTCTTCGAGAAGGAGATCGTCCCCGTCACCGCGTACCGCTACTCGGGCAACGACAAGACGCCGTTCGAATTCAAGGTCGACGAGCTCCCGCGTCCGGACACGACGGCCGAGGGCCTCGCCTCGCTCAAGCCGGCGTTCACCGCGAAGGGCTCGGTCACCGCGGGTAACAGCTCGCCGCTCTCGGACGGTGCGGCCGCCGCGATCGTGACGAGCGGGGACAAGGCCAAGGCGCTCGGGATCACCGGCCTCGGCTACCTCCGCGGCTTCGCCACGGCCGGCGTCGATCCGGCGATCATGGGCATCGGCCCGGTGCCGGCGATCACGAAGCTCCTCGCGAAGGCGGGCATGAAGATCGACCAGATCGACATGTTCGAGATCAACGAGGCGTTCGCGAGCCAGGCGGTCTACTGCGCCCGCGAGCTCGGCATCCCCGACGACCGGCTGAACGTCAGCGGCGGCGCGATCGCGCTCGGTCACCCGCTCGGCTGCACCGGCGCCAAGCTCACGGCGACGCTCCTCCACGGCTTGCACCGCACGGGCAAGAAGTGGGGCATCGTCTCGATGTGCATCGGCGGCGGTCAGGGCGCGGCGGCGCTGTTCGAGCGCATCTGATCAGGCGGCGCGCTCGCGCCGGAGGCGTCTGACCTCGCGACGATCGCCTCGGCGTTTCGTCCGGATTGCGAAAACGGAGCTCGCGCCAAGGCGGGCTCCGTTTTCGGTTTCAACGCGCCGGCTTGGTCGGCGAGGGGCCCTCTCCGCCATCGTGCGCAGCGGAGTGGCGTGACGTCGTCGGGCCGGCGTCCCGTGCTCGATCCGAATCCTCTCCCGTGGGCGAGACGCCGAGCTGTCGCACGAGCGTCGACGCCGGTACGTCCCCCGTGGCGCGGAGGACCATCACGTCGGCGAGTCGCGTGCTCAGCTGGATGGTCCCCGCGTCCGTCGCGACGCCACCATCACGTGCGACGGCCCACGCAGGCCGGATGATCCCTCTCGCATTCACGCGGCTCCCGACGAGGCTGTCGAGGCCCGCCTCGAACGCTTGCCAGTTGCCGTCGTCGCAATCCGCACACGCGAGGGTCACCAGCGCCGTCTTCAAGTTGCCAAGCTTGGTGCTCGTGAAGGTCGTCTCCGCGCCGAGGTCGACGACGAAGACAGGGCCGCGCCGGCGTAGGACTCCGCGCGCAGCCCACGCGAGGCGATCTTGTTCGCCGAACGCGAACTCGGGTCCCTCGCAGGAGGCCGCGGGGGCCGCCGCCAAGCCTGCCGAGGGCGCAGCCGAGGTGGTCGCCGCGGCGCCGGCGTCCGCTCCGTCTTTCGCGCGCGAGCGGCACGCGCCGAGGGCGAGAGCGGTCGCGACGGCGAGCGAGATCACGCCGAGTGAACGCACGGCCCCGCCCCGAGAACGGCGGCGGAGAGAAGTGTGTAAGCACGATGCGTGCCGATCGTGCGCAGCATTGAAGCTCCCGAAAGAGTGTCTCTTTTCAGTGCGGCATGATTGCACAGAGGCAACCAATCATATCTATTGGGACGATGGCCGTCTCTAGAAACGTCAGTCTCGCTCTCTCTCCGCTCTTCGCGGCATCTCTATTGTGGATCGTCAACTGTGGAACGGACACGCCAGGCGACAGCTCAGGCGGAGACGCAAACGCGGGGGATGCGGCCGCGGGCGATTCGAACGCTGCTAGCGACGGCTCGTCACCGATCGACGCCGGCAATGACGCCAACGTCCCGCCGTCGACGTTCAAGGTCGGCGGGACCGTGAGCGGGCTCTCCGGAACCGGGCTCGTCTTGACGAACGGGGGCAGCGACATCGTCGTCGCGAAGGACGCCACGACGTTCTCGCTTCCGAGCTCGCTGGCGACGGGCACCGCTTACAACGTGACGGTCAAGTCTCAGCCGACTGGACCCAGCCAGACGTGCACGGTCGCAAACGGAAGCGGCACCGTCGGGAACGCCAACGTCACCAACATCGCCGTCACGTGCGCCACGTCGACCTTCGACCTCTGCGCCACCGTCAGCGGGCTCGCAGCAGGAACGGGCGACGCGGGCATCAGCGACAATGGAACCGGACTGCTCGTGCTGAGCAACAACGCTCACGACGCCGGCCCCGGCGCGTCGGTCAGCGTCGGCGCCAACGGCGAGGTCTGCTTCCCGACGAAGCTGGCGAGCGGTGCGTCCTTCGACGTGACCGTCGAGCAGCCGACGAATCCTTCGCACTCGTGCACGGTCACGGGCGGTACGGGCACCATCGTCGCGGGCAACGTCAATACGGTCGCCGTCAACTGCAACGTGAGCACCTTCACGCTCGGCGGAACGGTGACCGGTCTCGCGGGCACGACGGGCGTCCTCTCGTTGCGCGACTCCCAGGGCAACACGCTGCAGTCCGCCAACCTGAGCACGCTCGGCGGCTACTCGTTCGCGAGCCCCCTTCCTAGCGGGCAGCGCTACGACGTCGTCGTGTCGACACAGCCGATCGGCCCGAGCCAGACCTGCACGGTCTCCAACGGCGTCGGACAGATCGCGGCCGCGAACGTCGCGGACGTGAACGTCGACTGCACCACCAACTCCTTCACGATCGGCGGGACGCTGAAGCTGCCGAGCGGAACGGTCACGCTCCAGAACAACGCCAGCGACGATCTCCCTGCCGGTCCCGGCGCGGTGCCCTTCACCTTCGGGACTTCCCAGCTCAGCGGCACCACGTACGACGTCACCGTGCCGAGCCCCCCGGCAGGCACGACGTGCTCCGTGACGAACGGCGGCGGTACGGTCGGTGCGGCGAACGTCACGGACGTAATTGTAGACTGCACGCAGACGACGATCTTCGACTACACGGGCGACGGCCAGACGTTCGCCGTGCCGGCCGGCGTCGAGAGCGTCTTCATCCAGGCGTGGGGAGGACAGGGCGGTACCGGCCAGGTCAGCGGCAGCGGTTCACAGCCCGGCGGCGGCGGAAACGGCGGCTACGCAGAGGGCAGCCTCGCGGTGGGCGCGGGCACCGTCCTCAACGTGTTCGTCGGAGGACGAGGCGGGCTCGGCGACGGCGGCTTCAACGGTGGCGCACCCGGAGGCGGTGGGGGTACCGGAGCAGGCCGCGGCGGCGGTGGCGGCGGCGCTTCGGACGTTCGCGTCGGAGGAACGGCCGCCGCGGATCGCGTGATCGTCGGCGGCGGCGGTGGCGGCGGTGGTGGCGGCGGCTGCGAGAGCAGCAACGCCATCGCCGGTGGTGCCGGCGGCGTCGGCGGCGGCGGCAACGGCGCTGACGGCACGAACGCGCCGACCAGCGGCGGCGTGGCGGGCGCGGGCTTCGGCGGCGTCGGGAGCACGGGAGGTGCGCGCGGCATCGGCTGCGGCGGCTTCCTCGGCGCGGCAGGAGAGAGCACCTCGAGCGAGGTGGGAGGAGCCGGCGGCGCGGGGCAGGCGTGCTGCTGCTTCAGCCTCGGTTCCATTCCGAGCGGCGGCGGCGGCGGCGGCGGCTACGTCGGCGGCGGCGGTGGCGGCGGCGGGTCGGCGGGTACCACCGGTTGCAGTGGCAACGACAAGGGGGCCGGCGGCGGCGGCGCGGGCGGCACCAACTACGCTGGCGGAGTGACGAACAGCACGACGCACACCGACGTCTGGTCGGGCGACGGCAGGGTGAGCCTCCGCTACTCGCTGCCCTGAAACGCGCGGAGAGAGACGCAACGTAGGCGGCGGGGAGCGTTCACGGACGCTCCCCGCTGTCGTTTCGGCTGGACGTTCGTAGCTCTGGCGTCGACCCGATCGACAGGTTCGAGGTCAACGAGGCCTTCGCGAGCGAGGAATCAGCCGGCGCTCTCGCGCCGGAGCACCGCGGCGCACGCGCGCGCCCTCTTCTGGATCGCCCTCGCGAGGTCCGGCAAGACGGCGTGCGCGAGCCCGTCTCGTCGAGCGCGCTCGAGGACCGACGACGTCTGGTCCGGAAGCGCGTCGCACATGCGGACGATCGCCTCGGCGATCTCGTCGGGATCGCGGCCGAGCTCGCCGGCGAGCTTCGTCCACCGATAGGTAAGCGTTCGATGACTCGTAGAAAGAGTAGGCGTTCGTTGACTTGGGGCGGCGTCGCTATGGGATGGACGGTCTCCCGCCTGCGTTCCGCCCACTGTCGCTCAGCGCGGGGGGCCGCGACGCTTCGGCGGGCCGTGTCCGCCGCCGCTGGGGCGGCCCTTCTTGTCATCGCGGCGCCACGGCGGAGCGCCGGGCTTCTTCGACGACGCGGCTCCACCGGCCGGGCGCCGTGCCCAGGGCGGGCCTTTCGGCGGCGGGCCCTTCGGCGATCGCGGCGCCGGCTTGCGGCCGTCCGGGCCGTCGTTTCGCGGGCGATCATTTCCGGGGCGGTCATCGCGTCGACGATCGTCGCGGGGGCGGTCATCGCGCGGGCGATCGTCGCGGGGGCGGTCATCGCGCGGGCGATCGTCGCGGGGGCGGTCATCGCGCGGGCGATCGTTTCGCGGACGATCGGCATCGGAGCCGTGCTTGGCGTCGCGACCTCGCGCGTGCCCGTACGCCTTCTTCGCGGACGTTTGTACGTTCTGCCAGGGCTTGCCGGGCTTCGGCTTCGGGCCGGCCGCCTTTGCGGGGCGCTCTGCGTTGGGCGTCGCGCCCTTCGACGCGCGATGCTCGGGCGCTCCGCGCGCGGCCGATTCGCGTTCGCCCGCCGTCGAGGGCGCGCCTTCCTTCGCCGTGACCGCGCGGGTGGACTTGCGCTCTGCAGGAACGGAAGGGCGGTCCGCGACGACGGCGCGGGTGGACTTGCGCTCTGCGGGAACGGAAGGGCGGTCGGCGGCGACGGCGCGCGCGGACTTGCGCTCCGCGGGAACGGAAGGGCGGTCGGCGACGACGGCGCGGGTGGACTTGCGCTCCGCGGGAACGGAAGGGCGGTCGGCCGCGGCGATGGCGCGGGTGGACTTGCGCTCTGCGGGAACGGAAGGGCGGTCGGCGACGACGGCGCGGGTGGACTTGCGTTCTGCGGGAACGGAAGGGCGGTCCGCGACGGCGCGGGTGGACTTGCGCTCTGCGGGAACGGAAGGGCGATCGCTCGGGAGCGTCCGTGTCGAGGCGCGCTCCTTCGGCGCGTGGCGCGGCCCGACGTCCTTGCCGCGAGGACCCTCGGCGCGCGAGGGCTCGTCGCTCCAGCGACGGACATGGACGCGCGGATCGCGAGGATCGGGCTTGGCCGTGGCGCGCTCGAACGCCTCGGCGACGTGGTTCGTGACCTCGATGACCGACGACGTCCGGCCGACGCGGATCGCGCCGATGTCGCGCCCCGTGATCTGCCCCCGGCGACACATCATCGCGACGAGGCGGCGCGGATCGGCGCCGTGCGACTCGCCCCACGACACCCGGAACGGCACCCAATCGCCCGAGCCGCGCGCCTCGCCGCCGCCACGCTCGAATCCGCCGCCACGCTCGAATCCGCCGCCGCCGCCCCCGAATCCGCCGCCGTCGCGCCCTTCGGCGCCGCGTCGATCGCGACCGCGTCCCTCGTCGTAACGCCCGTACTCCTGGCGTCGCGCCGCGCCCGCGCCGCGAGGCGCCTGGGACGGCGGGTTGATGACCGTGAGGTCGCGCGGCTCGGCCTGCGATCGGCGGAGCGCGAGCGCCACGAGCCGCCCGACGGCGCGCGCCGGCTCGGAGGAGCCGAGGATCTGCTCTGCGAGCGTGAGGCTCCGCGGATCGATCGCCTCGCCCTCGACGAAATCGGCCGTCAGCGACCCGAGGAGACTCTGGTCGCGCGCGTCGCGGATCGCCTCGGCGGTCGGCAGCGGCGCGAATTTCCAGCGGACGCGCGCGCGCCCGAGCAGCCCGATCGTGCGCGCGAGCTCGCGCTCGGCGACGAGGACGGAGCTGATGCCCTTCTTGCCCGCGCGGCCCGTCCGGCCGCTCCGGTGCGTGTAGGCGTCGGCGTCGGTCGGCGGCTCGGCGTGCAGCACGCGCGCGACGTCTTGCACGTCGATCCCGCGCGCCGCGACGTCGGTGGCGACGAGCGCGTCGACGTTGCCGCGCTTGAACGCCGCGAGCGCGCGGTTGCGCTCGGCCTGCTCCATCTCGCCGGAGAGCATCGAGATGACGAAGCCGGCGTCCGAGAGCGCCGCCGCGATGTCGGCGACGTCGGCGCGCGTGCGCGCGAAGATCAGCGACTGCGCGCCGGGCGTCTCGAGTAGGAGGTTGATGATCGCCGCGAGCCGCTCGCGCGGATGCACCAGGTGAATCAGGTGCTCGATGTCGAGGTTCGCGCTCCCGAGGGGCGTGCCCTCGACGGGGACCCAGTCGCTCTGCACGCGATCGGCGAGCGCCTTCACCTCTCGCGGGAACGTCGCGGACACGAGGTGCGTGCGGTGCTCGGGCGGCGCGTAACCCAGGATCGCGAGGAGGTCTTCGCGGAACCCGAGGTCGAGCATGCGATCGGCCTCGTCGAGCACCACCGTGCCCGTGAGCGAGCCGTCGATCGCGCCGCGCTTCAGGTGATCGAGCAGGCGCCCCGGCGTCCCGACGATGATCGCCGGCTTCGCGCGGAAGGCGCGGAGCTCGTCGCGGTAGCCGCCACCGCCGGTGACGGACGCGATGCGCGCGCCGAGCGGCGCGTAGAGCCATGCGAGCTCTTCTTCGACTTGCTTGGCGAGCTCACGCGTCGGCGTCACGACGATCGCGCGCGGTCGCGCTCGCTGGTCGCGGCCCTTCACGTTCCCCGACGGCTCCTCGCCGGCGGCCTCGTCCTCGGCGGGCTCCTCGGCGCGCACGTCGTCGCGCAGCGCGAGCCCGATCGCGACGGTCTTGCCCGAGCCGGTCTGCGAGCTGATGCGCAGATCCTTGCCCGAGAGCTCTGGCGCGAGGACGGCCTCTTGGACCGGCGTAAGCCGTTCGAAACCCTTCTTCTCGAGCGCCCCCGCGAGCTCGGGACCGATGGTCTCTTCCAGTGCGTCTCTCAGTGACTGCGGCGGCGTTTCTGTCGTGGTGGTCAGGGGCACTCGCTTCCGAGGGGCGGATCGGGGTTACAGTACACGAAACCCCCGCCTGTCGTCTGCGTCAGGAGAACGATAGTGTCCGCGCGCACGCTCGCGTCGATCGTCGGCAGGACGCGCACGACGGCGTCCGCTTGGGCTTGGTTCGCCGCGAACACGTGGAGGATCTGCTTCACCCACCGGTCTTCGGGCTTCACGCGCTCGCTGCTGCGGTTGACGCCTTCGAGCTTCTTCTGGATGAGCGCCTTCACGTCCGCGTCCGGGAACGGCAGGTTCTGGGGGCGGTACGCTCGCGCCACGCTGACGCCGACCTTCTGGCCGCCGATCTCGACGAGGATGTCCGTGATCGTTGGCGGGCCTGGCGTGTCGTCGCCATACGCGATCTCGGTCTCGGCCTTCAAGAGCTTCGCGCCTTCGCAGGCGCGGAGGACCTCGAAGCTCATCACCTCGGACTCCGTCGAGCTGCCGCCGGCGTTCGGCGTGTCGAAGAGCCGCTGACCGCCGGGCGAGAGGTTCGCCCGCTCGTACGTCTCGCCTGCGACGAACGAGAGCGTGTTCTGCTCGAGCGTCGGGCTCGCGGAGCCGATCTGAGTCTTCACGACGCCGCAGGATCCCGAGAGCGTGCCGAGGATGTCGCCCGGCGCCGTCGCGTCGGGCTCTCCGTCGGGCGGTGCCTTGCCAGGGTCGGGCGCGTCACGTGCGTCGTCCGGTGCGTCGTTCCGGGCGACGGCTTCGGCGTCCGCGGATCCCGAAGCGGGCTCCGTGGAGACCGAGCACGCGGCGACGAGAGCGAAGATCGCGCCGAGCGCGAGACGACGAACGAGCACCGAGCCTCCTCGAGGACGAACGACACCCGCGCCGCCTCTGGGACGACCTTGGAGCACAATGTGTGCCTTGTGCAAGTGCTCGAAAACATGGAAGCAGGCCCGGCCTTAAACCGGTCTGCGCGTGGACGTGCGATCCCCCAGCCCTCCACCCGACTCGAGTAGTCTCCGGCGCGTCGGATGCGCGCGCTCGACGTCGGGATCATCGGCTCGGGAACCGCGGGGAGCGCCGCTGCGGTGTTCCTCGCGCGCGCCGGGCATCGGATCACGATGTACGAACGCGTGCCGTCGCCGGGACCGGTCGGCGCCGGGATCACGCTCCAGCCGACCGGCCTCCACGTCCTCTGCCAGCTCGGGCTCTACGATCACGTCGTGTCGCGCGGCGCGCGCATCGATCGCCTGCTCTGCGAGAGCACGAAGCAGAAGACGATCGTGGACCTCACGTACGAGAGCGCCGGCGAAGGTCTCTTCGGCCTCGGCCTTCACAGAGGCGTCCTCTTCGAAGCGCTCTATGGATCGGCGCAGCAGGAGCGTCGCGTGGCCATCAAGACCGGCGTCGAGGTCGTCGACCTCGCGCGCGCGGAGTCGCGCGGCGGGGCCCCGTCGCGCTGGTCGTGGTTCGTCGACGTCGACCGGCGACGTCACGGTCCTCACGAGCTCGTCGTCGTCGCCGACGGCGCGCGTTCGCAGCTCCGCGACGACACGAGCACGAGCAAGCGCGTCGAGCCGTACCCGTGGGGAGCGCTGTGGTTCGTCGGTCGCCAGCCGGCGAGCTTGGCGGACGCGAGGGCGCGCACGCTCTATCAGGTCGTCGACGGCAACCAGACGTTCCTCGGCTTCTTGCCGACCGGTCTCCTTCCGGTGTCGCTCGAGAGCTCACTGTCGCCGAGCCCGCGCCTCGTCAGCTTGTTCTGGAGCATCCGCGGCGACCGCGTCCGAGCCTGGCGCGAGGCCGGCCTCGACGCGTGGAAGTCGAAGGTCCGCGCGCTCGCCGCCGAGGCCGAGCCCGTGCTCGATCAGATCCACGACGAAGGGCAGCTCCTCTACGCCGGCTATCACGACGTCGTCATGCACCGCTGGCACACGCGCAACGTCGTCTACCTCGGCGACGCCGCGCACGCGACGAGCCCGCAGCTAGGACAGGGGTGCAACCTCGCGCTGTGGGACGCCATGGAGCTCCGCGACTGCCTCGAGGAGGAGCCGCGCGATCTCGCGGCGGCGCTCGCGTGCTATTCGCGCCGTCGCGAGGAGCACCTCGCCTTCTATCAAACCGCGACGCGCTTGCTCACGCCGTTCTTCCAGGGCGACGCGGAGGTGCTCGGCCACCTGCGGGACCTCGCGATGCCCCTGATGGGCAAGGTCTCCATCTTCAAGCGCATGATGACGCTGAGCATGCTCGGCGTGATGGACGGCTTCCTCGGCCGCACGTTGACGCTGCGCCTCCCGACGTGAGCGGCGGCGCCGAGCGCAGACGGGCGCGTCAGCAGTCGCAGGGCACCGGCGGGAGCGACTTGTCGGCCGGGCAGGTCGCCGCCTTCAGATCCTGAAGGCACTTGTCGAGCTCCTCGTCCGTGCAGACCGAGCTCTTGTTCAGGTCGTCGCCGTACTTCTTCTTGCTCGCGTCCTTGGTCTTCGTGACGCACTCGTCGACGCCGCCCGGGTAGGCCGTCGAGAAGGTGAGCTCGCCGGAGCACTCCTTCGCCTTCTCGCAGATGACCGGTGACGAGCGATCGACCACCTCCTCGACCGAGGGCCTGCCGCTGCACGCCGCGAGGACGGCAACGAGGACGAAGGGGACGGCGACCGAGGAGCGGGGGATCGAAGCAATCATGGTCGCGCGCCATAGCAACCGATATGCCTCGCCGCCACCCTCGCTCGACACGATTTCAGGGCGCATTCTCCAAGCCTTCGCGTGGGGCGTATCCGGTGGTTCACTGCTCGGGCGTCCACGGAGTCGTGCTCTCCGGATCGTCGCCGAGCCGGACGCGGACGCGAGGCTGCCCTCCGAGCGCTTCGCGCACCCGCGCGACGACGGACTCGGCGTCGACCTCCCAGGCGAGCTCGATCGCGCGCACGCCGTCGATCCGGAGCACGCTCGCGGGCTCGAGCACGGTCCTGACGTGCGCGACGTCTGCCGCGGCGACGCCCTTGAGGCGGAGCATCGCGAGCGCGCGCTCACCGGAGGGCTCACCCACGATCTCGATGCCGCTGTCGACGCGCAGGCCGCCGAAGGCCGCGCGGAGAATGCGCGCCAGGTCGCCGGTGTCGACGCCCGCCCGCGCCGCGGCCGCACGATCGATCTCGAAGGATCGTCGCGAGACGTACTGCGGCGCCGCGCGGACCGCCGGTCCGACGCCGTTCACGGCCGCCACCTGCTTCGAGACCTCTGACGCCGTCCGTTCGAGCGCCTCCGTCGTGTCACCGAAGACGGCGACCTGGAGGAGAGCGGCCTTCCCGCGCGCCGATCCGCCGAAGCCCGCCCACGCGACGCCGGGCACCGCGTGCATCGCCGCCCGGAGCGCTCGCAGATCGCCCACCGAAGCGGCGCGCGACGAGAAGAGGAGCGCACCGCCGCCGCCCGCGCGGAGCATCGCGCCGCGAAGGTCGAAGAGTCGAGCCTCGCGCACGCGCGCGCGCACCGCGGACATCGCGCGCTCGGCATCCGACGGCGTCGTGTCGGCGGGCAGCGTGAAGGCCGCCGAGAACGACGTCTCCGGATCGAGCGCGGTCGCCGTCGCCTCCCGGACCACGCGCTCGATCGCCGCGAGGCTCTTCCGCTCGATGTCGCGTTGCGTGCGTACGACGTGAATGAGCTTCCGCGAGTCATCCTCGAAGTACGGCGAGCACGGCGGCGGCTCGCGTTCGAGCGCGAGGTGGGCCACGTCGCTGACTCGAATCGCAGGCGCGCCCTCGCCGAAGGCGGCCGGCGGCGCGCGAACGAAGAGCCCCGCGAGGGTGGTGAGGTCGGGCGGTGAGCCTCTCGGGTTCATCAGCCGCACGACCGCGGCGGAGTCGAGCGCGCGCTCGACGGCGGTGAGCTCGACGCCGCGCGCGGCGAGGTGCGCGAGATCGACCCGCACGACGGCTCGCTCGGCACCGAGCCCCCCGCAGACGTCCACGCTCTGCACGCCCGGGATCTGCATGAGCGCGACGGCGAGGTCGCTCTCCGCGAAGATCCACGAGGTCGTGGCGGGGGCGTTGCGCATCACCTCGGGCGCCGACACGTCGGGCGGGAGCTCTCGCGCGGCGGAGAGGAGGCTCGAGCGAACGGCCGTGACGGGCTCGAAGCCGTGCCCGACATCACGTCCGCCCTCGAAGGAGCAAGAGAGGCGCGCGCCCGCCGGCGAGGACTCGCTGCGGACCGACGTGAGCCCGGGCGTGCCCCGGAGCGCACGCTCGAGCGGCCGCGTGACGAGCGCGTCGACCTCGTCGGCTCCTCGTCCGGTCGACGTGACGGCGACGACGATCTCCTCGCGCGCCGGGCGCCTCGTCCGGAGGAAGAGGGCCAGGGCCGCGACCGCGACCGCGAGCCCGACGATCGCGATCGCGATGATGTGGGACCGCTTCACTCGTCGAGCGTAGCCAGGACCGCTCGCGAGGCCCAGACGATCTCGAGCGGCCTCGCCGTCGCGCGCGGCTGCCGTCAGCCGACGATCAGCTTGTAGCCGACGCCTCGGACCGTCTTGATCGACGCGCCGACGCTTCCGAGCTTCTTCCGCAGGCGCTTGACGGTGGTGTCGACGACGCGCCCGCTGTCGGCGAGCTCGCCCCACACTTCGGTGACGAGCGCGTCGCGCGTCTGAACGCGGCTCACGCGCTCCGCGAGACGGAGGAGGAGATCGAACTCGCGACGCGTCAGCTCGACGCTCGCGCCGTCGACGTCGACCCGGCGCGCCGCGCGGTCGATCTTGATCGATCCGATCGTGATGAGGTCGTCCTCCGGCGCGGAGGTCGCGCGCCGGCGCGACAGCGCGCGGACGCGCAGCACGAGCTCACGCATGCTGTGCGGCTTCGTCACGTAGTCGTCGACGCCGGCCTCGAACGCCGCGACGCGGTCGGCCTCCTCGTTCGCCGCGGTGAGGACGAAGAGCGACGGTCGCTTCGTTCCTGGCGCACGCAGCGTGCGACACAGCTCGAGCCCGCTCGTGTCCGGGAGGTGGAGATCGAAGACGACGATGTCGGGGTTCGACGCCCGCGCGAGCGCGACGCCGGCCTGCCCCGAAGACGCGGACTCCACCTCGTGCCCTGCTTCCGTCAGGGACGCGGTCAGACCGGCGCGTAAGACGGCGTCTCCCTCGACCACCAAGACACGAGCCACGATCCGATACATCGCTCGTTCGCTGACGCGCTGATGTTCGGACAGAAACATTTCCGTGAACCCGTACCGCGGCGCCGCGGCGTCGCGCCCGAAAGCAGCGAGCTCGCGCCTCCCGGGGTGGTCGCGAGTCGCCCCGCGACCCTCGCATCGCCCGCTCGCGCGAGCGCCTGGCGCGCGCCGCCTCCTGGTGCCGGTCACGAAAAGCCGATGAAACAACTCCGAAACACGCAGCGCCCAGACTGGGCGTCGCTCGATAGCCCGAGGCCCATGACGATCAACGCTGGTGACACCGCCTGGCTGCTCGTGAGCGCCGCGCTCGTTCTGTTGATGACCCCTGCGCTGGCGCTCTTCTACGGCGGCATGGTGCGCAAAAAGAACGTCCTCTCGACGCTGATGCATTCGCTCGCGGCGATCCCGATCATCAGCGTCGTCTGGGCGCTGTGCGGCTGGTCGCTCGCGTTCGGGCCGTCGCACGGCGGCTTGATCGGCTCGCTCGGCCCGGTGGGGCTCGGGGACCTCTTGACGAGCGCGCACGGCACGGTGCCCGCTCTGGCGTTCTGCGCGTTCCAGATGATGTTCGCGGTGATCACGCCGGCCTTGATCTCGGGCGCGTTCGCAGAGCGGATGCGCTTCTCGGCCTACGCGATCTTCATCGTGCTCTGGTCGCTCCTCGTCTACGTCCCGGTCGCGCACTGGGTCTGGTCGGAGGACGGCTGGCTCGCGAAGCTCGGCGCGCTCGACTTCGCCGGAGGCGCGGTCGTGCACCTCACGGCCGGCGCATCGGCGCTCGTCTGCGCGCTCAGGATCGGCCGGCGCATCAAGTATCCGCAGGAAAGGCCGCTGCCGCACAACCTCACGATGACGCTCACCGGCGCCGGCCTGCTCTGGTTCGGCTGGTTCGGCTTCAACGCGGGCAGCGCGCTCAGCAGCGGATGGCTCGCGGCGCTCGCGTTCGCGACGACGCACCTCGGCGCGTCCGGCGGCGCGCTCGGCTGGCTCCTCGTCGAGTGGGTGCACCGCCGCAAGCCCACCGCGCTCGGCGTCGCGTCGGGTCTCGTCGCAGGTCTCGTCGCGATCACGCCCGCCGCCGGCTTCGTCTCGCCCGTCGCGGCGATCGTCATCGGCTTCGTCGCCTCGTGCGTCTGCTACCTCGCGGTCCTGGCGAAGTACAAGTACGGCTACGACGACTCCCTCGACGCGTTCGGCGTGCACGGCGTGGGTGGCCTCACCGGCGCGATCCTCACCGGCGTCTTCGCCGTCCAGCGCACCTTCCCCGGCGTCGACGAGCCTGTCGGGGCGGACGGACTCCTCGCCGGGAACCCGAAGCTCCTCGGCATCCAGGTCCTGACGTGCGCCGTGTCCGCGCTCTACGCCGCCGGCGTCACGTGGGGCCTGCTCGAGCTCATCGATAAGCTCGTCGGCCTCCGCGTCTCCGTCTCCGACGAGCGCGAGGGGCTCGACACCACCCAGCACGGCGAGGAGGGCTACGCCGGCTGAGCCGCGGGCCAATCCGCCGGCGAGGCCTCCGCACCCTCGTCGAGGAGCTCCTCCTCGGCCCGCCGGCTCCGCGCCGCCGATCTCGACGAGCCCAAGGGTGGGCGCGCCGCGCCTTCATCGAGTAGACTCGGAGGCAGGCGGAGTCACCATGTCTGACAGGACGCGCGAGGGCGGAAAAGCGCCTCGCCCCACGACGATTCTGGATCCCCTGCGTCCCGCGGTGGTCGTGCGCCGTCGCGTCTACGACGCGACCCTCGTCGAGAAGGAGGCGGCCACACCTCGCGCCTTCACGATGGCCACGCAGCCCCCGGCGTTCGTGGACTCGGACGACGACGAGAGCGGCCCGCCGTCGTCGATCAACGTCGCGCGTGCCCTCGCGTCGCTCCGCGCCGACGAGCTCCAGCGCGTCGAGGACCTGGTCCGCGCCGACGACGAGGACGAGCGCGCCGGACGCGCGGCGCCTCTCCCGCCCGCGGCGGCGGTCCCGCCTCCGGCGCCGGCGGTCCCGACCCTGGCGATCGGCAAGACCATCGCGCTCTCGGAGCTCGCCGATCGCATGGGGGTGCCGGCGAAGGAGCTGCCGGCGACGCTGGTGGCGCGCGGCTTCTACGCGCTCACCGCGAAGACCGTGCTCCCGCGTGAGACCGCGCGCGTGATCGCCGAGATGTACGGCTGGCGCGTCGAGGACGCCCCGGACGCCGCCGACGAGGCGGCTCCCGTGAAGAGCGGCACGCGCTCGCGCATCGCGACCAAGCCCAAGGTCGGCACGATGACCAAGTCGAAGCCGAAGGTGAAGGCCGCGACGAAGCGTCGCCTCGGGCGCTGATCGCGTCAGCTCCGCCTCGCGCCAGCGCTCGCCGCGCGCCGACGGCGCCCGCGCTCAGCCCGGCTCGGCGAAGACGAGCTCGAAGCGCACCTCGACGGAGTCCTTCACGCGGAAGGCGTTCATCGGTCCCTTCACCGGATCCGAGCCGAGCGCGCTCAGCGACAGATCGAAGCTGCCCGTCACGCGCGCGCCGCTCTCGCCTTCGGGCTCGAGGCGGACGGAGACGGGCCGCTCGACGGTGCGACCGCTCGGCGGGATGATCCGGACGCGCGCCTTGCCGGCCTCGACCGTCGCCTCGACGCGCACGAGCGCGCCGTCGCCTGCGTGAAAGACGTCCTTCCGCATCTTGCCGAGGCAGTCTTCGCGATCGGAGGCAGAGAGGCCCTTCGGATCGACCTGCCCGTCTCTCAGCGTCCCGGCGACGTCGATCTTCCCGATCGGCACCTCGACGCGCGCCGATCCCTGCTCGGGGCTCATCCGCTCGCCGCTGCCCGACACGTCGCGGCAGACGAGCTCGAGGTCGTGCGCCAGCCGCGCGAAGAGGCCCTCCGCGAAGGTCCGGATGCGCACGCGACTCCTGTCGGGATCGAGGACGAGCTTCGTCACGCGCCGATCATAGCCGAACGTCGCGAGAGCGACGCGCTCGGATCAGAAGCAGAAGTTCTGCTGTGCGCAGTCGTTCGCCTCGAGGCAGGCGTGGTGGTTGCTGCAGGACGCGTCGTTGTTGCACTGATCGACGTGCTTCATCCGGCAAGCGTTGTCGCACGCCGAATCGAAGCAGTTGAACAGACAGTTGTCGAACGACTTCTCGAACGGGATCGCGCCGGGGTTGGCCTTGATGCAGCAGCTGAAGCACGTCCCCGGATTGGCGCTCTGGCAGCTCGGCTGGGCCGGCGGGGGAGGCGGCGGCGGCGGATCGTTGCTCGGCGGAGGCGGCGGCGGATCGTCGCTCGGGGGGCTCCCCGCGTCCGGGTAGGTCGTCTCCTGCTGGGAGTCGTCCGTGTCCGCGGAGTCGCGCGTCGGCGTCGGTGCGTTGTTGCGGTCGGCTTCCTGCCTGCGCTTCGTCGTCTTCGTGCTGCCGCTGCCGTAGGTGGTGCCCTCGATCGAGGCCGGCTCGCAGGCGACCAGCGCCGTCACGAACGCCACGAGGAGCGGGAGGAAGGCGATCGTACGTTTCGTCGTGGCGTTTGCGAGCATCGACAGGGTTCCAGACTCGGAGCGAACACCCTGTGCATCCGTCGGACCAGGATCATGGCTCGCGCCGGCCACGCGCCACGAGACGTCGAATGGCCGATTTTTCCGCGCTCGTCGCACAGGACGGCGCCGGCTCCGTGCGCGCTCGACGGGACGATCTGGATCTTCGGTGTCCCGCCAAGGTGTGCGAGCGGCGGCTCTGCGTGAAGGTGGGTGCGCCGCTATACTCGGCGGCCCATGAGTCGGACCCTCTACGGCCTGTCGCAGTCACCCTGGACCGAGCGCGCGCGCTGGGCGCTCGATCACCACGGCGCCGCCTACACGTACCACGAGCACGTGCCGATGCTCGGCGAGGTCCTGCTCCGCCGAAAGGCTCGGACGAAGAAGGCGAGCGTGCCGCTCCTCGTCGACGGCGCGGAGGTCGTCATGGGCTCGTTCGCGATCGCGAAGCACGCCGAGCGCGTGGGTCGAGGCGCCCCGCTGCTGCCGCGCGACAAGGACGCGGAGATCGCCGCGTGGGTCGACGTCGGGGAGCGGATGCTCCACGTGGGCCGCGCGTGGCTGATGAAGCGCTTGCTCGCGAGCAAGGGCGCGCAGGCCGAGGCGCTCCCGTCGTTCATCCCCGGCGGCATCCGCGGAGCCCTCGCGCCGTCCGCGGCGATGGCGATCCGCTTCCTCTCGAGGAAGCACGCGGTCCCGGAGGACGTCGACGCGGAGGTCGCGCAGACGCTACGGCCGCTCCTCGAGGAAATTCGCGCGGCGCTCGAGAAGGGGGCGTACCTCCTCGCGCCGTCGGGGTTCAGCGTGGCCGACCTCGTGATCGCATCGTCGCTCCACGTCGTCCGCCCGCACGCTTCGACCAAGCTCGGACCGCTCACGCGAGAGGCGTGGACGAACGACGCGGTCGCCCAGGACTTCGGCGATCTCCTCGAGTGGCGCGACGACGTCTACCGCAAGCACCGCTGAAGAGCCGTCCAAGAATGGGACGATTCGGGGAGCTCGAGGGGTGAAACCCCTCGAGGGGGGGCGCGGCGTGGGCGGCTAGATGCCGACGGGCGAGCGGGCGTCGAGCGCTGCGGCGACGCGCTCCGCGCGGAAGGCCACCCGACTGTGGATCGTCGCGAACTCGGGCTCGCCCCGCAGCTGGTCGAGCAGCGGGCAGCGATCGAGCCAGACGATGTCCATCAAGCCGTTCGCGTCGCCCGCGCGCAGGGCCGCGAACGTCTCGGCGTCCATCTGGAAGAACGCGAACATCTCCGTGCGCATCTGCGCGTTGAACGAGGCGCGTCGCGGCGGGCGCGACGCGTCGACGGGCAGGACGCGATCGAGGAACGCGGGCTCGCGCACGCGCGTGTCGTCTCCGAGCGGGACCTTCAGCATGTGCTCGACCGCGAAGCGCGCCGTCGGCGGCAGCGTGACCGTCGCGAGGTGCTCGAGGAGCTGCTTCGCTCCCTGGATGTCGCGCCGCCACATCAGGTCGCGCGTCTGGATCATGAACCAGGCGCCGACGTCGCCGGGATGGGAAGGGATCTCGCCGAGCGTCTCTTTCATCCCGGCGCTGTCGCCGAGCATCGAGCGAATGCGCGCGATCTGATGGCGCGCCTGGACGATCTCGGGATCGATCGCGGTGACCTTCCGGAAGAGCGCGAACGCATCGTCGATGCGCCCGACCTCCGCCGTCACCCGCCCGAGCCAGTCGAGCGCGTCGACGGAGTTCGGCGCGACGCCGAGCGCGGCGCGGAAGTACCGGACGGCCGCGTCGACCTCCTGGTTCTGGAGGTGGATCATCGCGAGGGCGACCTTCGCCTCGGGCTGCATCGGCTCGAGCTCGGTCGCCTGATTCGCGAGCGCCCGCGCGCGGTCGGCGGCGTCGCGGCCGAACGACTCCATGCCGTAGGCGCGGGCGATCGCCAGCGCGTAGGTGCTCATGATCCGGACGTCGTCCGGAGCGCGGGCGTGCGCGCGCGACAGCAGCTCGACGGCCTCGCGAACGATCTCCTGCCAGCCCCGGCGCATCAGGAATCGACCGCGCAAGAAGAGGTCTTCGGCCTCGGGATCGGCGGCGCGCGCCTTCGTCGTCTGGCCGAGCTCGACGGTCAACGCGCTGGCGATCGCGTGCGCGGCGTCGTCGGCGATCGAGAGCACCTGCGCGGGCGGTCGGTCGAAGCGACGCGCCCAGAGCTGGAAGCCGTCCTCGACCGCGATGAGCCGGAACGACGCGCGGACCGTCTCGCCGATCCGCCGGAGCGAACCGTCGACGACGACGTCGGCGCCGAGCGAGCGTCCGACCTCGCGCACGTCCCGCTTGGCGTCGTCGAAGCGCGCGGTCTCGCCGCGCGGCCGGACGAGCAGACCGGGGACCACGCTCAGGAGATCGACGATGTCCTCGTTCACGTTGTCGACGAGGTAGGCGTCGTCGCCCGACCCCTGGTTGAGCACCGGGAGCACGGCGACGACGCGGGCCCCGGTCGGGCGCTGCAGCCCGAGCGAAGGGCGGGAGGGGAGGAGCGGCAGGGTCCCGGACGGCGCGGGTCGCGGCGCCGTCATGCTCGGCGTGACGACGAGGCCCTCGAGGGCGGCCGCGGTCTCCTCGGCGGTCGCGAAGCGATCTTCGCGGCGGCGCGCCATGAGCTTGAGCACCAGCTCGGCGATCGGCGCGGGGAGGTTCGGCAGCACGGAGCGAGCGTCGGGCGGCGGCTTGAGCAGGCGCCCCGCGGCGACGGTGACGATCGAGTCGCCCTGCCACGCCATCTGGCCGGTGAGCAGCTCGAACAGCATCGTGCCGAGCGCGTAGAGATCGGCCCGCGCGTCGAGGTCGCTCGCGCCCTCGACTTGCTCGGGCGCCATGTACGCGGGCGTGCCGACGATGCCGCCGACGGTCCGCGACATGTCGCTCTTGGCGGAGGCGCGCGCGATGCCGAAGTCGGTGATCACGGCGCGGCCGTCCTTCGCGACGATCACGTTCTCGGGCTTGAGGTCGCGATGGAGCACGTCGGCCGCGTGGGCCGCCGCGAGCCCGGCGCACACGTCGAGCCCGAGGCGGATGACGTCCTCGATCGGGAGTCGCCCGCGGCGCGCGAGGAGCGCACCGAGCATCTCGCCCTCGATGAACTCCATCGTGAGGAAGCGATCGCCGCCGTCTTCGCCGATGTCGTAGGTGCGCGCGACGTTCTTGTGGGTGACGCGCCGCGCGAGCTTCACCTCGCGGCGGAAGCGCTCGACCATGTCGGACGAGGCGAGCTCCTTGTTCAGCATCTTGAGCGCGACGATCTCGTCGAGCTCACGATCGCGCGCGCGGTAGACCGTGCCCATCGCGCCCGCGCCGAGCATGCCGAGCAGCTCGTAGCGTCCGGCGAGGAGCTGCGGGGAGTCTTCCGGCGACGTCAGCCGCGCGGGGACGGCCTCGAGCGACGCCGAAATGGTCTTCGCCTCGGGATCGGTGTCGCTCATCGTCGCGCCCTCGAGCGTATCAGAAGTCTGCTAATCAGGATCCGTGAGGCCGGAACGCATTCTCTCCTCGTCCGCGGTTGGGCTCGTCGGGGCGATCCGCCGCCGCGAGGTGACGTCGACCGAGGTGGTCGAGGCTCACATCTCCCGCATCCGGCGCGTCAATCCGACGATCAACGCGCTCGTTCGCGATCGCTTCGACGAAGCTCTCCGCGAGGCGCGCGCCGCCGACGAGAAGGCCGCGAGCGTCCACCCCGACGACCTCCCGCCGTTCCACGGGATCCCGTTCACGACCAAGGACGCCCTCCGCGCCGCCGGGATGCCCAACACCTCCGGGCTGTGGGCGCGCCGCGACGTCCTCGCGACCGAGGACGCGACCGCCGTGAAGCGCCTCAAGGACGCCGGCGCGATCCTCCTCGGCGTGACGAACATCAGCGAGCTCTGCATGTGGATGGAGAGCAACAACAAGGTGTGGGGGCGTACGAACAACCCGTACGATCCGACGCGCACGGCCGGAGGCAGCTCGGGCGGCGAGGGGGCGATCGTCGGCGCGGGCGCGTCGGTGCTAGGCCTCGGCTCGGACGTTGGCGGCTCGATCCGCATGCCCGCGTTCTTCAACGGGACGTTCGGGCACAAGCCGACCGGCGGCCTCGTCCCGAACACCGGCCACTACCCTCCGGCGGTGAAGCTCCACCAGCGCTACGTCACGACGGGCCCGATCGTGAGGCGCGCTGAGGACCTCATGCCGTTCTTGCGGATCGTCGCCGGTCCCGACGGCGTCGAGGAGCACAACATCGAGCCGAAGCTCGGCGATCCGGCCGGCGTCGATCTCTCGAAGGTCACGGCGTGGGTCGTCCCCGACAACGGCCTCTTCGCGGTCGAAGACGAGATGGCCGGCGCGCAGGAGCGAGCGGCGCGCGCGCTCGAGGAAGCCGGCGTACGCGTCGAGCGCCGCCGGATCCCGGCGCTCAAGCGCTCGCTCGAGATCTGGTCGGCGATGCTCCACGAGGGCGGCGGCGACGAGACGTTCACGGATCTGATGGCCGCGGGCGGCGAGCTCCGACCGCTGAAGGAGATCGGCAAGGCGCTCTTCGGGCGCTCCAACTACACGCTCCCCGGCCTCTTCCTCTGCCTGCTCGAGCGCGTGCCGGCACTGCTCGGCGACCGGTCGAAGAAATCGGTCGCGCTCGGGCGAGAGCTCCGCGCCGAGATCGAGAGCATGCTCGGGGACGACGGCGTCCTGCTCTTCCCGTCGTACCCGTCGGTCGCGCCCAAGCACCACGCGCCCCTCCTCGTTCCGCTCAAGTGGACCTACACGGCGATCTTCAACGTGCTCGAGATGCCGGTCACGCAGGTGCCGATGGGGCTCGACGCGCGCGGCGTCCCGCTCGGCGTCCAGGTCGCCGCGAAGAACGCGGGCGACACGCTCACGATCGCGGTCGCCCTCGAGCTCGAGCGCAGGGCCGGCGGCTGGACTCCGCCCCCGCGCTTGCCGTTCTGAGCGGCGGCGTGGCCGAGACGTCTCAGCGAGGCGCGGAGGCGAGGAGGTGCTCGACGAGGTCGCCGAGGGCGGCGGCGCGATCGGCCTCGCCGCTCTGGAAGGCGTCGCCGTTCGCGACGACGATGGCGCCCGCGCCGGCGGCCACGTCGAGGTAGAGCCCCGTCGACGCCCCGGCATCCTCGCCTTCGTGACCGACGACGACGCGCGCGCGGCCGGAGAGGCGCCCCTCGAAGCGGCGCACCTGCCAGCCGAGCGCGTCGTCGGGCGCGGCGTCGAGGAGCTGCACGCGGAGCATCTCGTCGACGCTCGCCTGCGACAGCACCCGCGCGCCGTCGAGCTCGCCGCCGCGCAGGATCGCGCGGGCGAAGCGAGCGAGGTCGCGCGGCGACGAGAACAGATCGACGACCGGGTAGAGCGCGTGGGACGGCGCGGGGAGGCGGTGGAAGCTCGCGCCTCGCGCGGCGTACGGCGCCGCCACGCGCGTCCCCGGCGCGAGCGCGTCGAGGCCGAACGCGGTCGCGCGCATGCCGAGCGGCGCGAACACCCGCGCGCGCGCGTGCTCGGCGAAGTGGACGCCCGTGACCCGCTCGACCGCGAGCGCCGCGAGCGACGGTCCCACGTTCGAGTAGCGCATCGACGTGCCCGGCGGGGCGTCGAGGAAGATCCCGCGGCTACCCGCGTCCGCGAAGTAGCCGCCGAGGAAGTCACCGAGCGCCGGGCCGCCGGAAGCGCGCGTCTCGTCGCCGTCGGCGATCGCCGCGGTGTGCGTGAGGAGGTGCCGCAGCGTGATCGGCGCGCGAGGGTGGCGGACGGCGAAGCCGACGTAGGAGGAGACGTCGGCGTCGAGCGCGAGCTTCCCCTCCTCGACGAGCTGCATCACGGAGGTCGCGATGATCGTCTTCGCGATCGACGCGGCCTCGAATGCGGTCGTGGCGCCGGCCGGCTCGTCGCGCTCGACGTCGGCCGTCCCGGCGGCGCCGCTCGACTCGGAGCCGCGCGTCACGGCGGCCCAGCCGACGGCAGGCACGCGGGCGCGCGCGCGAAACGACTCGACGTCGAGCACCTCGCGGCGACCCGTCGTGCGGTCGCTCTCCTTCGCCGCGGTCTCACGAACGTCCGAGCCCGCGCCGTCGGCGCAGCCGCGGCACGACGCCAACGCCGCCGCGAGGAGCGCGACGCCGAGACGGATCCCGCGCGCGCGGCCGGGGCGGCTCACTCGGCGACCGCGTCGGGCTTCGCGGCGGCCGGGCCCCTCCGCGCGGCGCGCTTGGGATCGTCGTTCGCGAAGACCAGCGTGATCGCCACGAAGGTTGCCCAGATCGCGGCGAGGTGGAGGAGCATCTCGCCGCCGCCCAGCTTCGTGAAGAGCACGCTCGAGACGGGAGGCCCGATGAGCATGCCCGCCGCGTAGGCCGCGTTGTACAGCGCGTTGGCGCGCCCGAGATCGCGCCGCGCGACGACGACGCCCTGCAGCGCGAGGCTGACCGGCGAGATCGCCGCGAGCGTCGCCCCGGCGACGAAGACGGCCACGCACATCGCGGCGAACGACGACAGGAGGACGAAGCTCGCGACCATCGTCCCGCCGATCGCGCCGAGCGCCCGCATCACGAGCAGGTGGCCGTAGCGATCTCCGAGGCGGCTCACGAGCGTCGTCGAGAGGAGCATCCCGAGCGCGAAGAACGCCGTGATGAGGATCGTGCGCTCCTTGGGGACGCCCTTCGACTGGATCAGGAACAGCGGAAGATAGAGGACGACGCTCGCCTGGAAGTAGCCGTACGAGAACGTCGCGAGGCACGCGGTCTTGATCTTCCAGAGCACGCGCAAGGCCGGCGTGCCCGCGCCGCCGTCGTCGTGGTGCTCGCCGGGCTCGCCGTGCGCCGCCTCCGCCGAGCGCCCGCCGTCGAGGCGCGCCAGGATGACGATCGCGGCGATGAGCGCGAGGACGCCGGCCGCGATGAAGCTGCCGCTCGTGCCCGCGATCGCGACCACGCCGATGGCGAGGAGCGGCCCGAAGACGTAGCCGAGCCCGAGCGACATCGCGTAGAGGCTCATCACGAACGCCTTGTTCGTCGCGTGCGAGCGCGACAGGAGCGCCGTCTCCGCCGCGACCCAGATGGCGACCGAGAACGCTCCGTCGAAGAAGCGCGCCACCGAGAGGCCCGTCGTCGTCGTCAGGAACGGGAACGCCGAGACGCACGCGGCGTAGCCGGCGAGCGCCACGAGCAGCGTCTTCTTCGCGCCGAAGCGCTGGACGACCCACCCCGACGGGATCGACAGCGACACGATTCCGAGCGCGAACGCGGCGGCGAGGCCGCCCATCGCGATCTCCGGGATCCCGTTCGCCTTGAGGTGGATCGCCAGGACGGCGATCGAGACGCCGTAGGCCACCCCGAGGAGGAGGATGGCCGTGTAGATGGTCCAGACGTTCTTGTCGGGGATGCGCGCGAACGCGCGGCGGATGACCGAGGGCGAAGACACGGGCGCTCAGATGTAGCCTGCCCCGCTTGCGCGGAGAAGGGCGGGAGCGCCGTCCGCGCGGTCGGCGGGACGGTCAGCGGTTCGTGATCGTCACGCGGGTCGAGGCCTTCGTCGGCTTGAAGACGTTGTCGAGCTCGCCGTCGACGACGCGCAGCGCCTCGGTGTCGCGCGCCGCGAGGAGGAGGTCCTTGTAGCTCGACGACGCGCCGTTCAGGAGCGCGACGAGGAACTTCCCGTTCGCCGTGCCGCCGCGCCACGCGGGCGCCTCGAGGCCGTTGGTGACGAGGTCGAGGTTCTTCGTCCCGCCTTCCTTCAGCGGGATGTAGTCCTTGTGGTAATAGTTGTAAGATACACATCCGTCCATCCACATGATCTGGTAGCTGGACGGGAAGTCGGCGGACGTGAAGTTCCGCGGATCGAGCGGGCCGTAGCCGATGCTCGAGTGGCCGTTGTAGATGAAGACGTCGGAGTTCTTCGTCGCGAACTTGTGCGGCGTCGAGCTCGATCCGGCGCCGAAGTAGAAGAGGATCTGGATCGCGAAGTCGCGCGGCGCCTCGCTGCCGACCTTCACGCGGATCGGCTTCTCGATCGCGACCCACTTCTTGTCGATCCGCGCGGCGAACTGCTTCTGCAGCTCGCGCCCGTCCTGGTACGACAGGCCGAGGCTCGAGCCGCCGGTCTTGAGGCGCACGAGGTCGGCGAACGACGGTGACTGCACGACCCGGCCGGAGGGCAGCGTGAAGCGTGACAGGTCCACCGCGTCGGGACCGGGGACCTGAACGAAGTCGCCCTGCGCCCTCATCACGAGGTCGAGCGCGGTCATGAGCTCGCCCCAGTTGAAGTCGCTCGACGGGCCGCCGGTCGTGTCGTGGTCGATCAGCCCGAAGACCATGCCGATGACGAGCTTGTCCGCCTTCACGCCGCCTCGGTAGAGGCGGTGGTAGTCCGGGAACGAGGCGCCGCGGTTCGTCTTGTCGGCGCCGAGCTGCGCGGTGATCGGCAAGTAGAGGCGATCGACCTGGCTCTTCGGGACCTCGGTCCGCGGGTCCCGGAGCCGCGCGCGGTCGGCGTCGACCTTCTCCTGCTCGACGCGGATGGCGGTCTGGCACTGCGGGAGGTTCGGCTCGAAGATGTACCAGGCGCTGGAGGAGAACTCGCGCGCGTGCGTGTCGTTCGGCGTGCACTCGCGCATCACGCGCTCGAGCTGCGTGCGGTAGCTCGGGTTCATCAGCGCGAGCGGCGCCGACGAGCGGGTCGCGTACGAGAGCGCGACGACCGCGTTGTCCTTGTACGTGTACTTCACCTCGGTCATGTCGCGCGACGCGCCGCCGGCCGGATCGACGACCTTGACGTCACGCTTCACGAACGTGCCCGTGTCGATCTCGCGGAGCTCGCGGGAGTTGACCGCCATCTCGGCGGTTCGCAGCGGTCCGAACGCGGTCTGCGCCTGCGTCCGGACGGTCTGGAGGATCGACGCGTCGCTCGCTCCGCGCTCGACGAAGACGGTGCCGACGAACTCGAGCGTCCGCGCGCGCGCGGTCACGCTCGTGAGGTCGTCCTCGGCCTCTTCGGTGTCCTCGTCGTCCGCGGCGTCTGCGGTGCAGGCTCCGGTCGACGCGAAGAATCCGAGGGCGAGAGCGCTGAGGGCGACGCGGAGGGCGCGGGGCGCGAACATGGTGCTCCCCCGCCTTCAGGATGTATGCCGGATGCCCACATTCGGCCTCCCCGCGGAATGACACCGTTATGTCGGGGAGGCGTGGATGAGGACGGATCCGGGTGGATCTAAGGAGATCCGAAGGGATTTCGCCAGCGTCTCGATCGGCCGACCCTCGCCGATCGGCCCGGAAGAGGTCGCTATACTGGCGAGAGATGACGAAGTCTCGCTTGCTCACCGTTCCTTTCGCGCTCTTCGCGCTCCTCCTTCTCATCGCGCAGGGGTGCGGGAGCGACGACGATCCCGGCGCCTTCGGCTCGAGCGGCGGTGGGAAGAAGGACGGCGGCGGCACCGGCGAGGACGGGATCTGCCTCCTCAACAACTGCGATCTGGATCGCGACTGCGCCGACTGCAGCGGCGAACGCTCGACTTGCTACAAGAAGGAGCATCGCTGCATCGCGTGCGGGCCGAACGCCGGCGACAAGTCGTGCAAGAACGGCTCGTACTGCACGAAGTACGGCGACTGCGTCCCCAACGGCGTCACCTGCGCCGAGGACAACGCGGGCGTCCCGACGATCTCGTGCAAGAACACCGCGGACTGCGGCGCGTGCGGACCGAACTTCCGCGTCTGCAACACGGCGACGAACAAGTGCGTCGGGTGCTTGCCCGACAACACGACGAACTGCCAGTCGACCGACACGTGCAAGAACGACACGTGCATCCCGAAGTGCCCGAAGGACTGCAACCAGGACGGCGACTGCGGCGAGTGCGGCATTCCAGGCAAGGAGGCCCACGCGTGCAACAAGCACGTCTGCGCGCAGTGCTCCCCGACCAAGCCCTGCTCGAACGGCCAGGTCTGCGATCTCGATCACGGCACCTGCGTGAAGCCGTGCGGCCTCGGCCGGCCCGGCAAATCGAACTGCACGCAGGACGGCAACTGCGGCGGCTGCGAGGGCACGACGAAGTGCAAGGTCCCGGTCAACGGCGGTGAAGGCGTCTGCGCCGCGCCGGTGAACGGCTGCTCCGACATCGGCAAGGGCGTCATCGTCCTGCCCGATCCGTTCAGCCGCTACACCAACGCGTGCTCGAACGACGCCGACTGCTCGAACGTCAGCGCGGACCTCAACGTCGGCAAGATCCTCCGCGACGTCACCGGCATCGGCGGCATCAAGGACGGCAACCTCTCCTACGGCATGCGCGCGTGCGCGTCGGTCGAGGTGCTCGACAAGAGCTGCGGCGTCTGCGTGCCGTGCAAGCAGGACACCGACTGCAAGGACATCGACGCCACGCAGGTCGCGGGCGACATCTTCGGACCGCTCGGCTCCGTCGGCGCCGCCATCTTGCTCGACAAGGCGTTCGGCCCGAACGACCACAAGATCCACATGTTCTGCCAGAACGTGGCGGGCGATTACGGTGTCTGCCTGCCGTGCCCGAACATGCTCGCGCGCTGCGCGCAGACGAGCGAGGACGTCCCGGCGTCCGGCACGTGCAACCACAAGGTCTGCGAGACCGGCGACGCGCTCGGCGTCAACTGCGAGCTGCCCTGCGTCGCCGAGGTGTGCGCGAAGGATCCCTACTGCTGCATCAAGGAGTGGGACTTCCAGTGCAAGGTGGACGTCGACCTCTACTGCAAGAACAGGACGTGCGAGCCCGACAAGTGCATCTACCGCCCGGCGGGTTGGTACTGCTTCGAGGACCAGTCGAAGGGCGGCTACCGCTGCTCGGGCGAGCCGGGCGTCGAGCAGGTCGCCGAGGGCAAGCAGTGCGCCGCCAACCAGGAGTGCCGCCGCGAGGGGAACGGCCCGAAGGATCCGGCGATCCTCTGCACCACGGAGACGAACGCCGATGGCTCGAACCCCGTCCCCGGATGCCCGTTCGGCTCGAAGGGCAAGCCGAAGTGCTTCGACAAGTGAATCGCGCGCCCGTCGCGTGACGCTCGAGCTCGAGCGTGAGCGCGCCGTCGCGTGCGCCGGCGATCGCGCGGTCCTCGTCCCGTAGCGCGCGATCGCGGTACGCTGGCAGGCGATGTCCCCCCCCGATCGGATCCTCGTCGTCGACGACGATCGCGCGATGGGTGACTTCCTCGTCGAGACCCTCGGTGGCGCGGGCCGCGAGGTGCGGCACGTCTCGAGGGCGGACGCGGCGGTCGGCGAGCTGAGCGTCGAGCTCGATCTCGTCGTCACCGATCTCCGCATGCCCGGCATCGACGGCCTCGAGCTGTGCCGGCGCGTCGTCGAGCGCGTCCCGGATGTGCCCGTCATCGTGCTCACGGCGTTCGGCGACTACGAGGCCGCCGTCGCGGCGATACGCGCCGGCGCGTACGACTTCCTGTCGAAGCCGGTGAAGCGCGACGTCCTCGAGCACGCCGTCACGCGGGCGGTCGACCATCGCCGCCTCCGGCGCGAGGTGAAGCGGCTCGCGGCGGGGGCGCCCAGGGCGCGCCCCGGCGACCTCCTCGGCGAGAGCGCCGCGATGGGGCGCGTGCACGCGCTCCTCGCGCGGATCGCCGACTCCGACAGCACCGTGCTCGTGACCGGCGAG
The DNA here is from genome assembly GCA_019637225.1 of Labilithrix sp. Classification (GTDB taxonomy): domain Bacteria; phylum Myxococcota_A; class Polyangia; order Polyangiales; family Polyangiaceae; genus Labilithrix. Next base: position 30,457 of record JAHBWC010000087.1, read on the forward strand.
TCCGGCACCGGCAAGGAGCTCGTCGCGCGCGAGCTGCACGCGCAGAGCCCGCGCGCCGCGCGGCCGTTCGTGGCGATCAACTGCGCGGCGGTCCCGGCGACGCTCCTCGAGAGCGAGCTGTTCGGGCATGAGCGCGGGGCGTTCACCGACGCGAAGACCGCGCGCGCCGGCCTGTTCGTCGAGGCGCACGGCGGGACGATCTTCCTCGACGAGATCGGCGAGATGCCGCTCGCGCTCCAGCCGAAGCTGCTTCGCACGCTGCAAGACCGCGTCGTTCGCCCCGTCGGCGCCAACAAGGAGGTCCCGTTCGACGCGCGCATCGTCGCCGCCACGAACCGCGACCTCGAGACGGCGGTCGAGGAGGGGCGCTTCCGCGAGGACTTGTTCTTCCGCCTCGACGTGATCGGCGTGCCGCTGCCGCCGCTGCGCGCGCGGGGCAACGACGTGCTCCACCTGGCGGCGCACTTCCTCGCGCGCTACGCCCAGCGCGCCGGCAAGCCGATCGGGGCGCTCACGACCGCGGTGGCGAAGCACCTGGTCGCCTACGACTGGCCGGGCAACGTCCGCGAGCTCGAGAACGTGATCGAGCGCGCGGTCGCGCTCGCGGCGCACGACGAGCTCACCGTCGAGGACCTCCCCGAGAAGCTCCTCCGGAGCGCGCGCGCGCGCCCGGCGACGCTCGACGGCAGCGAGCTCGTGACCCTCGAGGAGATGGAGCACCGCTACATCCTTCGGGTCCTCGAGGCCCTCGGCGGCAACCGCGCCCTCGCGGCGAAGACGCTCGGCCTCGACCGCACGACGCTCTGGCGGAAGCTCGAGCGGCGCGCGAGCAAGTCGCCGAAGAGCTGAGCTCAGGCGAGGCTTCGAACGTGCGCGGCGATCGTCGTGAGCACGGCGCGGCGGAGCACCTCGAGTCGGAAGGGCTTGGCGAGCAGGGTCGCGCCGACGTCCTCGGCTTCGACCTCGAGGTCGGGCTCGGGGAACGCCGTCATCAGGATGATCGGCAGCCGCGCGCTCGTCGCGCGGAGGCGGTGCGCGAGATCGAGGCCGGTGCCGCCGTTCATTCGTACGTCGGAGAGCACCAGATCGACCTGTCGGTCGACGCCACGCCGCTCGACCATGACCGCGAGGATGCGCGCCGCCTCGCTCGCCGATCCCGCGGCGAGCACGACGTAGCCGTCGCGCCGGAGCGTGTCGACGACCAGCTCGCGCAGATCGCCGTCGTCCTCGACGACGAGGACGGTGGTGGGAGACCGCTGGGGAGCGCGGTGCGCGTCGTGAAGCATGACACCGCTCGAGCAAGCCCGATGCCGCCGAGAAGCGCACGGATCGGCTGCCGGCGGCAGAGGCGCACGTTGCACCGTCGCAACACGTTGCAAGTTGCAACCTCACCGCGCGTCGTCGCGAAGGCTCTCGGCGCCTCGCGTGAGCCTCGTGCGAGCCGCGATGGGAGCGGGCAGGATGCGGGGACTCACCCTAAGGACGACACGGCACGCTTCCTGCGCTCGCCTCTGCTCACGATGCGACCGACCCGAAACACCGATGACGAGACGACGCTCCAACCCATCGACCGAGGCACGCGGATCCTGCTGGCCGAGGACGACGCCTCGCTGCGCGAGCTGATCAGCTGCGTGCTGCGCCTCGACGGGCACGACGTGGAAGCCGTCTCGTCGGCGCAGGAGATGCAGAGCGTGCTCGTCGCCGGCGCGGCCGCGGCCGCCGACCGACCGTTCGACGTGATCGTCACCGACGTCCGGATGCCGGGGCGCTCGGGTCTCGACGTGGTCGAGGAGCTCCGCGCGGCGGGGTGCGCGACGCCGATCATCGTCATCACCGCGTTCCCGGACGACGCGATCAAGGAGCGCGCGCTGTCGCTCCAGACGATGCTGATCGCGAAGCCCTTCAGTCTCGAAGCGATGAGCTTCGCGATCGACTGGATGGTCGATGTCGACGGCCCCGAGAGCCGATGGGCTCACTAGGTGCCGCTTCTCGAGCGGGGCCGCCGGCGCTCGCGTCGCCGGTGCGTCGCCGGCCGTGGGCGGCGCCCCGGATCGAGCGGCGCGCGGCGCTCGTGCTCTCCGTCGTGATCCTGACGGCCGCGGGTGTCGCCGACGCCGAGACGGGCTTCGCGCCGCTCTGCCTGCTCATCTACCTCGTCCCGATCGGGCTCGCGGTCTGGTTCAACGGGCGCGCGCTCGGCTACGCGCTGTGCGTGATCGCGCCGGCGATCTCGATCGCGGTCGACCGCGCGCCCAAGGCTCCTTACGTGCGGGTCGGCGACTTCGTCGGCGAGCTCGGGCTCTACTTCACGTACGCCGTCCTCATCGACGGGATGCGCCGCCGGCTCGCGACGGAGGCGTCGCTCCGGAGGGAGGCGCTCTCGCAGCTGCGCCACGCCGATCGCTTGACGACGATCGGTAAGCTCGCGGCGGGGCTCGCCCACGAGCTCGGCACGCCGCTCAACGTGGTCAGCGGCAAGGCCAACCTCATCTCGTCCGGCCGCCTCGCGGGCGATGCCGCCCGCCGCTCAGCGCGCGTGATCGAGGAGCAGGCGGACCGGATGACCGCGATCATCCGGCACCTCCTCGACTTCGCGCGGCGCGGCGGGACGGGGCGCAGCCCGACGAATCTCCGGCTGCTCGCCGAGGAGACGAGCGAGCTGCTCCGCCCGACCGCGCGAAAGGCGGAGGTCACGATCGCGTGCGAGGGCGTCGACGTCGAAGCGTCGGTGAACCGTTCCGAGATGCAGCAGGTGCTCTCGAACCTCGTCACGAACGCCGTTCACGCGATGCCGGGCGGCGGCGCCGTGACGCTCACCACCGTCGAGGACGGCCCGCACGCGATCATCCGTGTGAGCGACGAAGGCGAAGGGATCCCGGCCGACGTCCTGCCGCGGATCTTCGACCCCTTCTTCACGACGAAGGACGTCGGGCAGGGGACCGGCCTCGGGCTGTCCGTCGTGCACGGCATCGTCGACGACCACGGCGGCTCGATCGAGGTCGAGACGCGGACCGGGAGGGGGACGACGTTCAGCCTCCGGCTCCCGCGCTGACGGGGTCGAGCGTCAGCCGTCGTTCGGCGCGTCGACCGGCCGCGATGGGAGCGCGACGTGCGGCCGGATCTTCTCGGCGGTCGCGTGCATCTGCTCGTCGCCGGTGTACTTCGTACGCGGCCAGAAGAAGCCCTTCAGCCCGTCGCCCTTGGTCCGCGGCACGACGTGGACGTGGAGATGCGCGACGCTCTGGCTCACCACGTTGTTCATCGCGACGAACGTCCCCTGCGCGCCGAGCGCCTGCGGGAGCGCGCGCGCGATCGCCTGAACGCGCTCGAAGAACGGTCCGACGAGCTCGGGCGCGAGCTCCGGCAGCGTCACGACGTGCGCGCGCGGCACGACGAGCACGTGCCCGTGAAAGAGCGGCGTCCGGTCGAGGAACGCCAGCGCGACGTCGTCCGCGAAGACGACATGCGCGGCGATCTTCTCGGCGACGATCTCGCAGAACACGCAGGGCAGGGGAGAGCCTCCAGGAACGTTCAGTCTAAAATCAGCGCGCGTGGAGCTCGATCGAAATCCAGCTCGCGAAGCGACCGCCGCGTGGCGTGGCCCCCTGTATGAAGTGAGGCTGTGACGAGCTGCCGGCGTTTGCCTCAGAGGGTACGGCTACCAATTGACTTCGGGGGTCAGGTCAGTAGGGGTGCATGCCACCGAGACGGTCTACAGCTTCGGCCCCCGCCGTCGGGGAGCACCCCATACCGAGAGGATGACGATCTCGTCCTCGTGGACGGTGAAGTAGACGTGGTTCCTCGTCTTCGTCAGCAGGACCCGACGGACGACATCGGGAAAGGTGGAGGGGTAGATGGCTCCCGCCGTTGGCCTCCGTACGATCTGCCCAATCGCCTGCGCCAGCTCATTGGCGAACACCTCGGGCGCGTCGGGGCGGTGTTCACGCCACCACGCTTGTTCCCGCTCCGCCTCCGCCTCCGCCCGCGGAGTGAAGCGAAACCTCATCGTCGAGCACGGAGGCGGGCAAGCACTTCGTCGCCGTCGATGAGCTGGCCCTTCTTCATCTGGTCGAGGCTTACCGCAAGCGACTCGTGCAGAGCTGCCCGCTCCTCGGCGTCCATGTCGTCCGTGTCCGCAGGCACAAGCTCGACCTCTTCGCCTTCGGGCAGGTCGGTGGGCTCGTCCAGAACGAGGCGGCCGTTCCTCACGCGGGCTCTGAGCGGCTGCTGCATCGTCTCGAAGTCTACGCTGTGGCTCGCCCTTCGTCGAAGGGTCGAAACGCCGCCGCAGCGCTCGGCGTCCTCAGCCAGCTCGGGTCGAGCGCAACCCGTGGCTTGGCCGCATCGAGCTCATCGAACGCTCGGTTCCTCAGCGTGCGACGCTTGGCCCTTCAGCGTGCGTTCGCTTGCGCGCTCGCTTGCGCCTT
>JAHBWC010000088.1 GCA_019637225.1 Labilithrix sp.
GGAGCCGCGCATCCCCGCCGTGGCCGCGCCGCCGCCGCGTCCCCCCGCGGCGAACGCGCGCAAGGCGACGATGATGGGCGTCGGCCTGCCGGCGCCTTCGAGCGCGCCCGGCGCGGAGAACAAGAACGAGCTGCCGACGCTCAACGCCGAGATCGAGCCTGTCGCGATCGAAGCCGCCGCTGCGGCCGCGGCCGCAGCCGCGCCGCCGGAGCCGACGCCCGCGCCGAAGCCGGCGGGAGGGATGTTCCCGAAGCTCGAGCACGATCCGGCGCCGTTCGACTCGGTGAAAGAGCCGACGGTGATGAAGCAGGCGGCGGAGCTCCTCGAAGAGGCGCTCCGCGAGGCCGGCGGATCGCTCGACGAGATCGGCCAGAACCCGCTGTTCTCCCAGAGCTCGCAGCGCGGCGGGAAGGTCGAGGAGCACTCGCCTCCGAGCGATCTGCAGCAGTCGGGCGACACGCTGATGATGACGTCTCCGCTCGGCGCCGCCGGGGCGTCGCACGCCTCGCCGACCTCCGCCGCGACGCCGCCTCCCGCCGCGACCGCGCCGGTGGCCGCGAAGTCGTCGCCGCCGCCTGCCGCCGAGCCGGCCAAGCCCATCGGTCCGAGCATCCACCCGCCCGCGAGGAAGAAGGGCGGCGGAGGTCTCGTCGCCGGCCTCGTCGTCGTCGCGCTCCTCGTCGGCGGTGGCGTGTTCGCGTACAAGTCGGGCGCGCTCGACAGCGTGCTCGGCGCGCAGCCGGCGCCCACCGACAGCGCCGAGCCGACGCCCACGCCGAGCGCTTCGGAGAGCGCGGCGGCCACGGCGGAGCCGGTCGAGGCGGGTGCGTCACCGGCCGAGAGTGAAGACGCTGGCGCGGCGCTCGCCGCGGCGAGCGACGACGACGCTGGCGCGACCGCCGCGGTCGACGCCGGCGCAGCCGCGAAGGAAGCCGACACGGCGGTCGAGCCGACGCCGGCGCCTCCGAAGCCCGCTCCGCCCGCGCCGGTCGTGAGGCCGAAGCCCGCGCCGAAGCCGCCTCCGCCGCCGCCGGATCCGGACCACCAACCCACGCCGCCGGATCCCGAGCCCAGCCCGCCGTCGACCGCGACTGCGCCCGCGCCGGCTCCGGCACCCGCGCCGACCCCGACGGCCGCGCCGGAGCTCTGAGCGGTCGTCGCGCCGCGCGAGGTCAGCGCGTGAGGAAGGGGTTCTTCGCGCGCTCCTCGCCGATCGTGGTCTCGGGGCCATGACCGGGGACGACGATGGCGTCGTCCGGCAGTGTGAGGATCTTCTCGCGGAGCGACTTCATGATGAGGCCGCTGTCGCCGCCCCACAGATCGGTGCGGCCGATGCCGCGACGGAAGAGTGTGTCGCCCGAGAAGACGCGCGTTCCGTCGTCTGTCTTCACGACGAACGTGACGCTTCCCGGCGTGTGGCCGGGCGTATGGAGCACGCCGAGCTCGACGCTCCCGGCGCTCAGCGACTCGCCGTCCTTCAGCGAGCCCTCCATCTCGACGGTCTCCGGCAGCGGGACCCCGAGCATCGCCGCCTGGACCGGGAGGAGGTCGTAGAGGAAGCGGTCGGCCTCGTGGATGCACGCCCGCGCGTTGCTCTTCCGCTGCACGGCCGCCGTCGCTCCGACGTGATCGATATGCGTGTGCGTGTGAACGATCGCGTCGACGGTCGCTCCGAGCGCGCTGAGCCTCTCCTCGATGAGCTCGAAGTCACCGCCGGGATCGACGACGATCGCGCGCTTCGTCGTCGCATCGACGACGAGCGAGCAGTTGCACCCGAGCGGCCCAGCAGGAAACGTTTCGACGGTGATCACGCAGCGTGCCCCTTAGCACGAGCCGCAAGCTCGAGTGGAGCCCCGCGCATCCCTCGCGACGTCGAGCTCCGCGCTCTGCGCGCGCGGAGCGCTCCGAAGCGAGCCGCCGCCGCAGCGCGCGGGCCGTGCGACATCTTGCAAACCCCCGGCGCTCGGCTACTTTGAGCGCGTCCTTCCGGCGTCGTCTAATGGCAGGACAGAGGATTTTGATTCCTCTTACGAAAGTTCGAATCTTTCCGCCGGAACCAACCCACCTACCCGTGACGGCGCCTTCCTCCGAGCCGCTCGGGCGAGCGGCCTCGTCGGCCTTCGTGAGGAGCCGGACGTTCACGCGTTGGAGCGTCATTCGCGCGAGCTCAGCGCAGCTCGAGTCGACGATGCCGCGAGCGGCTGGTCTCTCGTACACGACGGGGCGACGCACGTGCCAAAGATCGGCGAGCGCGAAGGCGCGAAGGCGAATCGAGGGCGTCACCCGTTCGTGCGACGGGTCCTCGCCTCCGCCACGTGAACGGTGGCGACCTCCGGCTCGTCCAACCTGTCCTTCCTTCTACCCATGCTGGAGAAACGTCGATGACCTACGCGCGCTCTCTTCTCGTCTCGCCGCTGTCGCTCTTCCTCGTCTCGGCACTCGTCGCTGCCTGCGAGACGACGTCGACGAACGGCGAACCAAGCGAGCCGTCCGACAGTCCCGACGCGAGTGTTCCGTCGACCTGTCCACCCGTCACCGGTGAGGGAACGGTCCACCGAATGACGTTGGAGCAGGACGAGACCTGGACGGCCGAAGGAAGCCCGCACATCCTCGAAGCGGGTCTTCGGATCGGTGAAGGGAAGACGGTCACGCTCGAGCCGTGCGCCGTCGTGAGGCTCGCGGAGCGCGCCGGCATCCTGGTCGAGGGCAAGCTCCTCGCAGAGGGCAAGGCGGACAAACCGATCCGCATCGAGCGCGCGGATCCGGCGGCCGCGTGGGCCTCGATCGAGACGCGGAAGGGCTCGGAGCTTCGGATGTCGTACGTGACGATCGAAGGCGGCGGAAACGCCAACGGCGGCCGCCCCACGCAGTTCGGGATGATCGACGTACGCGGCGATCAGGACCTCCCGCCGCAACCGATCTTCTTCGCCGATCACGTGACGGTGAAGGGCTCGGAGTCGCTCGGCATCTGGGCCCGCGAGGGCGGCTCGTTCGCGCCTGGCTCCCAGAACCTGACGGTCACGGAGGGGAAGTCGTTCCCGGTCCTGATCTGGGGCCGCGCTGCGGGCACGCTCCCGAGCGGCACGTACACCGGCAACACCACCGACGAGGTCTTCCTCCCTGCGAACGGTACGCGCGACGCCGTGGAGGAGGACATGACCCTGCACCATCGCGGAGTGCCCTATCGGGTCGGCGGCGATACCGGCGGGAGCTCCTTCGTCGTCGGCAAGTCCAACGGCCCCGCGCCGCTCCTCACGATCGAAGCCGGCGTCACGATGCGCTTCGCGAAGGGCGTCGCCTTCCAGCTCGCCCACACCCAGGACACCGCCGACGGCGCCCTCCACGCCGAGGGGACGGCCGACAAGCCGATCGTCTTCACGTCCGCCGAGTCGTCGCCCGCGGCAGGAGACTGGCCTGGCATCCTCATCGGCGGCACGCCGGATGCGAGAGACAAGATCGCATACGCCGAGATCTCCTACGCGGGCGGCGTGTCCCGGATCTCGAGCTACGGCTGCCCCAGCGCGCTCGGGACGACCTTCGCCAACGAGGCCGCGGTCGTCGTCTATGGTGGACAGCCCGCCGGCGTGTTCGTCACCCACACGAAGATCGACAGCAGCGCCGGTGACGGCATCGTCCGCGGCTGGACCGGGGACGCGCTCGACTTCCTCGCGACGAACACGTTCACCAACATCTCCCGCTGCAACCAGACGTTCCCCAAGCCGAGCGACGCCGTGTGCCCCAGCCCGGCTCCGTGTCCGAAGTGATCGTCGGCTTCGGCGCGGAGCCAGGCAGCGCGGTTGAACCTCGACACGCGGATCGTGGCTCGCGTGCGCTGCGCGTCTACGTGGGCAGGCTCGAGCGTGGACGAGCCCGCGCGGGACCGCTGTGCAAAGACGCCTCGGCTCGGCTATTTTGAGCGCGTCCTTCCGGCGTCGTCTAATGGCAGGACAGAGGATTTTGGATCCTCTTATCGGGGTTCGAATCCCTGCGCCGGAACCACTTTCGAGGCCACTTTCCCGCTACGCCTGGATAGCGGACGCGGTCGTTGCCAGCCCGTAGCCACGGTTCCGACGTCGAAGATCCCGCCGACGCCGACGACTGACCCTGGACTCTACGTCGGCTGGCCCCAGGCTCATCGCTATGGGCTGGGACGTGGATGGCATCGTCGGAGAGTCGCGTTGGATCAAGCTGCTCTACAGCGACGCTGCGCAGGTAGTGCTGGCGCAGTTCGAACGCGACATCGCGGAGCAACGTTCGAATCGGTCACTCTACATCCGTCCACGGGATGGCGCGGAGTATCGACGGGTCTTCGGCGAGGACGACTTCACGAGCGCACATGATGTCGTGCTCTCGCCGCGCTCGCTCTTCGCCTTCTTCTTGGTTTTCTTCGCAAGCGAACGGAAGCTGCCGTCGCGCGGCTGGAATATCCGCGAGGTCGCGCGCCTCGACCTTCGTTCTGGAGAGGTCACGACCGCGCTCGACATGAAGCTCTACAGGGAGCGGAACGACGACGGATGGGTCTCGGGGCTGATCGATGTCGACGACGACGGGACCACGATCCTGTGCAAGACCGCAGCGCACCGGGAGCCCAAGCCGTCAGAAGGACCGCGCTACGGTAAGATCGACTACAGCCTCTCGCGCGTCACGCTCGCAACGGGCGAGGTCGAACGCATCACGCTCCTGCGCAACACCGGATTCTGATGATGGCGCGTTGCCAACCTGTTGCCACGACCGAGGTGCACGGTGGGGAATTCGCGGAGACTCGCGAGGACTCGATCGCGGTGCCGACGCAGCGGAATTCTCGAACCCGTGACGAAAGACGAGCGACATCGCCAGCCTGGTTGATGCCGTTCTTAGAGTTAGAATCCCTGCGCCGGAACCCATCTCCCACCGCGATTCTCGGGGATCGTTGTCCGGTGTAGCCAGAGGTGAAGCAAGGACCGCGTGCTCGCAGACGTTCTGTGGCTCTGGTTCGGCAACGTCCCTCCACCGAGAACAAGCTCGATCACGTCGTCATCGAGTACGCCGGCGCCGACTGCGGCTGCAGCCTTGCACCGTGCAGCGACGTCACCACGAGGGCGCCTTGATGCTCAGCGACCGTCCGGCGGGCGGGACAGCCTTCATCACGAACGCGACGATCCGCCAGTCGCCGGGCACGGCATCGTCGAGGGGTGGCGCGACGACGGCGACACGGCCATCGACTTCATGCCGACGAACACGTTCGACGACGTGAGCGGCTGCGTTCCGACCAGGCCTCTCGACACTCGAGACTGTGCAGCGCCGAAGCCCGCGCGCTGGTGAGCGGCGTCCTGTTTACGTAAATCCCTCGGCGCTTCCGGCACCTCCAGACGCGCTCCTACGATGGGGACATGATGCATCGAGCTTCCGCTTGGATCATGTCGATGGCCTTCGCTTTCGCTGCCGCGTGCACACCGACCGCGTCCTCCGAGTCGTCGAGCTCCGGCGGCGACGGGGCGTCGTCGGGTTCGCCCGGCGGGGCGTCGAGCTCGTCCGGGGGCTCCTCGGGCGCCAGTGGTGGTCCCGAGCTGCCCGCGGGGACGCTCCTCTACGTCCGGGCCGAGACGAAGGACCACGACATCCTCGTCGCCCGCGATCTCGAGAGCGGCGACGAGCGCGTCGTCACCGACCTCACCGGCGACGGCAGCTCCGGGTGGAACCTCGACAGCTACGCGCTGTCGGCCGACCGACGTCGAATCGCGATCGCGTCGCTCTACGGACCGACGAAGGACGACACGGCGACCGGGCTCGCGACGCGCGCGATCTGGTCTCTTGCGACCGACGGCACCGACTTTCGCCGCCTCACCCCGACCTTCGCCAACAAGAGCGGCGGACGGAGCAGCTACCAGATCGACGTAGGCAAGCCGATGTGGACGGCGGACGGGTCGAGCGTCGTCTACGGCTTTGGCGAGTACTGGATGGAGGGATCAAGCCTCAAGGGTGGGTCGTTCCCGTGGGTCGTCTCCGCGGCAGGTGGCGGGACGCCGGCGGGGATTCCGACCTCGACCGCATGCACCGTCATCTACCCGTCGCGAAACCCCAAGACCGGCGACATGCTCTACATCCACAACGTGTGCATCCCGGGCCAAGGCGAGCGCGGCCTCTATCTCTACCCGGAGGCCGGGAGCAAGAGCCCGCAGCAGCTTCTCGATTCGTCGGCCAGCGGCATCGACATCTACCACGCGAGCCCGAGCTGGCTCGCCGACGGGAGCGGCTTTCTCTTCATCGGCTCGAGCGCGGAGACGAACCAGGACCTGGCCATCTTCGCGTATGACGCTTCTGCCGGGACGGCGACGATCGTCGCGACCTCGCCCGCAGACACCTACGTGCGCGGCGTCGCGATCTCGCCGGACGCCACGAAGATCGTCTACTGCCTCGAGACGGACTCGAAGCGGGATCTGCACCTCCTCGACGTCTCCAAGGCGCCCGCTACCGACAAGGCGATCACGAGCGACGGCACGAGCTGCCATCCGTCGTTCTGACGCGCGGCTCGACCGTCACGCATCACTCCGCGATCAACGGCGGCCTGAGCTTTTCCTCGACCGGCCTGAACGCACACGCGAAGCTCCGCAGCCGCCTCGAACCCCTCACATAGGTCCGTACGCGCGGGGGCGCGGCCATGCGCCGAAGGCGATCGCGGCGAGGCCGAGCGCGATCGCGAGCGCGCATCCGCCGAGGGCGAGCTTCAAGCCGATCGGAAGAACGACCGGAGGATCGGGCGCGAGCGCACCGATGGCGTGGGGCGCGGCGACCGCCTCGATGCGCCACACCTCGTCGGCGCTCGCCGAGCCGGTGACGCGGCAGAGCCGCTCGCCCTCGTCGACGCCCACCGGCGCACCGTCTTCGCGCCGAACCGTGAGCTTGCAACGCTCCCCCGCGGGCTGGTCCACCCACACCACGTGGGGACCCGCGCTGAGCGGTGGCGTCCGAACCTCGCCGGACGCGGGAGGGAAGTTCCACGACGGGCTGGGAGGCTCGAAGAACGAGATCGTCACGATGAGCGCCGAGCAGCCCGCGAAACCGCCGGCGACCAGCAGCAGCACCCCGAAGACGATCGCCGCGGCCCGCATCCCCGGTCAGCGTACCGCGCCTTGCCGGAGCTCCGTTCGCTCGATATTTCCGAGGTGCCGCGAGCCCTCGTCGCCCGCTCCGATCGCGGTGGAAGGGACGATTGCTCGAGCGAGCCGCGCCCGGTAGCTTGGTGTGATGGCCTCGAAGCTCTTTCGTGCGGTCGTCTCGATGGGCCTCTCGCTGGGGGCCGCGACCGCGGCGTGTCTCGGGGCCGTCGAGAACCCGCCCTCGAACGGCGCGGACGCGGACGCGGACGCGGCGACCGAGCCGGTCGACGACTCGGGCTCCGCGCTGTCGGATGCAGAGCTCGACGCGGGCGACCTCGATGCGTTCGTGTTCCCCGACACGAGCTGGTGCGACGCCGCGTGGCCCGTCACCAAGGGAAACGCGCCGCCGCCGGAGTGTGTCAATCCCGAAGGAGAGTGCGCCGAGGCCGGGATGTCACCGTGCTTCAGGACGCCGCCTCCGGGTGTCGGACCCCATGAAGCACGCGTCTGCATGTTCTACGAGCGGCGCTTTCCGTTCTGCATCGACGGCGAATGGAGGTGTGAGCCGGGGCGATCCTCCCGCGAAGATTGCACGTGCCTCAAGGAGGAGGCGAAGAACGTCTGCGACGGCGGAAATCGATGACCGGCCGTTGGGGGGGCCGGCTAACGCAGAGGCCGCTGCCCGACGACGATCCGCTCATCGATGCTCTCGCTCCGCACGCTCGAAAGCGACTCGCGGACATCTGGCATTCGAGAGCCGCGATGGAGCGGCGGGTGGGCGACGCGTTCGAGGTGATTCGCGACGCGCTCGTTCGGCGGCGCGCCTCTCCGGAGCTGATCGCGCTCGCGGAGCGGGCGGTCGACGACGAAATGAGGCACACCGAGCTCTCGTGCATCGTCGCCTCTCGCTATGCGGGCAAGGAGCTGCCGCCGCCGCCGCGGCTGATGCTCGAGGTGCCGAAGCACGAGGGGGCGTCTCCGGAGCTACGCGACACGCTCTTCGTGATCGGTCAGTGCGTCCTCAACGAGACGACCGCGAGCGCCTTCCTCGAGACGTGTTACGAGCTCGCGGAGGGGGCCCTCGCGAAGGCGGCGCTCCGCGAGCTCCTGAGCGACGAGATCGAACACGGGCGGCTCGGCTGGGTCTACCTCGCGTCGCTCGATGAGCTCACGCGCGCGGCGGTCGCCCCGTGGCTCTTGCCGATGGCCTACCTCAATCTCCGGATGTGGAAGTCGGAGAGCCCGATCGACCCGACGCACACCGAAGCGCTGACGCACCACGGCTCGCCACCTGCGAAGGTGCTCCACGCGGCGCTCGTCGACGCGCTGGCGACGCTCGTCGTGCCGGGCTTGAGGCAACTCGGGATGCCGACGGCAGGGATCGAGGCGTGGCTCGACGCAGGCGCGTTCACGGACCGCCCGCCGAAGGAGTTCCTCGCGCTGCAAGCTCCGTCCGCGGATACGACGGCATCGACGGGCTGATCGCCGGCTGCGACGAGCTTGCGGGGCGCGGGACGCCATCGGCGCCGCGGGTCGATGCATCGAGTCCTCACAGGCCACGCAGCAGCCTCGCGACGGACACCGGCATGCTGCCGCCGCGGCACGACCATGTTGCGTGAGCGCCATTCGTCCTCGGTACGGTGCGCGCACCATCAGGTGGGCGGCGGCTTCCAATGATCCCGAGGACAATCATGGCAGGTATCTCTTCGAACTGGGCACGCTGGTCGGCACGGCTCGTGGTCGCATCCACGATTGCGATCGCGATGGCTGCATGTGGTGAGGACGGTCACGACGGCGGCGCAGGCGCACCGGGAGCGGCTGGCGATAGAGGCAGAGACGGGCTCACCGATCTCGGCGACAAGGGCGCTCCCGGCTCCGCGGGACCGGTCGGGCCGGCAGGCGACGCGGGCCCTTCCGGGAACGGCAAGCGGCTCACGTTCGCGCCCGTCAACGTCGCGGTCACCACCGACGAGAAGCGCGCGGTGTACGCGAGCCCGCGCGCAAACGTGAACGGGACGGACGTCTCCATCAAGTACGAGACCGTCCTCCGGAGCGGGCAGAAGGTCGGGGCCAACGTGTTCGGGCGGCTCACGAAGAAGGACGGGTCGCCGATGAAGAACGAGGACGACTCCGACTTCGTCTCGCCCTCGAACGACTTCTCGTCGATCCTCAGCGTGGGCAACAAGCTCTTCGAGATCACGCACTTCGAAACGACGCCCGCCGCGATGTATCTGTCCGAGCTGAAGCAGGACGCCGCGGGCAAGCTGACCGTTTCGAGCACGCGCCCGATCGACTTCTCCGGCGTCGACGGGCTCTGGATCCCGTGCGCGGGCAGCGTCTCGCCGTGGAACACGCACCTCGGGAGCGAGGAGTACCCGTCCGACGCGCGCCTCTACGAGAACGCCACGACCGTCGCCGGGCTCGGCTCGTCCGATCGCGCGATGCTGCGCTACTGGGGCCTCGATCCGGCGACGGCGACCATCTCGCAGGCGAAGGCCGTCTATCACCCGTACCGCTACGGCTACGTCGTCGAGGTCGGCGTGAATGGTTCGGGGACGACCACCGTGACCAAGCACTACGCGGCAGGCCGGCGCGCTCTCGAGCTCGCTTACGTGATGCCGGACAAGAAGACGGTGTACCTGAGCGACGACGGCACGAACGACGCGCTCTACATGTTCGTCGCCAAGAACGCGGGCGACCTGTCCGAAGGGCAGCTCTACGCGGCGCGCTGGTTCCAGACGAGCCCGGCGAACGCACCGAACGGGAAGGCGGACATCTACTGGATCCCCCTCGGCCCCAGCGCGAAGGACTCCGACGTCAAGGCGCTCATCGACGGCGGCATCCAGTTCTCGAGCATCTTCGAGCGGGAGGACCAGCTCGCCGACGGCACGTGCGCGAACGCGGCCAGTGGCTTCCGCGCGATCAACACCGATACCGGACGCGAGTGCCTCAAGCTGAAGACGGGCCAGGAGCTCGCGGCCTCGCGGCTCGAGAGCCGCCGCTACGCGGCCTACGTCGGCGCGACGACCGAGTTCCGGAAGACCGAGGGCATCACCTTCAACCCCGCGTCCAATCGGCTCTACGTCGTGTTCAGCGAGGTCAACAGCGGAATGACCAGCGATCCGTCGGGCAGGGACCTGGGCGGCCCGAATCACGTCCAGCTCGCAAGGAACGACTGCGGCGCCGTCTACGAGCTCGTCGTCTCGCCGAACGCGACGATCGGAAGCTCCTACGTCGCCGAGTCGGCCTCCTCTCTCATCGAGGGCGTGTGGCTGAAGGCGCCGGGCGCGAGCCTCTACCCGTCGACGAGCCCGTACCACGATGCGACGTTCACTCTCCCGAACGCGAGCGGTGTGGCCGTCCCGGCCGCGGGCAACGTCTGTAGCGTCAACGGCATCGCCAACCCGGACAACGTCTCCTTCATCGAGGGCTACGACACGCTGCTCATCGGCGAGGACACGACCGACGGGCACCAGAACGACGTGGTCTGGGCCTACAACGTGACGACCCGCGAGCTCACGCGGATCTTCTCGACGCCCTACGGCTCCGAGACGACCGGCGTGTACTTCTTCCCGAACATCGGCGGCCACGCGTACATCAAGGCGCAGGTGCAGCATCCGTACGGCGAGAGCGATACGGACAAGGTCGGCGCGGACAAGGGCGTGATGCAGTCGTACACCGGGTACATCGGGCCGTTCCCGGCGATGAACTGAGCCTGTCGTCGCCGAAGGACCAAGGGGTCGAACGATGCATCGCGAAACGGCCATCGTCGTGGCGATTGGAGTCATCGGAGGCGTGGCCGCGCTCAGCGTGCTCGAGCATCGAGCGCCGCGGTCACTGCCCGAGCCCTCCGCCTCGGCGACGGCCTCGGCCCTCCATCCGATCGATGCGCTCCGGCAGTCCCTGGCGGCTCTCTCCTCGGCGTCTTCGCCGGCGGGCGAGCCGGCGCGGCTGACGAACCGCGCTGCCTATCTGCCCGCGCAATGCTACGCCTCGACGGTCGATCCGAGCGGGGCGACGACGGCGGGCGCGCGGACGCGCCGGCGCACACACAACGGCTGCTTTGCGTGCCACCAGACGTCGCGCGCACCGAACTTCGTCGACGACGCTGACGTCCAGACGACGCTCTCGGTGCCCGCGTACGCAGAAGACAACCACTGGACGAATCTCCGCACCCGACCTCCGCCGGTCGACATCACCGATGCGGCGCTCGTCGCGCATGTCCGCGCGAGCAACTACTTCGGCGAAGCTGGGGAGCTTCGGCTGGCCGAGCGCCTCTCTCGTGTTCCGCGTGAGTGGGACGGCAACGGGGACGGCCGCTGGAACGGTTACGTGCCGGACTGCTGGTTCGCGTTCGACGACTCGGGCTTCGATCGCGCCCCCGGCGGACGGATGACCGGTTGGCGCGCGTTCGCCTACGTCCCCTTTCCGGGAATGTTCTGGCCTACGAACGGATCGGCGGGAGACGTGCTCATCCGCCTCCCGGCGCCGTTCCGTCAGGATCGCGATGGTAACGAGAACGAGGCCGTCTACCGGATCAACCTCGCCATCGTCGAAGCCTACGTCCGGCGTAACGACGTGCCGATCGCGCCCGCCGACGAGCGCGAGCTCGGCTCCGATCTCGACGGCGACGGCGTGCTCGGCACGGCGACGCGCGTCGCGTTCGTGTGGCCGGCGAGGGAAGGGCGCCGTCTCGGCTGGGTCGGCGCCGCCGCGGCGCTCGATCCGAACGAGGCTGGACGTCCCGTCGCCGGTCTGTACCCGACCGGCACCGAGCTCCTCCACAGTCTGCGCTACCTCGACGTGACCGAAGCCCGCGCCGTCCGCATGGCCGCGAGGATGAAAGAGCTGCGCTACATGCGGAAGACGCGCTGGCTCACCTACAGCGATCTTCAGCTCGCGGCCGAGGCGGAGGCGCGCGAGAAGGTGAAGAGCCCCAATCGGCTCAAGGTCGTCGTCGCGGACGTCGAGCGAGGAGTCGGCACCGGCACCGGCTGGATGATGCAGGCCTTCATCGAGGACGCGAGCGGCGAGCTGCGCCCAGAGACCGCCGAGGAGACCACTGCCTGCGTCGGCTGCCACGGCGGCATCGGCGTGACGACCGACAGCACGTTCGCCTTCGCTCGCAAGCTCGATGCACGGTCGGCCCATCGCGCCGGCTGGTATCACTGGAGCCAGCGCGATCTCACCGGGATCCCCGAGCCAAAGCGAGCCGATGGGAAAGGCGAATACGCGCACTGGCTCGAACAGGTCGGCGGCGGCGACGACTTCCGGACGAACGACGAGGTCGCCGCGCGCTTCTTTCGTTCCGACGGCACGCTCGATCCGAACGCCCGCCGCGCGCTGTCGAAAGACATCGCGACGCTCCTCGTGCCTTCGCCGGAGAGGGCGATCGCGCTCGATCGGGCCTATCTCGCGCTCGTTCGTGCACAGCGCTTCGAAGCTGGCCGCGACGTCGTCGTCGGTGGGCCTCCGAAGGTGCAGGAGCGACTCGAGCAGGACGGCGCGACGGGAATCGAAGAGCCCGTCACGCCGGGGTGGCTGCGGCCGAAGAAGACGGCGTTGCGCTGATGGGCCTACCGCGCCGCGAGTGACCTCGCTCGACCTTGGCGACCTCCAGCCGCTCGACGAGGCGATCTCCGCTCCGCGCGGCCGGCAGCGATCCCGGCAGACGGCTCTCCCGCAGGACCTTGCGCGAGTGCCGCACGGGATGCCCGACGGCAGGCATCGCGCCGTCGTGCGCCGCCGGAGTGCGTCGAACCGCGCGCTGGTACGAGGCCTGCTCGCGCGCCACGCATGGACTTCCACCGCTATTTGAAAGTGGGACTCGCGGCCTCGGCCATGGCGTGCGGAACGGCCGCTGGCGTGCCGGCGGGGCGGACCGGAAGCACGCAGCGGCCGCTCGAGGCGCTGGTGCCGCTGCAGGGCTGCGGCGAGGTCGAGGCCTACCTCCGCGAGCGGCTCGCCGTCGACGTCAACCGCTACGTCGATCAGATGATCGCGCCGATCGAGCAGATCGAGCGGAGCGAGGCCGCGCGTGGCCCGCGTCGGGGCGGGTTCAACAACTCCGCGCGGCCGACCGCGGAGTACTCTACGGGCGTCTCCAACGACAGCAACTCCGCATCCAGTAGCGGCATCCCCGCCTCCTTCAACAGCGCATCGAGCGGATCGGGCGCGTCGCAGACTTCGAAGACGAACAACCAGGTCGCGGGCGTCGACGAGGCCGACTTCGTCAAGAACGACGACAAGTACCTCTACATCGTCGCCAACGGCGCGCTCCGCATCCTCCAGGCGTGGCCGGCGAACGAGGCCCGCGAGGTCGCGAAGGTCACGCTCGGCGGCGAGCCACGCAAGCTCTTCGTCGAGGGCGATCGCGCGCTCGTCTACGTGGCCGTGCCGTCGAGCTCGAATGGCGGTGGCGTGTTCGGGGGCAGCTACTACGGAGGCGAGTGCACCTACGGCTACGACTGCGTGCCGTCCGGTGACGGAACGCGGACGAAGGTCCTCGTCTTCGACATCGCCAACCGCGCGGCTCCGGCGAAGGTGCGCGAGATCGAGCTCTCCGGCTCGCTGCTGTCTGCGCGACGCGTCGGGAACGCGGTCCACACCGTCGTCGTCGACGCGCGCACGATCGACGGCCTCGAGGACTATCCGACGGACTTCCGGGACGACTACCGTGCCGACCCGAGCACGCGGAGAGCGGCCATGAAGCAGGCCTGGGAGGCCCTCCGGCAGAGGAACCTCGCGGCGATCGCGAACGTCGACGTGCTCGCCATGGCGCCGACCGCGACCGAGTCGGGCGCGCCGATCGTGCCTGCGTGCACGGGCTACTACCGTCCGAGCGTCGCCGAGGGGACGACGTTCACGACGCTCTTCTCGATCGACATCGCCGGCGGCGCGCCGACGACGGCGACGGTCATAAGCGATCCCGGCGTCGTCTACGCGTCGGACTCGGGTCTCTACATGAGCGTCCCGCATTCGCGGTCGCCCGGTGCTGGTTGGTACGACAGCATGCGCTCGGAGGACCACGCGAGCCTCGTCCACAAGTTCCGGATCGGCGCCACGCCGTCGCTCACGGGCTACGAGGCGAGCGGCATCGTGAAGGGCCGCGTGCTCAACCAGTTCGCGCTCGACGAGCACGACGGACACCTCCGCGTCGCGACGACGTCCGGCCATTCGCCCGATCCGCAGGCTCACAGCACGATGAGCGTGCTCGAGCGGCAGGACGGCTCGCTCGTCCTCAGGGGCAAGGTCGACGACATCGCGCCGACGGAGGACATCCGCAGCGTCCGCTTCGACGGCCCGCGTGGCTACGTCGTGACGTTCAAGAAGACCGACCCGCTCTACGTGTTCGATCTCGCCAACCCGACGGCGCCGAGCATCACCGGCGAGCTCAAGATTCCGGGCTTTTCGACTTACATGCACATGATGGATGAGAAGCACTTGCTCACCATCGGCTACGACGCGAACGATCAGGGCGGCTTCGCGTGGTTCAGCGGCGTGATGCTCCAGATCTTCGACGTCTCCGACATGACGAACCCGACGCTCGCGCACAAGGAGATCATCGGGACGCGCGGGTCGAGCTCCGAGGCGCTCACCAACCACCTCGCGTTCACCTACTACGCGCCGAAGAGCCTCCTCGCGCTCCCGATGACGGTCTGCGAGGGCGGCTCGGGCAGCTCCTCCGGCACCGAGATGACCTTCAGCGGGCTCATGGTCTACGACGTGACCGCGCAGAGCGGCTTCGCGAAGCGCGGCCAGGTGAGTCACCCGAACGCGCCGGCCGGCTCGAACCCCTACGACTCGAGGGCGTGCGAAGGCTGGTGGACGAACGCGCGCTCCGAGGTCCGGCGAAGCGTCATCATGGACGACTTCGTCTATTCGATCTCCGAGCGTCGGGTGAAGGTGAACGGGCTCGGGAACCTCTCCGCCGACATCGCGGAGATCTCCCTCGAGGAATGAACGCCTTGCGGCGAGTCCGCGCGCTGCCCTCGAGCCCGCCAATGAGGAGGGGGGCCTCCGACGCTGCTCATTGGCCTGGACACGCCTCTCTCGGATCGAGCGAGCCTTCTGTCGAAAGCGCGAACGATTCGCGAAGCGGTCGCTGAGACGAAGTAGACTTCCGTCCGAAGGACGCGCCGCCGGCGCCGGAGGTCGTGTGGAGCACTTGACGTTCCCCCGCTGCGTGACCGACGTGCTCACGCCCGAGCAAACCGTCGTGATGAAGCGCGTGCTCGAGGAAGAGGAGGCGCGACGCGAGCACCTCGTCGTCTACCTGAGCGGTGCGCACGCCTACGGCTTTCCGTCGCCGGACAGCGATCTGGACCTGAAGACGATTCACATCGCGGACACGGCGGACCTCCTCGGCTTCGACGTGCCCGCGGCGACCGTCGATCGCGCCGAGATCATCGACGGCGTCGAGATCGACTACACGTCGAACGAGCTCGTGCACGCCCTCGCCGGCATCCTCGCGGGCAACGGGAACTTCATCGAGCGCGTGCTCGGCCGAATGACGCCGTACGCCTCGAGCCTGCTCGACGAGCTACGCCCTCTCGTGCGGCGCGCGTTGAGCCGGCGCGTTCACCGTCACTACGCCGGCTTCGCGCGGAGCCAGCTCCGCTTCCTCGAGAAGGAGCCGACGGCGAAGAAGCTGCTCTACGTGCTTCGCACGACGCTCACGGGCATCCACCTCCTCGAGACCGGCGAGGTCGAGCCGGACCTTGCCCGCCTCATGGATGGCTACGATGTCGCCGATGCGGCCAGCTTGATCGAGCGGAAGCGTGTGGGCGAGCGTGTCGGTCTCGATCCGACGCTGCTCGACGCCTGGCGCCCACGCGTCGCCGCGCTCTTCGGGCGCTTGAATGCGGCACGCGCGACGAGCCCTCTCCCCGAGGACCCGCCGAACGAGGACGAGGTCCGGGCCTTCTTGCTCGCCGTGCGACGCTCCCGGCTCCGCTGACTCGGGCGCCTCTCGAAGCGTCCTCGCGGCCTCGGCTCCGCACGCCGCCCCTCGGCTCCGCACGCCGCCCCTCGGCTCCGCACGGCGAGGGGCACGCCTGCTGCAGAGCCGTCGCCGATGCTCGACCTCCGCGAGCGCGCTCGCGAGCTCCTCCCTCTCGGGGACACGCCGTGCGGACGGCGCGTCCGCGCGGACGCCACGGTGAGACGCCTTCGTGGGCTCATGACGGCCGTGTCGCTCGTCTCCGCGATCGGCGCGATGACGCCGGCCTCCGCGTGCCCGAGCTGCGCGGTGGGTCGCCGCGCGCGGAGCGAAGTGTGGAACGACGAGCTCGGCTTTCACCTCCTCGCTGCGCTCTTCCCCTTCGTCCTCATCGGCGGGATCTGCCTCCGCGTCGAAGCGATCGGCCGTGCGCGACGGGAGAGGCGCGGGCGACGCGGTCGGGCACCTCGGTCGCAGCCGTCGCGAAGCGAGACCTCGAGCCGCTCAGCCCCCGGCGGAGCTCGAACATGAGGCCCACCCATCGTGGCGCGATCCTCTCGTCCGGGATCCTCCTCGGCACCGGGCTCGGAGGCTTCGTCGACGGCATCTTGTTCCATCAGATCCTCCAGTGGCACAACATGCTCTCGAGCGTCCGGCCGCCGACGGATCTCGTCGCGATGAAGTACAACATGGTGTGGGACGGCCTCTTCCACGCCTTCACGTGGACGATGGTCTCGCTCGGCGTCGCCCGCCTCTGGCTGGCCGGCAAGCGCTCCGACGTCCCTTGGTCGACGCGCACGTTCCTCGGCTCGCTCGCGGTGGGGTGGGGCCTCTTCAACGTCGTCGAGGGGACGATCGACCACGAGCTCCTCGGCATTCATCACGTGCACCCCGGCGAGGGTCAGCTCGCGTGGGACCTCGGCTTCCTCGCCTTCGGGCTGCTCGCGATCGGCCTCGGTCGGTCGCTCATCCGCGCCGGAAGCGCCGACGCGACGCCGCCCGGCGGTCTCGCGCCGCCAAGCGTCGAATGAGCGGAGCGGGCGCCCCCGCGAGCGCGTCGGCCGATCAGCGCACGCGCGTCGGCGGCGGAGCGGCCCCCGGAGCCGGCGCCCGCTCGCGCGGGGGCTCCACCGCGCCGGGCGGTCGCGTGCTCGGTGCGGGGATCGACCCGACGTCCACGGTGCGGCCGTTCGAGATGCTGATCACCTTGCTCGCTTCGATCACCGTGCCGTTCGGACCCCTCGTCTCCGAGCCGGTCACGCGGACGGTCGTGCCGCGGCCGACGAGCGGCAGGAGCGTGGAGCCGGTGTGCGCCGGAAAATGGATCTGGAGGCCGTTGCTGAGGAGCAAGCCATCCATGTCGCCGGAGGGCGTCGTGGTGTAGCCGTCGATCCGACCTTCGGTCGTCGCCACCTCGGCGCTCGTCAGCGACGGCGGAGGCGGCAGCGGCGGCGTCGCTCGGGCCGGGGGAGCCGCCGCGCCCGACGAGGGCGCCGGAGACGGGGGCGGCGAGATCGCCACGACGTCGACCGTGCGACCGCCGCCGCCGGTGATCGTCAGCGCCTCGATGCGCTTGCCCTCCGGCCCGTAGGTGTCCACGCCGACGACGCGGACGATCTGGCCGCGTTGCACGAGCGGGAGCACGGCGGAGCCTGCGTGAGGGGGGAAGTGGATGGAGGTCCCGTCGTCGAGGACGACGCCGTCCAGCTCCCCGCGCGGCGCCGTCGTGTAGCTCGCGACTCGACCGGAGACCTCGTGGGTCGCTTGCTGTTGAGCCGACGAGGTGCGAGTCGCGCTGAACGATCCGGTGCAGCCTGCGACGAGCAAGAGACCGAGCGGAAGAACACGGGCGATCATGGGCGTCTCTCCTTCCTTCTTCTCGAGGCGCCACCGAGCACGCTGCGTGCCCGCGGCGAGCTCACGCACGTCGAGGCGCCCGCGCTCTTCCGGGCGTCGGCGCAGCTCCCGAGACCCTCGGGCTCGACCTCGCGCCGCCGCCTGCCCGCCCGCAGAAAGGACTTTCGCGCGGTCGCGTCTGCGTGCAACGTTTCGAGGTAATGTCCAAGCGGAACCTCCGTCTCGCTGCGTGCGCGGTCGCGGTCGTCGTGCTCGTCGGGGCGTGCGGCAAGGTCTACGACGCCGATGAGCCCGCGGCGGCGGCCGACGGTGGGGCAGACGAGCCGAAGCGCGACGCGGCAGAGGCGCTGGACGGCGCGTTGGTCGAGGCCGGCACCGACGCGGCGAAGCCGCGTTTCTGCGATCAGGCGAAGCACACGCTCTGCGAGGACTTCGACAAGAACTCCTACGGCGACAGCTGGACCAACATCGTCACGAAGGGCGATGCGCTCGCGCTCGACTTCGGCTCCTCGGTGTCCAAGCCGGTGTCGCTGCTCGCCCAGCGCTCGCCCGAGCTCCCCGACGACGCGTTCCTCCAGCACCTCGTCGCGGGCGCGTTCACGCGCGCCGTGCTTCAGGCCGACGTCATGGTCGTGTCGGCGCCGGACGTCACCTCGCGCCTCACGCTGCTCGACCTCGCGTTCGTCACCGCCGCGGGCAACCCCAACTGGCACCTTCGGTTCGCGCATCGAGCCACGAAGCTCGAGATCGCCGAGGTCCACTTCGGTTACGAAGACGGCGGCTACGGCTATCGCTTCTCGGAGAAGGCGGCGACCGCGTTCCCGGTCGGGAAATGGGTCCACCTGACGATCGACGTCGATCCTGTCGCGCAGCGCGCCAAGGTCTCGATCGACGGCGTCTCGGTCTTCGATGAAGCCCTCGCCCAGAGCTGGCAGCCCGCGGGCGTCGAGGTGACGGTCGGCGCTTTCGCGGCCTACGGCGAGTCGGGTACGTGGAAGGTCCGCTTCGACAACGTCGCGCTCGACGCGGAGTGACCGGGTCAAGTCGAACGTCCGCTTCGACGACGCCGCGCTCGACGCGGCGGGACGCGCGCGGGGCTTCTCGCCGGGCATCGTCCAGGTGCGGCAGGCGCGCGTGGCGGGTGCTCGGATGCCGGCCTGGGCGGCGCCGAAGCGCGAAGCTTCGGGACGATTCGCCACGACGTCTCGATCGTCGGAGGGGAATGCCTCGGACGTCTCGTCCCAGCCGGCGCGGCAACGGAGCCCGTCGACGGCGCGCTCCGCTTCGCCTCGCCTCGCCGTCGGTCCGTGCCGTCGAGCGCCGATCGCCACGCCAGGCGCGGTCGCGACGGCGCGCGCCTCGTCGCGACGGCGCGTCGGGCGGCCTTCGCTCTCCAATCGCGCGCTGCGCTCGCGCGACGCGTCGGGCAGAGCCGCCCTCGGCCGCGGTGCGAACTGCCTCGATCGCGCCCGCGCCGTCGGCCACGGGCGCCGCGCGGTCGCGAGCATCGTCTGCCGCGGCGGCGGAGGCGATCGCGCGCAGCATCGAATCGCCGTCATCGTTTCCGCGATGTACGGGAGAGGTGCAGCCACGAGCCTCAGCGACCGCGTCGCGCGCGTCTTTGGGTCGGTGTCGGCACGACACTCGCAAGGTGCGCACGCCTCGTCGCTCGCCGGCGATCGAGCTTCATGCCGTGGAGACATTCGCATGTCCGTTCTTCCGTTCGTTCTCGCCGCGATGACCCAGCTTGCGCCCGGACGTGACCACAGCGAGCTCGGCGGAGCGATCGCGCGTGCCGTGGACTCGAACAAGCCGCTCTTCGCGAAGGACGACGATCGTCGTCGGACCGCGGCGCTCCTCGTCGCCGTCGCGTTTCGTGAGTCGACGTTCGTGGCCGACGCCGTCGGAGACAAGGGCCAGTCGTTCTGCGCGTTCCAGATCCATCGCTCGGCGGGCGGGACTCCGGCCCTGCTCGCCGACGCCGACGCGTGCGTCCAGTCGGGGCTGTCGATGCTCCGCACCTCGCTCCGCGTGTGTCCGAGCTATCCGGTCGCGTGGTACGCGTCGGGGCCGGTCGGCTGCGGGAACACGCGCGCGCAGCGGATCTCGCGCGACCGCATGAACCTCGCGGCCTACCTCGTCGGCCAGGTGAAGGTCGACAGCGTCTGACGCGATCCGGGCCCGACGCTTGCACCGCATGCCGAGGTCGAAGCGCGATCCGTCCTCGTCCGCGCGCGCTGAGCTCGCTCACGGCGCGACGGTCGGCGTCGACGCCAGCCGTCATGATCGCCGAACCCAGCCTCGCCGCGCGCGTCATCGTCGTGGGCACCGACCTGTCGCTCGGGGCGCAGAACGCGCTCGCGCGAGCAGTCGACATCGGGCGCGAGCAGGGCGCGACCGTGGAGATCGTGCACGCCGCGGCCGTTCCCTCACCGCCGGCGCTCTCGGTGGTCGACGACGACGCGGCCGCGATCGAGGCGCGCGCGGCGATCGAGGAGCTCGCGGCCGAGGTCCGGAGGTCGGGTGTGCGGGCGCACTTGCGCCTCGCCGACTCGAGCGCGGTCCGTGGCCTGCGCGACGCCGCGGCCGAGCTCGCGCCCGACCTCGTCGTCGTGGGCGCTCGCGGGCGCGTCGTGCCCGACGCGCTGCTCGGGTCGACCGCGGAGCGCGTCGCGTCGGGCGTTCGCGCTCCCGTGCTCCTCGTGCGGAGGCACGCGAGCGAGGCGTATCGACGCGTGCTCCTCGCGATCGGCTCGCACGGGGACGTTCGGCGCGTCGTCGCCGCCGCGAGCTTCGTCGCGCCCGACGCCGACGTCGGCTTCCTGCACGCCTACGAGGCGCTCCACGAGACCACGCTCATGCTCCAGGGCACGACGCAGGCGTCGCTCTCGCTCTACCAGCGTCTGGCGCGCCGCGAAGCGCGCGCGGCGCTGGTGAAGCGGCTCGACGCGGCGGGCGTCTCGGACCCGCATCTCGTGCTCCGGCACGGAAACCGTCGCCTCGTGCTCGAGCGCGAGGCCCGCCGGCCGAGCAATGATCTCCTCGTGCTCGAGCGGAGCCGTTCGGCGACGCGGCGGTTCCTCCTCGGAAGCGCCGCGCGCGCGGTCATCGCCCACGGTACGACGGACGTCCTCCTCGTCTGACGCGGTCGGTTCGTCACGCTCATCGCCGCGACGGCTCGGAGCCGGGGCGCTCGGTCGGCGGCTCGTCGGAGCCCGTCACGATGGCCCGCGCGCACGCGACGGCCTCGCGCGTCCCCGCGACCGCGAGGACGTCGCCGGCGTGCAGGCGCTCGTGCGCGGCCGGAACCAAGAGCGACGCGTCGCCGCGCGTGATCGCGAGCACGGTCGCGCCGCTGACGCCTCGGAGGTTCAGCTCCGAGAGCGTACGCTCCGCCGCCGGGCTGTTCGCGGACACGCCGATAGCGATCGGCTCCCCAAGGCCTTGCAGCGCCGAAGCGAGCTTCGCGGCGGGCCCGCCGCCTTCCTTGGGCTCGTGGCTCTGACGCGCGAGCAGCTCGACGATGACCTGCGCGCCCGCGCGGACGTGCCCTTCGAGGTTGCGCGCGCTCCGCCAAGAGGCGAGCCCGACGACGACGAGGATGCCGAACAACAGCTCGGCGCCGTGGAAGCCGGGCAGGAAGGGCTGCGTGACGGCGACGAGAGGAGCGCCGACGAGCAGGATCATCGCGAGCTGCAGCGTCACGACGAGCGCGCGTCGAGCGGCGGCGGCGAGATCGAGCTGAGACGGCTCTGCCGGCGGCGGGAGGGCGAGATCGGCGAGGGTCTGGCCGAGCTTGCGGCCGACCCGCACGATGCCGACGCAGAACGGAGCGGCGACGAGCGCGACGAGCCCGATCGCGATGGCCCCGGCGAGGTCGGGCGACATCAGATCGCGCTCGACGAGGAAGGCGCGGGCGCTGCTCGTGCCGAGCGCGCCCGCGACCACGATCGCCGCGAGCACGGCCGCGTCGAGGATGAGTCGCTTCAGCAGGCGGCGGACCGCGATCGTGCTCTCCGGCCCCTTGCTGCTCGAGCCGAGCCGCTCGAGCCAGCTCCCGTAGAGCGCGCCCAGCGTCTGCAGCGGGCGGGGGAGCTTGCGGTCGACCCATTTGGCCGTGGGCACGGACGCGCGAATGAGCCACGGGGTCAGGAGCGTCGTGATCGCGGAGACGGCGACCGCGACGGGGTAGACGAAGTCGCCCGTCGCGCCGAGCGAGAGGCCGAGCGCGGCGATGATGAACGAGAACTCGCCGATCTGCGCCAGGCTCATGCCGGCCTGGATCGACGTCCGCGTGCCGTTGCCGGTGAGGAACGCGCCGAGGCCGACGCCGAGGATCTTGCCGACGACGACGATCGCCGTCAGGACGAGGATCGGGAGCCAGTGCTTCGCCATCAAGGCCGGATCCATCATCATGCCGACCGAGACGAAGAACACGGCGCCGAAGAGGTCCTTCACCGGGCGAACGATGTGTTCGACCGTCTCTTCTTCTCCCGACTCCGCGATCAGCGAGCCGGCGAGGAACGCGCCCAGCGCGACGGAGTAGCCGAGCTCGCGGGCGAGCAGCGCGATGCCGAAGCAGAGCGCCACGCTGGTGACGAGCGTCACCTCCGGCCGCTTCATCGCGATGATGCGGCGTGTCGTGCGCGGGATCACGAGGAGGCCGAGGACGACGAGGCCGACGAGGAACGCGCCGAGGCGCGCGGTGGTGCCCGCGAGGGCGCCGGCGGAGACGCCCGCGCCGCTGGCCACCGTCGTCAGCGCGGCCATGAGGAGGATGGCGATGAGGTCCTCGACGATGAGCACGCCCACGACGAGCTCGCGCAGCCGTCCCTTGATTCCTTGTTCGTCGAACGCCTTGGCGATGATCGTGGTGCTCGAGATCGCGAGGATCGCCCCGGTGAACAGGCCCTCGAGCGTGGTCCAGCCGAAGGCGCGCGCGACCGTGAAGCCGAGCCAGAAGAGCAGGCTGCACTGGATCACCGCGGTGACGGCGACGCCGGGGCCGACGCGGATCAGCTTGCGGAGGCTGAACTCGAGGCCGAGCGAGAACATGAGCAGCACGACGCCGAGCTCGGACAGCGTGTGCACGACGTCGGGATCCGCGACGAGCGGGACGCCGACGTTCGGCCCGACGATGAGGCCCGCGAGGATGTACCCCAGCACGACCGGCTGGCGGAGGCGCTTCGAGAGCAGCGCCGCGGCACCCGCCGCGCCGAGCACGACCGCGAGCGCCTTCAGGAGGTCGTGATCACCGTGCACACTCCGGCTTAGCACGCGGGTCTGTGGCTCGGGAGGGATCGCCGATCCCAACGGCCTCGCGCGACGACGTCAGCTCGGAGCGCGTCCGAGCGCGCGGAGGAGCGCTCGTCGCGCGCCTTCGTGCGGCCCGCGCTCGCCCGCGCGAAACTCCCTGGTCACGGGGACGTCGTCGCCGAAGCGCGTGACGATGACGAGGCGGTGGCCCGGGATGTGCTCGTTCTTGCGGCTGGACCAGAAGTGCGCGCGTCCGAGCTCGACCGTGACGCCGTCGATCTCGGCGAACGGAATCTCGCGCTTCCTGACGGCGACGACCTCGCGGTCGTGATGGACCACGACGCGGATCGGTCGGCGCTGCGCGAGCTGCTCGCGGAGCATCGCCCCGCCGAGCGCGCACATCCCGAGACCCATGAGCGTCATCATCGCGGCGCTCACGGGGGCGGTCGCCAGCCACTCGTCCACCGTCGACATCCGGTGCTCCTGGAACGCGCGGAAGCGCGCCCCGACGTCCTGCGCGCGCTCGGGCGTGACGTGTCCCCACGTCCCGCTCTCGAGATCGACCGTGCCGTAGGTCGAGGTCGTGGTGACGAGACGGACCTCGGCGTACCGGACACCCTTCGAGGTGCGGCGCTCGCTGACGGTGAACGAGGCGATCTCCGTGGGGGACAACGTGAGATCGAGCGAGCTCATCAGCCCGTAGCGGCGGAAGCGGCAAGAGCCGGCCTCGTCGCCGCTCCTCTCGCAGACGATGCGGGTGGCGCGCATCGCGCCGAACATCGCGACCCCGACGCACAGCACCAAGAGGGCGGCGAGGAGCGACCACGGCCGAAAGACGCGCGTGCGGTACTGAAGGACCGTCGGGGGCCTTTCCGGCCGAGCGTTCTGACGGTACATCGGCGCCTACTTCAGCGCGAAGTGGACGTCGTCGACGCGCCAGCCCGCGGCGGTGCCGGCGCGGGCGTGCTCGTTCGCCGCCGTGCTGACGCCCGCCGCCTGGGAGAAGCGCACGCGCACGTTCGCCGTGAGCGAGCCGGCGGGCATCGCGATCTCGATGGTGCTCGCTGTCTGCTGGGTGCCGGTGAAGCCGCTCTTGCCGTCGACGTGGAAGCCGTTCGGGAGGACGCAGTTGTAGGAGCCGCGGGTGCCGAGGATCTTCACCGTGCCCGGGTAGGTCCCGCTCGGCACCTGCCAGGTCGCGCCGTCGTCCTTCGAGATCATGACGACGCCGCCGTCGAACCAGGTCTGGCCGTTGAAGCTGCCCGACCAGAACGCGTACGCGTGGGAAAAGACGAGGCTGACCTTCTCGTCGACGCAGGCGGCGAGGTCGATCCGCGGCGAGATGAGCTCGCCGCGGTGGCACTGCGCGTAGTTCTGGCTGCGCTCGGCGCCGAAGCACTGGCCGTCGGGGCAGGGGATCGTTGCGGAGGTGCCACGCGTCCACGGATCGAAGGGCCAGCTCGCCGCGTTGGCGGCGCCGTCGGAGACGGCGTGGACCCAGCCCTGGTCGCTCCCCTCGAAGTCGAAGCTCACGGCGGCGATGGCCTTCGCGCACGCCGACGGCGGCGCGCCGCTGTCCGTGTCGCCGGCGTCGTCCTCGTCCTCGGGCTCGACGTCCGCGTCTTCGCGCGGCGGGATCGCCGAGGCCTCGACCGCGCCGGCGTCGGTGTCGCCGGTGCCCGCGCCTTCGGGATCCGCGTCCGAGCCTTCGGCGCACGCGACGACCGCCAGCGCGACCAGAGACGAGAGCAGCGCGAACGAGCCCGCAGACCGGTGAAAGCGCATCGATCCAATGATGACACGATTCCGGCCAGCGACACGCGTACACGTTCCGCCGGCCCCGCGCCCGTGATAGGCTCGGATATGGCGTCAACGCTCCCTCTCGAGGTCATCGAGAAGCTCCCGAAGACGGATCTCCACGTCCACCTGGACGGCTCGCTTCGCGTCGCGACCATCCTGGATCTGGCGGAGAAGGGCCGCATCGACCTCCCGGCGCGCGACGAGGACGGCCTCCGCAAGGCCATGAACCTCGGGATGAACTGCGGCTCGCTCGTCGAGTACCTGAAGGCGTTCGACGTGACGCTGCGGGTGCTCCAGACCGCCGAGTCGCTCACGCGCACCGCGTACGAGCTCGCCGAGGACGCTGCGCGCGAGAACGTCCGCTACATGGAGGTGCGTTACTCGCCGATGCTGCACACGCGGCGCGGCCTGAAGCTCACCACCGTGGTCGAGGCGGTGCTCGAGGGGCTCCGCGCGGCGCAGGACCAGTACGGCATCGAGTCGAACGTCATCATCTGCGGGATCCGCAACGTCTCACCCGAGAGCTCGCTCGAGATGGCGGAGCTCGCGGTCGCGTACAAGAACCGCGGCGTCGTCGGCTACGACCTCGCCGGCGCCGAGTACGACCACCCCGCCAAGCATCACCGCGCGGCGTTCCAGCTCGTGCGCGACAACAACGTCAACGTCACCATCCACGCGGGCGAGGCGTACGGGCCCGAGTCGATCCACCAGGCGATCCACGTCTGCGGCGCCCACCGGATCGGCCACGGCTGCCGGCTGCGCGAGGACGGCGATCTGCTCCACTACGTCAACGACCACCGCATCAGCCTCGAGTGCTGCCCGTCGTCGAACGTGCAGACCGGCGCGATCCGCGAGCTCGCGAGCCACCCGATCAAGCTCTACAAAAATCTCGGCCTGCGCGTGACCGTGAACACGGACAACCGCCTCGTGACCGACACGACGGTGTCGAAGGAGCTTTGGCTCTGTCACAAGGTGCTCGGCTTCTCGATGGCCGATCTCAAGCAGGTCATCCTCTCCGGCTTCAAGAGCGCGTTCCTCCCGTTCCACGTCAAGCAGCAGTACGTGCGCCACGTGAGCGAGGAGCTCGCGGCGTTCCCCGACGACGCGGCGCTGGGGCCGGACGAGAGCTCGCCGTCCGTGGGCGCGTCGCCGGCGGTGCAGCTCAGCGCGAAGAGCGTCACGCCCGGCCAGGCCTGACCGGCGTTCGTCGCTCGCCCCGACGTCGGTTTCGCCGCGCCTGGAGCGCTCCCGGCGGCGGCGTGGACCCGGGTCGGGCGCGGCGATCACGTGCTACGCTCGACGCTCGAGTCATCGTCGCGATGACGCGCTCCGATTCGACCTGGTCCCGCCGAGCGATCCGCCGTGCCTCCTTCGATCCATCCGAGCCTGAGCGACGTCGCGCAGAGCCGCGTTGGCACTCGGATCAAGGGCAAGTGGCGGGTCGACAAGCTGCTCGGCGTGGGCGGCATGGGCGCGGTCTACGCGGCGACGCACCGAAACGGCAGCCGCGTCGCGCTCAAGATCCTCCACCCCCAGCTCTCGGTGCTCGGCGACATCCGTGCGCGCTTCGCGCGCGAGGGTTACGTCGCCAACGCGGTGAACCACCCCGGCGTCGTGCGCGTGCTCGACGACGACGAGACCGAGGACGGAGCCGCGTTCCTCGTGATGGAGCTCCTCGAGGGCGAGACGGCCGACGCGCGGCTTCGCCGGCTCGGCGGGCGCCTGCCGTTCGGCGACGTCGCGCTCCTCGCCGACGGCCTCCTCGACGTGCTCGGGGCCGCGCACGCGTCGGGCGTCGTCCATCGCGACGTGAAGCCCGAGAACGTGTTCCTGACGAAGGACGGGGCCGTGAAGGTGCTCGACTTCGGGATCGCGCGGCTCCGCGCGTCGAGCGGGATCGAGGACGTTCCGCCGGACGACGCGTCGATGCCGCACCTGCGCACGCGCACGGGCGTCACCATCGGCACGCCGGCGTTCATGCCGCCGGAGCAGGCGCTCGGGCGCACCGACGACGTCGACGCCTCGAGCGACATCTGGGCGGTCGGCGCGACGATGTTCATGCTCGTCTCCGGGCGGATCGTCCACGACGCGAAGACGCACATGGAGGTCGTGATCGCGGCCGCGACCGCGCAGGCGAAGTCGCTCGCGCAGGTCGCGCCCGACGCGCCGAAGGCGCTCGTCGACGTCGTCGACCGCGCGCTCGCGTTCAAGAAAGAGGACCGCTGGCCGAACGCCCGCTCGATGCAGAGCGCGCTCCGGACCGCGCTCCCGATCGTCCGGCCGTCGATGCCGACCGGCTCCGGCGAGCCGTCCGCCTCGATCTCGAGCGCGCCGGCCTCGCTCGCGGCGATGGGCTCGCAGCCGCCGGGCTCGTCGATCGGAAGCGGCCGCTGGGCCGAAGAGCGCAAGCTCGCCACGGTGCTCTTCGGCGACATCGTCGGCTTCGCCGCGCTGTCGAACGACCTCGAGCCCGACAGCGTCCACGAGCTGGCGAAGGCCTTCTTCGAGCCGCTGTCGCGCGAGGTCGAGCGCGAAGGCGGCACCGTCCTCAAGTACATCGGCGACAAGGTGATGGCCGTCTTCGGCGTCCCCGTCGCGCACGAAGACGACGCCGCGCGCGCCGTCCGCGCGGCGATCGCGATGACCGGCCGCGTCCGCGAGGTGGCGCGGGCGCGCGGCCACCACGAGGTCGCGCTCCGCGTCGGCGTCAACACGGGCCTCGTGATGGTCGGCTCCGTCGGCCTCGGGACGCGCGCCGTCCCCGACATCATGGGCGCCACGGTCAACCTCGCGAGCCGCATCGAGGAGGCCGCCCAGCCCGGCGAGATCCTCGTCGGCGCCGCCACCGAGCGTCTCGTCCACGATCACTTCGAGCTCGTGAGCTCGCAGCCGATCCAGCTGAAGAGCGGCGGCGACCCGGTTCCGGTCTTCCGCGCCATTGGCGAACGCGACGACGAGCCCGCGAGCTCGGTGCGTCTCCGCAGCGCGTCCGGCACGCCGTTCTTCGCGCGCCAAACGGAGCTCGAGGTCCTGCTCCGCCTGTACGAGACCGCGAGCTCGAGCGGCTCGCTGCGCATCGCGGACATCGTCGGCGAGATGGGCCTCGGCAAGGGTCACCTCCTGAAGCAGCTCCGCATCGCGGTCGGCGCGCGCGAGCCCGCGCCGCACGTGCTGCACGCGACGCGCATGCTCGGCGTCGCGCCGCTCGGCTTCATCGGCAAGATGCTCCGCGCGCGGTTCAACGTGCGCGTCGACGAGTCGCCCGAAGCCGTCCGCGCGCGCGTCGTCGACGCCGTCGCCAAGGCGTGGGACACGCCCGAGGTCGAGGACGGCCGCGACGCCGGCCGCCTGCTCGCCGATCTCGTGGCGCCCACGCCGGTCGCGCCGCTCATCGAGACCGAGCTCTCCACCGACGCCACGCGCACCGTCAGCGCCTTCGCAGACTGGGTGAAGAAGCTCGCCCGGAGCCGGCCCGTAGTGATGCTCGTCGAGCAGGTGCAGTGGAGCGATCAAGGCTCGCTCGACCTCCTGCAGTACCTGATCCGCGCGCTCCGCCGCGAGCGCGTCTTCCTCGTCATCTCGTCGCGCCCCGAGTCGAGCGAGCAGGTGCCTCACTGGCTCACCGGCGCCGACGTCCGGAGCAAGATCGATCTCCAGCCGTTCAGCGAAGACGTGATGGAGCGGTTCCTCGACGACCTGTTCCGTCAGGTGCCGAACTTCCCGCGCGACGTGAGGCGCGAGATCATCCGCCGCGCCGAGGGTAACCCCGAGCTCTGCAAGGAGCTCGTGCGCCTGCTCGTCGATCGCGGGGCGCTCTCGGTCGACGAGCACCACGTCCCCATCAAATGGGACAAGAACCGCTCGGCGAAGCTCGATCTCCCCGACACCGTCCGCGGCGTCCTCCAGGCTCGGCTCGACGGCCTGCTCCCCGCGCACAAGGAGATCCTCAAGGTCGCGTCGGTCGTCGGCCGCGTGTTCTGGGTCGGCGTCCTCAAGGACCTCTTGCCCGACGTGCCGAACGACGACCTCATGACGAGCCTCGACGCGCTCCGCTCGCGCGAGCTCGTGAAGGCGCAGCCCGCGTCGAGCGTCTCGGGCGAACGCGAGCTGTCGTTCTCGACCCAGGCTTTGTGCGACGCCGCCTACGAGCTCGTCCCCCGCGCGCAGTCGGTCGTGCTTCACCGCAAGGTCGCCGACTGGCTCTCCGGGCGCGGCGAGCTCTGGGAGGGCGGGCAGGCGAACCTCGCGCAGCACCTCGAGGCCGCTGGCGAGCGCGCGCGCGCGCGGCGGCTCTTTCTCAACGCCGCGCGCCACGCGGTCACCGTCTGCGCGCATCCGGAGGCGATCGGCTTTTTCGATCGCGTCGCGTCGCTGTGGAAGGACGACACGAGCCACGACGAGCGGATCGCCCGCGCCGGCGTCCTCCGCGAGCGCGCGGCCGCCGAGGCGCGTACGGGCCGCTTCGAGGACGCGCTCCGCTCGCTCGACGGCGCCGAGCAGGACCTCCGCGCCGCCGGTGTCGGCGAAGAGGACGCCGTCCACGCGTGGCTCCTCCTCGAGCGGGGCCTCGTGTTGAAGGAGTACGGCCGCATCGACGAGTCGATCGAGCTGCTCGCCCGCGCCGCCGACACGTGCAAGACCCAGCCGCCGAGCCTCTTGCAGATGCGTATCCTCGCGGCGCGCGCCTTCCAGCGGTCGTCCCGCGGCGATCGCGACGGGGCGAAGCTCGACGTCGACGAGGGCGTGCGCGTCGGTCGTGAGCTCCACGTGCGCGACACGAGCTGGCACGTCGCGATGGCGCGTCTCAAGGACGCCGACGGCGCGATTCATTTTCACGGCGGCGAGCTCGCGAAGGCCGAAGAGGCGTACAAGGCCGCGCTCGAGCTTCGCGAGCTCGCCGGCGACACCCAGGGGATGCCCGACGGTTTCGTGAACCTCGGCGGCGTCGCGTACACGCGCGGCGACTTCGCCGCCGCGGCCCTCTATTACGAGCGCGCGCTCGCCGCCGCGAAGAAGGCGCGCTGGCTCGCGCGCGAGGCGATCGGCCATTCGAACCTCGGGCAGGCCAAGCTGGCGCTCGGCGAGCACGAGGTCGCCGCCTCCGAGCTCGATCGCGCGTGCCGCCTCGCCGACGAGGGGGGCTTCCTCGACGTGCTCGCCGACAGCGCGCGCGCCCTCGCCGAGGTCGAGCTCGCCCGCGCCAACGTGGACGCCGCCGTCGATCGCGCCCGCGTCGCCATCGAGGCCGCCGAGCGGTCGAAGAACGCGATGTTCGTGGCCATGGCGCACGCCACGGCGATGGACGTCTTCCTCGCGGCGCTCCACAGGACGCGGAGCCGCGAGGCGTTCGAGCAGGCCCGCCGGCACAAGGAGGAGGCCTGCGCCCGCCTGACCGAGCTCGGGCAGCGTAACGCCGCGGAATCCGTAGCGAAGCGCTTTGGTCAGGGAAGCAACGCCACCGTCGACACGTAGAAGAGCACTGCCTGCATGGTCAGAACCCCCGTCCTCCCCGCCCTCCTCTCCTTGTCCGGAATCCTCGCGTCGGTCGCCTCGAGCGGCTGCACCTCGGAGGACAAGAAGGCCTCGAGCTCTCCGCCGGACGGCGTCTCGTGCGCCGCGGTCGCGGAGGCCACCGATGAGCAGAGCCTCATCAGCGGCCTGGCGAACGTGGGGGCGGGCGGGTGCGTCGTCCTCAAGGGCAACGTGACCTCGACGCTTCCTATCGTCGTCAACGGCGCCTCTCTCGTTGGCGCGAAGGGGAGCCGCGCCGCCCTCACGGTCACGTCGGGCACGCTCGGGGCGATCACCGTCACCGGCGACGCGTCGCAGATCGGCAACCTCGAGCTGCTCGCGGCGCCCGGCGTCGGCATCGCGATCACCGCGCGCGACGTGAAGGTGTTCGACGTCAAGGTGTCGGGCGCCAAGAAGGCGGCGATCGCCGTGATCGCCGGAACGACGACGGGCGTGACCGCGACGCTCACGAACGTCGACCTCGAGAAGAACGCGTACGGCCTGTACGCGCAGGGTGAGGTCGACGTGACGATGACGGGCGGTCGCGTCGCGGAGAACGGCGGGACGTCGCTCTCGGCGGGCGCCGGCGTCGTGACCACGGACGGCGCGAAGCTGACGCTCGACGGCGTCACCGTCGAGAAGAACGAAGGCACCGGCGTGCTCCTCGACGGCGCGAGCACGCGCGCCGTGATCAAGGGCTCGACGATCTCGGAGAACCGCGAACGCGGCGTCTGGGCGCAGGGCCTTCAGGGGACGCTCGACGCGCCCGCGCTGAAGATCGAGGAGACGCAGCTCTCGAAGAACCGCATCGTCGGCATGGGCGGCATCGCGCTGAAGGGCATCATCATCGTCGGCGGGTCGGTCAAGGAGACCGTCGCGTCGCCCGTGCCGACCAACCTGGCGTCGACGGAGCTCATCGGCGACGGCGTGGGGATCTTCGGCGGCTCGACCGATTTCAAGATCGAGCGGACCAACTTCGCCGCGAACGGGCGCGCCGCGGGCGTCGTCGACGGCAGCGAGGTCGGCATCATCATCGTCGGCGGCAAGGTGGAACCGGGCGACTCGGGGCTGAAGTTCGTCGTCCAGAACAGCAAGGCGGACGTCCAGATCGCCGACGCCGACAGGAGCAACCCCGCCGAGCCGCTCGGCATCAGCGCGCCGAAGATCAAGGTCCCCGCGGCGCTCTGAAATCGACGGCTCGCACCGCGCGGGCGCCTCGGGTAGACGGGGAGAGCCCGCGCGTCTCGCGCGTAGGAACGAGCCATGTCGCGCCGTCTCTTCGCTTTCGCGATCGCCCTCTTCCTCGGACTCGCCGCGTGCACGGGCGGCGGCTCGGACTCGTCGTCGGGAGAGACCGGCTCGTCCGGCGGCTCGAGCTCCAGCGGCTCCAGCGGTTCGAGCGGCTCGTCCGGGACGTCCGGGACGTCCGGGACGTCCGGCGGATCGGACACGACGAGCTCGGGCACGTCCGGCTCGAGCGAAGAGCCCGAGATCCTCTGCCAGAGCGGCAGCGGCACCTGCGTCTGCGGGAAAGACCCGGCGTGGTTTCCTCAGGCGGACGCCAAGACGGCCCAGTGCTCGAAGGCGATCGTCGGCGGGGCCGCGCGCTGCTGCGCGACGAACGACTGGCCGGGCTCGGGCGGCTGTCTCTGCACCTCGGCCACCCCCAACTGCCATCGCAGCACGGACAAGAAGCTGTGCACCTGCGGCCTGGCCCAGCCGGGGCCCGGCGAGGAGACCGTCGCGTCGTGCACCGGGCAGATCTGCTGCAAGGAGCCGGGCAACGCCGCGCCGATGTGCTCGTGCTGGACGAACCTGACGAGCTGCCTCTCCGGGACGCAGGTGCCGTCGTGCTCGACCGCATCGCTCGAGTGCGACGGCAAAGACGTGAGCAGCTGCCGCTGAGATCCGTTCGGCGCACGGGCGCGACCGGAGGCGACGCCGCCGCGGCGCTCGAGCCGGCGAGGGCCGTTCGAGCACCCGGCGCCGCGCGGAGCGGTGTCCTGCGGTCCGCTCGTCCGTCTTTCTGGCGGGTAGGAAATCGTCGATCCGTTGACATGACAGGACCCGCGATTAGGATGCGCGCCCGAGGGACTTTGACGTCTTCTCGAGGAATCTCGCCGCGTTTGGGTGCCCGCTCGCTCAGGGGCGCTGAAATGACGGGACTGTTGGGTCTGGGGAAGAAATCCGGTAGGAAGCTCGTTCCGCGCGTGCCGGACGGTCTGTTTCACCCGTATTCCAAGGGAGCTCGGCGACCAAAGGGATACGGGGTTCCGAGGAAGCCAAGGCGACCGAGGAACGTGACTCTTCCGCTCTCTCTTCTCGATTGTGCGCGTCCGATACCCCCTCCACGAACGGCGGGGGACGGGCGACGGAGGATGGATGTCCACCGACGTGATGATCTACGCGAGCGGCCTGACGAAGCGATACGGCTCGTTCAAGGCGCTCGACGACGTCAGCTTCGAGGTCAACAAAGGTGAGGTCGTGGGCTTCCTCGGGCCGAACGGCGCCGGGAAGTCGACCACGATGCGAATCCTGACCTGCTTCATCTCGCCCACCGGCGGGACGGCGAAGGTCCGCGGCCACGACGTCTTCGACGACACCCTCTCGGTTCGAGCGAACCTCGGCTACCTGCCGCAGCGCGCGCCGCTCTACCTCGAGATGACCGTCTACGAGTACCTCGAGTTCGCCGCGCGGATCCGCAACATCGACGCGAGCAAGTTCAAGCAGCGCGCGCGAACCGTCGTCGAGATCTGCGGCCTCGCGCAGTCGCTCTCGAAGGAGATCCGGCAGCTGTCGCACGGCTATCGCCAGCGCGTCGGCCTCGCCCAGGCGCTCATCCACGACCCGCCGATCCTCATCCTCGACGAGCCGACGAGCGATCTCGATCCGAACGAGCGCACCGAGTTCCTCAACTACCTGAAGCAGATCGGCAAGGACCGCACGGTCCTCCTGTCGACGCACAACCTCAAAGAGGTCGAGGCCGCGTGCGCGCGCGCGATCATCGTGTCGCGCGGTCGCGTCGTCGCCGACGGTCCGCTCGACGAGATCCGCGCCAAGAGCGGCCGCGTCCGCTACGTCGTGTCGATCCAGGAGTCGGTCGGCGAGTCGCCGTACCGCGGCAAGGGCACGCCCCCGCGCCAGACCGAGGTCGAGCACGCGCTCAACTCGCTCCCCGGCGTGAAGAAGGTGAACGAGCTCCCGACCGACGAGCGGGCGCACGCCTACGAGCTCGCCGGCGAGGACGGGTCGGATCTCCGCCCGGAGATCTTCCGGATGATCGCCGACAAGGGCTGGGTGCTCCTCGAGCTCCACCGCGACACGCAGACCCTCGAGGACGTCTTCCGCCAGCTGACGATCGGCGACGAGCGGCGCAACCGCCAGCTCGGCCCCGTCAAGGACGACGACCGCCGCGCCCGCGACGAAGAGGAAGACGAGGAAGAAGAGGACGAGGACGAGGACGAGTCGGACGACGACGACGACGACGACTCGGACGACTCGGACGACGACGGCAAGGGGAACAAGCGATGAGCAGCGAGAGCACCCTCGAGAAGGCCACGAAGGACAAGTCCCGCGCCGCCGAGGAGGCCGAGGAGCGTGACGAGGACGAGGAGGACGAGGACGAGCGCGACGAAGGCTCGGACTCGGACGACGGCGACTCGGACGACGGCGACGGCGGCAACAGCGACGACGTCGCGACCAAGCCGCTGTCGATGGTCGACACCTCGCCCAGGGAGAAGGCCGCCCTCGACCGCCCGAGCTCCCTCGCGATGACGTGGACCATCACGCGCCGCGAGCTCGCCGCCTACTTCAACTCCGTCATCACGTACATCGTGATCTCGGCGAGCATGGTGGGGCTCGGCCTGTTCTTCTACATGTACAAGGGCGGGTTCTGGCAGGTCGACCGCGTGACGATGCAGCGCATGTTCGACTTCCTGCCGTTCGCGCTCTGCTTCCTCGTCATCCCGCTCTTCACGATGCGGACGCTCTCGGACGAGAAGCGCGTCGGGACGATCGAGCTGCTCATCACCATGCCGGTGAAGGACAGCGAGGTCATCCTCGGCAAGTACTTCGCCGCGCTCGCGATCGTGACGGTGCAGCTCGCGCTCGTCGTGCTCTACCCGATCGCCATGTTCAAGTGGCCGTGGCACCTGGGCGAGCTCGACTGGGGCGCGTTCTGGGTCGGCATGACCGGCCTCTTCTTCCTGTCGGC
>JAHBWC010000089.1 GCA_019637225.1 Labilithrix sp.
CCCGACGAAGCTGATGCCGTGGATGAAGCACACGCGCGTCTCGCTCCGCCGCGACTTCCGGCATTTCAAGGACGTCCACGTCAACGACGCGCGCGGCACGACCGTGATCGTCGATCTGTGGGTCGAGTTCCGCGTCGCCGATCCGGCGAAGGCGATGTTCTCCGTGACCGACTGGGACAGCGCGCTGCAGAACCTCGTCTCGCACGCGGCGACGTCGATCCTCGGCGGCCGCGAGTTCCGCGAGATCCTCTGCGACCGCACCGAGCTGAGCGAGCTGCTCGCGAAGGACATCGCCGCCGAGACGAACGCGTGGGGGATCGCGATCGAGGTCGTGTTCATCCGCAACGTGAGCCTCCTGCCCGAGGTGTCGCGGCACATGTTCGAGACGATCGCCGCGCGCCTCGAGCGCGCGAAGGCCGACGTCGAGGAGAACGGGCGCCTCGACGTCGCCGAGCTCGAGGCCGACACCGCGATGCGCGTCGCCATGCTCGTCGCGGAGGCGAAGGGGCAGTACCCCGCCGCCGTCGGGCGCGCGCTCGCCGAGCTGAAGGCGCGGCCCGAGGTCTTCGCGGCGTACAACGAGCTCTACGAGCTGTCGCTCGTGCGCCCGCATCGAACCGTCTCGTTCCGCGGCTTCGCCGACGGCGAGCTCCGCGCGGCGGAGGCGGCGATGGTGCAGATCGATGGCGGCGGCGCCCACGGCCTCCCCGCGCGCGTCGACGGCGTGGCCAAGCGGACCTGACGCCCACGCGCGGCGCCCCTCACCGGGCGCGAGGCCTCGGAGCGACGCGCCGCGTCGGCCGGGTCGCGACGCGGACTGGGGTCCTCTGATCCCTCGCGGGACCATGGACCTTCGTTCCCCCAGGGTCGGCGCGAAGATCCGCGTAGGTGCACGGAGCTGATGCCAAGAACACGCAAAAACCGGGAGCCGCCCGCGGAAGGGGCGTGGCCACGGTTCTTGCAGACAGACCGGCAGGGTCGAGCCATGGAAGTCAGCTGTCCTGCGTGCGCCGCACGCTACACCGCCGATGACGACAAGCTCCGAGGCAAGACCGCCCGGATGCGTTGCAAGAGCTGCGACACGGTCTGGCTCGTCTCCGGCCCGCAGGGAGGAACCTCCGACATGGCCCACGCACGCATCGAGAGCGACTCTACGAGCAGGCGCGCGGCCGTGGTGAAGCGGGGCAGCGATCGCGAGAAGCGCGATCTCTTCGCCACGCGCGAGCCCGAGTACGGCTCGGTCAAGCAGACGCTCCTTCCGCCGCCGTCGTTCGGGTTCACCGCCGGCGTCGGCGCGCGCAACGAGAACTCCGTCCTCTTCCGCGTCGACCAGCTCGCGGGCGCAGGCCGCGTGAAGACCCCCGAGCCCGAGCGCGCTCCCGCGATCGCGGCCCAGGCGACGACGCTCGGCTCCGACGACGACGGCATCATCGATCTCAAGGCGCTCTCGAGCGCGCCGCCGCGCCGGATCGGCCTCCCGGTCGCGCCGCTCTTCAGCGAGCCGCCCGCCGTGTCGCTCGACGTCGACGGCAGCACGCAGCGCCCCGTCGCGATGCCCGCCAGCAAGATGCGCCTCATCGGCGCGATCGCCGCGGCCGCCGCCTTCCTCCTCTTCGCGGGCTTCGGCATCTCGCTCGCCTTCAAGGGCGAGGAGCCGGTCAAGCACACCGCGGCCGTCATCGCGCCGCCGCCGCCCGCGGCGGAGGCTCCGCCGGCGAAGGTCGAAGCCGCCCCCGCGCCCGTCGCGGCGGCCGACGACACCGCCGACGCGAACGACGCCAAGGAGACCAAGAGCGCCAAGGCGCCGAAGGGCAAGCGCGGCAAGGCCGCCAAGGGCAAGGCCGCCAAGGGCCCGATCACGAGCAAGAGCCCCGTCCCCGCGTCGAAGCCGGTCAAGGCCGCCGATCCCTGCCACTGCAAGGGCGACTTCAACTGCATCCTCGCGTGCACCGCGAGGGGCGGCAAGTAGCGCCCGCCCGCGAGAAAAGCGCCCGAGCGAGTGACATGTTAAGCTGTCTCGTCCGTCCCACGGGGGATGGGGGAACGCACATGACCTCGCGAAACCTTGCCCTGACGCTCCTCGCCGCAACCACGCTCGTCGCCGGCGGAGCCGCCGCCGACGCGACCGCGCCGAAGGCCGAGAAGTTCGTCATCGACCTCGCCGGCGCGCGCATCGAGGCCGACGACGTGATCGTGAGCGCGAGCCTCGGCGAGCGCGATCCCTTGCTGAACAAGCCGTCCGGCAAGCAAGAGGAGATCACGCTGCGCGGCGGGGCCGCGATGACGAGGGACACCGCGAAGCTCCTCGAGGAGGCGTTCACGAAGGAGTGCGCGCGCCGCGTCGACGGCAGCTTCGCCTTCGCCGACAAGGACTACGGCGAGCTCTCGCGGCTCACGTTCGCCTGGGGCGTCGTGACCGAGGTAGCGCTCCCCTCCCTCGACGTGAAGAGCAAGGACGCCGCGACGACGACGCTGAAGCTCCAGCCGCAGTTCCCGAAGCGCATCGTGCAGCACGGCGACAAGGTCGCGCGCGGCGCGAGCGGGCCGGCTTGGACGCGCGCGACGTTCAAGCTCTCGGTCGACGGCCTCGACGGCGCGCTCAAGTCGGCGCAAGAGGTCGGCGAGATCCGCGTCGCGCAGACGCCCAGCGCGAGCGCTCCCGTCCAGTGCTCGGCCGCCACCGTCGCGGATCTGACGTTCGCGATCCCCACGGCGGACGCCGGCGCCCTCGCGGCGTGGAAGGACGGCGCGGCGCGGAACGGCTCGGTGGACTACCTCGCCGCCGACGGCTCGTCCGTGGTGAAGGTCAAGCTGACCGGGCTGAAGAAGAAGGCGCAGGCCGTCGACGGCGCGCTCACGAAGGTGACCGCCTCGGTGGGCGCCGTCGCGTTCGAGCGCGGCGCGGCGAAGGCGGCGAGCGCGCCGAAGAAGTAGCGCGGCGTCACTCGCGATCGATCGGGACGCTCAGCACGCTCACCTGGGCGTCCGACGTGTTCGACGCCGCGCGCGCGGCCGCGTCGACGAACTTGCCGATCGCCGTCGGCTCGCCGATCACGACGCGGAGCTCGCTCGCTCCTCCGAGCGCGCGCCGCTCGCCCGTCAGCCGCACGGCGCCCTCGGGCGCGAGCTCGACCCTCGCGTCGAGCGGCGACGGCTCCGCCCCTGGCGCGTCGAACGTGAAGCCGTACGCGACGACCTTGCCCTCCGGCGGCGTCGCCGGGCGGAGGACGATCTCGAAGGGCGCGCTCCGGGCGCCGCCCTTCGGCAGCCGAAGACGCGCGAGAGCCTCGCCGGGTCCGCGCGCGCCTCCGTCGCCGGTCACGGTCACGGTGTACGCCGGCAAGGGAGGCCCGCTCGGGCCACGCTGCCCCACGACGTACACGACCATCGCCGCGGCGAGCGCCAGCGGCCCCGCGAGCGCGAGGAGGCGGCGCTTGTTGCGACTGGTGGGTGACGCGCTTGCCATGGGTTCGCTCGTTCCGTCGCGCGCGGGCGCGGAGAGCCTCCTTCTAGAGCACGGGACGGGTGGCGGCCCGACATTTTCCTCCGAGCTCCGCCCCCCGCGGCGCGGCCTGCCGTGCTCGAGGAGCAGACGCTCCGCTCCGATTCCGCTATACGCGGCGGCATGGCTGAGTCGAAGGTCGCGATCGTCACGGGTGCGTCGAGCGGGATCGGCCTCGCGGTCGCGAAGCGCTGGACCGAGCGCGGCGGCAGGGTGGCGCTCGTCGCGCGCAGCAGAGACAAGCTCGAGGCGGCGGCGCTCGAGCTCGGCCCGGAGCGCGCGGTCGCCTTCCCGCTCGACGTCGTCGATCTCGACGCGCTGACGGCGCTGCCGGGCCGGGTCGCCGACCTCTTCGGCAGGCTCGACGTCGTCGTCAACAACGCCGGCCTGAACCACCGCGGGCCCGTCGATCGCTTCGAGCCCGCCGAGCTCGCGGCGGTCGTCACGACGAACCTCGTCGCGCCGATCGTGCTCACGCGCGCCGCGCTGCCGCGGCTCACGCGCGGCGGATCGGTCGTGCAGCTCGCGAGCATCGCCGGCATGGTGCCGGTGCCGGGCGAAGCCGCGTACTCGGCGTCGAAGGCCGGGCTGCGTGCGTTCGCGCGCGCCGTCGGCTACGACGTCGAGGAGCGCGGGATCCACGTCGGGTGCGTGTGTCCCGGCCCCGTCGACACGGGCTTCCTCGGCGACCTCGAGGAGGTCCCGGACATCGTGCTCTCGCAGCCGATGATCACCGCCGACGAGGTCGCGCTCGCGGTCCTCCAGTGCATCGACGAGCGGCTCGAGGAGATCGCGCTGCCCGCGCGCTCCGGGCGGCTCGCGACGATGGCGTACCTCGCCCCGTCGTTCGCCCGGAAGATCCGACCGGTGCTCGAGAAGCGCGGCGCGCGCAACAAGGCCGCGCTCCTCGCCGCGCGCCGTCGCGCGGTCTCCTGAGCTCGACGCACTCCGGCGCGGCGGCCGAAGGACGCGCGGCAGGGCGACAGGCTCAGCGGCGGAGGGCGCGCGTCGCTTCGTGAAGGGCGATGCCGCTCGCGACCGCGACGTTGAGCGAGTCGAGGCCCGGCGCCATGTCGATGCGTACCGCTCGCGCGCGCGCGATCACACGATCGGGCAGGCCCGGCCCCTCGGCGCCGAGCAAGAGCGCACGCGGCGCGGGAGGCAGCGCGTCGATCGTCTCCTCCCCGCGCGGCGTCAGCGCGATCGCCTCGACGTTCGCCGCGGCGAGCACGTCGAGCATCGCGTCGGCCGAGGCGCAGCGCGCGAACGGCACGACGAGCGCGGCCCCCGCCGAGACGCGGATCGCCTTGCGGTAGAGCGGATCGCAGGTCTCGGCATCGAGCAGCACGCCGCTCGCGCCGAAGGCGGCGGCGTTCCGGAAGACGCTCCCGACGTTGTCGTGGTTCGTGAGCCCGACGAGGCCGACGAGCACGCCGGGCGGCCTCGTCCCCGCTCCGCGCGCGCCGGCGGCGAGCTCGGCGGGATCGCGCGGCGCGCCGCGCACGCCGAGCGCGAGCACGCCGCGGTGGATCGAGAACCCGACGACGCGGTCCATCACCGCCTGCGGGACGACGTACGCCGGCACGTCGTCCGGGAGCGACGCGAGCACGTCGCTCACCGCGTCGACGCGACGCCGCTCGAGGAGCAGCGATCGGACGGCGAGCTCGCTCCGCGACGCGAGGACGCGGAGGACCACCTCGCCTTCGGCGATGAACAGGCCCT
Organism: Labilithrix sp.; assembly: GCA_019637225.1. Taxonomy (GTDB): domain Bacteria; phylum Myxococcota_A; class Polyangia; order Polyangiales; family Polyangiaceae; genus Labilithrix. Next base: position 5,225 of record JAHBWC010000089.1, read on the forward strand.
CGCGACCGACGAGGTCGCGCTCGCGCATCGCGGTGTACGGCGCGAGGCCGGGATGCTCGCCGCTGTCGACCTGGACGAGGTGCGCCGTCATCGACGATCGGGCGACGGCTCGACTTCGCCCGCCGAGACGCGCGTGAGCCGCTCGACGACGGCCGCGTGATCGGGGAGGAGCCGGAGCATCTCTTCGCGCGAGGGCATCTCGAAGTCGGCGAAGTCGAACCCCGGCGCGACGGTGCACCCGCAAAGCGCCCAGCGCGGGCCGAGCGGCACGGCCGCCTGCCACGCCCCGGCGGGCACGACGTGCTGCGGCCGCTGCCCTCGCGCGAGATCGCGCCCGAGCACGAACGTCTGGTGAACGCGGCCCTCGAGGACGTGGAGCTCGACTGGATCGCCGTCGTAGTGGTGCCACGCCTCGTCGGAGGCGACGCGGTGGAGCGCCGAGAAGGTCCCGGCCGGCAGGAGGAAGTAGATCGCGGTCGACGCCGAGCGCGGCGCGCCGTGCGGCAGGCCCCCGAGCGCGAGCGGCGACCGCCACGTCTCGCGGAACCACCCGCCCTCGGGGTGCGGCGCGAGCCCGAGCAGCGCGACGAGCTTCGCCGCCTCCGGATCGAGCTCGGCGGCCTCTGGCTCTTGCTCGGGATCGGGCACCATCCCCGTCACCTCGCCTACTTCTTCTCGACGCAAGAGGCCGCGAGGCGCGCGTCCTCGGGCGGCTTCGAGCACTTGCCGGCGGCGCACGCGAGGCCCTTCGCGCAGACCACGTTGCTCCCGCAGCTCCCGCCTTCGGACACGGGAGCCTTGCAGAAGCCGTCGACGCACTCGCCCTGGCACTCGTCCTTCTTGCAGGAGCTGCCGCTGGCCTTGCGCGTCGCGCATTCCTTGGAGTCGTCGCAGAACGCCGAGCGCTCGCACGCGGCGCTGTCGGTGCACGCGCCGCGGAGCGCGATCGGCTTGATGCACTTCTTGTCGGTCGGATCGCAGACGAGCTCGTCGCGGAGGAAGCAGACGAACGCCTCGGCGCCCGACGCCTCGCCCTCGAGCCGCGTCTCGACGTCGCCGTCCATGGTGGCGACGCAAGGCCCGTCGCCGTCCTTGCCGCGCTTCGTGACCTGGCAGACGCCCTTGCACGCGACGACGCCCTCGAACGAGGGCGCGCACTCGGCGTCGGCCGCGCAAGCGTCGCCGGGCTTCTTCGCTCCGGTGAGGTCCTTGCGGTGCGCGTCCGGGCACGCGGGCAGCTCGAGGTTGCCGAGCTCGGTGCAGAAGTCCGAGAGCGCGGTCACGCGACGGAGCTGCGCGAGGCAATCGGTGCGCGCCTGCGCGTCGTCGAGCATCTTCGGATCGAGCGTGGAGATCCGCTGCTTGCACGTCGGGTCGGCCTTCGGGAGCGTGAGCACCTTGTTGCAGCAGTCCGAGACGATCTCGCAGTAGTCGGAGAGGAACGCGTCCTTCGCGGCGGCCTCCGCCTTCTCGGCGGCCTCGCGCTTCTCCTCCTCTTCGTTGCTGCAGGCGACGACGACCGCCGCGACGGCGAGACCGAGCAGCGCGAAACCGCGCAACGATCGAGGCTTCATGGGCGCGCACCCTACCACCGATCCCGAAGCGCACCAGGAGCGCGAGCGCACGACAGGCGCGCCCCTTCAACCACCGAATTGCTTCGTTCTAACTGGAACTTACCGTCAATTCTGAAACCGTCGGCTAGGGTTCTCTCGATGCGGATCGACGCGATCGACCGCCGAACGGGCCGCCTCCTCGGGGGAAATTGGCGGCTCGGGCGGGTGCTCGGCGAGGGAGCGACGTCGACCGTCTACGACGCGACCCACCGTGCGAGCGGAGCGCGCGCGGCGATCAAGGTGCTGCGCGCGTCGCTCGCCCACGATCGCGAGGTCGTCGACCTGTTCCTCGCCGAGGGCTACGTCGTCAGCGCCATCGAGCATCCAGGCGTCGTCAAGGTGCTCGACGACGGCGTGACCGACGACGGCTGCCCGTTCCTCGTCCTCGAGCTGCTCGTCGGTCAGACGCTCGACGAGCTCCGGCAGACGCGCGGCGGACGCCTCCCGCTCGACGAGGTGATGCCCATCGCCGACGCGATGATGGCGACGCTCTCGGCCGTCCACGACGCGGGGATCGTGCATCGCGACCTCAAGCCCCACAACGTCATGGTGCTCGACGGCGGCGGCATCAAGATCCTCGACTTTGGGCTCGCGAAGGCGCGCGGCCGCACCGCCGACGCCGCGCAGGACGTCGTGGGCACGCCGTCGTTCATGCCGCCCGAGCAAGCGCTCGGCGTCACGAAGAAGATGGACGCGCAGAGCGACGTCTGGGCGCTCGGCGCGACGCTCTTCTTCTTGCTGAGCGGTCAGCCCGTCCACGTCGCGAAGCACCCGACGGCGATGCTGCTCGCGAGCGCGTCGACGCGTCCGCGATCGCTCGCGGACGCAGCGCCCGAGCTTCCCCGCCCCATCGTCGACGTCATCGATCGCGCCGTCGCGTACCGCAAGGTCGATCGATGGGCCGACGTCGGCGCGATGCGCTCGGCGTGGCACGAGGCGCATCCGGCGTGGCTCCCGACGCTGCCCCCGCCGTCGTTCCTCCCCGATCCGACGTTCCTCGATTCGAACGCATTGGTCGACGACGCGGCGGGCGTCGACGGCGGGCGCGGTCCGGCGACGCGCGTGCGGATCGATCGACCGATGGGGCCTTCGGTCGAGACGCCGATGGCCGTCGAGCTCTTCGATCCGCGCGTGCTCGCGCTCGAGGTCGAGATTCCGCTCGCGCCGTCGTCGCTCGGCCCGACGATGGCGTCGCGCCGACCGGCCCACGCGCCGGGCGTGTCCCGCCGCTGGCCGAAGACGCTCGCGCTCGCCGCGAGCGCCGTCTTCACGGCCGCGATCGTGACGGCCGCCGTCGTGCTCTCTGCCGAGGAGCCACGCGCCGCGCGCTCCGCCGCGCCGCCGCCGTCCGCGATGGAGCTCCCGCCCGCCAGGTCCGCACCCTGAGCATCGCGAACGCGCTCGCGCTTCATCTCCGCAGCTAACGCATCGGTTGAGGGTGATACCCCGCAATGTTCGACCGAAGAGGCGCGTCCGCGCTCCGGGGCCGGCCGACTGAGCTACGCTTCATCCATGTCGACGCGAGGCAGGAACGCGCGTGACGTCACGAAGGCGAAGTGGGAAAACCCGCTTCTCGGCGCGGAAGGCCGCATGGAAGTGGAGCTCCCGCGGCTGCACGTCCAGGTGGAGCGCGAGTGCGGGCGCGCCGCGGCGCGTAGCTACGTCCACGACGGCGACATCTGTCGCGTCGGCTCCGCCGCGTCGAACGATCTGGTGCTCGACGATCCGACGATCTCGCGCTTCCACTGCAGCATCCAGCGCGAAGGCGGCGGCTGGCGCATCGTCGACACGGGGTCGACGAACGGGACGCGCGTCGACGGCGTGCGCATCCTCTCGGCAGAGCTCGAGTCTCAGGCCGTGCTCGTGATCGGCGACTCGCGCCTGCGCGTCCGTCCCGATCGAGGCGAGAGCGCGACCCTGCCCGTCGTGAGCGCGCTCGGCTCGCTCGTCGGCACGAGCGCGGCCATGCAGCGCCTGTTCGCGACGCTCGAGCGCGTCGCCGTGAGCGACATCGACGCGCTCATCCACGGCGAGAGCGGCACCGGCAAGGAGCTCGTCGCGACGGAGATCGTCCAGCGAAGCGCGCGCGCGCAAGGACCGCTCGTCGTCGTCGACTGCGGCTCCATCTCCCCGGCCCTCGTCGAGAGCGAGCTGTTCGGGCATGTCCGCGGCGCGTTCACCGGCGCCGATCGCGATCGCGAGGGCGCGTTCGAGGCCGCCGACGGCGGTACGGTCTTCCTCGACGAGATCGGCGAGCTGCCCATCGAGCTCCAGCCGAAGCTGCTCCGCGCGCTCGAGCAGCGCGAGGTGCGGCGCGTCGGCACGTCGCGCGCGCGCCGCGTCGACGTGCGCGTCATCGCGGCGACGCACCGCGAGCTCGAGCGCGAGGTCAACCGCGGTCGCTTCCGCGACGATCTCTTCTACCGCCTCGCGAAGGTGAACGTCCGCGTTCCGCCGCTCCGCGACCGCCTCGAGGACCTGCCGCTCCTCGTCGACTCGTTCCTCGCCGCGTTCGGCCGGCGCGACGGCGGCCGGCTGTTCTCGCCGGAGGTCCTCGAGCAGATGAAGCAGCACGACTGGCCCGGCAACGTGCGCGAGCTCCGCAACTACGTCGAGCGGAGCATCGTCCTCGACGACGCGCCGCCGCCGTCGATGCGCACGATGCGGAGCGGCACGATGCCCGTCTTCCGCCTCACGGCCGAGGATCGGTCGAGCGCCGGGGCAGAAGAGACTCAAGAGGAGGCTCCGGCGCCGGCCCCCGAGATCGATCGCTCGATCCCGTTCCGCCTCGCGAAGGAGCGCGCGATCGAGAAATTCGAGCGCGCGTACATCGGCCCGCTGCTCGAGGAGTGCGAGGGCAACATGAGCAAGGCCGCCCGCACCGCGCGGATGGACCGCATGTACCTCCATCAGCTCGCGCAGAAGTACGGCTTCCGCATCACGCGACGGACCCCGCCCGAGCCGTAGACGATGGCGCCCGGAGGCGCGCACGTGCGCACGAGCTTGCGCGTGTCGAGCCTGTAGCGGACGATGCTCCCACCTTGCGCGCACGCGGTCTCCTCTTCACGTCGTACGGCGAGCCTCGACTCGTCGTCCCCGGCATCCTCGGCGTCATCGCGGCCTTCGTCGTCGCCCTTGCCCTGATCACGTTCACGAACCGTCCGCGCACCGAGGAGGAGCGCGCCGACACGCTGATGCGGAGCGCGAAGCCGGCGGCGGCCGAGCGGATCTACGCGCGCCTCCTCCGCGAGCGCCCCACGGTGCCGCTCGCGCTCTCGCTGCTCGACGCCCACGATCAGGCGCGCCTGCTGCAGCAGATCGTCAAGCTGCGCGACGAGGCGCGCGGCGGTGGGGCGACGGGGCTGCCCGACGCCGAGCCTCCGATGAGCGACGAGGAGCTCGATCGGCTCATCGGCGAGCTCCCCGAGGACGTCGCGCTGGTCGCGCGCTTCTCGCGCGGCCTCAACGCTCACGCCGTCCCCGTCGACGTCCACGAGAAGATCGCCGCCGGCGCCGCGCGCGAGCCTCCCGCGCCGTGGGCGAACCACTTGCTGGGGCGCGAGGCGGAGCGCGAAGGCCGCAGCGCCGAGGCCGCCGGGTTCTTCGAGAAGGAGGGCGTCACGTTCGCCGAGCGCCGCTCCGACGTCGACGCCGCGCTCCGTATCTGGGTGGCGCTGGAGGACTGGGACACGCTCCGTGAGCGGCTCGCCGACGATCGCGTCGCCGCCGCCGCGGGCCCCGTCGCGAAGTACAAGCTCGCGGTCCACGACGCGGACTGGCGCGCGGCGGCGCGCTGGCTGCCCAGCGTGTGGGCTCCGCGCCTCGGCGGGACCGGCCTCGTGATGAGCGCCATCACCGCGCTCGGCTGGGCGTTCTTCTGCGCGCGGCTCGGCAAGCTCGGGATGCGCGTCCGCTTCCGCCTGCCGATGTACGTCGTCGCGTTCGCGCTCGGCGTCGCGAGCGTCGTCCCCACTGTGCTGCTCATCGCGGTCGAGGAGGCCAAGCTGAGGCTCGTCGAGACCGGCGATCCCGCGCGTGACGTCCTCTTCTTCGTGTTCGGCGTGGGCCTCCGCGAGGAGGCCTCGAAGCTGCTCCTCTTCCTGCCGCTGCTCCCCATCCTCCGGAAGTGGGGCGACAAGCTCGACGTGCTCGTGTGCGGCGCGCTGGTCGGCCTCGGCTTCGCCGCCGAAGAGAACCTGAACTACCTGGCGCAGGAGAACCTCCAGACCGGGCTCGGCCGATTCCTCACGGCGAACTTCTTCCACATGGCGTTGACCGGGACGCTCGCCTCCGCGCTCGACGACTTCGTCGCCGACCGCGAGAAGAACGCCGCCGCGTTCACGCAGACGTCGCTGTTCGTGGTCGCCATCCACGGCGCCTACGACTTTCTCCTCTCGCACGAGGAGTACGGCGGCTCCTACTTCGCGATGACGGCGTTCGTGTTCCTGACGAAGCGCTTCCTCGAGAGCGTCGAGTCCGCGCGCCGCCGCGCCGATCGCGGGCTGACGCCGCTCCACGCCTTCATCTTCGCCGTCGCCGTGGTCACCGGCGTGAGCCTCGCCTTCGCGACGATGGCGGTCGGCCCGAAGGCGGCCTTCCTCGTGATGGGCAGCGGCCTGCTCGGGCAGGCGATCATCGTCTACGTCTTCGTCCGGACGCTGCGGACGATCTGAGGCTCGGTCAGGCGCGCGTGGTCACGCCGCCGACGAACGTCTCTGACTTGCGGTGCATCGCGAGGTCAGCGGAGGTTACGGGCCGCAGCTCGGGAGCGAATCGAGACGGTCCGATTCCTCCCCCGAGCACCGTACCCAGCCCGAAGAGAAGAAAGTGGCGTCCCAGGAGCGCACGACACGACCGTCCGCGAGATTCCTGAAACAAGCACCTTCCGGTGAGCCTCCACAACCATCCGAACAATCCGAGCACCCGAGAAGCACAGCCCGGATGCACTGATTGCGTTCGTCCATCTGCGCTCCCTCGATCGCCGTGCAACGGCCGGGACAGCCCGCATCGAGGACAGACGTGTTGGGTGGGGACGCGAAGGGACAACTCTCGACGATGGCGTCGCCATCGGCGGCCGCATCCGTGACTCCGGTCGGGGAGCGATCCGAGGCGGAAGCGTCGGACGCTGCCGAGCTCGCATCGTCGACGGCCGAGGCCTGGCACGCGACGACTGTCGCTGCGATGACGAACGAGAAACCGAAGCGACGCATGGTGGAGCTCCCGGAGAGGGATGACTTGGCCGCGAACGTGCAGCTATCAGCAGAGTGTACGCCTCCTCCGCGCGTGACCTGAACCCATCTCGCGGGGCGGGGCGAGTCACGGCGCCGAGGCTACGCTCCGGGACCGGAGGGTAGAGACGGCGGCGGACGTTCCCGCGACGACCACGGCAGCGGCATGCAGGGCACGAGAGCGGTACGCATCAAAAAGCCGGTTGAGGGTGCCTCCTCAACCGGCTTCGGTCGTTGCGTGGGTCTGGTGGGCGCAGAGGGACTTGAACCCCCGACTTCAACCGTGTGAAGGTCGCACTCTACCGCTGAGTTATGCGCCCGATCGAGAGCCACCACGAATAGCGCAGCGCCCGCGGTCTTTCAAGCACGAGACGACAGCGCGGCTCCGTCGAGACTCACCGCCACCGGCCCGCCCTCACGGGCGCGCGGGCGCGGCGTCGCAGGGGTAGGCTCCGCTCTGGGCCTTGAGCGTCCCGCTCGCGTCCTGGCGGAAGAAGCGGACGGCGGCGTCGACGTCGCCGGTGGCGAGCGCGGAGCCGCCGCCGCGCGGGCAGTAGGCGTGCGCCCAGCTCGCCTTCGTGAGCGCGTCGTGGAGCTCCTTCGTCTTCGCCGCGGGCTCGGCGGCGTCCTGCCCGGCGACGAGCAACACCGGCAGCGGCCTCGCCTTCGGCGAAGGCGCTCCGAGCGAGCCGCCGTTCACGACGGCGTAGGCCTGGCCGGGGAAGAGCGGGTGGGTCGCGAGGAACGCGGCGAAGAAGCCGCCGTTCGACGAGCCGAGGACGTAGCGCTTGTGCGTCCCGCCCTCGAGCAGGGCGTCGACCTGCCAGAGGACGCGCTCCCACTCGGCGACGACGCTCTTCATCGTGTGCGTGTCCTCGGCGTCCTGAGGCCAGCAGTAGTGATCTTTCAGCTCCGCGCGCCAGGCGCAGAGACCGCGCTTGCCGCGCGGGATGACGACCGCGAACCCGCGGTCGAGCGCGACGCTGACGGCGGCCCACTCGTCCGGCGAGCCGTGACCCTCGTACATGCCGTGGAGGTAGACGAGGATCGGCGTCTCCTTGCCTGCGTGCTCGGGGATCGCGAAGCACGTGTCCGAGGGCCCGGACTCGAAGCGATCGGGACACCACGTCTCGCCGGCGTGCGACAGCGTCGGCGCCTTCGCGTCGTTGGACGCCGAGCCCTTGCAGCCGCCGACGGCGACGGTGAGCGCAGCGGCTCCCGCGACGGCGACGACAGCGGCGTAAGGCCCCCGCCTCATGCTCATCAGTCTACACGGCCTCCGTCGTCGGGACGACCCGCCGGCTCGACACGGCACGCATCGACGATGCGCGACCAGAGCACCTCGCGCCCTGCCCCGGTCTCCGCGCTCGTGGCGACGACGGCGAGACGCTCGCCGTCCGGGCCTCGCGCCAGCCGCGCCAGCGCCGGCTTCTGCGCCGAGAGGGAGAGCTTGTCGATCTTGGTGGCGGCCACGAGGACGCGGAGCTCGGGGCGCTCGGCGAGGAACTCGACCAGGTCCTCCTCTTCCTCCTCGAGCCCGCGCCGCACGTCGACGAGGATCACGACGGCGCGGAGGGTCGGTCGCTCCTTCAGGTATCCCTCGAGGAGCTGCTTCCACGCGGACGCCTCGCTCTTCGAGACCTTCGCGTAGCCGTAGCCGGGGAGATCGACGAAGACGAGGCGCGGCGGGACATCGAATTTTTCGTTCGCGGCGAGGTGGATGTCGAAGAAATTGATCTGCCGCGTGCAGCCGGGCGTGTTGCTGGTCCGCGCAAGGCCCTTGCGCGACAGCATCATGTTGAGGAGGCTCGACTTGCCGACGTTCGAGCGTCCGGCGAAGGCGATCTCGTGGGCTTCGTCGAAGAGGCTCGTCGCCGGGACCTGGTCGCGCCGCGCGGCGCCGGCGGCGAACTCCGCGTCCGCGACGCGAACGCCGCCCTCGCCCTTGCCCGGCTTCGCGGCGTCGGGCTTCTTCGCGCTCGGCCCGCCCGTGCCCGGTTTCGCGGGCGAAGGCTTGGCTGTGTTCTTCTTGGCGCTCGCGTTCTTCGAAGCCACGGTGCTACCGCATTACAACCGTCGCCGCCGAGCGGCTAGCGCTACCTTCCTCGCCGCGGCGCGACGCGAGGGGTCGGGAGGCGTCGCGGCGGCTCCGGACAGCGCTGCCGGAGAGCCTTGGCCGGCCGAGTTTGCGGTAACGTCGGGGGATGAGCAAAACCCCTCCGGCCTCGAAGCTCGTCGTCAACGGTGACCGCCTGTGGACCTCGCTCATGGAGCTCGCGCGGATCGGCGGCACCCCTAAGGGCGGCGTGTGTCGCCTCGCGCTCACCGACCTCGATCGCCAGGGACGGGACCTCGTCGTGTCGTGGGCCAAGGCGGCCGGGATGACCGTGACCGTCGACAAGATCGGCAACGTGTTCATGCGGCGCGCGGGCAAAAACCCCGCGCTGCCGCCGATCGCGTGCGGGAGCCACATCGACACTCAGCCGACGGGCGGGAAATTCGACGGCAACTACGGCGTGCTCGCCGGCCTCGAGGTGGTCCGCACGCTGAACGACCACGGCATCGAGACCGACGCACCGATCGAGGTCGTCTTCTGGACGAACGAGGAGGGCTCGCGCTTCGTCCCCGTCATGATGGGCTCGGGCGTCTTCGCCGGCGCGTTCAGCCTCGAGTCGGTCTATGCCGCGAAGGACGTCGACGGCAAGACGGTGAAAGAGGAGCTCGAGCGCATCGGTTACGTCGGCGACGAGGAGCCGGGCAAGCACCCGCTCGGGGCGTACTTCGAGGCGCACATCGAGCAAGGGCCGGTGCTCGAGGACGCAGACGTGACGATCGGCGTGGTCACCGGCGTGCTCGGCCTCCGCTGGTACGACTGCGTCGTCACGGGGATGGAAGCCCACGCGGGACCGACGCCGATGGCGCTCCGCAAGGACGCGCTGCAGGTGGCGACGCGCATCATGCAGGAGACCGTCGCCATCGCGCACCGCTACCCGCCGTACGGACGCGGCACCGTCGGGTTCGTGCAGAACTTCCCGAACAGCCGCAACGTCATCCCCGGACGCGTGTCGTTCTCGATCGACCTCCGCAACGTCGACAGCGAGCGCCTCGACACGATGGACCGGGAGATCCGGGCCTTCGTCGAGAAGACCGCGGCCGAGTCGGGCCTGACGATCACCCTCGAGCAGGTCTCGTACTTCCCGCCCTGCCCGTTCGAGAAGGGCTGCGTCGACGCCGTCGAGGGCGGCGCGAAGGCGCTCGGCTACTCGTACATGAACGCGGTCTCCGGCGCGGGCCACGACGCGGTGTACATGGCTCGTCTCGCACCGGCCGGCATGATCTTCGTGCCCTGCAAGGACGGCATCAGCCACAACGAGATCGAGGACGCGAAGCCCGAGCACCTGGAGGCGGGGTGCAACGTGCTGCTCCACGCGATGCTCGACCGCGCGCGCTCCGCCTGACGGCGCGCTCCGCGTGACGGCGCGCTCCGCGTGACAGCGCGCTCCGCGTGACCGCAGCCTACCGCCGGCGGAGGCGGCGGCGGATCGGCGCCGTCACCTCGGCGAGCTCGCGCGCGCCGAGGCCCCAGGCCGCCACGAGGAAGAGCGCGCCGAAGAGCACCGCCGACGCGAGGCCGGGCAGCGCGCGGCCGACGGCGCCCGGGAGCGCGCCGGAAAGGACGTGCGCCAGCGCTCCGCTCGCCACGCCCGCGATCGCCGACGCCGCGAGGACCCGCGCCGCCGACCGCGCGAGCTCGGCGCCGCGGAGGGAGCCCACGCGCCTCCGGAGGCCGTAGAAGAGCAAGAGCATCTGGACGGCGCTCGAGCCGGCGACCGCGACGCTGATGCCGACGTGGCCGAGCGGACCGCGGAGCGCGAGCGCGAGCGCGATGAACGCGCCGAGATCGATCGCGCTGACCACGACAGGCGTGCGCGTGTCGCCGAGCGCGTGGAACGCGGGGACGAGCTGGCGCGTCGCCGCCACGGTGAAGATCGCCCCGCCCTGCCAGGCGAGCGCGCGCGCGGTCTGGTGCGACGACTCCGGATCGAAGTGGCCGCGCTCGAAGAGCAGGACGACGAGCGGCTCGCCGAGGACGACGAGCGCCACGCTGCACGGGATGGCGACGAACATCGCGAGGCGCATCCCGTGCGCCCAGGTCGTGACGAGCTCGTCGGTCTCGCCCTTGGCGGCGAACGTCGCGAGCGACGGGAGCGTCGCGCTCGACAGGGCCATGACGAAGATGCCCTGCGGCAGATCGCAAAGGCGCGACGCCCAGGAAAACCAGCTCTGCGCGCCCTCGCCGAGCTCGGAGAGGAAGCGGCGCGAGAGCACGAGGTCGACGTAGTAGACGCCGAGGCCGAACGTCATCGGGACGATGCGCCGGAGCATCACGCGGACGTGCGGATCGCGAAGATCGAAGATCGGGCGCGAGACGTAGCCGATCTGGCGGAGCGCGGGGACCTGCGCCGCCACCTGCAGCACGCCGCCGGCCAGCACTCCGATCGCGAGGGTCATCGCCGGATCGACGCCGCGCTCCGCGAGCGGCTCACGGAGCAAGAACGCCGCGCCGACGATGCCGACGCTGAAGAGCGCCGGCGCGAACGCCGCGACGGCGAAGCGTCGCTTCGCGTTCAGCGCGGCCATGCCGAGCGCCGCCGTCCCCATGAAGAGGATGTACGGGAACATCACGCGCGTCAGGCTCGTCGTCAGCTCGAGCTTGCTGCCCGCCGCCGCGGCGCCGTCGGCCGCGGCGCCGCCGGCCGTGTCCGAGTAGCCCGACGCGAAGAGCCACGTGAGCTCGCGCGCGAAGACGACGCCGAGGATCGTTACGACGACGAGCGCCGCGAGCGACACGCCGCGGGCGCGCGCGAAGAACGGACGCGCAGCCGCGTCGCCGCCCTTCGCCAGCCGCTCGCCGAGGACCGGCACGACGGCGCTCGAGACGGCGCCCTCGGCGAGGAGCTGCCGCAGGGCGTTCGGGATCGTCAGCGCCACCCAGAACGCGTCGGTCTCGCGGCGCGTGAAGAGCGCCGCGATGACCGCGTCGCGCCCGAAGCCGAGGAGGCGCGAGAGCAGCGTGCCGGCGCCGACGACGCCGGCGCGGCCGACGATCTTCGCGCGCTCCTCGGCGCCCGCGCGCGCGCTCGCGTCGCGCGCCGCGTCGCGCTCACCCGCCTCGGGCTCGGTCATGGCTCACATGCGCGGGAGCTCACCGCGCTCGTCCTTCATGCTGCCCGGGCGGCACTCGTCGCATTGGCAGAGCGCGCGCAGGTACTTGTACGAGTAGAGGCCGCTGCCGTGGCCGTCGAACCAGACGAGCCGGAGCGCGTAGTTCCCGACGGGGTCGATCTGGTCGAGCTCCATCTGGATGTCGCCCGTCGGCTCGATGAACGCGATCGTGCCGGAGTGGCCCTGGCAACCCGCGCACGGGCAATACCCACGGAGGATCGTGTGCGGGTAGACGCCCTTGTGGCCGTCGCCCCAGTCGATCTCCGTCACCTTCGCGCCGCGCGGGGAGCGCACGGCCTTGCAGCGCGTCCGAGGGTCCTGCATGCCTCGCTCTTATAACGCCCGGCGCGCCGCGATCACCCTTTCTTGCGCACGCGCGCTCCGGGTCACCCTCGCGCTCAGCCCTTCTTGGGCGCGGAGAGGCGCGACTTGACGTCGTCGAGCGCCGCGAGGCCCGTCGTCGCGCCGGAGGCGGCGACGGCCTTGGCGCCGAGGAGGTGCCCGACCTCGAGCGCGCGCGTCCAGAGCTTGCCGTCCTTCCACTCGGGTGAGCCGGGCCGGGCTCCGGCCTTGACGAGGACCGCGAGCACGCCGGCGATGAACGCGTCGCCCCCGCCCGAGCGGTCGATGCAGCGGACGCGCTTGGTCGGCGCGGTGGCCTGCCCGTGCGGGCCGACCGCGGCGGCGCCGTTCTCACCGCGGGTGAGGAGCCACGTGGCGTGCTTGGCGTTCTCGTCGAGCCACGTCATGCCGCGCTTGCCGGCGAGCGCGTTCAGGTCGCGCTCCGATCCCTTGACCAGCGCCGCCCGCGCGACGAGCGCCTTGGCCGCGCTCCGCATCTCGTCGGCGTCGCTCCAGAGGTGCGCGCGCACGTTGAGGTCGACGACGATGGTGCCCTTCGCCTTGTCCACCCCCGCGAGGAACTTCTCCGTCGCCGCACGCGTGCTCGCGAGCATGCTCGTCGACGACACGAGCGCGAAGGCCGCCTTCGCCATCGCCGCGGTGACGTCGCCGTCGCCGAGCCGGAGATCGGCGCCGCGATAAGGGATGAACGAGGCCTCGCCGACGGCGCTGTTCGTGACGAACGTGATGCCCGTCGGCGCGCCGAGGCGGACGACGTGCGCGGTATCGACGCCCGCGGCCGTGAGCGCAGCGTCGAGCGCCGCCCCGAGCTTGTCGTCGCCGACGCCGCCGATGGCCGCGACCTTCAGGCCCAGGCGGGCCAGCGTGACCGCGACGTTCGCCGACGCGCCCCCGAGCTCCCGCCTGAACTGCCGCGCGATCGGCTCCTTGTCGGTCCCCTTCCCGTCCGCCTTCGACTCGGCCTCGTAGAAGTCCCACAGAAGCTCGCCGAAACACGCGACGTCGAAGGCTGTGCTCACCCCACCGATGTTCCATCGGATCGCGCGTTCCCACAAGCTTCGTGCTGGGCCGAGGGCGCGGCGCCCGGGCCGCGAGGGTCAGGATCTCGACGGCGAGCTCGGATCGAAGCCCGCGTGGGCGGCCATCGCGTCCTCGATCACGTCGATGAGCGTGCCGGCGAGCTCCCACGAGAGGGCGACCACTTCGCCGCGCTGAGCGCGCGCCGCGAGCGCCCGGAGCTCGGCGCGGATCGTCCTCGGCGCGCCGCCGCAGCTCGTGCAGACGATCCCGCCGCCCGCGGCGTCGACGAACGCGGAGCGCCCCTCGGGACACGCCCGCCCGCAGCGGATGCAGCGATCCAGCTCGAGGGCGTACCCCATGTCCGTCAGGAGCCGCAGGCCGAAGATGGCGAGGTGCCGGCGCGCCTCGCCCGGCACGCGCCCGGCGCCTGGCGCGGCCTCCGCCTCCGCGAGGCACTCTTCATCGAGCGCCTCGAGCAGCTCTTCGAGCGAGGTCCACGCCGCGGGCTCGGGCGTTCGCGCCGGACAGAGGTGTCGGACCCAGCGGAGCGCCTGCCCCGCCGCGTCCATCGCCTCGAGGTTCGCGGCGATCCCGTTGCGCGGACGCTGGATCCGGGCCTCCTTGAGGACGCAGAGCTCCTTGCCCTTGTCCTCGAGCGAGACCATCAGCCCGTGGATCGGCTCGAGGGCGCCGGCGAACCGCTTCGTGGACCTCCGCGCGCCCCGGACGATCGCCGAGAGCTTGCCGCTCTCGCGCGTGAAGAACGTGGCGATGACGTCGGCCTCGCCGTAAGCAACGCTCCGCACGAGCAGCGCGGCGGAGTCGATGCGACGGATCACCCGATGGTGATAGCGCGGGACGTGCTCTGCGACAGCTCCGAAGGCATGTCTCGGCCGCGCGGCTTCAGCACGATCGAGAGCGCGAGCGTGAACAGGATGAGCAGGAGGACGAGGGCGATCGCGACGCCGAAGCGGCGGCCGTGGCCCTCACCCGCGGCCTGGACCGGCGACGCCACCGGGAGCGGCGTGACCATGGCCACGCGGCGGCTCGCCGTGTAGCGGGCGACGATGTCCTCGGGCAGGAGGCCCAGCGTCTGGGCGTAGGACTTCAGGAAGCCCTTCACGAAGACCTCGCCGGGGAGATCGTCGAAGTGGTCCTGCTCGATGGACTCGAGGGTGGCCAAGGGAATGCGCGTGACGCGCGACACCTCGGCGAGCCCCATGCGCCGCTTCTCGCGCTGCTGCCGCAGGGTCGTTCCGACCGACTCGATTCCGCTCACGTCTTCCTCGTCATCGCTTGGGTTCACTTCTCGGCGTCAGCGCGCGGCGGCTGAGGATGGGAGCCCCACGTCACCGTGGGAGACTCGAGCGCGGGCCGCCCCGCCGTTCGCGCTCGCGGGTGTCGACGGCGCTGCCGCCATCTTCGCGAGCTCGCGAACGCATGTCTTTCCAGTCAGCGTTTCCTTGGAGATCTCGACGCAGCGCTCGTAGTCGGAGCGCGCCTCGGCAGCCTTGCCGAGCTTGAGGCGGACGCGTGCGCGCGCCTCCCAGGCGTCCTGGAGCGCGGTGCACTGCGGATCGTCGACCGACACGGCGCTCGTGAAGCTCTGCTCGGCCTGACCGGGGTCGCCCTTCCGCTCGAACCCCACGCCGAGGCGGTAGTAGCCGACGCAGAAGCGCGGCTCGGTGACGGCGTTCTTCAGCGAGGCGATGCCGGCGTCGAGCTGGCCGTCGAGGACCTGCGCCCAGCCGAGGTTGCCCCACGCCAGGTACGGGTGCACGTAGGCGGGGTCCTTCGTGAGGGGCTCGAGGACGCCGATGGCTTCCTTGTACTTCTTCTCGTTGATCAGGACCTGGCCGAGCAGGTTCTTCGCGTCGCGAAAGTCCGGGTTCGACTTGAGGGCGGCGCGCGCGCTCTTCTCGATCTCGCCGAGCTTGCAGTCCGGCGCGTCGAAGGCGCTCGGACCGGAGCAGAACGCGAGCAGGATGGCCGCCATCAGGTAGTGGGCCTTGTCGTTCTCCTCGTTCAGCGAGACGGCCTTCTGGACGTGGTCGAGCGCGAGGCGCGTGTTGCCCTTCTGGAAGAGGTCGCGCGCGATGTCGTACTCGGCGTCGCTCTGCCGCTCGGGGCTCTGCGCTCCGGGCTGCTGCCCCTTGCCGCCCGCGCACGCGGCCGACCCGGCGACCACGATCGCGAGACCGAGGACCCCAGCGGCCACGCCCACGGGGCGCAACAGCGACCGCCGCGCGGCGGAAGCGACGCGCGGTGCTGCGACGCGGGGTGTCTTGGGCGAGCGCAAGCGCATGAGGGTCGTCGGCGGCGGGAAGTACTCCACCCCTCCGGCGTCGTCAACCCTGAACGGTACCATACCAAGGTCACGTGATTCCTCGGTTTTTCCGCTTCCGGGGCGCCTTCGATCCACCCCGATTGACGCCCCGCGTCAGCGTCCACCGAGAGCCAGGAGCCGAGCAATGAAGGGCGTTTACATAACGCCCCTCACCCAAGACCTCAGGCCCTCAGCGCTCTCCGCGGAGCTCGTCTTTTGTCCCCAGCAGGGCGTAGAGGCGGCGGAGGGCGTCGACGTCCGGGATCTCGACCCGCTCGCCGACGATCCGGAGGTACTGCTGGTCGCGAAGCCGCTGGACCGTCCGCTTCACCGTCTCGACGTCGAGGCCGACCCGGCTCGACAGGTCGACCGGCGAGACCGTGAGCTCGACCGGGCCGGGCTGGTTTTGGGTCATCTTGAGGAGGGCGCTCACGACCTTCGACTGCGTGTCGCGGAGCATCAGCACCTCGATCTGGTCCTCGGCGTCGCGAAGGCGCCGGGCGAGCTGCGTGAGGATGCGCTCGGCGAGCTGTGGAAAACGCTCGACGATGACCCGGAGCGCCGTCCGGTCGAGCGACAGCATGATCCCATCGGAGAGGGCGACCGCCGTCGACATCCGGACGGCGCCGTCGAGGATCGCACCCTCGCCGAAGAGGTCTCCCGGCCGGAGCACCGAGAGGCTGCGCTCGACCATGCGGACGCGCTTGAGGAGCCGCACGCGCCCCTCGTGCAACAAGAAGGCGTGCGTCGCCGCCTCGCCCTCTCGAAAGAGGATGTCGCCCTGGACGAACGGGCGCCCGTATTGCTCGATGAGGTGCCGGGACGCGGCGCCGAGCTCGCCGTGGGCCGCGCCGTACCCCTCCTCATCGCCGCGAGGATCCTGCGTCACGCGAGGACGATAGAGGATCGACGCCGGGCCTCGCAATCTTTGGTGAAAGGCCGGCGCCGTGGTCCAATGCGCCCGTGCGTCGAGCTCGCGAAGAACGGACCACGAAAGAGACGTCGATCGTCGTCGAAATCACGCTCGACGGCAGCGGAAAGAACCAGATCGACACGCCGATCCCGTTCCTCTCGCACATGCTCGACCAGATCGGGAAACACGGGCTCTTCGATCTCGTCGTGAACGCCACGGGCGACGTCGAGATCGACGGCCACCACACGACCGAGGACGTCGGGATCGTGCTCGGCCGGGCGGTCGCCGCGGCGCTCGGCGACAAGGCCGGCATCGCGCGCTACGGCTCGGCGACCCTGCCGATGGACGAGGCGCGCGCGACGTGCGCGATCGATCTCTCGGGGCGCCAGTACTTCGTCTGGGAGGTGCCGATGCCGAAGGCGAAGATCGGCGACTGGGACACCGAGCTCGCGGAGGTCTTCTTCGAGGCGTTCGCGCGCGGCGCGGCCGCGAACCTCCACGTCGTCCTCCACGCGGGGACGAACCTCCACCACATGACGGAGATCTGCTTCAAGGCGTTCGCGCGGGCCCTCCGCGCCGCTGCGACGGTCGACCCGCGAGCGTCGGGCATCCCGTCGACCAAGGGCTCGCTCTGACCTGAGCGAAGGCTCGCTCAGCGCTTCGTCGCCGCGATGACGACGTGCGGATACGGCAAGACGTCGGGCACGCGCACCATCCGGACGTGGAACCCCAGCGACGCGAGCATCTCGCCCCACTCGCGGTGGTGGCGGTAGCGGAGCGGCTCGTCCCAGCCCACCATCACCCGGTCGAGCAGCCGCGTGAACTCGAGGCCGAACGCCGGCACGGTGGTGATGTCCTTCACGACGAGCACGCCGCGCGGGGCGAGGAGATCGCGGAGGCGCACCAGCATCGGCAGCTGGTCCTGCTCCGGGATGTGGTGCATCACGTCGAGGACGTAGGCGCCCGCGAACGTCCCCTCCAGCGCGACGTCGCGCGCGTCGCCCGCGACGAACCTGTTGCTCGCGGAGAGACCGACGGCCTCGGAGACGCGCTCGGCCATCGCGATTCGCCGGGCGTCCGGGTCGACGCCGACGATGCGACGCGCGGGCTGCGTCTGCCCGAAGTACGCGGCGAACAGGCCGAAGCCGCAGCCGATGTCGAGGATGCGCCCCGCGTCGGGGAGCAAGAGGTCCATGACGCTGAGGAGCTTCGGCCGGAGGATCGAGAAGCGGACGTTCGCGTAGACCCGCTCGACCGGCGGCAGCGCCCGCGCGATGCGCGAGATCGCCTCGCGCCCGTAGACCTCGGGGGCCTCGAACCGCTGCGACGACGGGCGCGGCCCGCGCGACAGCGCGCGCATCAGGCGCGACGAGACGGGCTCGCGTTCGGTCACCGGCATCGCGGGCGGCGATAGCACGGTCGTCGCGAGCGGTCACGGCCGCCGTCGGAAGGCGCGGGCGGGCGGACGCTCACGTGGACACGGGACGCGTGACGTCGCCCTGCGCGC
This sequence comes from Labilithrix sp., assembly GCA_019637225.1. Taxonomy (GTDB): domain Bacteria; phylum Myxococcota_A; class Polyangia; order Polyangiales; family Polyangiaceae; genus Labilithrix. The sequence goes on from JAHBWC010000089.1 coordinate 23,421, forward strand.
GACGGTCCCACGTCACGAGGAGGAAGCTCGCGAGCATCGACAGGAACTGCAAGGCGACGTCGAGGTCGTCCTCCAGCATGTCGATGAGCGACTCGCGGCTCCCGTCGAGGTACACGGCGGGCTCGGTCGCGACGAGCTCGTTCCAGCGCGGTCGGTTCGCGACCGCCTCCGCCCCGCCGACGATGTAGCCGGGCCCGACCACCTGGACGCGCCGCCGGTCGTCCGCGCCGCGCCACCGCAGCTCCATGTTTCCCTTCACGAGGAAGAGCGTGTTCGTCGCGCGATCGCCGGGCCGCCAGATCGCCTCGCCCGCGCCGACGCGGCGCTCTTTCAGCGCCCGCGCGAGGCGCGCGGTCGAGTTCACGTTGGCGTGACGGAAGCCCAGGGTTCGCCGGAGGAGGAAGATGCGCTCGACGAGACCGAGCTCACGATCGCCGACGAGGCGATCGAAGCCGTCGTCGGGCGGGGCGTACGGCGGCGGCTCGAGCGTGTTGTTCTCGTCGATGAGGCGCTCGGCGAGCCAGCGCAGCGTCCCGAGCAACGCGGGGAAGTGGTCCTCGTACATCTCCTGGATGGCGTCCGCACCGAGCTCGAACGTCTCGGTGCGCGCCTCGGCGACGGCCTCCGTCCCGCCGCCGGTGCGCGCGAGGAGCGACAGGAAGCCGACTCCGCCCGGCGCGGTGATCGTCCGGATCACCTTGCCGCGCCTCCGCATCGTGACGGCGCCGGTGAGCAGCATGTGGAACGCCTTCGGCGGCTCGTCCTCGCGGAGGATGACGTCGCCCTTCTCGAACGTCGCCGCGCGCATCGTCGCGGCGAGCGGCGCGAGCTCGGTCGCCGTCATCGCGCTGAAGACGGGGACGCCGCGGAGCCGGAGCAGCCGCTCCGTGAGGTCAGGCCGGTGCACGCGTCACCCCGGCGTGAGTCGCCCTCGCGCGCGGCTCCGGCGCGACGAGATCGCGCGCGCGGTCGACGAGGCGCTTGCCGAGCGCCTCGAGCCCACGCGCCTCCGCCGAGCGCACGCCGGCGATGGCGCCGACGTCGAGGCCGAGCTCGAGCGCCCGATGCTCGGCGAGCGTCCGCAGCGTGTCGCCGCCCGTCCGGAGGATGTCCGCGAGCACGTCGTCGTACGCAGGCGCCGACACCCGAGGCGCCGCCCCGCGATCGCCAACGAGCGCGAGGACCCGCGCGCGATGCGGCGGGCGGACGATGTTCTCGAGGAGCTCGAGGCTGTTCGCGCGCGCCTTCGGCTTCGAGCTCCGGAGGCCGCGCTCGACGTCGTCGAAGTCCTCGCGATAGAGCAGCTCGAGCAACATGAAGAGGCGCTGGCGCGCATGACGCTCCTTGTCGCGCACCAGATCGACGAGGAGGTGATGACCGGCGCGCAGCGGGTCCGCGCCGACCACGGAGGCAGGCGGAGCGTCTCCGTCGGCGCCGGCCAGACCCGCCGCCCAGCGACGGAGCTCCTCGGCGTGATCGAGGGTGGTCTCGACCACGCGCCGGAGCAAGTCTCCCTCGAGCGAGAGCTCGGGGTTCGCCCGACGGAGCCTCACGAGCGCACGGAGCGCCTTGAACCGCACCGCGCCGTCCCGCTCCGCGAGGAGGTGCACCATGAGCTTCCGCGCCGCGGCGTCCGGCTCGAAGAGCGCCATCGTGCGGGGGAGATGCACGCGCACCTCTCGCGCGAAGTCGCGCTCGCGCATGACCTCGTCGACGAACGCGAGGCCGCCGGGGATGAGCGCGATCGCCGCGCGGGCGGTGGCGCGGAGCTCGTGACGGTTCAGCATCCCGACCAGGATCGGGAGGAAGGCGGGGCTCTTGCGCGTCGCCATCGCGCGCGCCACCTCGAGGCGAACGCGCATGTCCGGCGCGATCTCGAACGCCGGCGGCGCCAAGGGCAGCGGCCGCGGCGGCGCGGGCGGGGCGTCGCCGTCAGCCGCCGGGCCCTCCAGCGAACCGGCGGCGCTCGCGGACGCCTCGCCGGAGGCCGCCGCACACGCGAGATCGCGGAAGGAGCCTCCCTCGCGCGCCAGCCGGATGAGCAGCTCGTCGAAGCGCTCGTGCGCCTCCTTCGTCGTCTCCGCGTCGTCCGCGATATCGCGGATCGCGCGCGCGAGCTCGGCCGCGGTCTGCCAGGAGCGCGTCCCGATGGCAGCGCGGAGGCGCCGGTCGGCCTCGTCGCCGTCGATCCACCCGCGCGCCATCAGCGCGATGAGCGCAGTCGCCGACACCTGCGCGCACGGGTCACCGAGCCGCTCCTCGAGCAGGGCGCGCTCGGGCGCGACCGCGGTCCGGGCGCGCAGCGCCGCGGCGGCGACCTCGCGATCGGGGTGGCCGTTGAGCCGATCGGCGATCGACACGAAGTCGGTGCGACCGCGCCGCGCGAAGAGGTGGAGCGCGCGCAGGACCACCTCGCGGCTCGGATGGTAGAGGATGAGCGCGGGGATGAGCCGCTCTCGCTTCTGCTCGGCGAGCAGCTCGAGCGAGGCGAGCACCTCGCCGTCGAGGCGGCTGTTCAGACCGGCGAAGAGCACCTCGAGCGCGCCGAGATCGAGCTCGGGCAGCTCCGCCTTCCCGCTGAGCCCGCCCGACCGCAGCGCCTCGCGGAACACGTCGAGGTAGTGACCGCGGATGGTCACGACGTTCGCGAGCCACACGACGGCGAGCACGACGACGAGGGCGGCGACGACCATCGCGCCCGACGCGCCGGCCGCCACGAGCGTCAGGATGACGACGGACGCCACCGCCTGCCCTCCCCTCGTGCCCGCGAGCTCGATGATCGGCTTGATGCGCTGCCGCGTCCAATCCGGGACGGGCACGAGGAGCAGCTCCATGCTCGTCTTGTGGACGGAGTAGCGGAGCGATCCGTCGAGGCCCTTCAGCAGCACCGCCGCGCCGAGCGCGCCGCCGGACGCGAGGACGCCGCTCGCCGCGCCTAGCAAGAGCGCCGGAAAGAGGAAGAGCGCGCGCTGCACGCCCGCCGTCCGGAAGATCCACGGCCCGACGACGACCTGGGCGAGGAGCGCGATCGAGTTGATGACCGCGTTGAACGTCGAGAGCCGCGCCGCGAGCTCGTGGGTGTCGGTGTACTCGGCGGCGATGCGCGCCTTGAAGAGGAAGTCGGTCAGCGTCACCGCGACGGTCGCGACGAGGACGATGCCGAGCACGCGGCGCGCGAAGACGTCGCGCCAGAGCAGGCTCGCGCCGGTCATCATCGCCGGAGCGCGCTCCTCGGTCGCCGCGGCGAGCGCCTCGGCGGGAGCCGGCGCGATCCGGATCGCGAGGACCGGGATCGCGGCGACGACGAAGAGCGCCGCCGAGCTCACGAGCATCGCGCGCGCGGGGATGAAGGCGAGCGCGGCCCGCGCGCCGAAGGCTCCGAGGACCCCGCCGAGGACAGCGCCGGCGCCGATGAACCCGTAGAGGCGCTTGGCCTGGGTCATCGTGTGCGCGCGTCCGAGCAGCGTCCAGAACTGCACGGTGACCCACGAGGCGAAGAGCCCCGACCAGACGTAGAGCGCGTAGAGGACCCAAGGTCGCGACCCGGTCTCGGCGGTCAAGAGCCAGAAGCCCGACGTCACCCCCGCGCCGATCGCCAGGACGACCGGGATGACCGCCTTGTCGTCCGCCCGCACGCGCGCGAGCACGAGCGCGAGCGCCACGATGACCAGGTACATCCAGGGGAGCTCTGCCGCGGGGAGCCTCGACAGGAAGAGCGCGTCGCGCGCCGTCTCGAGCAGCGTGTGCGCGGACGTGATCGCGAGCAGCGCGGCGAACGCCGCGAACGTGTTTCGCCGCTCCTCGAGCCGGACGTCGATGAGGCGGAGCAGCGTGCTCATGGTCGAGCTACCAGGAGCGAGCGTACCGCGACGCTCCGGGTCCCCCGGCCCCTTTTCGATGCCGGGGCGGCCCCGCCCGGTTCGCCTCGCGCGCCGCGCGCTCGCGACGCCGCGCCCCCTCCTCGCCGGCGCCCGGCGCGGGCCCTCAGAGGATGACGGCCACCGCCACGCAGAACGCCGCGAGCCCGGCGACGAACACCGCGACGACGAGGCCGAGGCCCTTGTTCACGGACTCGTCGTCCGCGCACGCGAGCGCAGCTTCGTAGAGCTCGACGTCCTGCGGTCGGCGCGCCCGCGCGATCGCGAGCCCGTCGCGCAGCACCCGCTTGCGCGCAAGTACGTGGAGCGCATAGGCCGGCAGATCGGTGAGCTTGTCCGGGACGATCCCGAAGCCCGCGAACGCCACGATCCCCGGCCGCGGGTCGATGGGGCGTGGCAGGGCGACCGGCAGGACGGCTTCCATCGGCATCGCGAGCGCCTCGAGCTCGAGCGACGACACCTGCGTCCGCCCGCTGCTCGCCGCCGCGTCGCGCCCGCCTCCCGCTTCGCGCTGCTCGCCGGAGGGCGGCGCCTTCACCGCTTCCATCGGCTGCGGCGTGAACCGCACGGACCGAGGGAGCTTGCCGCCCGCCATCGTCTCCTGCGCGACGTGGCCGGCGGGGAGCGCGCCGAGCTCGAGCGCCACCGGCGGGTGCTCGGACCCGAGGAAGTCGAGGTCGTCGAGCATGCGTCCGCTCGGCGGCGGCGTCGCGTCCTCGAAGGGCCTCACCGCGTGCATCTTGAGCGTCCCCGTGCGGCGCGGGCCGCCGTCGCGGCTCGGCGCGGAGGCGACCTCGCGGGGGGCATGGTGGACGGCCGCCAGCGTGCCGCTCGCGCGACGATGGCCCTCTGCCAGAGCCCCGCGCGGGTCCGACACGGACGCGGGGGTCGCGCCCCGAGCCTCGATGTTCGCGCTCGACGCGCGCGGAGCCGGCATCGGCCCCGGCTGGCCGGGCCTCACCGCGGTCATCGACCGAAGGGTCGCCGGCGTCACGGGCCGCCCACCCCACACCCTCGTGGTCTCGTGGCGGTGGCCGGAGACGCGGTACTCGCCCGACTCCTCCACCGGGCCGACGTCGCCTTCGCTCGCGCCAGCGTCGGCCGACGCCGGCGCGCCGCCGCGCTGCGGGTTTCGTAAGATCGGCATCCGGGTCGAGGGAACAGAACGGCGCGTGAGCGCGCCGCTTAAGCCCCGACGCCGTCAGCGCGACGGCTGCGCGGTGTCGCCGATGCGGCGGCCGGTGAAGGTCGCGACGATCGGCTTGTTTTCCGCCGTCAGGTTGATCGCCGCGGTCCAGAAGCCGTGGTCGATCCGGTCGATCGTGGCGTCGAGCGGGCCGCCCACCTCGGGCGCGTCCCACATCTGCGCGAAGCCGTTCTTGAGGTTCAGGACCGGGATGTCGAGCTTCTTGATCGAGGCCCGGACGGTGGCGACGAGGAGGTCGAGGCCGGTCGTGCAGATCTGCTTGATGTCGCTCTTGTGGCCGACGCAGATGCCGCCGACGCAGCGGTTCGAGACGTTCTCGGCGAGCTTGTCGCAGTCGATCAGCTTGCCGACGGCGCCGCGGAGGTTCGTCGCACCGAACTTGTCCTTGGCGAACTGGTCGGCCGCGTAGACGGCGAACGAGCCGATCGGCACCGAGAAGGTGTGGTCGCGGAGCACGAGCCTACCGCTCTCGAGGTCGACCGAACGCTTCTCGAGCGTGACGGCGTTGGCGTCGACGGGACGCTCCACGAGCTGGGCGAGCAGCTCGGGCGCGGCGATCACGTGGCGCTGCTCGCTCCATCGGTAGCCGACGCCGGAGATCGTGTGCTTCGCGTCGATGTCGCCCATGGAGTTGCCCTGGGGGAGATCGAGCCTCGTCACCATCTCGAAGCGCGTCACGATGCTCGCGAGGTCGTCGAGCATGCCGGTGACCTGCTCGATGACCGGGAACTTCCCGTAGAGCGCCTTGAAGACGTACTCGTCGATGTAGCCGAGGACGAAGCCGCGGATCCCGCTCGGGATCGAGTTCAACACCGTCGGCACGAGCGGCACGTTCGCCGTGTCCATCAGGTCGACGATCGTCTGCGAGGGCTGCTCGCGGAAGTTCGACAGCGCCTGGAGCGTGTCGTTCATCACCGTCGGGAGGAGGCCCGCGGTCGTCAGGTCGAACTCGCTCGAGAGCTCGTAGATGCCGTCGAGCTTCGGATCGAGCGGCTTGCCGTCCGGGCCGACGGGCAGACCGTCCGGCCCGATGGTCACGCCGCCGCCGCCGCCGGGCGTGCTGCTTCCGTTCGAGGCGCCCTTCTCGAGGGGCGCGGGTCCGACGTCGTCACCGCAGGCGACGACGGCTGCTGCGAACGCGAAAGCTGCGATGGCTCCGAGGCGCTTGGCCATGAATTCCTCCAGCCCGGCGCTTCAGCAAGGCGGATACCATCCCACATCGACACCTCACGGTCCGCGCCCGGGCGCAAATCAACGGGAAATCCTTGGCTTGCCCTTGCGCAAGCGGTCCGCCGGCGATCCGAAGGCCTGGGGCCCGCCTACTCCACCGTACATTGCGCAACTATGCGCAAGGCTTGCTCAATTTTGATGATTGCCGAAAATTACAGCGGGAGTGTTCGCGCCGTCTCCCGCCGTGCCCTCCCCTCTCTCGACGCGGCGCGACCGGGGTCGAAGGATCCGAAATCACGGGTGGAGCACGCGCGATCGCCGCCGATGAGACGTGCCGAGGCCGCGTCGAGACCGAATGCTCGAAGGGAGGAGTCGGGGAGGAGCAAGGGCCCTCCATGCATCGCCACGTCATCGTCTCGATCACGCTCATCGCTCTCCTCGCATCCAGCGCAGCCGGGTGTCAGGAGGGCCCGGCGTCGAGCTTCCGCACGACCGACAACGACGCCACCGAGGGCAAGCCCGCGGGCCAGTTCGGCAGCCGAGGCGACGACGACGACGCGCCGGCGGGGTGCGTGAAGGATCGCTCGTTTTACGACGTTCCCGGCGACGGCTGCGACAACGACGACGACGGCACCGTCGACAACGCTCCGACGTGCGACGGCGCCGTGGGGGCGAGCGCGACCGACTTCGCGCGCGCGATCGGGATCTGCGACGACGCGGCCGAGCGCGGCTTCGGCCTCGTGTCCGCGTCGTTCACCCAGGGCTACGGGACGAGCGCCGCGCCCAAGCCCGAGCAGCACGGCGTCCTCTCCAGGTTCGGCGACGTGCTCCGCCCGCGCGAGGGCGCGAGCCTCGGCGTCCTCAGCACCGGCTTCGCCCAGGAGTTCGACGGCGGCAGGTCGGCCTTCACTCCGGGCAAGGACTGGTGGCTCTTCGGCGGCGTCGGCGCCGTCCCGCCCGGCTTCCCGAAGGCGGCGGGGAGCTGCCCGCAGAGCTCCGACGTGAACGACGTCATCAGCCTGAAGCTCCAGCTCAAGGCGCCGAAGAACGCGACGGGCATCAAGTTCGACTTCAACTTCCACTCGAGCGAGTGGCCGGAGTACATCTGCTCGCGCTTCAACGACGGCTTCATCGCGTACCTCAGCGCGAAGGGCTTCAACGGCGGCAAGCCAGACAACATCTCGTTCGACGCCAAGCAGAACCCCGTCAGCGTCAACAACGGCTTCTTCGATCGGTGCACGCCGGGCACGAAGACCGGCTGCTCCGGAGAGCGCGAGGCGACGTCGACCTGCCCCGCCGGAGCCGCGGAGCTCGCGGGGACCGGGTTCGGCCTGGAAGCCTCGGCGTGCGGCTTCCTCGGCAAGAAGGCGACGCAGGGCGGCGCGACGGGCTGGCTCTCGTCGCAGGCGGCGGTCGAGCCGGGCGAGACGTTCACCCTGGAGCTCATGATCTGGGACACCGGCGACGGGAACCTCGACTCGAGCGTCTTGCTCGACAACTTCCACTGGCTCGGCGGCGCCGTCACGACCAGCACCGAGCGCGCGGATGACGTGAAGTGAGCTCTCGCGCGGGTCGGCTCCCTCCCGGCCCGCGGCCGCGCCGCGAGCGCTGTGGCCGAAGGCTCCGCCCGCGCCTCGGCGACCTTTTCGTCACGTGACTCGAGCGACGGATCGCCGGCGAAACCGACCCTGGCGCGAGGCACCCGCCTTGCGTTCGCCTGACGTCGAGGACGCGCGATGTCACCGCTGCTCTCGACCACCGCCTGCGCGCTCGCGTTGATCGCGGCCGGCGCCGCCGCCTCGGGCTGCGCGGTGGGCGCGAGCGCTACGCCCGTCGGCTACGCCGAGCTCACCTACGCGACCACGTACACGTATTACCCGCACACGACCTACGAGGGCCGCGACGTCTACTACGTCGGCGGGCGCTGGATGTACCGCGACGGCAGCGCGTGGAGCTACTACGTGAACGAGCCGACGCCGCTCTACCGGTACCGGACGACGGTCCGGCAAGCCCCGCCGGCGCCCCGCTACTACCCGGACTCCGGCTACGTCTACCCGGCGCAGCCGGTGCCCGCGCCGCCGTCCTCGCCGCCGCCGGCGCGCGTGCGTTGAGCTCGCGCGCTCGCCTCTCTCACGCACCGGCTCGGACCTCCAGCTCAAGGTGATCATCATGAATCGACGGTCGGCCCTGCTCACCGCGGTGTTGGGTCTCGGCGCGAGCGCGAGCGGCTGCTTCTTGGACAACACCGAGCCGCCGCAGCGCACCGTCGTCGTCGAGCCGACGCTGCCGCAAGCCGGCGCCACGCTCAGGCTTCGATGGTCGATCGACGGCCGCATGGATCCGAACGAGTGCATCAAGGCGCAGGCCGCGAACACGGAGGTGTCGGTCGTCGATCGCTCCGGACGCGAGGTCGGCGCGTGGCAGCAGCCGTGCGGGTACTTCACGATGGATGTCCCGCTCGCCGGCGGCACCTACTCCGGCTCGGCAGTGCTGCTCGACAGCGCGGGCCGACCGCGGACGACGCGCGTCGTCGTCGACACGTTCACGCTCGGCGGGCGCGACGTCATGGACGTCCAGGTCGACTTCCCGGCGTCGTCGTTCCTCTGACGCCGCGCGCGGCGAAGCGACGTCCCGCGCCCGCGAGGCCCTCCGGATTCCAGAGTGATCTCGGTGGCCCCAGCGGCTCGCGCCGACAATGGAAGAGCTCTGTTCTCGGGCGTCGCTGCGGAATACGATGGCATCATGTCGGCCATCCGCGTCCGGGTGCTTCTCCTCGCGCTGTTCTCGATGTTGCTCGTCGGGCGCTCCCCGCCTTCGTCGGAGCGAGACCCCGCGTCGCTGCAGGCCGCGCGCACGCCGGGGTGGGCAGGCGCGACGCTGGCGAAGATGCCGATCCTCTTCGAGGCGAACGCCGGCCAGCACGACGACGCGATCCGCTTCGTCGCGCGCCGCGGCGCGACCTCGCTCGCGCTCCGCGACGACGGCGCGACCGTCTCCGTCCACCAGCGCATGCAGAGCAAGGAGCGCGGCGCCCTCGAGCGGCGCGCCAACCGCGTCGTCTTCGGGCTCAAGGTCGCCGGCGGGCGAGAGGTCGTCCCGCAGCCGAGCGAGCAGCTCGTCACCAAGGTGAACTACTTCAAGGGCAACGACGCGTCGAAGTGGCGCGCGGACGTCCCGACGTACGCGAAGGTGACGTACCCCGCCGTGCTCGACGGCGTCGATCTCGTCTACCACGGCGAGAACGGCGCGCTCGAATACGACTTCATCGTCGCTCCGGGCACCGGCGTCGAGAGCATCGCGATGAACGTCGAGGGCGCGAGCAAGATGTCGATCACGGAGAAGGGCGAGCTCCGCGTCCAGACCTACGCGGGCGACGTCGTGCAGCCGCCGCCCGTCGTCTACCAGCGCGACGCGCGCGGCGCGAAGCACACGATCGCCTCGAGCTACCGCCTCGTCGGGCCGCGCTCGGTCGGCTTCGAGGTCAGCGCCTACGACACGACGAAGCCGCTCGTCATCGACCCCGTGCTCGGCTTCGCCACCTACCTCGGCGGTCCGGGCTACGACTCCGTCGCCGCCATCGCCGCCGACGTCGCCGGAAACACCTACGTCACGGGCTCGACGAGCGCGGCGGGCTTCCCGGTCGCGAACGCGTACGACCCGACGTACAACCCCTACTACGAGTGCGCCAACTGCGGGTACGGCGACGTCTTCGTCTCGAAGCTCGACCCGACCGGAACGACCCTCGTCTATTCGACCTACCTCGGCGGCCTCGACGACGACGACGCCACCGGCATCGCGATTGCCGCGGACGGCACCGCCTACGTCACGGGCACCACGAGGTCGTACGACTTCCCGACCGTCAACGGCATCAACCCGTATCGGGGCTGGAGCGGCCCGGACGGCTTCGTCTCGCGCTTCAGCGCCGACGGCGCGACGCTCGCCTACTCGACGTTCCTCTCCGGCTCCGGGTTCGTCGAGCCCTCCGCGATCGCCGTGGACGCCACCGGCATCTACGTCGCCGGCTCGTCGAGCGCGACGAACATTGGGATGGGCGGCGGAATCGAGCGGAAGGGACCCATTCCGCAGGGCGGCGCGTCGGGGGGCGAGGACTGGGACGCCTTCGTCGCGAAGCTCCGCCTCCCCGCGCAGCAGATGAACGACGAGCCGATCCTGTGGGTGAGCTACCTCGGCGGCACGGGACCGGACTTCGCCACCGGGCTCGCGGTCGACGGCGCGGGTCGGGCGCACCTCACCGGGCACACGAATGGGGCCTTCCAGCAGTCCGGCGGCTCGCTCCTCAAAGCGGAGTGCGGCACCATGGAGAGCGCGGACGCGTTCGTTGCGCGGCTGAACGCCGCCGGAACCGCGTTCGACTACGCGAAGTGCTTCGGCGGCTCGGACGACGACCACGCCCTCGCGATCGCCCTCGACACGAGCGGCAACGTCTACGTGACCGGCGATACGGACTCGGACGACTTCCCGGCGCCGAGCTCCATCTATCCCTACGCCGGTCAGCGCGACGTCTTCGTCACGAAGCTGAACGCGACCGCGACCGCGATCCTCTACTCGACGTTCATCGGCGGTAGCAACGACGACCATGGCTACGCGATCGCCGTCGACGCCGCGAACACCGCGTG
>JAHBWC010000009.1 GCA_019637225.1 Labilithrix sp.
CGCGCGCCGAGCCTCGAAGAGCTGCGCTGGGAGCGCGCCGCGCGGCGCCTCGCGCAGGGCCGCCTCGCCGACGCGCGCGCCGATTTCCAGGAGCTCGAGGCGATAGCCAGCGGGGCGCGCGAGCGCTACGAGGTCCTCCGGCGCGCGGCCGACGTCCATCGCGCGCTCGGCCTCGGGGCGGACGCGGCGCTCCTCTACGAGCGGGCCCTGCTCTACCGTCCCGACGATCCCGACGCCGTCGCCGGCCTGGGCGCGGCGATCGCCGCCGAGGGCCGGGGCGCCCGCGGGGCGACGCTGCTCGGTCGCGCGATCGAGCTCGCCGAGGCGCGCGTCCCTCCGCTGCCGACGGCGTGGATGGAGCTCGAGCTCGCGCGCGTGCTCGGTGACCGCCTCGGCGACCGTCCCTCCGCCGTCGCGCGCCTGCGCGCGGTGCGCGACGACGCGCCCGAGGCGATCGACGCGCGCGGCCTCGAGGGCCGCTACCGCGCCGCGCTCGGCGACGTTAGCGGCGCGTCGCTCGCCTTCGCGCGCCTGCGCGAGCGCGCGGGACACGAGGCGCGGGCGCTCCCCTGGCTCGACGAGGCGGCGCGCTTCGAGGAGGCGCGCGGAGAGCTCCTCGTCGCGCAGAGCCACCTCGCGACGGCGATCGCGATCGCGCCGGCGAACGCGGAGGTCGAGGCGCACTATCGCGCCATCTCGCGCCGGATCGCCGAGGCGGCCGGCGTGCGGCCGATGGCCGTCGTGACCGAGGCCCTACCCGCCCCACCCGAAGCCCCGGCGTCGCTCGAAGACGCGGACGAGGCGGTGCCGTCGCCCGAGGAGGACGAGGTGCAGGTCGAGGCCCTGACGCGGACCCTGCAAGGCGATCCTACGAACGACGCCGTCGTCGACGAGCTGACGACGCGCCTCGGCCGCCTCGGCCGCAGCATGGATCTGCTCGCGCTCCTCTCCGCGCGCCTCGAGGACGCGCCGCCCGAGCGTCGCGAGGAGCTCCTCCCGCGCCATCGCGCCGTGCTCGAGCGGCTCGAGGCCGAGGCCCGCGCCGGCGGACGCGACGGCGAAGCCGAGCTCTTCCGCATGGCGCGCGACGCGAGCTGAGCCGCTCTACCTGCGCCGCTTCTTCACGACCACCTTGTCGCGCGCTGCGCGGTAGCGGTCGGCGTCGACGTCGCGACCCTCGACCCAGGCCTCGAGCGCCGGCACGACGTGCGATTCCCACACCGGCGAGAGCCGGACCGCGAGGAAGTCGCGGTAGAGCGCGGTCGTGAGCGCCTCGACGTCCCGCGCGAAGTGCATCCGGTCGTAGAACGACTCGTGCGCGAGATCGCTGGTCGCGGCGTCCTCGCGCTTCTTCTTCCGGCGGACCGGCGGCGCGGCGAGCGCAGGCGGCGCCTCGTCTTCCTGCTTCTTCCGCGGCGGGACGAGCCCGGCGAACGCGAGGGTCTCGCCGCGCAGCGTGAGCGTGCACTCGTGATCGCCGAACGAGAGGTGGAGCCCGGCGCGCTCCGGCGTCTTGCCCCGAAGCAGCGCCTCCTTCGCCTCGCGGTGCGACCCTGGCGCGCTGCCCTTGATGATCGTCGACTCCTTGCCCTCGTCGAGGACCAGGCGCCCTTCGAGCCACAGCCCGAACTGGCCGTGCTCCTCGGTCGACAGCGTCGCCTCGAAGAGCTCGATCTCGAGCCAGAGCCAGAGCAAGAGCTCGCGACCGACGAAGCGCCGGAGCTCGATGCGGTCGGCCATGTTGATCGGCGCGGCGCTCATTCCTCCTCCGCCGCCTCGTCGAAGGAGAGCCGAGCGTCGGACGCCCCGAGGGAGACCATCTCGAGGTCGTTCCAGGCCTGCTCCTGCGCTTTGTCGAGGCCGATGCGCGCGGCCGTCGTGTACGGCGACTCGGGGATCAACGTCAGCCCGAAGGTCTTCTTGAAGAGCTCCGTCATCGCGGCGCCCGGTTTTTGCGCGTGCGAGAAGAAGCGCACGACGCCCTCGCCGATCGCCCAGGCGACGTCCACCGAGCGCGTCGCGGGCGACATCTGACGCCGGAGCTTCTTCGAGACCATGAGCTTCAGCTCGCTCTTCTCCTTCTTCGAGAGCCGCTCGCGCCCCTTCTTCTCGAGGTAGGCGGCCTCCGCCTCCTTCACGCGCGTGCGGAGCACGGGGCCGGGGATCGCCCAGCGATCGGTGCGGAAGCCGAGGACGACGTACTCGTTGAAGAAGACGTCGTCGTAGCCGAGGTCGACGACGAACGGCTCGCCGACCTTCGCCCAGCCGCTGCGCTCGAGCTCCTCCTCGTCCGGCTCGAGCGGCCTCATCGCCCGGAGGCGCACCGCCTTCATGAACCGTTCGCGGAAGTCGTCGGGGAGCTCGCCTTCCACGAAGAAGCGAGCGTACGTGAGAGAGCCTCGAAGCGCCGGCACGTCGCGGCTCTAACAACTCCGCGCGCGGAAGACCAGACGGAGCCGCGCGCGAATTTCTCCACAGGACCGCGCGAGCCCGCGCCGCGCGTCGATCAGGACGGCGTGGCGAGCGACGCCTTCACGTCGTCGAGCGCGCGGTCGACCGCGCCGTCGCCGAGCTGGCACGCCAGGGCGATCTTCCCGAGCACCGTCCGCTCGACGTCGCTCACGTCGTCGCTCACCTGGGCGATGAGCGCGGCGATGCGGAGGACCTCGATCGCCTGCTCTTCGCGCTGGATCCCCTCGGCGAGCCGCTGGATCCGGCGTTCGATGCCGTCCTCACCGAGCTGATCGGCGAGGTCCGACACGAGGTCGGCGACGTGGCTCTGCGGGACCGTCCCGCCGCACGCCGCCGTGACGATGCGCTCGAACGTCCGACGCTCCTCGTCGTCGAAGACGCCGTCCGACGTCGCGACGAGGTAGGCACCCTCGACGATGCTCTCGAAGAGCGCGGCGGCGAACGGATCGAAGCCCGTCGGCACCGTCGACTCGTCGGTCGGACGCGAGCCATAGGAGGCCGCGGCGAGCGTGAGGATCGATCGATCGCTCGTGGGTTGCCCGTCCCCGCGGGGCGAGTGAGGGGTGCGCGCGACCTTGGCGAGCAGGTTGATTCGATCGTCCGTTTGCATTTCGTGAGGGCCGGCCTCGGGGTGGAGCATACCTTTCAGCGGGGCTCCTGGGCGAGCAGGATCTCGACGGAGCCCTCCGCGTCGGTCATCGAGCGGCCGATCTCGACGGGGTCCGCCTCGGGCGCCGCGCCTCCGGGGACGGCGGGGGTAGCGAAGACGCGCACCACGGCGTTCGCGATGACATTTCCGGTGGGGCTCGGGTCGCGGAGCGTGAACACCAGCCGGGTCGGAGCCGGCACGCGGATGTCGGGCAGCTCGGCGACCTGCGCCGTCAGCGAGCCCGGTACGTTCGGCCGGACGACGACCCGCGGGAAGCCGGTCCCCTCCTTCGGGATCACGGACAGGACGTAACGCCCCGGATCCAGCTCGAACGCGAAGGTCCCATCGTCGCCGGTCTCGGTGCGCCCCGGCCGGGGCTCTGCGAGGAGGGTCGGCTGCGGGGCGGGCGACGTGTCCGGGATGGCGACGACGTCGGCGCCGCTGAGCGGGCGCCCGTCGGTGAGCACCGCACGCCCCTTCAGGATCGTCCGCGGCGGGGGCTGGAACGTCAGCGCCGTGGGGCCGGCCACCACGACGATCTCCCTCCGCTTGGCGTAGCCCGTGCCCTCCGCCGGCTCGATCGTCGCGGCGTAGGTGCCGGGCGGGAGCACGGTGGCGAACTGGCCGCGATCGTCGGTGCTCACCGTGGTCGAGTAGCGGAGGAGCGTCGACGGCTCGGCGCCCGTCCGCGCGATCGACTCGCTCTCGAAGGAGACGCGCGCCGCGTAGCCGAAGAGCGGCTCGTCTGGGGCCGTCGTCGGCTGGGTGACCACGCCGGCCACGGACACCGGCGGAGGGATGGGATCGTACTTGATCAGGAGGCCGGACCCGCCGAAGAGCGGCGTGACGTAGCGCGGCACCGCCGTCCAGTCCGCCGGCGGCGCCACGACGGCCTCGACGTCGTCGCCGAGACCGCCCGTCGGCGTACGCTGCTCGCCCGTCGTGTGGAGCACCACCTCGCTCTCGGTCCCCGACAGCGTGCGGATCACGGAGATACGCCGCTGCGACGGACGATCGACGAGCCACGCGCGCCAGCCGTCGAGCCCGTCGGAGCGCGTGATGCTCGCCACGCGCTTCGTCGGATCGTCGAGCTGCTTGAGAAGGAAGGCGTCGACGAAGATGTCCGACGCCACCGAGACCGACTCCGACACCGACGGCGGAAAGAGCTCGTCGAACGGCGGCTGCGGATAGAACACGCGGCGATAGCGTCCCTCGGGGAGCGCGCGCGAGAATTCGACCGCACTCTTTCCGATACGCGACGAGGCGAAGGCGACGTCGAGCGGCAGCTTGGGGAACGCCTCCTGCTGCGCGTTGCCGATCGGCTCGTAGACGACGCGCACGGGGATCGACTTGTCCGGCGGCGGCAGCGGATAGCCGACTTCGCTCGAGACCTCGGGCGTCACGGAGTAGGCGCCGGTCGCGGCGACGATCCCGCCGAGCGGCAGGCAGAGCGGAGGGCGGCACCGCGTGACGACGCCGGGCGTGACCGGGGGCTCGGTGAAGGCCGGGTTGCCCTGCGCGTCGCTGAAAAAGACATACGACTGCCCCGGCGCGAAGATCGAGGAGTCCGGGACGTGCACGACGATCCAGAACGGGTACTCGGGCCGGCCGCCCGCGGTGAGGATCTCGCACCGGTCCCTGCTCGAGCAGCGGGCCGCCGTGCTCGCGCCCGGATCGTACTTCTCGCACGGGCACCGGTTCATGGGCGCGTCGAGCAACGGCCTGGGCTCGATCGGCTCGCACGACGCGGCGCCGGCGATCGCGACGACGACCGCAGCGCTCGAGATCCGCGCCGCGCCTCGGGTGCGGCCTCCCCGCGTCACGGCTCGATGCCTCCGGCCTCGGCGTCGGCGCCCGCGTCGGAGAGCGGCGGGAGTCCGGCGTCGAGGACCGGGCAACCCGCGAGGTCTCCCCCAGGGCTGAAGAACCAACCGACCGAGTCCCCGCCCGGCGCCTCCGGCGTGTGCGCGTTGCGCGGGTCGCTGGTGTTGAGCCGCAGCGCGACGATCACCTCGACGAAGTGACAGCGGTCGAGCGACGGGGCGGTGATCGGGATCTCGAGCACGCGGATGTTCCCGCGCGTGGACGCGGGCTCGTACTTGCTCGTCTCGTTCTGGATGAACCCCTCGCCCGTGATGGGGTTGTAGTCGATGAACGTCGCCCAGGAGATCTCCGCGAGCGGATCGGAGAGCTCGACGGGGACGATGAACTTGCTCGGCCAGCGCCCGAGCACGAACGACGTCGACGGGACCACCGACGCCCGCACGACCGTGGGCCGCCGCTCCGAGGGGCGCGGGAGATCGGTCGGCGGATCGGCGATGATGCACGCGCCGATCGTCACGCCCCCGCACGCGATCGCGACGGCGAGAGCCACCGTGCGACGGCTGCGGCGTGCGCGTGAGGACCCCATCGGCGCGACCATCTTCACACAGGCGGCAGCCGGCCCGAAGCGAGCCGTTGCGACGCGGGCGTCGGGAGGTGCCAGCGCGCGTCCGCGTACTCGGGCCGGACCGCGAGACGGAGCAGATCGGCGAGCGACGGGAGCTCCGCGCACAGCCGCTCGAGGCCGCCGGGCTTCTCGAGCTCGGCGGGATCGGCCTCCGGGAAGCCCGCGAGGACCCGCCGCGCGGCGTGCCCGAAGTCCCCCGTCAGGAACATCCCGACGCGACGCCCGCTCTGCCGGGCGCGCTCGAGGACGAGCTCGAACGGCGTCGCGTCCGACGACGCGAGCAGCTCCTTCAGCTTCCGCTGCGTGCGAGGCGCGAGCGTCTGCCAGAGCATGTCCGCGACGTCCGCGTCCTTGCGGTCGACCGTGACGAGCCCGGGCGGGCCGAAGGCGCCGAGGAGGACGCTCCACAGCGCCCGGGCTTCCGTGAGGCCGAGGCCGAGCAGGAGCGCGTTCTCCGGGAGCACGCACGAGAGCGCCTCGCCGAGCACCCAGCGGAGATCGCCGCTGTCCTCGCGCGCGTCGCCGGAGAGGATCGCCGCGGGCGGCGACAGGAGCCCGACCGAGACGGCGAGCGGCGCCCCTTCCTCCTCGAGCGGGAGCTCCCCCTTGCGCGGCTTGCCGAGCCCGCCCGCGCGCTTGTGGAAGAGCGCGAAGCGCGGCGTGTCGAGCAGGCGGAGCGCGGCCTCGTAGACGCGCGACAAGGCCGACGTCGGTCCCGGCACGACACGCTCGAGGCCCGACATGCCGGCCGCCGCGGGCGACTTCGCGAAGACCGCCGGCGCGCCCTCCCAGACGACGCCGAAGGCCTCGCCGGCCGGCTCGCGCGAGTGGCGCGTGAGGAGCGTCAACATCCCCGGCTGCCCGCTCTGCGCGGTGAGCGGCGGAGGCGCGAACGGCCCCGCGACCGGATCGAACGCGCGGAGGACGTGCTCGATCGCGCGCACGTAGTTCGGGTTCTGGTCCGCGCGCGCCGCGTCGCGCAGCGCGACGAGCCGCGGCACGTTCCCCGGGTTGAGCTCGACGGCCTGCCGGCGGACCTTGAGGAGCACGCCTCGGCGCGCGGGCTCGTCCCGGAGGAGCTCGTCGAGCACGTCGGCGGCCTCGACGGAGCCCTCCCGCAGCGCCTCGGTGAGGAGCTTCTCGGCCTCCTCGCGCGCGCCGCGCGCGAGCCCCGCGCGCGCCTTCGCGACCCTCCCCGCCGGGGTCGTCGGGACCTCGCTCACCGAGCTCGACGGCGCGTTCTCCGACGTCCGCTTCGTCGTCGCCGCCGGCGGCGCCGGCGTCGTGGTCGCCGGCGGCGCCGGCGTCGCGACGGGAGAGGACGGCCGGCGAGGCGCGGCCTCCGGCGCGGCGCTCGCGCGAGCCTCCGCGGCGATCGGCGGGGGACTCTCCGAGCCGAGCGGCGGGTGCCGCACCGACAGGATCGGCTGCTCCTCCCCGGCGCCGATGAGCAAGGGCGGCGGGGCCGGCGGGATCTTCGGGATGCCGGGGATCTCCACCGAGAGGCGGCCCGTCATCGGTTCTTCCGCCGCCGGCGCGCTCGCCTCCACAAGAGCCGAGCCGGGCGGCGCGTCCCCACCCTTCGTCGTGATGCGCGTCGGGACCTCGTCGTCCGACGCGTCCGCGAGCGCGTCCGGCGTCCTCTGCGTGGCGCCCGAGGGGCTCGAGGCTCGCGTGCCGAGCGGAGGCGTCACGCCCCGCCCCTCCGGCGCGCGGACCGCCGCGATGTGCCCCGACGGCGAGCGCCCGCGGAACCTCTCGAGCTCGGCGCGGAGCACGATCGACGCGTCCTCCGACGCGTGATCGATCGCCTCGCGCATCGTGCGGTCGCCTTCGAGTCGCTCGGACGGGTTGTTCGACGCGAGCAACGCCCGCGCGAGCTCCGCGAGGATCTCGCCGCGCTCCGGGCCGGCGAGGCCCTCGGCCAGACCGCGGAGGACGCTCCGCGCCTTGACGGTGTCGTCGCGCGAGAGGGCCAGCCGCGCGACGCGAAGGAGCGCGTCCATGCGCGTCTCGGGATCCTTCGCCGCTTCATTGAGGAAGCGCTGCGTCGACGCGAAGTCGCCGGCGAGCGAAGCGCTCTCCGCGGCGGCCATCGCGACGCGGCCAGGCCGGCGGAGACCGAGGAGGTTGCCGTAGACGGCCTCCGTGTAGAACCGGTAGGCCTCCTCGTGGCGGCCGCCCTTCGCCGCGCGCTCGGCGAGCCCGAGGGCGACGAGCGGCGCGGCTCCCACCTCCGCGAGGCATTTCTTCAGCGTCGCCGCCCCTGCCCCAGCGCCGTGCGCGACGTCCTCGGCCTCCGCGAGGAGGAATGCCCAGAGCGCGACGTCGTCCGGCTCGAGCGGAGCCCTGGGCTCGTCCGCGCGCGCACCCGTCAGCCGCTCGAGCGAAGCGATCGTCGCGAGCGCGTCGTCCCTCGTCCCCGCGCCGCGGAGGCGGTACTCGAGCCCGCGCGCGAAGAGCTGCGTCGACGCGGCGTCCGGCGCGAGCCTCGCGGCGTCTCGCGCACGCGCGAGCGACGCGTCGCTGTCTCCGGCTCGCGCCGCCGCCTGCGCGGCCTCGACGAGCATCTCGCTGCGCAGACGCGGCTCGTCGACCGAGACGCGCGCGAGCTCGGCGAGAGCGTCGCCCAGCTCGCGCGGCTCTTGCGACGCGCGCGCCACCTCGACCCTCACCTCGGCGACGGCGATGGTGCCGGGCGCGCGCTTCGAGAGCTCCTCGACGGCGCGCGCAGCCTTGGCCGGATCGCCCGCGGCGACGAGCGCGCGCACGCGACGCGTCCCGAGCGCGACGTACTCGAGCTCCTCGTGGGTCGCGGCGAGGAGCCGCTCGATGGCGGGGAGCGCCCTCTCGGGCTCACCGGCGCGCTCGTAGAGATCGGCCAGCCACCGGAGCGCGCTCGTGTGCCCCGGCTGCTCGAGCAGGACCTGCTCGAGCTCGGCGCAGGCGTCCTCGAGGCGCGTGAGGCGCTGCTCGAGGATGGCGGCGCGGCGAAGGCGCACCGCGCGCAGCTTGTCCCTGTCCTCCGCGAGCGAGCTCTTCGCGAGGCGCGCCGCGCGCTCGGCGAGGTGGTCCGAGAGATCGTCGAAGCTCCCGCGCGCGACGAGGAGCGCCTCGATCGCGACGTCGGCCTCCGCGTCCGACGGGTCGACCTCCATGACCTCGCGCCACGCCGACTCGGCCGCCGACAACGCGCCGCGCGCACCCTCCGCGCGCGCGAGCCGCTTCAGGATGACGCGCAGCTCCTCGTTGCCCTGTCCCCCGCGCGCGAGATCGGCGAGGTGCTGGAGCGCGTCGACGCGGATGTGCTCGCGACCCGACGCCTCGGCGGCGCGCTCGACGGCGCCCCAGCGACCGGCCGTCGGCTCCTCGGTCGCGGCCTGGAGCAGCGCGTCCGCCGCGCCGGAGGCGTCGCCGTGCTCGTCGCGGATGCGCGCGAGCTCCACCCAGCGGACGGCGCGCTCGGGCTTCGGCATGTCCGCGCGCGCGAGCTCGCGCAGCACGGCGTCCTCGCCGCGTCCCGCGGCGAGGAGCGCGTCGTGGAGCTCGCGAGCGACGTCGGGCCGCTGCTCGGGAGCGGCGATCTCCGACGCGCGCTCGAGCAGGCGCACGGCCTCGGCGGGGTCGCCCCCGGCGACGGCCTTCGTCGCGCTCGCGCGGAGCGCCTCGGTGCGCCGGAAGGCGCCGACCTTCTTGGAGAGACGCTCGGCGAGGACGGCATCGCCGTGCTGGCTCACGGCCTCGTCGGCCTCGATGACGATCGCGTCGTCGTCCGACTCCTTCTCGGCCGCGCGGACGAGCACCTTCGCGCGCTTCTCCGTGTCGCCGAGCTGGTGCGCGATCGCGCCGACCAGGCGAAGGAGCGCGTGCCCGACGTTCGAGTAGGGCTTCTCGACCTCGGCCATCACCCGCTGGAGCGCCTCGGAGGACCCGGGGACCCGCGCGAACGCCGCCGCGTGCGGCATGAGCGCCGTGTACTCGTCGACGTCGGCGTCGGCACCGATGGCGCGCTCGAGCGAGCGCCAGCCCCAGTCTCCGTCGGAGAACAGGTCCATCGCCATCTCGACGAACGTGAGCGCGATCCGCGCTCCGTCCGGACCCTCGAGCCCCTTCGCGAGCTGATCGCCGGCGCGCTCGAGCCGGAGCGCGACCGCGGCCGCGTCGTCGGGCGCGAGCGAGACGATCTCGCGCGCCGCCACGGCGAGCATGCCGAGCGTCGCCGGCGACGGCACGATCACCGTCGCCTTGAGGAGCAGGTCCATCTTCTGGCGCGTCCCCTCGAGATCGCGCGCCGTCATGCTCGCCGCGCGGAGGAGCCAGACGGCGCGCGCGTGCGAGCTCCGCGCGAGCTCGGCGACGTGCTCGACCGTGCGGACCGCAACGCTCGCGCGCTGCGCCTTCGCCGCCGTCCGCTGGAGGAGGGTCAACGTCGAGCCCTCGGACGGCACCGCGATGAACGCCTGCGCCGCGTGCTTCAGCGCCATCATCGCCACGCCGCCGGACTCGAAGAAGCGCGCCGCGCGGTGGTGGGCGGCGCGGCGGCCGAAGCGCCCGCGGGCGCGTCGCGCGACCTGATCGTAGATGGGCGACATCTCCGGCACGCGCGCGAGCTCGGCGCAGGCGGTCTCCGCCGTCTCGAGGGCGTCGGCGTGCCCCGGATCGCGCTCGAGCGCCAGCTTCGCGAGGCCGAGCGCGCGGTTGTGCGCGCCGACGTCGAGCGCGGCTCGCGCGGCCTGCGTGGCGATCACGCCCGACCGAACGCGGTCGGTCTCGCGCTCGACGAGCTCGGAGAGGCAATCGACGGCGTACTGCGCGTCGGCGAACGAAGCGAGGTCGCGCCGCAGCGTGTCGTAGCCGTGCACCGAGTCGCAGTGCGCGCCGCGGAGCCACGCCTGCACCGCGCGCGGACGGTCGTCGGCCATGTCCCAGAGCGCCGCGCCGAGATCGCGGAAGGCGTCGGCGGCTCGGCTCGTGTCGCCCACATCGAGGCTGAGCTCGGCGCGCGCCTCGAGGAACGCGAGCTCGGTGTCGGGGCTCTTCGACCGCGACGCGAGCGCGTCGAGGCGGCTCGCGCGCGCCGACAGGTCGACGCCCTCGCGCGCCGCGCGGGCGAACGCGTGGAGCTCCGCGTCGGCGTCGCCGAGCTCCTCGTACGAGGTCGCGAGCTCGAGCAACAGCGGCCCGCGCTCCGCCGCGGGGGCGCCGGCCGCGATCCAGCGCTCGCCGAGCGTCGCGCGGAGCGCCGGGTCCTTGGCGGCGTCGGCCACCTGCTCGATCGCGCGCCGGAACGGCGCATGCCGCGGTCCGAGCACGTCGAGCGCGCGCAGGCCGATGGCCGCCGCGCGCGCGGGATCGAGCGCGCCCAGCGCTTCGAGCGCCGGCGCGAGACGCTCCGCCATCTCCCTGCTCGGCTGCGGCTGCGGCGCGAGCCACGCGAGCGCCTCGCCGAGCGCCTCGGCGTCGCCGGCGCGCACGGCGCGATCGACCAGCGCCTGCGCGGCCGCGGGCTCCCCGGGTCGGAGCGCGACGCGGCGGCGCGCCCACGCGACCGCTCCGCGCATGTCTCCCGCTTGCTCGAGGATGTCCGAGAGCCTCTCGCACCAGCGCGCCGACGGGCCGGCACTCTCCATCGCGCGCTCGACCGCCGCCTGCGCGACGCGCCCGTCCGCGGCCGTCGCCAGCTTCGCGAGCACGAGGAGCGCGCGCACGTTGTGCCCACCTCCGCGACAGGCCTGCTCGGCCGCGCGGCGCGCCGCGTCCGTCTCGCCAGCGGCCGCGAGGGCCTCGGCGGCCACGGCCGAGATCGTCGCGACGACCTGGCTTCCGCACGCAGGCGCGACCGCGGCGAGCGCGCGGCCGCGCGTCGGCTCGTCACCGGCGGCGGCGGCCGTGATCCAGGCGACCGAGCACGTCCAGCGCGTGGCCGACTCGTCGGCGAAGGCCCGCGCGGCGGCCGACGCCTGCGGGAGCGCACCGCTCTGGCGCAGCGCGCTCACGAGCACGCCGCGGACGCGGACGTTCGGACCGCGCGCGTCGAGGTACATCCGCGCGAGGCGCGCGATGCCTTCGAAGTCGCCGACGCGCTCGGCCACGCGCAGCGCCTCGGCGAAGATCGGATCCTCGTCGCGCGACGACGGCCCGCCGGCCGTCGCGTCGCCGACCACGGAGCGAATCTCCGCGAGCTCGAGCAGCACCCGCGCGTGCTCGCGCGACGCGTCGGGCAGGCTCCGCGCGAGGCGCGCCATCTCGAGCAAGACCGCCGCGCGGCCGTCGGCGGCGGACGTCTCGAGCGCCTGCCGCGCCAGCGCGAGCTCTTCCTCGCGGCGCTTCACCGCGCCGTCGAGCCGTCCCGCGGCGGCTCGAGCGCGCTCGTCGCCGTGATCGAGCTCCGACATGACGCGGTAGGCCCACGCCGACAGGAGCGCGTCGTTCTTCTCTTCGCCGAGCGACGCGAGCTCGTGGGCCGCCGCGAGGCGCGCCGCGTTGTCCTCGAGCGCGCCGTGCGCGGCCGCGCCCATCGCCGCCCTCACGAGGCCCTCGACCAGCCACGCGGAGTCGCCCGACTTCTGCGACAGCGCGCGGAGCGCGTGGACGTTCTCGGCGTTCGCCGCGTCCGCGGCGACGGCGCGCGCGAACACCTCGAGCGCGCGCTCCGGCGCCGCGACCGGACCCGAGAGGAGCCGGCCGAGCGCGGCCCAGCGGACCGCCGCGGCGCGCCCCTTCTCGCGCTCGGCGCGCACCTCGAGACGAACGGCGAGCGGCTCGTAGGCGCTGGCGCGCGCGAGGATGTCGTCGAAGAGATCGGCCGACGGTCCGTCGAAGGCCGTGTCGAGACGCTGATCGAGCGCGGCGCCGAGCGCGCGGCCGACGTGGCCGCCCTCGAGCGCGGTCGTCCGGCGACGCTCGTGGACGTCGGCGCTCGTCGGCTCGTCCGAGCCGCGGTCGCCGGCCCTACCCGCCGCCGCGGCGCGCGCTTCGAGCGCGTCCGCGTGGACGCGCAGCACCTCGTCGGCCGCCTCTTCGCGCTCGCGGACCATGTACGCGTTCATCAGCGCCGCGACGGCGAGCGGGCTCGAGGGATCGAGCTCGAAGGCGCGGAGCAGGTTCTCGATCTCGCCGTCGGAGTCGCGCGCAGCGGCTCGCCGCCGGGCCGCCCGCACGTAGGCCTCGGCGCCGGCGCGCGGACCGGGGAAGCCGTCGACGTCGAGATCGGCGCCGCTCCCGCCGTGCGTCGCGGCCGCCCACGCCGCGACCGCGCCGAGGAGCTCGAGCGGGAGCGCGTCCGCCTCGTCGACCTCGGCGGCCTCGGCGAGCGCCTCCTGCGCGCCGACGGCATCGCCCGCGCGCGCGTGGAGGACGCCGATCCGTACGAGGATGGCCGCCGCGGCCGGTCCTCGCGCGGCCGCCGCGAGCTTGCGGAGCTCGGACGCCGCGAGCCCGGGCTCGCCGAGGCCCTCGAGCCAGCCCGCGAGCGCGTGGCGGAGCGACGGATCGTCGTGGGACGAGAGCGTGCGGAACGCGAGCTCGACGGCGAAGTCGATCTCGACGCCGCGGGCGGCGAGCATGTCGGCGAGCTCGCGCGCGGCGGCGCGCTCCTCCGCCGGATCCCCGAGCGCGCGCGCCAGCTCGACGCGGGCGCGGAGCTGCGCCTCCTCGGCGACCGTCCCTCGGCGGCGCTGCGGATCCTTGGCAGGTCGGCTGCCGCGCGGGCGCGTCGCCGGGCGCGCGTCCTCGGCGTCGTGGGTCTCGGGCTTGGCCTCACTCGAACCGTTCGTGCTCGACACCTTCACCTCACCGTCAAAGCGAACGGCACGGCGACGGCCGTTCGCTCCCCCTCCGCAAGCGGCGCCAGGCTCGTCACGAACGGAACGACGTCCGGCGCGACCCGATCGAGCAAATGGATCGGAGACGTCGCCGTCGCGCGCACGCTCTCCTCGGCGCCCCCTCCGGGATCGAGCGACTCGAACAGCCCGCTCTTCCCCTGCACGACCGCCACGCGCGCCGACTCCGAGAGCTTCGCGAGCTCGCGGGCCTTCGCGATCGCCGCGCCGAGGCCGCCGAGCTCGTCGACGAGCCCGCGCGCCTTTCCTTCCTTGCCGCTGAAGATGCGGCCCTCCGCGCTCTCGGCGACCTTGTCGCGCGAGATCTCGCGGCCACGGGTGCTCCGGCCCTCGACGATGCGCGCGAGGAAGAGCTCGTAGACGCCCGTCATGCTCTCGAGGACACGCGCGCGCGTCGGCTCGTCCCACTTCACGAGCGGCGACTCGTAGGCCGCGCGCGACGCCGCGCCCGGCTTGTTCGGATTGGCCGGGAAGGTCTCGGCGTGGACACCGACGCGCTCGAGCGCGTCGCCGACGCCGATCTTTCCGCCCACGACGCCGATCGACCCGACGATGCTCATCGGCTCGGCGAAGATGTAGTCGCCGGTGCACGCGAGGTAGTAGCCGCCGCTCGCCGCCATGTCGCCGACGCTGAAGACGAGCGGCTTCTTCTTCCGCAGCTTCATCAGCTGGTGCCACATGAGGTCGCTCGCGAGGGCGCTGCCTCCCGGCGAGTCGATGCGCACGACGACCGCCTTGACCGCGTCGTCTTTCTCGAGCTTCGCGATGGTGCGGTTGAAGTCCTTCTCGACGATGCCGCCGCGGCCGCCGAGGATGCCGTTGCCGCCGGCGCTCATCGAGATGCTGCCGGTGGCGCGGACGAGCGCGATGGGCCCGCTCGCCGCGGCCTCGCCGGTGAGCGCGCGGACGAGATCGTCGAGGTCGCCCTCCTGCGCGTCGGCGCCCGAGCCGAAGACGACGCGTTCGCGCACGCCGCTCGTCTCCTTCTTGACCTCGGCGAGGGCCTCGTCGAAGTACCCGACCTCGTCGACCAGCCCGAGCTCCTTCGCGCGCGGCGGCGACCACGGTCCGTCCTCGACGAGCTCCGCCGTCGCCTTCGGCCGCGCGGTGGCGAGCGACTCGACCCACGACGCGCGCATGTCGGTGAGCACGCTCATGAGCGAGGCGCGCGCCTCGGGCGACGGACCGTCGCGCGTGAGCGGCTCCTCGGCGCCCTTGAACTTGCCGACCTGGAGGAAGTCGACGTTCAGGTGCAGCTCGTCGACCAAGAGGCGCCGCATGTAGACGACCTGCGCCGCGAGGCCGATCGCCTCGACCTCGCCGGCCGGCGAAATCCAGATCGACGAGCAGCCCTTCGCCGCGACCATGAGCGTCGTGTTCGAGAGCGCGTCGGCGTGGCAGTAGACCTTCTTCACCGCCTTGATGCCCGCGAGCATCTCGGCGAGCTCCGACGCGCGCGCGGCGCCGATCTGCGCGCTCCCGAGCTTGACCATCACGCCGACGGATTTCTTGTCGTCGCGGAGCTCGGTGGTGATCCGGAGCGCCTCGTCGAAGCTCTTCTTCGCGCCCGACACGCCGAAGAGCCCCGCCTTGTCCTGCTCGGGCAGCCCGCCGGAGAGGTCCATCACCGCCACGGCGGGGCCGCTCTTGCGCGGCGCTTCGGTGCCGCTCGCGTCCGCCGGGCGCGGGCGTCCCTCGCAGCCCACGACGCCGAGCGCGAGCACGGCCGACGACAGGACGAACGCGCTCGCCGCGAGGGCAGGGCGCATCAACCGCCTCCCTCGACGCGCTGCTTCACGCGCGCGGGGTACGCGCCCTCCGGGTAACGATCGACGATGTCCTTGTACATCTTCGTCGCCGTCGCCTTGTCGCCCGCGTCCCACTCGACGTCCGCCAGTCCGACGACCGCGGGCATGTAGTTCGGGTTGATCGCGAGCACGCGCTTGTACGACGACCGCGCTCCGGCGAGGTCGCGCTGCGCGTACGCGATCGCCGCGAGGCCCGCGAGCGCCTCCGAGTCGTTCGGGTTCTTCTCGATGGCGGCCGTGTAGAGCGTGCGCGCCCGCTCGTAGTCGCCCTTCGCGCGCGCGCGCTCGCCCTGGCTGACGAGCGCCCGAGCGTCCGTCGGCAGGGCTCCGCCGCCACCTCCGCCACCTCCACCGCTCGCGCCGGGCCGCGCCGCCGTCGCGTTGCCCGCGTCGGGCGCGCTCGGCACGGCGACCGCGGACGAGACGTCGGCGGGGCCCGCGTCGCGGTGGGCGACCGGCGGAGCGCGATCGGCGAACGCGCGGAGGAGCGGCAGGAGCGGGTACGCGCGAGTCATCGCGACCAGGCGCTCGACCTCGGCCTTCGCGCCGGCGGCGTCGCCCGAGCGCGCGAGCGCGAACACGAGCGCCGCGCGGGCGCGGCCGGGTCCGGTCTCCGCGCTCGCCGCGACCTTCAGGCGCTCGATCACCGTCGACCAGAGCGGCTCGACCTCGGCGAGATCGAGCGCGGCGAGGACGTAGGCGGTCTCCGGATCGAGCGCGCGCTTGTCCGGGCTCGTGGCGATCTTGCCGACGAGCGCGCGCGCGCCGTCGCGATCGCCCGAGATGCGGAACGCGTCGATCTTCGCGCGGAGCGCGGCCGGATCGTCGGGGGCCACGAGCAGCGCGTCGTCGGCAGCCTTCCGCGCCGCCGCCGCGAGCTCGTTCAGCGTGTCGCTCGTGACGCGGTGGTCATCGGCCGCGTCCGCCGGCAGGAGGCGGGACTTCAGCCACGGGACGTCCGCGCGAACGGCGGCGAGGCGCGCGACGCCGAGCAAGACGTGCGGGTCCTTCTCCGAGAGCGCGCTCGCCTTGTCGAGGCTCTCCTTGGCGAGCTCGAGGTTGCCGTCGGCGAGCGCCTTCTCGCCGGTCGCGAGGAACGTGGCGACGCGCGGGTCGACGGTCGCGACCGGCGCCGGCGGCTTACCGGCGAGCGTCGGGCCGAGGTTCTTCTGCGCCCACACCGCGCCGAGCATCAGGGCGCAGCCGGCGACGACCGTCGCGACGATGAAGCCGCCGACCGAGCGCCGCTTCGGAGGGCCGTCCGGCAGCGAGGCCGACGAGCCGCGCACGCGATCGCGATCGTCCTCGATCTCCGCGAGCAGCGACCGATGCGCGCGCGGAGGCAGCGGCGACGAGAGGTCACCGACCGGCGACGCAGACGCGACGACCGGCTCGCTCCGCCGCGGCGGAGCCGACGCGGCGACCGACTCCTCGTACGGTCCGGGGTCGGAGGAGCGGCGCGCGCGCTCGGGCAGCGGCGGCGGGTTCGACACGCGCGGCGGCGGCGGAGGCGTCGGCCGCTTCAGCGGCACGGTGTTCATGCTGTCCCGCTGGCGCGGCGGAGGCACGGGCGGCGGCGCGCTGCCCGGCTTCGCCCCGGGCGACTCGAGCGATCCGCCCGACGCGAACGCCGGCTCGGGCTGCCGCTCCGTCGCCGGCGGAGGCGCCGACGGCGGACGCGCGGCGACGGCCGGAGCCGCGGCGACGACCGGGGCCGCGGCGACGGGGATCGCAGGCTCGTCCGTGACCGGGCCCGTGCCGATGAGCGTCGTCTTGTTGGCGCCGTCTTGGCCGCCGACCGCCCCGTCCGGCGGCGGCGCGGGGAACTCCGGCTTCGTCGCCTGGCGCGGGCGCGCGGGCGGCGGGGGCGCGGCGCTGACCGCGGGGCCGAGACCGTCCTGCGTCTTGAGCGTCCGCCCGGATTGCTGGCTCCGCTTCGCGGCCTCGCGCTGCTCGAAGAACGGGACGAGCTCGGGGATCTGCCCGATCGCCTTCGGGGGCAGGCCGCCGCGCGACAGCCGGTCGTTGCGCTCGACGAGGTAGCCCTGGATGGCCCGCTGGAGCTCCCGGAGCGACGTGAAGACGAGCGTCCGCCCGTCGCCGGTCGTGACGTTCCAGAAGTCCTCGCTGAAGTCACCGTCGCTGCGGCGGATCTTGAACTTGTGCCCGCAGTTGGTGCACTTGACGGTCGTGCCGCGACCGCTGACGAGCGCGTCGTCGAACTCGTACTCGGTGTTGCACCGCTCGCATTTGACGTCCATCGCGAAGCGCTCGCCGGATCAGGAAGGGCCAGAGGAATCGGGTACGGCCGTTTGCACGCTCTCGTTTGTCGTGCGAGCCGAGCCCGTGTGCGCGAGGCGCACCTGAGCGGCGATTCACACACGGGTGAGATCGAGCGTTTCCACGGTATCACGCGGAGTGTGGGTGCGGAGAGTTAGCGAGCGGGGCCCTTTCTCCGCCGGCCCGAGGGCTTCCGACCGCGGCCGAGGGCCACCCGAACGTGGGACGGTTGGGCTCGTTCCCCTGACGCACCGTCCACAGCCGACGTGAACGGCCGTGCACGCCCGGCCGGAGAGCGCGCAGTCCCCGCGGGTTTTGGCCCTCTCCGGCGAACCTTGTCTGGGGCACGACGGTTGCTACCCTCTTGTCGGCGACACAACGAGGCCCGCTTCGACGAGGACGGGCCGGGCCCAGGACGCGTTGCGGACAGCCGGGGTCGAGGACGCAAAACCATGATGATGAAGCGTGCAGTCTCCTTCGTTCTCTTCGGACTCGGCTCCGCCGTCTTGTTCGGCTGCCCGATCTACCCGGCCGATCGTGACCACCGCGTCTGCGTCGGCGGCGAGTGCTACGACTGCCCCGACTCCTACTACTCGGGCGCGTGCAGCGCCTGGACCTGCAACACCGGGCTCGACTGCCCGAGCGGGTACACCTGCACGAGCGACCATCGCTGCCGCTTCACCGACGGGGTCCCGACCACGCCCGGCGGCGACACCGGCTGCACCAAGCCCTCGGACTGCTCGACCGGAAACTGCGGCGCGGACAACAAGTGCCACGCCGGCGACTGCTCGACCACGGGCTGCCCCGCCACCTTCGTCTGCCGGCTCGGCAGCGGCGCGAACGGCGTTCCGGCCTGCGTCCCGATCGGCGGCGACGGCGGCGGCGGCACCTCGTCCTGCAAGAACGACGACGACTGCCCCACCCCCGCGGGGTCGAAGTGCCTCACCGGCGCGTGCGTTCCTCCGCAGGACCAGTGCGTCGACGCCACGCAGTGCCCCGGCCAGGCCCAGTGCGTCGAGGGCGCGTGCACGCCGTCGTGCAGCGCCAGCAAGCCGTGCCCGACGGGCTACGCGTGCGACACCGCCAAGGGCGTGTGCACGGACAACCCGACCCCCTGCACCACCTCCGCGCAGTGCACGGGCGGCAAGGCGTGCGTGCAGCAGCACTGCGTCGATCCGTGCGGCGCCGGCGGCACGTGCGCCGCGGGCCTCAAGTGCATCGACGGCGGCTGCACGCCGGACCAGAAGCCGGTCTTCACCTGCAAGACCGACGGCGTGCAGGACGACTGCCAGCAGGGCAGCATCTGCCTCCGCCACAGCTGCTACATCGGGTGCGACCCGAACGCGACCGACGCCTGCAAGAACGCCGACACGTTCAACCAGTGCAAGCCCGTGACGACGAGCTCGGGCACCCACAACGTCTGTGGCTCGACGAACAACCTCGGCAACGAGTGCGATCCGACCCAGAGCAAGAACTGCGCGTCGCCGCTCATCTGCATCGACGGCTTCTGCAAGTGACGGCGTGAAAGCGGCGGAGGCGCTCGGCCTCCGCCCGCACGGCGCGCGGCCACGCGGGGCGCGCGCCGGCGCTCACGCCCGCGGCTGAAGCGTGAACGAGAACGTCGCGCCGCGCTCCGGCGCGCTCTCGGCGCGGATGTCGCCGCCGTGCCGGCGGACGATCCGACGGACCGTCGCGAGCCCGATCCCGGTCCCCGGAAAGTCGGCCCCGCAGAGCCGGTGGAACGGCGCGAACAGCTGCGGCGCTCGCAGCGCGTCGAAGCCGACGCCGTCGTCCCTCACGAAGAGCTCGAGCGGCGCGCCGAGCGCGACCGGCGACGCGCCGACCTCGATCCTCGCCGCCGCCTTCTTGCTCGTGAACTTCCAGGCGTTGTTCATCAGGTTGTCGAGCGCCGCGCGGAGGAGCGCGGGATCGGCGTCCGCGACGAGCCCCTCCTCGATGACGAACACGACCTCGCGCGTGGGGTCGCGCTCGGCGAGCTCCACCGAGAGCTCGCGCGCGAGCGCGGTCACGTCGACGGAGGTCCGCGCGAGCGGCGCGCGGCTCACGCGCGACAGGTCGAGGAGCGCGTCGATGAGCCCGTCCATCCGCACGGCGGCGCCGGTCACGCGGCGGAGGTGGCCCTTCGCCTCGTCGTCGAGCACGTCGTCCGCGTCCTCGGCGACCGCCTGCGCGAAGCCCTGGATCACCCGGAGCGGCGTCCGGAGGTCGTGCGAGACCGAGTACGCGAACGCCTCGAGCTCGGCGTTGATGGCCTCGAGCTCGGCGGTGCGCGCGCGGACGCGCTCCTCGAGGCCGGCGTAGAGCTGCACGTTCTCGAGCGCGATCGACGTGCTGTCGGCGAGCGCCTGGAGGAGCTTCACCTCGGCCTGCGTCGGCAGGCGCCGATCGGCCCAATACGCGCCGATGGCGCCGAGCGGGTCCTCTCTGCGGATCGGAGCCATGACGAGGCTCTTCACGAACGTCGCGCGGTAGGCGTCGTGCGGGATGCGATCGTCGAGGAAGATGTCCTCGATCACGACCGCCTCGCGGTGCTGAATGACCCACCCGCTGATGCACGTCTCGAGCGGGAAGCGCTTGCCCTTCCAGAGCGGACCGATCGCGTCCTCGTCGGCGTAGAAGGAGCTGTCGCCATCGCGTAGGACGAACGTCGCGCCGTCCGCGCCGGTCAGCGCCCGCGCCGCGCTCCGAACGATCGCCTGGACCGACTGCAGGGTCCGCGCGAGCGAGAGGGCCTGCACGATGCCGACGAGGTGCTCCATCCCGCGCGTGTACGCGTCGGCCTCGCTGCGCGCGCCGTCGGCGGCGGTCTCGGCTTCATTTTTGTTCGGCGCCGTTTCCCCCATTCCTGCTCCTCCTTCTGCGGCGACGTGACCGCGGAGCGGAATCATGACACGAACGGGGCGTCTCCCCGCGCGTCACGTGGCCGCGGCGCGGCTCACTTGCGACGACCGCTCACGACGCCGACGTTCACCGTCATCTCGAACGTCCCGTCGCTCCAGTACTTGTCGATCGCGTCGCGGACGTAGTCGAACGGGTCGACCGGCGCCGGTGAGCTCGCGGCGTCGAGCGCCAGGTTCACGCGGAACTCAGGCATGAGGAGCAGCCGCGTGACGGGGTCCTCGAAGAAGCCTCGCCCGCCCGCGAATTTGAGGGTCCGGGTGCGCACGTCGACGTCGACGTACTCGAAGCCGACGGCCTCGAGCTCGCGCTCGAGCAGCTCGTCCGTCGGCCGGAGCTGCATGGCGGCCTCGACGGCGTTCGTGAGGTCCACGAGCTCGTGCTTGAGCGCGCACTCGCGGAGCAGATCGGCGATCTCCACGAACGAGCCGCGGAGGGGCATCGCGATCAGCGCCTGGCCGCGCGGCGCGACGATGCGCGCGAGCTCCTCGAGCAAGAGGCGCCGCTCCTGCGGAGCCGCGAGCGGGTGGATCGTGAACGCGTGCGAGAAGGCGCCGGCGGGGAACGCGAGCGGGAGCGCATCGGCGACGCGGTAGTCGAAGGCGACGCTCCCTCCCCCCTTCACGAGCGCGGCCGCCTTGGCGCGCGCGAGCTCGATCGCGTGGGGCGAGGCATCGGAGCCGTGCACGTGGACGTTCGGGAGCCGCTCGACGAGCAGGCGGTCCGGGTAGCCGGTGCGGCACTGGACGTGACAGACGCGCGCGTCACGCCCGGCGGCGAGCATCTCCACGAGGCGCTCGCCGAAGAAGGACAGGTAACGCGGGACGACGAACGTCTCGAAGATCGCCGCTTCCTCGTGGCCGAGATGGCGCGCCGGCGAGGCCGCGATCTCGCCCTTCGGAGGGAACGACGATCGGGTCACCGCTTGCCCTTCGCGGGCCGAGGCGGCGGCGGGGGGTTCGCCTCGGCCGCCATCTCCTCGAGGATCTCGCGCGCCTCGTGGGCGAGGTCCGCGATCGACACGCGCTCGCCTCCCTCGTCGTCGTCGAGCTGCACCTGCCGGCCGTCGCGCTCGAGCTTCGCGAGCAGCGGAATGGCGACCGGATCGCCGAGCTCCGCCATCGCCTCGATGGCCGCGGCCACGACCTCGGCGTCGTCGTTCTGGAGGAAGCGGCCGAGGAGCTTCGCGCAGCCGGGCTCGCCGACCTCCGCGAGCAAGAACGGCAGCTCGCCGAGCGCGGCGTTGCCCTTCGGCAAGCGCGCGAGCGCGCGCTCGATGCCGAGCGCGACCTCCTTGAACCGATCGAACGCGAGGCCCTCGAGCGCTTCGCCGGCGGCGATGCGCGCCTCCGGCGAGACGCCGCCGAGGATGTCGATGAGGAGGTCGACCACCGCGTCGCCCTCGAGATCGCCGAGCAGGACCGCGAGCCGCACGAGCCGGATGCTGGCCTCGGTCTCGTCCTCGAGCGCGAGCGCGGCGGCGGTCGCGGCGCGGAGCTCGGGCAGGAGCTTCGCGTCGCCTTCACCGCGCAGCGTCGCGTGGTGCGCGCGCGCGGCGCGTTCGGCCTCGAACAGTGCGGTGAGCGTCTCGCCGATGGTCGCCATATCGGGCCCTCCTTATCATGGATCGCGCGTCCTTTCCCCCGAACGAGGCCCAGAACGAGGAATGTCGGCGCGGCCCTGGTAGTCTCCACCCCGTGACGGCGGGTGCGCGGACGGCGTTCGGCGATCGCTGGCTCTGGGTCGGCCTGGGCGCGCTCGCGTTCATCGTGCTCGGCGCGCCATCGCCCGCGCTCCTGCCGGCGAAGGCTCACGCGGCGGCTCCGCCCGCGCCCGACGACGGCTCCACGCCGCGCGACCTCGGCGACGGCGCCACCTGCCCGCCGGGCACCGCGCCCGACGGCGACGCGTGCGTGCACCTCACGGCCACCGACGACGGCCCGGTGGCGGAGGCGCGGGCGAACGCACACCGCGAGCGATCGGGACGCTGGTCGACCTACGAGCAGATCCCCCGCCTGCCGGAGCGCCCGGCCGACTACGACCTCTACCGCTATCCGATCCCGCCGGGGCTCGCCGGCGGCCACCACGTCGTCTCGGGCTACGACCTCGATCTGCCGGACGCCAAGCAGCGCCGCGGTCCGACGCTGAAGCACGTCGGGCACGGCGCCGTCGATCTGCCGCAGAAGAAGGGCACGCCGGTCCACATGATCACGCTCGAGCACCAGGAGGGCGACGCGGAGGTGCTCTACGCGGGCGCCCTCTTCGGGCTGACGGTCCTCACGCGCCACACGCTCCGGGAGGGCGGCCGGACGCGCGACTACGTGCTCCTCCTCGGGCACCTCGACTCGATCGCGCCCGGGCTCGGCGTCGGCGCGCCGGTGAAGGACGGTCAGCTCGTCGGCGCCGTCGGGGACACGGGCTCGCCGAGCCTCGTCCATCTCCACCTCGAGGTCCGCCGCGTGCGCGAGGGGATCGATCTCACGAAGGTGCCGGCCGGCGTGTCGATGATCGCCGACTCGGTAACCGTGGTCTGCGATCCGCGGAACGTCCTGCCCCTCCGCTAACGCAGCGCACAACGGCGCCGCGGAGTAAGCCCGCGAGTTCTCGACCGGCTCGCCGGCTGTTGTCTCCGAGGCAACGACCGAGGGCCCTCGTCGCGCGGGCTCGAGCACAGAACGCGCAACAAATCGCGCGAGAATTGCGCGACAAAAGTGCGTCTCGTCTCGCTCGCCCACCTTGCGTCCGGGCAAGGCTCGCGCGACGATTGTCCCACACGTGTCCATCCCCTCCGCCGCGCGCCTGGACGACACCGTCCCGACGGACCCGCGATCGCTGGTCTGTCCACGCTGCCGCGCGTCATGGGCGGAGAACGAGGCGCCGGCCGTGTGCCCGGCGGACGGCTCGAGCCTCGTGCGAGCGCGTGAGCTCGCCGCCGCCGATCACGACCCGATGGTCGGCCGCACGCTCGAGGGTCGCTACACCATCATCGCGCGCCTCGGCTCCGGCTCGATGGGCACGGTCTACCGCGCCAAGCAGCACGCGATGGGTCGCGAGGTGGCGATCAAAATCCTCCGAGGCGATCGCGCGATCGACGACACCGCGAAGGCGCGCTTCATGCGCGAGGCGCGCGCGAACAGCCTTCTCGCCTCGCCGAACACCGTCACGGTCTTCGACTTCGGCCAGAGCGAGAGCGGCGAGTTCTACCTCGCGATGGAGCTGCTCGAGGGCGAGAGCCTCGGGCAGCGGCTCACGCGCGTCGGTCGGCTGCCCATCCCCGTGGCGGTCGACGCCGCGCGCCAGGCGCTCCGCTCGCTCTCGGAGGCGCACGCGAAGGGAATCATCCACCGCGACCTCAAGCCCGACAACCTGTTCTTCGCGCGCATGATGACGAGCGCGGCGGGCTCCGCGAGCGGCGACGCCCACGAAGAGATCGTCAAGGTGCTCGACTTCGGCATCGCGAAGCTCATCCGCGACGCCGACGAGCCGATGGGCGTCGTCGAGACGCAGGCCGGCACGGTCTTCGGAACGCCCCGCTACATGTCTCCGGAGCAGGCCCAGGGCAAGCCGCTCGATCCGCGGACGGACCTCTACTCGCTCGGCGTCATCGTCTACCAGATGCTCACCGGGCGGCCGCCCTTCACGGACAACGACGCGGTCGTCGTCATGGCGCGCCACATCAAGTCGGTGCCGAAGCGCCCGAACGAGGTCGCCCCCGAGGCGAACGTCCCGAAGGAGCTCGAGGACGTCGTCATGCGCGCGCTCTCGAAGGACCCGACGGATCGCCAGGCGAGCGCCGACGTCTTCGCGGGCGAGCTGCTCGCCGCGCTCGAAGCGCAGGGCGCGACGACGAGCGGCGTGCGCGCGTCCATCACCAACGCCGCGGGCATCCGCGTCCCCGACTCGATGCGTCCGCCGGCGATCTCGCTCCCGCCGGCGCCGGCGCCGAAGCGGACGCTCGGCGGCCTCCCGCTCCCGCTCGTCGTGGCGGCGCTCCCGGTCATCGTCCTCGTGGCTGCGGCAGGCGTGTACCTCGGCCTGCGGAGCGGCAAGCCCACTACGCCCGTCGTCGGACCGCGCGTCGAGGTCACGACCGCCGCGACGGACGAGCCCGCAACGGCAGAGCCCAAGACGACGATCGAGCTGCCGGAGGCGGACGAGACGCCGACGGTCACGCCCGACTCGCTGCCGCGCGCGCAGCCGGTCCCGACGGCGTCGCCGCGCGCGCCGCACGGCAGGGGCGGACGACCGCCGAAGGGCGCGGCGGGCGCGAAGCCGACGAGCAACGCGCCGGCGCAGCCGTCGTCCACGTCGAACTACGGCGTGTTCGAATAGTCGGCGTGCGCGCGAGGACCGACGGCGCGCGACGGGTTCGAATCGGCGTGGAGTCGCGTAAGAGGGGTGCGCGAGGACCGACGGCGCGCGACGGGTTCGAATCGGCGTGAGAGTCGCGTAAGAGAAGGCCATGAAAGGTCTATCGTGGCCCTCGCGCGCGTTCGTGCGCGCGGCCGCTCGCGCGCTGCTCGTCCTCGCGATCGCACTCACCGCCTCCTCCGCCGGCGCCCAGGTGAACGCCGAGGCGTTGCGGAACACGCTCAAGAAGAACCCACGCTTCCTCTGGCTCGAGGGCGCGCTCGTCGGACGCGCCGGAAACACCGAGACGATGACCTTCGCCGGCTCGGCGTTCGGCGGGATCGTCGCCGAGCCGCACCTGTTCTTCAGCCGCGTCTCCGCCGACTACGGCGAGGCCCGCGGCGAGACGACCGTCGCGCGCTGGATGGCGCACGCCCGCTACAACTACACGCTGTCGCCGTTCGTCGCGCTCGAGGGCCTGGCGCAGGTCCAGCACGACCGCTTCCGTCGCCTCGCCGTCCGCGATCTCTACGGCACCGGCTTCCGCTTCATGCTGCTCAACATCGACGACTTCGAGATCTTCACCGGCACGACGTACTTGCTCGAGCACGAGGTGCTCGAGGCGATCCCCGGGTCACCGACGTACAACAACGTCTGGCACCGCTCGAGCAACTACGGCGGCGTGAACGTCCAGGTCTCCTCGCTCGCCGAAGCCAGCACGGTGATGTACGTCCAGCCGCGGTTCGATCGTCCGCTCGACTTTCGGGTCCTGTGGGACTCGTTCGTTTCGTTCACGATCACGCCGCTCCTGTCGGCGCGGATCAGCGCGGGCGTCTGGTACGACAACCGCCCGCCCGCGGGGGTTCGGACGTATGACGTCGAGGTGAAAAATAGCCTCGTGTTGAAGCTGTGAGCTCCGAGCCGGTCCGGGGTCCGAGCGCGATCGGGGGTTCCGAATCCCGGCTCGCGACTCCCGACTCGCGAACCCCGATCGCGCTCGCAGACCCCGCCCCCGACTCGCGAAACCCCAACCGCGCTCGCAGACCCCCGACGCGACTCGCGCCGTAAGTCCTTGCTCGAGAGCAGAGGCCCGAGACCTTCGTGCGTTCGTGAGGCAGCTCGTCGTTCGTCTTCGCCGCGCGGCGCTGCCCGGCGCCTAGAGCGACGTGCCCTTCACCCACACGCGTGAGCCGAAGGGGTCGAAGGCTACGAGGCCGAGCGCGGCGTAG
This sequence comes from Labilithrix sp., assembly GCA_019637225.1. GTDB lineage: Bacteria > Myxococcota_A > Polyangia > Polyangiales > Polyangiaceae > Labilithrix. The sequence continues at coordinate 25,998 of JAHBWC010000009.1, forward strand.
AACGAGGCGGCGACCTGCGCGGCGGGCACGGTCCAGGTGCCGATCCCGCCGCATCGGCGCGCGGCCGGGGGCGTGCGCTTCACGAAGAGCGTGGCTCCGGGGAAGGCCCGCACGGCTTCGCCGTCTTCGCCGACGAGCTCGACGGCGGCGCCCGACGCGAGGGCGTAGGCCTCGACCGGCTCGTTGACGCCGGCGCAGGTGGTGAGGCTGAGGTCCTTGTCGGCCGCGCGCACGAGCGCGGTCGGTGCGGCGGCCGTCACCGCGTCGAGGAACGCTTCGTTGACGTTCACCGAGAACGGCACGAGCGCGTCGGAGAAGCCCGTGTCGAGCTGGGCGTGCGCCGTCACGCCGGCCACGCGGAGCGGGACCGTCGGGACGTTGGCGACCGTGATCGACGGCGCGCTGCCGGCGATGACGTCCGAAAGCGGACGGAGCTTCGATACGTCGTTCGTGAAGAAGCCCACCGTCGACAGCGGCGCCATCCCGGCGGCCGCGAAGTCCGCCGGCGTGCAGAACGTCGCCGCGGAAGCGCGGCGGGCCTTCGCGCGGGCGTAGTCGAGCGACACGGCGACCTTGCTCGTGAAGTCGGTGCCGACGATGCCCGCCTGGTCCACGCCGCCGCCCGCGCCGTGCGCGTCCGTGTAGAGCGAGACCGGGCCCCACGGCCCGAAGAAATCGAAGCGCGCGAAGCCGCACAGCTGACCGAGGCGCGTCGGATCGCAGCCCGTCGCCGCGGGGCCCGGCGGCGCGAACTTCGACAGGTCGATGGTCGACGCGTTGGTCCCGTAGTCGACGAGGAAGCTCGCGTCGTACGCCGGCGCCTCGCCGACCGTCACGGTGACGTAGGGCAGGCCGCCCGCGAGCGTGATCGGCGCCTCGTCGCCGAGGCACGCCAGATCGGCGCCCGGCGCTTGTCCGTCGTCCGGCGCGCCGCCGTCGTCCGATCCGGCACGCGCGTCGGATCCGTCGGCCGCGTCGATCCCCGGCGCCGCCGTCGACGAGGGCGCATCGGCGTCGGCCGCGCACGAGGGCGCGCCCAGCGCGAGCACGCCGAGCGCAAGCGCCCCCAACCCGCGAAGCGAACGCATCGAGCGCGGGATGTACCACAGGGCTCCCCTCCCCGCCTCACACCCGCCTCGCCCACGGCCGCCTCCTCGCCACGCCCGGCTCGCCGACGGCCGCCTCCTCCCCACCCCCCTCGCCCACGCCCGCCTCGCCCACGGCCGCCTCCTCCTCACTCCGCCTCGCCCACTCACGCCGCCTCGCCCACGGCCGCCTCCTCCTCACGGCCGCACGGTGGTGGCGCGCGCCCCCCGTCAAGCCTCCAGACCGGCACGGCGGTCGAAAGCACCCCACCGCTCGGCCGCGGTGCTTGGGGTAAAACCCCAAATTGCTTCCAGGGGTTGCGTAGTGGTACCGTGCGCCGAGGGTATGGATCGCGCCGAGATCGATAGGCTCGTGCAGCGCCTCGTCGAGAATCCTCACGACGAAGAGGCGCTCGCCTACGCCCATTCCGCGGGTGAAGCCGACCCGAAGAGCTACGCCATGTTCCTCGAGCGTGTGGGAACGGAGACGCGCGACCGCGCGTACGCCGCCCACTGGCTCGCGGAGGCCGCGAACGTGTGGTCGACGACGCTCGGCGACGCGCACCGCGCCGCGCGCATCCTCATGATGGCGCTCGAGAAAGATCCGACCGCGCAGGTCGCAGCGGATCGCCTCGCGCAGCTCTACCGTGACAAGGGTGACAGCAAGGCGCTCGTCGCGCTCCTCGACCGCCGCGCCAAGGCGCTCGCGCCGCTCGCGGGCACCCAGCCCGAGATCCGCGGCGAGCTCGCGGGGCTCCACGAGGAGCTCGCGCGCCTCTGGTCCGAGCCGCCGCTCACGCAGCCGAAGAAGGCGATCGAGAACTACAAGAAGTCGATCGAGCTCGATCCGACGAGCGCCTACGCCATCTACAACGCGCGCGAGCTCTACAAGCAGCTCCAGCAGTGGCAGGACGCGATCCCGCTCTACGGCGCCGAGCTCGAGCTCGAGCAGGACCCGCAGCGGCGTGTCGGCCTCCTCCGCGACGAGGCGGCGACGCGCAAGCTCGCCGGCGATCTGCAGGGCGCGACGCGCGCGCTCGCGCAAGCGCGCGACATCGACGGCTCCGATCCCGCGCTCCAGCAGGAGTACGCGTCGAGCGTGCTCGATCGCATCCAGGCCGGCGAGGCCGTCCCCGCCGACGAGCGCACCTACGCCGCCGAGCTGCTCGTCGCGCTCTCCGAGACGTACGAGGGCGAGCACGGCCTCGCCTACGCGGGCGCCGCGCTCGACATCGAGCCGGGTCACGACCGCGCCGTACAGCTCCTCATCCACTACTCGCAGTCGCTCGGCGCTCCGCCGGACATGCCGCAGCGCTGCAACGCGTACCTCTCGGCGAACCCGAACGGCGCGCTCGTCCCGGAGGTCCGCGCGGCCCTCGCGGCGGCCGGCGGATCGGTCGCCGATCCGCCGAGCGATCCGAGCATCAACCAGACCGCCGAGCGCGCGGCCGCGAGCGACGACGGCCCGGCGACGGGTGACGCTCCGCCGCGGCGCGCCAGCATGGCTCCCCCGAAGGCTTCGCCGGCCACGCGGACGCCCGAGCGCGACGAGGAGCCGCCGGAGAGCGAGGTCGAGACCAACTACCGCGCCGCGCGTAGCGGCGGCTCGGACCGCGGCCTCTCCCCCGACAAGATGCAGGGGATCCTCGACGCCGCGCAGATGCTCGCCGGCAAGGGGAAGAAGCCCGAGGCCTTCGCGAAGTACAAGGAGGTCCTCGAGAGCGATCCGGCGCACCCCGAGGCGCTGTCGTGGACCGAGGACTACCTCCGGAGCAAGCGCGACTACGGCCAGCTCCGCGACGTGCTGCTCGCGAGCATCCGCGCATCGGCCAACACGCCCGAGCTGCTCGAGACGCGCAAGGAGCGCCTGCGCGAGGTCGCGGGCCTCTGCGAGGGCAACCTCCGCGACGTCGACGGCGCGATCTCGTCGTGGCGCCAGCTCCTCTCGCTCGATCGCAAGGACGAGAGCGCGCGGACGGCGCTCATGCGCCTGCTCGAGAAGTCGCAGCGCTGGGACGAGCTCGCCAACGTGCTCGAGCAGGAAGCGACGATCGAGTCCGACGTCGAGACGAAGGTCTTCCTCGAGAAGAAGCTCGCGAAGCTGCAAGAGGACAAGCGCAAGGACCTCGTCGCCGCGGGCGAAGCGTGGGGGCGCATCGCGCGCCTCTCGACCGACGACGATCAGGCCGTCCTCACCGCGTCGAAGCTCTTCGAGAAGGGCGAGCGCGCGGACCTGGCGGCGCAGGTGCTCTCCGAGGGCGCCGCGGCGCTCGAAGACCCGGTCGCGCGGGGCTCGCTCATGCAACGCCTCGGCGAGCTCCGCGAGCAGCTCGGCGAGGCGATCGCCGCCGGCGACTCGTACGCCGAGGCCGCCGACGCCCTGCGCAACGGCAAGCTCTGGGACGAGGCCGACCGCCTCTACTCCGGCGGCGAGGCCTGGGAGAAGGCCGCGAACGCCGCCTACCAGCGCGGCCTGCTCACGGGCGACTTGAAGCAGCAGGCCGCGTGCTACGCGCGCGCCGCCGACTACCTCTCGCGCGCGAACCGCGAGGACGACGCGCTCGAGCGCCTCGAAGAGGCCACCGAGTTCGACCCGCTCAACGACGACTACGCGAACCTGCTCGTCGCCCGCTACAACCAGGCCGACAGCACCGACAAGCTCGTCGCCTTCCTCACCAAGCGCGGCGACCGCCTGACCGATCGCAGCAAGCGCATCAACATCCGCCGCGAGGCCGCGACCCTCTGCGCGAGCCGCCTGCAGGACAAGGAGCTCGCGCGCGAGCTGTGGCTCAAGCTGCTCGAGGACGGCGACGATCGCGAGGCGCTCGAGCGCCTCATCGACGACGCCGTCGAGCGCGAGGACCACACCGAGGCGGCCACGCTGCTCCGTCGCCTCGGCCAGAACACGGTCGACAAGGCGGAGAAGGCGCGCGTCGCGCTCCGCGAGGCGGAGCTGCTCGCCGACGGCGTCGGCGACATCGACACGGCGATCTCCCGCTACGAGCTGATCCTCTCCGATCTCGATCCGACGTGCCGCCCTGCCCTGCAGGCGATCGCCGATCTCCAGGAGAACCGCGGCTCGCTCGGCGAGGCCGCCGACGCGCTCGAGCGCGAGCTCAAGCTCGTCGCCGACGTGCAGGAGCGCGGGCAGATCGCCGCCCGCCTCGCGCGCCTCTACGAGAAGCTCGAGGACCCGCGCAACGCCATCCGCGCGCTCGACCTCGTCCGCAAGGCGGACCTCGAGGACTTCGACGCGCTCACCCGCCTCTGCGAGCTCTGCGAGATCACCGAGCAGTGGGGCCGCGTCGCCGAGCTCCTCGTCGAGCGCATCGAGATCGAGGCCGACGAGCAGGAGATCGTCGAGCTCACCACGAAGCTCGCGTCGATCCTCGCCGACAAGCTCGATCGCGGCGACGAGGCGCTCGGCGCCCTCACCGACCTCGCCGATCAGGGCGACGCGTCCGTGCGCCACGCGTACATCGAGCTCGGCGACAAGCTCGGCTGGAAGGGCATCGTCGCGAGCAAGCTGAAGGAGTGGTGGTTCGACGCGCGCCACGGCACCGAGCGCACCGCCGCGCTCCGCGGCGCCTTCGAGCGCTTCGCCGACGTCGGCCGCGACGCCGACGCGGTCACCGTCGCGATCGAGCTCGTTCGCACGAAGGGCGCCGACAAGCGCCTCGCCGAGCACCTCGAGGAGCTCAGCGTGAAGACGGGCGATCAAGACGCGCTCGCCGTCGCGCACGACGTCCTCACCCGCGAAGTGCAGGGCCCCGACCGCGCGCACGAGCTCGTCCGCCAGGCCGAGGTCCGCGCCCGCGCCGGCCTCGCCCGGCAGGACGCGATGGCGCACGGCGAGCAGGGCCTCGTCTTCATCGCGCCCTCCGACGCCGAGCCGCTGCTCGAGCGTCTCGCCCAGCTCGCGGCCAAGCCGGTCGACGTCATCGACCTGTACGAGCGTCAGGTCACACGCTCCAAGGCGCCGCCGGACCGCGTCCGCGCGCTCGCCCGCGCCGCGCAGATCGCCTCGACGCGCGGCCAGCCCGAGCGCGCCCGCGGCTTCTTCGAGCTCGCCCTCTCCGGCGCGCCGACCGACGAGACGATCGCGGTCCTCGAGACCGCGGCGCGCGAGGGCGACAAGTTCGGCGGCGGCGATCGCCTCCGGCGCGCGCTCTGCCACGCGCTCTCGCAGGGCGGCCACGGCGCGCGCGACGGCGGTCGCACGCGCGCGAACCTGCTCCGCCGCGCCGCGACCCTCGCCCACCGCGATCTGAACGACGCCGAGCAGGCCTTCACGTGGCTCGGCGACGCGCTCGTCGCGCACGTCGACGGCCTCACGCTCGACATGCTCGAGGCGCTCGGCATCGACACGGGCGATCCGCGCCGCGCCGAGGCCGCGCTCTCGCACGCGCTCTCCGAGGTCTTCGACGGACCGCTCGTCCGCCAGCTCCTCGCGCGCCGCGCGAAGATCCGCCGCGACCAGCTCGTCGAGCCGGTCAACGCGGCCGCCGACCTGAAGAAGCTCCACGATCTCTCCCCCACCGATCAAGCGGTGATGGACGAGCTCGCCGGCCTCTTCATGGAGCTCAACGACTACAAGTCGCTCGTCCAGCTCTACGAGGACCAGATCCTCCGCGGCAAGGACATGAACGCCCGCGCGGAGCTCGCACGCAAGGTCGCGCGCATCTGGGAGGAGCAGCTCGCCGACGGCCGCGAGGCCGCGGACGCCTGGCGCCGCGTTCTCCGCATGCGCGCGGGCGACACCGAGGCGACGCAGGGCCTCGAGCGCTCGAAGACGAACCAGCTGAAGAAGCCCGAGGGCGATCCCAAGTTCGTCTACGCGCCGCCGAAGCTCGTCAGCGATCAGCCCGTGCCGCCGCCCGCGCGCGGCAGCAGCCCGAAGGGCGCGTCGGCGCCTCCGTCGGCCGCCGCTCCGGCAGCCGGCGCGCCGGCGAAGCGCCCCTCCTCGGCGAACATCTCCTCGCCGCCCTCCTCCGCGTCCGGCGCGGCCACCGCGATTCGCGGTCCGCTGCCTCCGCAGGTGCCGCAGTCCGCGTCCGAGGTCACGAGCACCGGCGAGACGGCGACGACCGCGCGCCCGGTCACCTCACCGCGCTCGACCCCGCCGCCGCTCCCGAAGCGCAACGGCGAAGCGTCGCCCGCGCGCGCCCCCCAGCCCGGAGAGGAGACCGTCGCGACGACGATCCGCGGGCTCGGCAAGGGCGGCTCGCTCGAGAGCGAGATCGACGAGTCGCTCGATCGTCTCGAGCTCGAAGGCCCGACGGGGACGTCGCTTCCCGAAGGGATCGCGGCCCTCCCGCTCGAGGAGACCGCCGTGACCCGGGCCTTGTCGAACGACGCCCCGTCTCCGCCGAAGCGCCCCGCGGACCTCGCCTTCGCGGCGTCGGCCGACGAGGTGACGGAGAGCGGTCAGGTCGTGCCGCACACGCTGAGGGAGATGCGTCAGCTCGGCGACGGGCCGAAGACGGAGCTCTCCGCGGGAGCGACGGAGCGCCCGATGCATCCGACCGATGCGAGCGCGCTCAGCGGCGAGAGCGAGGGCCTGCGCGTGGCGCCGCTCACGATCCCGGGTGGCCCCGAGACCGTGGACGCAGCACCGGCGACGGCGGGCGACGCGCTCGAGTCCGGCGACATCATGGACGTCGAGGATCCGACGGGCGCCGACATGAGGGTCGACCTCGAGACGACGCACGTCGGTCCCGAGGACGACGAGATCGTCATCGCGGACGATCTCGCCGAGGACGCCGACGACGTCGACGAGCACACCCAGACGGGCGCGGTCGCCCCGCCGTACAGCGAAGAGACCTGAGCGAAAGACACGTTCGCGTCCGGTCCGGAGTAGTGGACCTGCCCGAGCGAAGGCGCCGCGCGCATCGCTCGCAGGCGGCGAAGGCGCCTGGCGGAACGGCAATCCGGCGCCGGTGAGCCCACCTCGTCGTCGGAAGACGCCGGCGGTCGGTCATGGGCATGCGCCGGCTGGTCGGAAGGTCCGACAAGCGCGTTGTGTCGAGCGACGGCACCGCCCACCATTCTCGCGCGATGCGCCTCAACGTCGCGCCTGCGCTCGTCGTCACTGGCATGCTCCTCTCGCAGAGCGCGCACGCCGAGGCTCCCCTCCGCCTCGAGCAGGCGGTCCGCGCCGCGCTCGACAACAACGAGCGCTCGCGGCGCGCGCCGCTCCGCGTAGATCAGGCGGAAGGTCAGCTCGACCGAGCGCGCGGCGCGTTCTATCCGACGCTCACCGCCGCCGGGATGGGGCAGTACCGCCTCCGCGAAGACCGCAGCGGGAGGAACACGACGTCGAGCGGAACCCTCTCGCTCTCCCAGCCGATCGTCGCACCGAGCGCCTTCCCCGCTTACGCGCAGGCGAGCCACCAGCTCGAGTCGGAGCGCTGGGCGGCGGTCCAGGAGAAGCGCGCCGTCGCGTTCGACACGGCGCGCGCGTTCATGCAGACGCTCGCCGCCGAGCGCGTGTTCGACGCCGCCGCACAGCGCTTCGAGCGCGCGCAGGCGAACCTCCAGAACGCCGAGGCACGGGCGGCCGCGGGGCTCGCGAGCGTCAACGACGCCACGCGCGCGACGCTCGAGGTCGCCAGCGCCGCGCGCGAGGTCGCGACCACCGAAGGCCGCGTGGGCACGGCCTACCTTGGCCTCGCGTTCCTCATGGGTCGCCCGGTCGCGCCGTCGACGATCGGGGGGCCGCCGGCCCTCGCGCCGCCGGACCGCACGACCCGCGCCGCGGAGAGCTTCGAGACGAACCCCGATGACCAGGTGCGCTCCGCGCTCGAGCGCCGGCCGGATCTCCGCGCCGCACACGAGAGGACCGAGGCGATGCGCGCGTCGGCGAGGGAGCCACTCTACCGGTTGATCCCCACACTCTCGGCGACGGCGCAGGTCCGCGTGTTGCCGGACCCGCTCCCGACCGAGCGCTCGCACGAGGAGACCGCGACGCTGAACATGCAGTGGAACATCTTCGACGCCGGGTTCCGCTATGCAGACCGGCGCGCGCGGAACGCGCAGGCGGCGAGTCAGGCGCTCGAGGAGAGCTACCTGCGCCGGACCATCGACAACGAAATCCGCGTCGCGCTCGTGACGCTGAAGGCGGCGCGTGAGGCATTCCGGATCGCCGACGACGCGATCGCGGCAGCGGAGAAGAGCTCCGAGGAGACGGAGATCCTCTACCGCCAGGGCCTCGCGCGGGCGATCGAGCTCACCGACGCGACGGCGCGTCGCTACGACGCGGAGGTCGCGCGGGCCTCCGCGAAGCTCTCGATGGAGCAGGCGTACCTCGAGCTCCGCTACGCGCTCGGCCTCGGACCGCTCGACGACGGAGCGATGAAATGAAGCGTGCGCGCGCCGTGCTGGTCATCGCGGCGGCCTCCGCGGCCCTCGCCGCTGGCCTCGGCGCGTGCAAGCGCGAGGCGCCCGCGCCGGACGGCGCGGCGGCGGGCGGCGCTCGCGGGGGGGGACGCGCGGGCCGGGCCGGCGGCGGCCTGACGTTCGCGGTCGATCTCCTCCAGGTCGAGGCGAAGAAGGTCGACTACGTCGTCGCCGCGCCGGGCACGATCGAGGCGTTCGAGCGCGTCCAGGTGACCTCGCGCGTCGCGGGAGTCGTCGACAAGGTCGCATTCACGGACGGGCAGGAGGTGAAGAAGGGCGACGTCCTCGTCGTCATCGACTCCGAGCGCTACCGGCTCGCGGTGAACAGCGGCAAGGCCGCGCTCGAGAAGGCGCAGGCCGCGCAGAGGGACGTCGAGGGCCAGGTCAGCCGCCGCGAGGGGGCGATGGAGAAGCACCCGGGTCTCATCCCCGGCGAGGAGCTCGAGACCTACCGCACGAGGACGCTCACGGCGAAGGCCGACACCGCCGTCGCGGCGGAGAACCTGAAGATCGCGGAGCTGAACCTGCGCGACTCGTTCGTCCGCGCGCCGCGCGAGGGCGTCATCCAGACGCGCACCGTCGAGACCGGACAGTACGTGAACACAGGCGTGGTGATGGCCACGCTCCTCCGCCAGGACCCGATGCTGCTCCGCTTCCAGGTCGAGCCTCAGGAGGCGCCGCGCCTCAAGCCCGGCATGAAGGCGACCTTCACGCTGCGCGAGACGCAGCGGACGTTCGAGGCGAAGCTCACGCTCGTCTCCGGAGCTGCGGACCCGACCACGCACATGGTCGGGGTGACAGGGGAGGTCGTCTCCTCCGAGCGGAAGTACTGGCTCCGGCCCGGCTCGTTCTGCGACGTGAGCGTGGACGTCGGCGCGACGCGCGACGCGCCGATGATCCCGCGCTTCGCGACGCGCGCGACCGATCACGGGTACGTCACCTACGTCGTCGAGGACGGCGTCGCCCAGGAGCGCGCGATCACCCTCGGCATGAGCACCAAGGACGGCTGGGTCGAGGTGCGCACCGGGCTCGAGGGCGGCGAGTGGATCGTCGTCCGCGGCGCCGAGGCGCTCTCGTCCGGCGCGCGGGTCAACGCGACCCGGCTCGCGTCGCTCGACGCGGGAGCCGCGCCGGCGCCCGAGGCTCGACGCGGCGACGCCGGGACGGGCGACGCACCCGCGGGGGCCGGCTCCGGGCGTCGCCGCGGCGGCGGGCGAGAAGCCGGCGCGGAGAGCCCTCCGCCGTGAGCATCACCGACGTCTCCATCAAGAACCCCGTGTTCGCCTGGATGCTGATGGCGTGCACGATGCTGTTCGGAGTCGTCGCGCTCACCCGCATCGGCATCAGCCAGTTCCCCGACGTCGACTACCCGAACATCTCGGTCTCCGTGCAGTGGCCCGGCGCGTCGCCGCCCGCCGTCGAACGCGAGCTCGTGGAGCCGCTCGAGCAGGCGATCTCGCAGGTCGAGGGGATCAAGCAGATAAGCTCGCAGGCCCGCGCGGGGAGCGCGCGCGTGACGGCGACGTTCGACATGTCGCGCGACGTCGACCTCGCGCTCCAGGACATCCAGGCGCGCGTCGCGTCCGCGCAGCGCTCGCTCCCGAAGGACGTCCCTGCCGTCACGGTGTCGAAGTCGAACCCGGACGACGCGGCCATCCTCCAGATCGCCGTCACCGGCGCGTTCTCGAAGCAAATGCTCGCGGACGTCGCCAAGTACCAGGTTCAGGAGCGCCTGCAGACGGTCGAGGGGGTCGGGCAAATCACGCTCTCGGGCGCGCAGTCCCGCAACGTGCGCATCTGGCTCGACGCGAGCAAGCTCATCGAGAAGGGCGTCGTCGCGAGCGACGTCATCAACGCGATCCGGACCGAGCACGTCGAGGTCCCCGGCGGTCAGCTCGACACCGGCGGACGCGCGCTCGACGTCCGACTGCTCGGCGAGGCCCTCGACATCGAGCAGTTTCGCCAGCTCGTGGTGAAGCGTGGGAAGCCGGCGGCCGCCGACGCGCGCACGGGCGTCGTCACGCCGGCGACCGCGCCGGTCTACCTCGAGGACGTCGCGCTCGTGGAGGACGGCTTCGAGGACTCCACGTCGATCTCGAGGCTCGACGGCGTGCCGTTGCAGACCCTCGGAGTCCTCAAGCAGCGCGGAACGAACGCCGTCGCCGTCGCCGCCGCCGTCAAGGCGCGCGTCGCCGAGATCCAGCGGACGCTCCCCGAGGGGATGAACGTCGAGGTCCTCTTCGACTCGACGGTGTTCATCGAGGAGGCGGTCCACGAGCTCGAGGTCGAGCTCGTCATGGCGGTCGCGCTGACGGCGCTGGTGTGCTGGCTGTTCCTCGGCTCGCTCTCGAGCACGATGAACGTCGTCTTGGCGATCCCGATGTCGCTCCTCGGCACCGTGGCGGTCGTCTACTTCTGCGGGTTCACGCTCAACACGTTCACGCTCCTCGGGCTGTCGCTCGCCGTCGGTCTCGTCGTCGACGACGCCGTCATGGTCATGGAGAACATCTACCGTCACGCGGAGATGGGCAAAGACAAGGTCCGCGCGTCGTCCGAAGGTACGAAGGAGATCACCTTCGCCGCCCTCGCGGCGACGCTCGCGGTCATCGCGATCTTCCTGCCGGTGGTCTTCATGAAGGGCGTCATCGGCAAGTTCTTCTTCCAGTTCGGCGTGACGCTCTCGGTCGCGGTCATGCTCTCGTACTTCGAGGCGATCACGCTCGCGCCGGCGCGCTGCGCCCAGATGCTGAACGCGTCGCGCGAAGGCCGCAGCGCCCTGGGGCGCCTGGTCGATCGCGGCTTCGGCGCCCTCGAGCGCGCCTACGCCCGAGTCCTCGCGGCTTCCCTCCGCCATCCGCTGAAGGTCCTCCTCGGCTCGCTCCTCGTGCTCGCCGCCTCGGGGCTGCTCGTGACGCGCATCAAGACCGAGTTCATCCCTTCGCAGGATCAGAGCCGCCTCAACGTACGGCTCTCCACCGAGGCCGGCATGACCCCGATCGCCGCGCAGCCGCTCCTGGCGAAGGCCGAGGAGCGGATCGCGAAGCACCCGGAGATCGCGCGCATGCTCGTGTCCCTCAACGGATCGTCCGGCTCCATCTCGCTCACGCTCGTCCCTCCGAGCGAGCGGAAGATGTCGGCGGTCGAGCTCATGGCCGCGCTCCGCAAGGACCTCCAGGGCATCCCGGGCATCCGCGGTTCGGTGCAGGATCCGTCGCAGCAGGGCTTCGGCGTCTCGTCCGGCGGCTCGCCGATCGACTTCACGATCCGCGGCTCCGACTGGGACGCGCTCGTCGCGGCGGCGGACATGCTCAAGACGGAGCTCGAAGCGAGCGGCATCGCCGCCGATCTCACCTCGGACTACCAGGTCGGCGCCTCGGAGCTCCAGGTCACGCCGGATCGCCGGCGCGCGACCGAGCTCGGCGTCTCGATCAGCGAGCTCGGGAGCACGGTCAGCGCGCTCGTCGGCGGCAACACCGTGGGGAAGTTCTCGACCGCCGGGCGCCGCGTCGACATCCGGATGCGCCTGCTCGCCTCGCAGCGGACCCGCCCCGAGGACCTCTCGCTCATCCGCGTACGCGGCGCGAACAACGCGCTGGTCCCGCTCTCGATGGTCGTCACGCAGGAGGAGAAGCCGGTCCTCCAGACGATCAGCCGCCTCGACCGGGAGCGGGCGATCGGCATCAAGGGCAACGTCGGCGCCGGTCACTCGCAGGCCGAGGCCATGGCGCGCGTCCACGAGCTCGCGAAGGAGCTACCCGTGGGCCTGCGCGTGGCGGCCGGAGGTCAGGCCTCGCAGCTCGAGGAGACCACGAGCGGCCTCTGGTTCGCGATGCTCGTCGGCATCCTCGTCGCGTACATGGTGCTCGCGAGCCAGTTCAACTCGTTCCTCCACCCCGTCACGGTGCTCACGATCCTGCCGCTGGCGGTGAGCGGCGCCGTCCTCGGCCTCGTCGTCTCGGGCAAGACGCTGAACCTCTTCAGCATGATCGGGCTCTTGCTCTTGATGGGCATCGTGAAGAAGAACTCCATCCTGCTCGTCGAGTACGCCGAGCACGTCCGCGCGCACGACCACGTCGACGCCCTCGCGGCGATGGCCAAGGCCGGACCGCTGCGCCTCCGGCCGATCCTGATGACGACGATCGCGACGATGATGGCCGCCGTCCCGCCGATCCTCGGGCTCGGCGCCGGAACGGAGACGCGGAGCCCGATGGCCGCCGCCGTGCTCGGCGGGTTGACGGTCTCGACGGTGCTGAGCCTCGTGGTCGTGCCGGCGTTCTACGTCGTCAGCGATCGCGTCAAGGCGCGGCTCCGGCGGACCCGGCCCGCGCCATCACAGGCGACTTGATCGGCCGAGATCGCCTGTCGTCTCGCGGAGCTTCGCGGAGTCTCGCTTCATCGGGCTCGGTCGCGTCGGTGGCGGCGATTTGACGCGCCGCGCGCCCGGCTCGATCCCCGCCCCAACGGGCTCAGTTTGACGTTAGTCTCACTACCTTCAAATGGAGCCGCGTCGCAGACCGTACAGAATGGTCGCCCGTGCCGAGTCCTCCCGGAGGACGGAGGCGAAGATCTTCGACGCCGCCGAGGAGCTCTTCAGGACGAAGCTCTTCGCGCAGGTCACGCTGCAGGCGCTCGCGGATCGCGCGGGCGTGACGCTGCAGACCGTGCTCCGCCGCTTCGGCTCGAAGGACAAGCTCTTCGTCGCGGCCGCGACGCGCCTGCGCGAGAGGACGATGACGCGCCGCAAGCCTCCGCGGCTCGCAGAGCCGGCCGTCGCCGTGCGCACGCTCGTCGCGAGCTACGAAGAGATGGGCGACATCGGCTGGCAGTTGCTCGTCCAGGAATCTCTGGACCCGCTCCTCGGCCGCTTCCTCGACGACGCACGCGCGAGCCATCGAGCCTGGGTGGAGGCCGTATTTGCCGACGCGCTGCCCCGCGAGAAACGTGAGCGCGCGCGGCGCGTAGATCTCCTGTTCTGCGCCACCGACTTCTACCAGTGGAAGCTCCTGCGGCGAGACCTCGGCAAGAGCCGCGCGGAGACGGCCCGGCGGATCACCGAGGCCGTGGACGCGCTACTCCGCTCGTTCGGCGGTGCCGACCGGGGGCGGCGATGAGCAGGCAGACGCCCCGGTCGTCCCACGCCGAGAGCGCGAGCCGGCGGACGTTCCTCTTCGCGATGGTGGAGGGAGGCGGGAACGTGCCCGCGCAGATGTCGATCGCGCGACGGCTCGCTGGGCGCGGTCACCGGGTCCACGTGCTCGGCGATCCGAGCATCGCGATCGAGGCGGAGCGCGCCGGCTGCTCGTTCTCGACGTACACGCGCGCTCCCAGGCACGACATGCGCGACCCGTCGAAGGACCTCGTGCGCGACTGGGAGGCTTCCTCGCCAATGGCGCAGCTCCGTCGGATCGGAGAGCGCCTCATGTTCGGGCCGTCCGAGGCCTACGCGAGAGACCTGCTCGACGCCATCGACGCGGTGGGCCCCGACGCGCTCGCGATCGACTGCTTGCCCTTCGGCCTCATCGTCGGCGCCGAGAAGTCGGGCCTCCCCGCCGCCCTGCTCTTCCACTACCCGTACTGCGCCCCCGTCGAGGGCGTGACGCCATTCGGCCTGGGCCTACGACCGGCGCGCGGACCGCTCGGCCGGCTCCGCGATCGCTTCCTCGTCGCGGTCCTGAAGCGGATGTTCCGCTTCGGGCTCGAGCCCGTCAACGCGTCGCGCCGTTCGCTCGGCATGCCCGCGCTGCGCGAGGTCTTCGACCAGTTCCACGCATTGCAGCGGAGCCTCGTCCTCACGTCGGCCGCGTACGACTTCGTACCTCCGGCCCTTCCGTACGACGTGCGCTACGTCGGCGCGCAGCTCGACGATCCGGCGTGGGTGGCGCCGTACGCGCCGCCCTGGCCGGACGACGACACGGCTCCGCTCGTGCTCGTCTCGCTCGGCTCGACGTTCCAGAACCAGGGGCCGACGCTCCGCCGCATCGTCGAGGCGCTCGGCCAGCTCCCCGTCCGCGCGCTCGTCACGCTGGGCGAGCAGTCCTACGACGACGGGCTCGCGCCTCCGACGAACGTCGTCGTGGTGGGGTCGGCGCCTCACGCGGCGGTGCTGCCGCGCGCGTCCGCCGTCATCGCGCACGGTGGTCATGGGACCGTGATGAAGGCGCTCTCGCACGGGGTCCCGCTCGTGTGCATCCCGTTCGGCCGCGATCAGAAGGACAACGGAGCACGGGTCGAAGTGGCTGGCGCGGGCTTGTCGGTGAGCCCGAAGGCTTCGTCGAGGCGCATCCGCGAGGCGCTCCGGCGCGTCCTCGAGGAGGCGCAATTCCGACAAGGCGCGCGGCGGATGCAAGCGACGATCGCGCGCGAGACGGAGCGCGACCTCGCGATCGCCGAGCTCGAGGCGCTCTCCGCGAGGCATCCTCGCGCGTGTTGATCGTCGCCGCTCCGCGCCCGGTCCCGTGCGTCCGCGACCCGCTCTACTCCGCCTCGGCGGCGTCGCAGTCGAGCGCCACGTCGCGCTGGCTCGTGCGTCGGCCCTCGCCGCGATCGACCTTCACCTTGGCGGTGGAGCTCCCATCGAACACGACCTCCACGGAGGCGTTCTTCACGAGCGGACCGTCGACGCGCGCGCGCGCGGTGCCCGCGGAGGGGCACACGTCCCGGCAGCCCTCGAAGCCCTCGAACGTCAGATCGAGCTCGTAGCGCCCGACGCTGCCCTTCGACGCGCCGCTCAGCTTCGCGCAGTGGGTCGTGACGTCGGCGACGATCGACACGTCCGTCGCAGTGGCGAAGTCGCGACCTCGCTTCGTCGTGCCGCTCGACGAGCCGCGGTAGGTGACGAAGCGCCGATCGCCGTCGAAGCGCACGTCCCCCGTCGCGGCGTACGAGAACGGCTCGCCGTTCGCGGTCGTCCCCTGGCTCGCCACGATCGCGACCTCGACGACGTCGGCGGAGGGCTTCGAGAACGTCGCGACGAGGCTGCCGGTGATCTCCACCTTCCCGAACGGCCCCGTGCAGCGCGTCATCTCCAGCGTGACCACCTCGCCGGCGCGCGTCTTCTTCGCGCAGCCCTCCGGTCGGATCCCACGGAGCGGGCGCTCGAGCACCGCCTTCGCCGCGTCCTCGGCGTTCGGGGCGAGGGCGCCCTCGACGTCGACGAGGCCGTCCGTCAGCCCCGCCTGGCTCTGGGCCTGGAGGGCCGACGTCGTCACGGCGGAGGCTTCCTCCCCGTCGCGCTCGCTCTGTTCACACCCCACGACCGCGAGAGACAGCGCGAAGACCACACCCATCGACGAGATGACCAGACGACCAAGCTTCATGTTCGAGCCTCCTCCCCCCGCTCGAGCAGCGCGCGTGCCTGCGGTGGTCTCCGCGCAAAGCCCGCGATTATCGGCCGATCGCGCGCGAGCGTGGACGCCGGTTCATGCGAGGCCGAGGCCGGAGCGACTGCACGCGCCGAGGTCCAGGTCGCCTGAACGTCGCGACGTCCACCCCGCCCCCGCGGGGAGCTCGCTCAGCGGCCGGCCCACCAGCGAGCGACGAACGCCACGGCGACGGCTCCCGCCGCGATCGCGATCCATCGGAAGTAGTCGCCGTCGCTTTCGATCGTGCGGATGGCCGAGATCAAGGCGAAGATCGCAACGAGGAGGAACACGAGGCCGACGAGCGCGCTCCGCGCCGAGCGCTTTCGCGTCTCCGCCGCCAGGTGGTACGTCGCCGCCACGCTGCCGACCTTCGCGGCGTTTCGGACACCTCCGAGGCCCGTGCGCCACGCGCGCATGGCGGCCGCCGACTGGCCGAGCTTCTCGTATGCGTCCGCACGCAGCGCGGTGGCGAACCAGCGCGCGTTCCCGACCATCGCGTCGGCGCGCTCCGGATCGCCGAGCGCTGCGAGCGTCGCGGCGTGATCGCCGCGGGCCCGCGCGAGCATCGCGCTGGCGACGGCGACGTCGCTCGCCACCTCCGCGACGCGCAGGTTCGGCGGGCAGAGCGAGAGCCACTTGTCGCCGAGCTCGGGCGCGTCGCACATCGCGGCGAGCCGCGCGAGGCGCGCCAGGACCAGCGCACGGTAGACGGGGACGGTCACCGCTTCGAGGGTCGCCTCGAGGATCGCGCGCGCGTGGAGCCAGTCACGCGCGGCGATCTGCATCGCGGCCACGTGCGCGGCGACGTGGAGGAGCGCGAACTCCTCGGCGGTCCGCGCGTCGTCGTCTCGATCGCGCGCGGCGGCGAACGCTCGCTTCCGCTCGAGGTACAGGGCGCGCGCCGCCGCGAGCCGGCCGCGGCGCGGCAACCCCGCGACGGGGCCGCCGAGGTCGACCTCGAGCCGGCGCCCGGAGCGGCCGGCGGCGCGTGATCGGTAGGCCGGGCCGTCGTCGCCGGAGGCGCGCGTCACGAGAGCCTCGCGCTCGTCGTGCGCGCCGCAGTAGCCGCAGCGGAGCGACAGGCGCGGCAGCGCGGGCGCGGCGACGGGCTCGTCGCAATGCGCGCACTCGAGGATGCGGACCTCGCGCGAGCGGAGGTCGAAGGGCGGACCGGGCATCGTGGCAGGGGATCATACGGCCAAGGCGGCCGGGAGCTTCCGCGGGAGTGCGGAGGGGGCGTGGGGAGGAGGCGGGGCGGGTGTCGGTGGGCGGGGGCCGCGAGCAGCGGGGCGGTCGCGGCGGGAGGGCGCGTGAGCGGCAGGGCGCTCGACGGCGGGCGGGCGTCGGGAGCGGAATGGCGTTCGACGGCCGGCGGGTGCGGCGGGCGGCAGGGCGCTCGACGGCGGGCGGGCGGGCTCCGCGACGCTACGGATCGCTCCATCCGGCGTAGAATCGCTCCATGCGCCCGCTCGTGATCTCGCGAGGAACGGTCTTCGACGGCACCGGCAACCCCTCGTACGCGGGCGACGTCCTCGTGCAGGACGGGCGCATCGCCGAGATTTCACGCGCGAAGATCGCGCCTCCGCCGGACGCCGAGGTCATCGACGCGCGCGGCAAGTGGGTCCTGCCGGGGTTCGTCGACAACCACACGCACTACGACGGCGAGGTCCTCGTCGCGCCCCAGCTCTCCGAGTCCGTTCGCCACGGCGTCACCACGGTGATGCTCGGCGGCTGCTCGCTGTCTTTCGTGTACGCCGACGTCGACGACTGCTGCGACATGTTCACGCGGGTCGAGGCGTTCCCGCGCGAGATCCTCGTGCCCATCCTGCGCGACCGCAAGTCGTGGTCGTCCGCGCGCGGGTGGATCGACCACATCGAGTCGCTCGCGCTCGGCCCAAACGTCGCCTCGTTCATCGGCCACTCCGACATCCGCGCGCACGTGATGGGGATCGATCGCTCGCTCCGCGACGACGAGCGCCCGACGCCGGCCGAGATCGATCGCATGGTGGCGCTGCTCGAGGAGTCGCTCGACGCCGGGCTGATCGGCATCTCGATGCAGCACAACCCGTGGGACAAGATGGACGGCCGGCACTGGTCGAAGCTCTTGCCCGCGGCCTACGCCAAGACGAGCGAGCGGAACGCGCTCACCCGCGTCGTCCGTCGTCGCGGAGGCCACCTGCAAGGCGTGCCGAACCTCGTGAACCGCGTCGCCGCCCTCTGGTACATGTCGCAGAGCGCGTCCTTCTTCGGCCTGCGGAAGCCGCTCAAAGCCTCGATGGTCGCGCTGATGGACCTGAAGGGCGATCCCTACGTCCGGTCGCTCATCGGCTTCATCGCGGGGATCTTCAACCGCGTCCTCGGCGCCGACTTCCGGATGCAGGTCTTCCCCGTCCCCTTCCGCGTCCTCGCGCAGGGCATGGACCTCGTCATCTTCGAGGAGTTTCCGACCGGCGCCCTCGCCCGGCACCTCGCGCGCGATCCCGAAGCGCGGACCCGCACGCTGCGCGATCCCGAGTACCGCAAGCGCTTCAAGCGGCACTATGCGAACAAGCTCGCGCCGAAGGTCTGGCAGAAGGACTTCGGCGACGCGTACGTCGTCGACGCGCCCGACCGCTCGCTGATCGGCAAGTCGTTCACCGACATCGCCCGCGAGCGCGACCAGCACCCGGTCGACACGTTCCTCGATCTCGTCATCGAGCAGGATCGGGCGATCACGTGGGAGACCGTGGTCGGAAACCACGACCCCTCGCGCTACGGCCCGCTCTACAACGAGCCGAGCGGCGTCCTCGGCTTCGCGGACTCCGGAGCGCACATCAACAACATGGCGTTCTACAACGTCCCGCTCCGCGTCCTCCGCTACGTCCAGGCCTCACACGAGAACGGCGCACCGCTCATGAGCCTGGAGAAGGCCGTCTTCCGCCTCACGAAGGAGAACGCCGACTTCTTCAACATCGACGCCGGCCACCTCGCCGTCGGCAAGCGCGCCGACATCACCGTCGTCGATCCGGCCAAGCTGAGCGACGCCGTCCACGAGTACCACACGGCCGAGTTCCTCGAGGGGCACACGCGGCTCGTCAATCGCAACGACGACGCGGTCGAGATGGTGGCGATCGGGGGGAAGATCGCGTGGCGTGCGGGGGCGTTCAGCGAGGCGTTTGGCGCGGAGCGGTTTGGGCGGTTTCTGCGGGGGAGCCACTCGTAGGGGGAGATCCCGTTTCCTCAGGGCGGCGTGTAACTCGACTCTTCCGGGGGTTCCGTAGCGCGCTTCGAGCTCACGCAGCGCGAGGGCGGGACAGAGGTGGTGTGCGTCGGCAGTCGGCACAGGGAGGGCGCAGCGATTCGCAGCGTTCTCGAGCGGCGTGTCGACCGTCGAGAGCGAGCGAACGCTTCCCCTGAAGCCGAGTCGCGGCGCTCCACGCCAGGAATTGCTCGATCGAATTCTGGGCCCAGGTCAGTACGAACGGACGCCAAAGACGAATCCCTGTCCGTCGCGTCGCGGCGAAGATGAGGCTTGGACGGAGATCCGCACGGACAGCGTGTCCCGTATCCTCCGGGCATGAAGGTAGCTGTGGCTGTCGGATGCGGTCTGCTGCTGTTGGCGAGTTGTTCTCGGAAGGAACCGCCTCCCGGCTCGGGAGCACCCGCGGTATCCGCGGCTCATCGCGAGACCGCGGCGACGCCGACGCCGGCTACCGCGAAGGCGTTGCCGCCGCCCGAGACAGAGACGATGGCTCCGGACGACGCGGCAAGGGACACTGCCGACGCAATCCGCGCATTACACCCGCTCGCATGCCGAGCGGCGGCCGCAACCAACGCCTGGGCGACCTGCCACGACGAGGCGAAGGGCTACGATCGCGTCCTTGCGTGCGCGAAGCAGCAGCGAGACAAGGCACGCGCTGCCGTCGCCCGGCTTCCTGGCGCGCAGCCGAGCTCGGTCTGTGGCCGGACCGTCGCGGCGGCCTCACGCGAGATGGTGCTCGCGGTCGGGCAGCTGTTCGACCGGCTGGTGCCGTGGCTCGAGAAGAATCGTGCACGAATCACCGTTCCCCTCGCGACGGCACCGGTAGCCGAAGTCTGCGCCGAGATCGACTGTCCTGACCTGCCGACCGAGTTCGCCATCGAGAACGCATCCTACGCGCGCGTGAGCGGTATTGAGTGCACGAAGACGCTCTTCCGGTGCGGGGTCGCGAGGGACAACATCTGCTGGATCAACAGGGTCGCCTCTCGTCTCGGGGTCGCGTGCGATCCGTCGGAGAACAAGCCGAGTGACTCCCTGAGCGTGCGGGAGACGGGGCGGCACGTGAACTGAGGCAGCGGGCAAGCGGCGAGACGACTCCCCACTCTCCGACAATGACCACGGATGCCAACACGGCGCGCTTACCGAACACTGCGGCGAGCCTACCGAAAGTCGACGCGCGGCCGCCGCCCCCATCGAGACGAGGCGACGGCCTCGTCGAACGCCTTCGGCTGCGCTCTACCGAACGAGTCTTGGGTCCACCGCAACACCGACTGGCTCCGCCTTGGCGCGGCAGCGCGCGCGACTGCTGGCGAGCCTCGCACGACCGCGCGGATGTCGCTCAAAGTATCCCGATCGCGCTGATCCGGCCTCACCCGCGGGGCGACGACGCCGAGCTTCCGCACCATCCCGACTGATTGCGCAAAGGGGTAACCCCTAGGGGTGATGGTGCCTGCACGTCACGTCAGCCATCCTAAAAGGCCGAATCCTAGGCCGCGGAGGGCACCCGATGGGTAGAGGACGGTCCTTTCTCGTGCCGCTCGGAGTGGCACTGCTGTCAGCGATCGGAGCCGCCGCGTCGACGGGCCTCGTCATCAAGGCCGCGCCTGGTGACGTGACACGGCTGCGCGAGGAGGATGACGACGACAACCGAGCGCAGCTCGTACTTGCTCAGCCCACCCCGGCCGATTCGCTACTCCTTGCGCATCGATCGCACAGCTCACACCGATCGCACCGGTCTCACGTCTCAGGCCATCGATGACTCCTCTTGGTGCACCTGCTGCCGTCTGTCGCTCGGCTCCGTGGATAAAGCAATGACCGAAGAAGCTCTGTTCGCATTCGAGGGTGACGCGATCCGGGTCACACTCGACCTCCGGGTCTATCGCCTGACCGCCATCAAGAAGGCCGCCTATCGCGTCGCTGACCGCTGCACCGCGATGCTCCAGTCTCCAAGCGAGCACGAGCTTCCGGTGCTCTTCACGTTCAAGGCAGGTGCGTCGAAGGAGTCGGCGATCACTTCCGTCCGCGCTTTCTACCAGGAGCTCCTCGATCAGGAGCTCCGCGAAGAGGTCGCCGAGGAGACCGGCCCCATGCGGGCGCTCATCCTCGCGCACGCGTTCTCGAAGACCGACCTGATCCGACGCGAATGACTCTTCAGGCACCGTTCAAGCCGAGGGAGCAGTTCCGTCCTTCACCGATCTACCGGCTCGCGCCGTTCCGCTTCGGACGGTTCGACGAGCGGCGCTACGTCGCGACGAACGACGTCGGAGAGTACGTCATCCTCGAGCGAGAAGAGCTCGTCGCCCTCTGTCGACGGCGGCTGACGCCGACCTCACCGTTGTATCGTGCGCTCAAGGTCCGGCATTTTCTGTTCGACGAGGACTCCGACTGCGCGCTCGACCTCCTCGCGCTGAAGTACCGAACCCGTGCAGAACGGGTAGCCGCGTTCACCGGCCTTCACATCTTCGTCGTGACGCTGCGCTGCGACCACTCATGTCACTACTGCCAGGTCTCGCGTCAGACGGAGGACAGGGCTGCCTTCGACATGACTCCGGCGCACGCAGACCGCGCGCTCGATCTGGTGTTCAGGAGTCCCTCCCCGCAGATCAAGATCGAGTTCCAGGGCGGCGAGCCACTCCTCAACTTCGCCCTGATCCGGCATATCGTCCACCGGGCTGAGGCGATCAACGCTCACCACAGGAAGGACCTCCGGTTCGTGATCGCGACGAACCTGTCGCGCCTGACGGACGAGATGTTGAAGTTCTGCAAGGACCACGACATCTACTTCTCGACGTCGCTCGACGGGCCCGAGGAACTTCACAACACGCACCGCCCGCTCCGCGGAGGTAACAGCTACGCCGCAACGCTCGAGGGCATCCGGCGCGTGCGCGAGCAACTTGGACCGCATCACGTGAGCGCGTTGATGACGACAACGCCTCGGAGCCTCGGACAGATCGAGGCGATCCTCGAGGAGTACGTGAGGCACGGCTTCCACAGCGCGTTTCTCCGTAGCCTGAGTCCTTACGGGTTCGCCGTCCGTACGAGCCTCGTGCGCAAGTACGACGTCGCCGACTGGCTCGACTTCTACCGGCGCGGGCTCGCTTACATTCTCGACCTCAATCGTCGCGGCTACCCCTTCCGCGAGGAGTACACGGCGATCGTCCTCCAGAAGATGTTCTCGCCGCAGGGCGCGTCGTACGTCGACCTCCAGTCCCCTGCCGGCATCGGCATCGCGGCGATCATCTACAACTACGATGGCGGCGTGTATGCGTCCGACGAAGGCCGGATGCTCGCCGAGATGGGCGACTTCGCATTCAGGCTGGGCCATCTCGACACTGACTCGTACGAGACGATGATGACCAGCGACGCACTGCTCGGGCCGCTCGAGGACTCCTTGCTCGAGAGTAGCCCCATGTGCAGTGACTGCCCGTACTTGCCATTCTGCGGCGCAGATCCCGTCTTTCATCGCGCAACGCAGGGCGATGCGGTCGGGCACAAGGCGTTCAGCGCGTTCTGCAAGAAGCAGACGGGCGTAGTTCATCACATCCTCGCCCTCCTGGAAGACAATCCAGAAGCGAGAAGTATCCTGATGAGCTGGGTATAGCGATGCTCCTCAAGCTTCATGGGCGGCACCTGCGACCTGTTGCGGAGGCATCGCCGGAGCCCTTCATCGGACGCATCTCTGAGCGCCCGGACCTGCCAGAGCCTGCGCGCGCTCGTGAGATCCTTCTTCTCCGACGACGGCCAGAGTCATTGCCTCTTGGCTTCCGCGCGTACCTCCTTCACGAGCCTCCGCTCGAGTGTGCTCGGCGGGACGTCTACGTGCTCGGCGAGGAGATGCGTTACCTCGAGCACGGAGACGTTGTCCGGATCGATCCGCAACGGTCGCACGTGAATGCGCTGTATCGACGCTCCTCCCCTTCCAATTCTCTGCTCGTTACGGAGCGTTGCGACAACTACTGCCTCATGTGCTCGCAGCCTCCGAGGGCGGATGACGACAGGTGGATCGTCGATGAGCTGCGGCAGGTCATTCCGCTCCTATCCCCCGAAACGGCGGAGATCGGTATCACCGGCGGTGAACCTGCCCTTCTCGGTCAGCAGCTCGTCGAGCTCGTTGAGCTCCTGAAGCGGCATGTCCCCCGTACGACCGTCCACATTCTCTCGAACGGTAGGCGGTTTGCGTCACCCGACCTCGCGCGTGACATCGGGCGTGTAAGGCACGGCGACTTGATGATCGGCATTCCTCTCTACTCCGATGTCCCGGAGGATCACGATTACGTCGTTCAAGCCCGCGGGGCTTTCTCCGAGACGGTGCGTGGGGTCTTGAACCTAAAACGATACGGCATCCGTGTGGAAATCCGGGTCGTCCTCCACGCTCAAACGTACGCACGCCTGCCGGAGCTTGCGCGGTTCCTCACCCGCAACCTTCTGTTCGTCGACCACGTTGCGCTCATGGGCCTTGAGCTCATGGGCTTTGCGAAGACGAACCTCGAAGAGCTCTGGGTCGACCCTCTGGACTACCAGCAGCAGCTCGCGGAGGCAGTCGCGATCCTCTCCCACGCCGGGATGGTGGTCTCGATCTACAACCACCAGCTCTGTGTGCTCCGGCCCGAGCTCCACGGGTTCGCACGGAAGAGCATCTCCGACTGGAAGAACACCTACTTCGAGGAATGCACGGGTTGCGCGAAGCGGTCAGCATGCGGCGGCTTCTTCGCATCGTCCACGCTCCGTCGCAGCCGCGGCATCGCCCCCGTAGGCGAGGGCGACCGTCAAACCGATGGCATGCCGCGAGCGGCGACTGAGGTAGCGCCGGACCCGCCTGCCGTCAGCGGAGGTGCGTGATGGCGTCGCGCCGGTTTCTCCTTCCGATGGGTGCTGCCCTTCTCGCGGCGCTCTCGAGTGCGGCAGGGTCAGGCCTCCTCATCAGGGACGCCGCCGCGCAGGTGGCGAGAAAGCCAGATGAAGACGACGAGAGCGAGCAGCCTCTCATCCTCGCGGCATCGAACGGCCCGATGGGCGATCTGCTCGCGCATCGGTCTCACAGCTCCCACCGATCGCACAGCTCCCATTCTTCGCACAGGAGCCACGTCTCTGGCAGCGGCGGCGGCTGGAGTGGTGGCGGCGGCGGCGGACACTACTCCGGCTATTCGCCGCCAGCGCCCGAGCCACCACCTCCTCCGCCCAAGCCGGCCCAGGTCTCGTTCGTAGCGTTCCCGGGTGGCCGGATCTCCGTCGACGGCGTCGTCATGGGCACGGACGCCACGGCCACCCTCACCCTCAAGGCCGGCGCACACGTAATCAAGGTGGAGAATCGCTTCTTGGGTGATCGCTCGACGACGGTGACGCTCGACGAGGGCCAAACGGGAGTGATCACGATCGACTGGTGACGATGAAAGCGGCCCAACCACGCGCACTGCCGCGGGGGCACCGACTAGACCATGAGTATTGCCAATTCGACAGTCACCGCTTGTCCCAACTGCGCGGGGCATCTCCTCGGCAACGAGGCGGATTGTCCGTTCTGCCGCGCGCCTGTCCCCGCGGTGGCGTCATCGAAGGCCCCGGTCGAGCGAACGGTCCATGAGGCAGCGGCCGCGTGGGCGCGTGGGGTCTTCGGAGCACCGAGACGCTTCGATGACCTGATCGTGAGGATCGAAGTTCGAGACGAGGTGCTCGAGCGCGTCGTCACCGAAATCGTCCGGCGCGTCGTTCGGGAAGAGCGCCTTCCCTCGAACCGGCGACAAGGCTCGCAGCCGAGGGTCGACCCAGCCCTCGTCGATCCGTTCGCCGTCTCTCCGGCGAAGCTACGTGCGGACAGCGAGTACGTAACGCCTTGCGGATACTGCCGGGGAGCCGGCGTCTGCTCCTGCAACTACTGCGGAGGAAGCGGCCGGGCACGCTGCAGCAACTGCAGCGGCAGCGGGAAAGAGGTCAAGCACTACAAGAAGAGCAGCCGCCTCATCAACTGCAAGGTCTGTCGCGCGAGCGGCACCGTCGTGTGCGGTGGCTGTGGCGGCGACGGGAATGTCACGTGCACGGTCTGCTCAGGGAGCGGATATCAGCTCGCGTGGCTCACGTACGACCAGCACTCGCGCTGGGTCGTCCACATCGAACCTCAGAGCCCGGTCGTTGCTGCTCATCCACAGCTGACGGAACCCCGGTTCCTGAGCAACCACGAGCTCGACGCGTTCAGCATCATCGGGATCGAACATGCGGATGGTCCGGTGATGCTCACGGGCTATCGAGACGGCACCGGGCTGCTTCTCGGCTCCATCACTGCATCCCTCGATTCGCGACTCGAGCGTGTGAATCGGCAGCAGCACGTCAAGCTCGCGGTCGTCCGGCGAGACGCGACGTACTCGATGTGCGGCACCGAGGGTACCCTCGTACTCTCCGGCAAGCAGCTTCTCGGATCGCACACCCCTCAGGCGCTGCGCGCCATTCGCACGCGCCTGTACGTCTGGGCCACTTCCGTCGCTGCATTCACAGTAACGACGGGGATAATCCTGGGCGCATTCCGGGGCTCGAGCGCCTACTTCGCGACGATCAATCCGACGCTCACATCGCTTTGGCTGTTCGCGGTAGTACTCGCCATCCCCGTACTCGGCGCGGCTCTGCGGTCCCTGCAGAAGCGTCGCGGTCTACGTCCTCTGCGCCCTCCCGAGAAGATGTTGGCAAGCGCTGCGGGAGTTGGCCTTGTCAGCTTCCTCGCGTACGGGCTCATATCGCAGCCGCGCGTCAGCGAAGTCGCCAGCGCGCTCGCGCGCCCAGATGTCGACCGCGCACGGGTCGTCGTCGACGGTCTCAAAGAGACGAAGGGCGACACGGCCGAGGTACGTGAAGCCGAGGACGCCACGCTCCTCGCCGAGGCCATGCGGCTCGAGGGCGACGCCAAGCTGAGGGTCCTCGATGCGGTCGCAGCCCGGGACGGGACGCGCGCAAGGGAAGCTGCCACGTTGGCGAGATTGGAGCGGGTCGCGGTGATCCGCCTGCACCTCGACGAGAGAGACCCCGACCGAGCGATCGCGGCGATCGAGCGGTGGTTCTCGGACAGCTGGAAGAGCGACCAGGAGATCGCAGAAGCGCGCGCACGTGCGCACGACCTCGCGGGGACCGGCTGCGCAGACAGCCCGTGCCGGCTCCTCGCGGCAAACAGCGCAGTGACGGCAGTGTCGACTCCTGGGCGCATGCAGCGAGCGTCGGAGGTCAGGACGCAGCTCCTCACGGAACTCAGCGCGCGCGAGATCACTGCTGAGCCACAACTCACCCGCCTCCAGCGCATGCGCTCGCTCTCGGTGATGGCGAAGAAGAGCATCGCGGCAGCGTCGGCCGACGCTGAGCTCGCGACCGCGGCGAAGAGCACCGCGGACTGGGCCGCGGCCGAACGCGCGCGTGTGCCCCTGCTCGGCGCGAGCCAGGCCGTCGTCGAGGAGCTACTCGAAGCACCGGCAAGAGCGAGCGGGAAGACGACGTACATGACGGTGGATGGCACGCAGGTGTACCTCGTCCTCGACGCAACGAAGACGTGCCGCGGCCTCTACCTCGTGGGCGCTTCCGCCACGGCGAGAGCGATACGCGGCGAGACCTGGTCGAGCGATCGATTCCTCTCGCAGGCTGTGGGGAGAGCCGCGACGGTCAAGAAGCCGAGCCCCGGAACGAGCTCGACCTCGCGCTGGTTCGAGGTGTTCGCGCCGGTGGTGGCGCGGTGGAGGAGCGGCGAGCTGGTCGAGCTCCGCATCGGCGACGCTGCGCCTTGACCTGGGACGGCCTCCGAGTGAGCCACTGAACTCGATGCAGGCCCCAACGAACAGCCGATCGATCCATAGTGATTCACAGCGCCGTCGAGTGACGAGACGTCGCCCGCGTCACCGTTCTCCTCGCCTGCCCGAGACGCTCGAACTCGGCGATGGCCTCAGCCTCGCGCTGCCGTCGATCGACGATCTCATCACGACGAAGCGATGGGGTTCTCGACCCAAGGACATGATCGACATCCAGTGGCTGGAGACGGCACGGAGGGCGCGATGAGCTCAGAGCCCCGTGACGTGTGGGAGGAGCCGCTTCCGCCCGAGGAGTTCGAGCGCCTCGTTCGCCAAGCGCTGGCCGACCTGGACGGCCCCGAGGGCCAGGAGATGCTGGCTCACATGCGCTGGTTTTTGCGTCGCTACCCGACGCCGCTCGACCGCCTCCGCTACAGCACCAGGAAGTTCAAGGAGTGGTCGAAGACACGCGGCATCGCCAGGCCTCGGTAGTCCTCGCGAGCGCCGCTGACCGACCCCGAGCGCCGCCCACCCTGCAGCGCGCCGCGGCGGAGAAGGCCATCTCGCCCCCAGCGGTGACGCGAACCGCTCGAGCCGTTCGCACGCGTCCGGAGACTCGACGCCGCCGGCTCGCTGCGCGAAGCGCAGCGGGCTCGTCGGCAGGTCAGGGGAACAAACAAATGACCATGGAGCGCACTGCGGCCGGCGCCTATTCGTCGCTCCATGCGGTCGATCGCGTTCTTCGCGCTCTCGCTCTTCTGTTCCATCCCGATCGCGTTCTCCCTCGTCGCGTGCGGTAGCTCCGACAATGCCGCGTCCGGCCCCGCGCCCGACCCTGACGCCGGCCCCGCCGAGATCGGCGAATCGCTCACGATCCTGGCGTTGGTCCAAGAGGCCCCGCCGATCGACGCGTCGCCGCTCGCGAACGGGACCCTCGTCTTCGACAAGCCGGGCGGCGAGCGCGTCGAGCTTCCGATCGGCGCCGACGGTCTCGTCACCGTCACGGGCATCGATTGGTCGCTGGGCAAGGCGGCGCTCTCGATCTTCGGTCCCGACACGGAGGTCTCGTCGCTCGTCGAGCTCGACAAGGCGGCGATCTCCCAGCTCGTGTCGTCCGAGCCCGAAAACAGCGCGAGCATCAAGCGCGACCTCACCTGGTTCACGGTCCGAAGCTTGGCAGGGCCAAAGCTGAGAGGCGGTGTTGCGAACGCGCAGGGGGAATACCTTACGGTGACGGCCACGAGCGGCGCGTCGACCTACCAAGGGGACCCGAGCTCCTACGAGCTCATGCTGTTCCCGAACAAGCCGGCGTCGCTCGTCCTCCTCGACTGGTCCGGTCCAGAGACGCAGACGGTCTCGGCGAGAGGCGTCGAGCAGGCGTTCCACCGCTGGCTTCGGCTCGACCAGCCCGCCATTACCGAGGACACGACACGCGACCTCGATCTCGCCACTGCCACACCGCTCACGCCCACGAAGGTGAAGGCAACGATCAAGATCACGGGAGGCGCCGCGGGCCCGCTCGGCGGATCGTCGACGGCGTACGCATTCGTCCAATCGCGAACATGGAATCGCTCGCTCTTCGTCGGTGCGGCGACGAAGACGGACGTGAGCGCGGACGGCACGGCCTTCGACGTCGATTTCGAGTTCGCGAAGCTCGATGACGTGATGCCGCTCACGACCTACAGCATCACTCTCGCGGATGGCGCCTCGACCAGGCTCACTCTCGGCGAATGGCCGACGGATGGATTCGTCGCCGAGGGAATGCTCACGCCCCCCGTCGTCGTCGAGGCGACGCGCTCGCGGACCGAGCCGTTTGCGCTCGAAGGCGTCCCCGATGACGCCGATGCTCAGATCCTCTTGACGCGCACCACAGCGAAGAAGAAGGACTGGATCATCCGCGTCCCGAAGGGGAACAAGAGCGCCCGAGTTCCGCCCCTCGACGGCGCGCTCTCCGCGGCGGTCGGCAAGCCAACGATCGGCAGCATTGCCTCACTCGTCGATTTCGACGGCGCGAGCCGCAGCTATCGACGCTCAGCAGCGAGCCGCAGCTTCAAGGTGAAGTGATTGCGCGCTAGGACATGCACTGACCGGCCGCCACGCGCCTCACCCCTGCGCGAGCGTCGCGAGCTCGGCGAAAAGCGCGCCCGCGATCGGGTGCTCGAGCCTCCACGTGATCCCGATGGGGCGGTCCCCCTTCGCGGAGTCGAGCAACGCCGGTCCGAGAAACGCATACGGCGCGTCCGGCTCCGTTCGGACGAACAGGTAGAAGGACCAGCCATTGCCCGGGCTATCGAGGTAGCGCCGTCCGGAGGGCCGATCGCGACTCGCCGCAGCCTGCGTCTCCCAGTGAAAGAGGGTCCGGCTGATCGCGTAGTCGCGATAGCGCGTCGTCGGCGAGAAGGTCGCGCCCGACTTGTCGAGCGTCACGAAGAGCAGCTCTCGTTTCTGGTCTTTGAGCTGCAGGATGCCCGCTTGCGGCGTGACGCCCTTGCTCCCCGGCTTCACGAACCCGACGGCGGCGACAATCTCGCGACGCGAGTAGTGTCGGTGGAGCGCGAGCGGCCATTCCGCTACTGGGTAGACCTCGTCGGCGAGCGCGACGCGCTCGGTGAGCACGTCGGCGAGCTGCGAGAGCTCCTCGCGAATGGTAGGTTCGCCGAACAGCCATGACGCGCCGTCCGCCGGATCGCGCAGCACGCCGCGATGATTGAGCTGGAACTCGAGCATCGTGAGGCGACGCTGGTACGTCACGTCGTTCTGCGCGCCGGGCGCGTTCTTCCACGAGCCGAGACGGCTGACGTCGTCGGTGTGCAGCAGGCGTTCGAGCCGGCGGCTCAGGTCGAGCGACTCTTCCTCGACGCCTTCGATCGCGCCAGCGCGGGCGCGAAGCGTGGTCCAGCCGCCGACGCGGTAGACGTCCTCGACCTCGCGCCCGCTCTCGTCGAGGAACTCGCCGAGCGTCACGTCGGCGCCGCGTCCGGGCATCTCCTGGAGCTCGCGCGTCAGCACCGCGGCGCTCGCCACCGCGCTCTTCAGCGACGCGAGCACGCGCTCCTTCACGACGGCGTCGAGCTGGAAGACGCAGCCGCTCGGGAGGTACGGGAAGCCTTCTCTCACGTCGCGCTCGAGGCGACCGCGCGGGATTCCCGTGATGGCCGAGTAGATCCCGTCGAACCGGAACTCGGCTCGATGCTGCCCGATGAAGTCGAGGACGAGGCACGACGACTTGCCCTCGAAGAGGCGGAGGCCGCGACCGATCTGTTGCATAAACAGCGCGGCGCTCGTCGTCGGTCGGAGAAGGAGCAGCGTGTCGACGAAGGGAAGATCGACACCCTCGTTGTAGAGATCGCAGGTGCACACCACGTTCACGGCTCGCTCGCGGAGGCGCTGCGGCGCGAGCCGGCGGACCTCGTCGGCGGAGTCGCCGTGAACGGCCTCGGCTGGGATGCCGCGGGCGGTCAGCGCGCGCGCCATGAACTCGGCGTGCTCGACCGAGACGCAGAACGCGATCGCCCGCACTCGGCGCGGATCGACCACGCGACGCCGGAGCTCCTCGACGATGAGATCGACGCGCGCTTCGTTGCCCGTGTAGAGCGTCGAGAGCTCGCCCTGCGGGTACCCATGACGCGACCATCGCACCTTCTCGAGGTCCGTCCCGGCAGCGTCGGCGACGCCGTAGTACTCGAACGGCACGAGGAGCTGACGATCCAGCGCGTGCCACAGTCGAAGCTCGGCGGCGATACGCCCTCCGAAGTCGGGCAGCAGCGATTTGCCGTCGGATCGCTCGGGCGTCGCCGTCAAGCCGAGGAGCACCTCGGGACGGAGCAGGCGCAAGACGCGCTGGTAGGAGTCGGCCGGCGCGTGATGACACTCGTCGACGACGACGAAGCGGAAGTGGTCCGCCGCCACGCGCTCCCCGAGGACGCCCGGCGCGCTCTGAATCGTCGCGAAGACATGCTCCCACTGCGAAGGGACGTGGCCGTCGGCGTAGAGCTCGCCGAACGCGTGATCGCGAAGGACCTGGCGGAACGTCGCTTGCGCCTGCTCGAGGATCTCGCGACGGTGCGCGAGGAACAGGAGCCGCGGACGCGTCTCTGCCCGTTCGCACGCGCGCAGGTAGTCGAAGGCGGCGATGACCGTCTTGCCGGTGCCGGTCGCGGCGATGACGAGGTTGCGATGACGGCCGTGCAGCGTCCGCTCGACCTCGAGTCGATCGAGGATCTCGAGCTGGAACGGGAACGGCTGGAGCGTGAAGAGCGGGACGACAGCGGGCGTCGCCGACTGGCGCTCGTCGCGAAGGGCGACGCGAAGACGCTGCCGGCTGCTCTCGGCCGCCGGATCGTACGGCTCGAACTCGGTGTCGTTCCATAGTCCCTCGAACGTCCCGCGGAACTTGTCGATGACGCTCGGGAGGTCCGCCGCGCAGACCTTCACCATCCACTCGAGTCCGCTGCCGAGCGCGGTGGCGGTGAGGTTGGCCGATCCGACGTACGCGGTGTGGAGTCCGGAGGCCCGCTCGAAGAGCCATGCCTTGGCGTGAAGCCGCGTGCGGCGAACGTCGTAGGAGACGCGAACCTCGGCTCCGGCCAGCGCAGCGATGGCCTCGACGGCGCTCACCTCCGTGGTTCCGGTGAACACGGTCGTGAGGAGCCGGATCCGCGCCCCGCGTCGCGCCGCCCGCTCGAGCTCCTCGCGGACGGCGCGAACGCCGCCGAGCGTCACGAAGGCGGCGAGGATGTCGATCGAGTCCGCCGACGCGATCTCGCGCGAGAGCTCGTGCCCCAGCGCCGGATCCTTGGGCGCACGCGTGAGGAGCGTCGAGGTCGAGAGCGGTGACGCCGGCCGGAGAGGCGGCGCCGTCCGGTAGAGCGACTGCAGAAGGCGCGCAGGCGCAGCGACGCGCGAGGCGCCCGCATCGGTAGCGGGCACGAGCTCGGCGAGGCGGTCGAGCAGCCCGTGGACGATCGCGATCTGTTCGTCCGCGCCGGCGGCGTCGCGAAGCGCGCGCTCGAGCTCGCGCGCAAAGTGGCGAGCCAGCCATGCAGGCAGGTCGGCGTCCTCGAGCGCGCGGAGCTGGGGGAGTGACGGAGCAGCCGAAGCGACGTCACGCTCGAGCAGCTGCGTGAGGAGGTGCTCGTAGATGCCGTCGCGTAAGGGGGCCGGCACGAGAGCAGCGTACTACGTCGACGGAGACCTCCTCGAGATCGATTCGCTCGCCTTTCCGACGGCACCAAGGTCGCGCGTGGCGATGAGCCCTGATGAAGGATTGGCCGGCTGCCGAGCGCTTCCGCCCCTTCCCCGCGCGCAGCGAGGACGCTCCGGCATGCCGCGGTCACGGCGCCCCCCAATACACCGCGCCCCCTCGCAGCACCGCCTCGCCCCCCAGCACGAACGCGTGATTCGGCGCCCCGTGACCAAACGGAGCCCCCGCGACCACCGGAATCCCAAGCCCGCGCGTGCGCTCCCGTAGCACCGCCTCAACCGTCACGCCGTCGGGCCCTGGCTCGCACTGCGTGAAGCCCCCGAAGACGACCGCGCTCGCGCGCGCGAGGTGCCCGCCGAGGAGCAGCGCCGTCAGCATCCGATCGATCCGGTACGGCCGCTCCGTCACGTCCTCGAGCGCGACGATCGCCCCGCGCGGCACGACGAGCCTCCCCGCGGCTGCCATCGCCTCGACGAGCGCGAGGTTCCCGCCGACGAGCGGGCCTCTCGCGTCGCCCGGCGCGAGGACCTCGAGCCCCGTCCACGGCGCGGGCGTCGCGCCCTCCAACGTCGCGATCAGCGACGCCCGCTCCGCCGCGGTGATCGAGCGCCCGAGCCCCGTCACGTTCGGGCCGTGCACGGTCGCCACGCCGTGCGCGTTCGCGACGACGTGGAGCGCGGTCACGTCGCTGAACCCGACGAGCGCCTTCGGGCGCGCGGCGAAGCGCTCCCACGGGAGCGCCTCGAGGATGCGCATCGCGCCGTAGCCGCCGCGCGCGCACACGATCCCCTCGACGTCGTCGTCGAGCATCGCGCGGGAGAGGACGTCCGCGCGCGACGCGTCTGCGCCCGCGAGGTAGCCCTCGCGCGCGAGGATCCGCGCGTCGACCTGGAGGCGATAGCGCGTCGACAGCCACGCGAGCCCGCGGAAGAGCTCGTCGCGATCGAACCCGCTCGCCGGCGCGACGACGGCGACGAGCGAGCCTCTGCTCAGCGGCGGCGGAGAGCGCAGAGCCAACGGCGGGCAGCGTACCACCTCACGCTCACGAGGGCGCCGGCCGTCCCCGGAGACGGCCTGGGCGACACGGCTGCGTCACCTGGGCCTCACCCCGGGGCTCAATTCGGGGCTCGATCCGGGCTCGATCCGGCGCGCGCTGCGATCGCGACGCGGGCTCGCGCGGTTCGTGACGGCTACGCTTGACCTGACCACGGAGCCCGGCGATAGCTGACCCCGTGGCGGAGACGTCGCGCTCGCTCGCTCGGATCGGGGGCCGCTTGCGGTCGGTGGCGCCGCTCGCGCGCCGCCTCTTCGACTCCGCCGCGTCCAACGTCGACGACTGGATGACGTCGAAGCTGGGCGAGGAGTTCAACGCGCGCCTCGGCCGCGTCCCGCTCAACCTCACCGCAACGGGCGTCGATCCCTTCGGGATGGATCCGCAGTGGACGAAGTACGCGCTCGCGTCGGTCGCCCTCCTCCACCGCCACTACTTCCGCACCGAGGTGTCGGGCGCGGAGAACATCCCGAGCTCGCGTGTCCTCCTCATCGCGAACCACTCGGGGCAGATCCCGATGGACGCGGCGCTCATCGGCGCCTCGCTCTTCATGGACGTGGAGCCGCCGCGCTTCATGCGCGCGATGGTCGAGAAGTGGACGCAGACGCTGCCATTCGTCTCGCTCCTCTTCTCGCGCGTCGGACAGGTGGTCGGCGTCCCCGAGAACGCGAAGCACCTGCTCACCAACGAGGAGGCGCTGCTCGTGTTCCCCGAGGGGATCCGGGGGATCTCGAAGCCCTTCTCGAAGCGCTACCAGCTCGCCGACTTCGGCCTCGGCTTCATGCGGCTCGCCATCGAGACGCGGACCCCGATCGTCCCCGTCGCGGTCGTCGGCGGCGAGGAGCAGTACGTCTCGCTCGGCAACTTCGACGGGCTCGCCAAGCTGCTCCGGGCGCCCAACATCCCGATCCTGCCGCAGCTCCTCCTGCCGTTCGGCGCGCTCCCCCTCCCCACGCGCTACCGCATCCACTTCGGCGAGCCGATGCGCTTCGGCGGCGATCCCGACGACGACGACGCCGTCATCGAGGAGAAGGTCTTCCTGGTGAAGGCCACCATCCAATCGATGCTCAACCGCGGGCTCAAGACCCGAAAGAGCATCTTCTTCTGATGGCGATCGACGCGCCCACCCGACCGCGCTCCGATCCGCCGGCCTCGCTCCGGCCGGCGCCG
This sequence comes from Labilithrix sp., assembly GCA_019637225.1. Taxonomy (GTDB): domain Bacteria; phylum Myxococcota_A; class Polyangia; order Polyangiales; family Polyangiaceae; genus Labilithrix. The sequence goes on from JAHBWC010000009.1 coordinate 60,255, forward strand.
CTCCCGCGCGGCCTCGGCACGGTCCTCGTCACCGGCGCGTGCGGTCGGCTCGGCAAGCGGGTCGTCCGCCTCCTCCATCGCGAGAGGCCGGTCGTCGGCGTCGATCGACGCCCGTTCCCGGACAAGCCGAAGGACGTCCGCCACGAGCAGGTCGACATCCGGCGGAAGAAGCTGAAGGACATCTTCCGCTCCGAGCCGATCGAGGCGGTCATCCACCTCGGCGTCATGCACGATCCGCGCGCCTCGCAGGCCGAGCATCACTCGTGGAACGTCGCAGGGTTCCAGAAGCTCCTCGAGTACGTCGCCAAGTTCGACGTCCCGAAGCTCGTCGTCCTCTCGAGCTCGAACGTGTACGGACCGCAGCCGGACAACGCGCAGTTCCTGAACGAGGACGCTCCGCTGCTCGGCGGCGCGCGCTTCGGCGAGATCCGCGACCTCATCGAGGTCGACATGCTCGCGCAGGGCTTCTTCTGGAAGCACCCCGGCACCGAGACGGTGATCCTCCGCCCGGTGCACATCCTCGGGCGCGTCCACAACGCGGCGTCGAACTTCCTCCGGCTGCCGACGATCCCGACGCTCCTCGGCTTCGATCCGATGATCCAGGTGATCAACGAGGCCGACGTCGTCCGCGCGATGCGCTGCGCGCTCGCGCCGGGCAAGCGCGGGATCTACAACGTCGCCGGGCCCGATCCGCTGCCGCTGTCGCACGCGATCCGGATCCTGCGCCGCCCGAGCCTGCCCGTGCCTTACACGCTGGGGAAGGCCGTGCTGAAGCGCCTCTGGTCGTTCCGGTTGACGACCTTCCCCGCGCCGGAGCTCGATCACATCCGCTACGTCTGCATGGTCGACGATCGGCGCGCGCGCGAGGAGCTCGGCTACAAGCCCGAGGTCGCGATCGACGACACGGTCAAGAGCGTCGACGACGCCTGACACGCGAGTCATCACGCCGAGCCCGCGGTCGCGCGACATGAACGCGCTCCGGCGCCGAGCGCGCGGCGCGTCAGCGAGGATCGATCGTGGCCGTCGACACGATCGACTTGCCGTCGTCGGAGATCTTCCAGACGTCGATGAGCCCCGTGGTCTCCTCGGTCACGGGATCGTAGTCGAGGCTGCCGGAGGCGCCGGAGACGTTGACGGCCGTGCCGGCGCCGAGCGCGTCGGCGATCTTCGTCCAGTTCGCCGGGGTGACCGGGATCTCCGTGCCCGGCGCCGAGATCTTCCGGAGGCCGCGCGCGATCCCGTTGCCCGTGACGGCCTTCTCCTGACGGAGCGAAGACGCGATGCCGTAGAAGACGAGCCACGTCGCGTCGTAGGCGTGCGGGACGAACGCGAGCGCGCCGGGGTCCTTCTTGAAGGCGGCGCTGTAGCTCGTCTTGAACAGCTCGAACGTCGGCCCCTGCGGGACGGCGGGGCGACTGCCGACCACGCGCGGGAAGAGCGCGGCGGCTCCGGCGGCGCCGTTCAGGAGATCCGGGTTCGCGGCGCTGTCGGTCAAGAAGAGGCGGATGTCCTTGTAGCCGTCGAGCGCCGTCGCCGCGTTGAGGAACGCGACGGCGTCGGCCGTCTGCGACGAGAAGAACAGGACGAACGCGGGCGTCGACACGGCCGCCTGAACGATCGCGGCGTCGCGCTGGCTCGCGGTCTCGTACGCGATCGTCTCGACGGTGCGCCCGCCGCCGTTGAACGCGGCGGTGAAGACCTCCGCCAGCGAGGTGCCGTACGGCCCCTTCTCGTTGACCACGACTACGCTCGTCGCCGTCGGAAAGCTCGTCGTCAGGTGGCGCGCGATCGCCGCTCCCTGCAGCGTGTCCGGCACCGCGGTCCGCCAGAGGAGGCCAGGCGCCTCGTCGGTCGCAGTCTGGACATCGTGGCCGGTGAGCGCCGGGCTCGAGGCCGCCGGCGAGATCACGAGCACGCCCTGGTCCTTGACCGCGTCGAACACGGCGATGGCGTCGCCCGAGGCGCTCGGGCCGACGATCGCCGGCACCCCGAGCACGTCCGCGAGGTAGCGCGCGCTCGCGACGGCGGCGTCGGTCCGCTTGAGCGAGTCGTACTGCGCGTTCTCCGCGACGTCGCAGAAGACGACCCCGAACGGCCGGCCGTCGAGGCCCTTCTCCTCGTTCACCTGGGTCGTCGCGAGGCGGATCGCGTCCTCGCGCCCGCGCTGCGTCTCGACGCTCCGATCCATCAAAGCGCCGATCGTGATGACGCCCTCGTAGCTCGCCGGGCGCGTCAGCAGATCGGGCGGGAAGGTCGTCGTGCAGCGCGGGCTCGGCGGCGCGCGCTCGCAGAGGCCCGAGCCACCGCACACGAGGCCAGCGCCGAAGGCGGCGCGGCAGTCCGCGTTCTTCGTGCACGACGCGACGTCGTCGCGGGTGAGCGTGCAGCTCGTCGCGATCGCGGCCGCGACGCCGAGCGCGGCGAGGCGCTTTCTAGAAGGTGCCAACGATCTCGACTCCCGCGCCCGCCGGGCGCGCCTCGACGCGCACGCCGCGGCTCTTCGTGGTGGCCTCGCCGACGCCGGCGCTGGCGCCCCGGCTCGAGCGCCCTCCGACCTTCACGGACGCCTTGTCGTCGCCGTCCCCCGCGATCAGGAAGTAGAGCCCGACGCCGCCGAGGACGACGCCGGAGACGAGCGCGATGTCGGTGACGAGCCCGAAGGTCTTGTCGCGATCGATCGCCGACTGTGCGTCCGCGCTGCAGAGGCGCCCCGCGGGAGCGACCTTGCACCCGGCCTCGACGTCGCTCCGCGCCGAGAGGGTGAGGACGCCGAACACGCCCGCGGCCGCGAACGCCGCGCCGCCCGCGCCGAGCAGGACGATCGGCAGGATGCGCGTCGGCTTCTCGGGCGGCGGCTCCGGCGGCTTCGGCGGCGCCGGCGTGGCGTCCTCGCTCTTCGCGGGCTCGTTCGCCTTCTCGGCGGCGCGCCGCTTCTCCTCTTCTTCGCGTGCGCGCTCCTCGGCCTTGTGCTGCTCGTCGACGCGCTTGCGCAGGTTCGCGAGGCGCTTCTGCACGACGTCTTTGTCCTTCGCCTTGCCGCTCGCGAGGTACTTCTCGAGCGCCTCGACGGCCTCGGCGTACTTGCCGAGGCGCTCGAGCGCGTTCGACACGTTGAAGAGCAGCTGCGGGCGCCCGCTGAGCTCGTAGGCCTCGAGGAACGACGCGTACGCCTCCTCGTAGCGCCCCTCGGCGTAGGCGGCGTCGCCCTTCTCGAACAGCTCACGCGCGCGCACGTCGGCGGCGGCCTTCTCGGGCGCTCTCTGTGGCGCCGCCGACGCGATGGACGTCAGCGGGTGATCGGGCACGAGCTGGCCCGATACTCCGATGGCTACGGCTACCGCCGCGACGAAACGCCTCCCGGTCATTCCCAGGGGTCGATGTTATCCGTCTTCGGCCGCCCGTCCGAGTTTCCCTTCACCTTCCCGGTCGGGGCCGGTCCCGGCTGCGGTCGCGCGCCCGCTCCCGACGGCGGCCGGCCCGCGCCGCCCGGCCCGTTCGGCGAAGGAGCCGCCGAGGCGCCCGCGTTGGCCGCGCTCGGTCGGAGGCCGATCGCAGGAGGCGGCGGGTTCGAGTCCTTGAACTCGACGAGCAGGCTCTCGTAGCCGGGCGCGGAGAGCCGGAGCGTGTGGCTCTTGCCGTCGCGCGGGAACGTCCGCGAGACCTGGCCCGAGCCGGCGGCGACGCCGTCGATCTCGATCAAGGCGGTCGCCGGCGTGACCTCGAGCTCGAGCGTGAACGTCTGGCTCGCCGACGCGGCGGCGCCCTGCGAGCTCGGGTCCTCGCGACGAGCGCCGCGGAGGACGATGACCGAGGCAAGCACCGCGACGCCGAGGCTCAGCCCGATGACGGCGGTGATCATCCCCGAGCCGCGCGGACGCGCGACCGGCGGGCCCGAGGTGCCCGCGCCGTAGCTCGGCAGCCGCTCGAGGGCCGCGCCCGGAGGCGTCGTGCTCGGGAACGATCCCGCGTGCTCGCCGAAGCCGTGGTTCATCGGCATCGCGCCGTGCGGGACCGAGCCGTGCGGGACCGAGCCGTGCGGGATCGAACCGCTCGGGAGCATCGGCCCGCTCGGGATCGAGCGCGCGCCTTGATGCGAGACCTGCGAGGCGGGCGTCGGCGCGCTCGCGCCGTGCATGGCCGGCGTCCCGCTCGAGAACGGCGGACGGCTGTGCGCCGCGGTCACGCCGCCGACCGAAGGCGGCACCCGCTGGAGGACCTCGGTCGCCGAGTTCTGCCCCGCGCTCGTGCCCTGGAAGGTCGGCGCCCAGATCATCCGCGCGCGATCGCTCCCGAACGAGAGCAGCGCCTCGCCGAGCGCCCGCATCGAGAGGAAGCGATCGGGCGCCTGGAGCGCCATCGCGCGCTGGATGACGCCGTCGAACGCCGCCGGCACCGACGGGTTCCGCTCGCGCGCGGGCACGTACTCGCCCTTGCAGATCGCCATCGCGAGCGCGACGAAGTTGTTGCCGAGATCGGCGAACGGCCGGACGCCGGTCACGGCCTCGTAGAGGATGACGCCCATCGAGTACTGGTCGGAGCGTCCGTCGGCGAGCTTGTCCGCGCGCATCAGCTCCGGCGACGCGTAGTGCGGCGTCCCGACGAACGCCGAGTCGGTCGTGAGCGCCGCCTGCTGCGAGTCGTGAACCAGCTTCGAGATCCCGAAGTCGAGCACCTTCGGCACGATCTCGCCGTTCCACGAGCGGGAGAGGAAGATGTTCGACGGCTTGAGATCGCGATGGACGATGCCGTGGTCGTGCGCGAAGTCGGTCGCGGCCAGGATGGGGAGCAGGAGATCGACGATCGTCTCGACGGGCAGCCGGCCCTCTCGGCGGATCATCGCCGAGAACGACTCGCCCTCGAGGTGCTCCATCACGAGGCACGGGAGGCCGCCCATGATCCCGACGTCCGTCACGTCGACGATGTTCGGGTGGCGGATACGCGACGCGAGCTGCCCCTCGCGGAGGAAGCGCGCGACGACGATCTCGTCGTCGAGGAAGCGCTTGCGTAGCGTCTTGATCGCGACGCGCTTGTTGAGCCCCGTGTGCACGGCGTCGAAGACGTCGCCCATGCCACCAGAGCCGATCTTCGCCCGGACCTTGTAGTGTCCGAGCGAGGTCGTCGGCAGGGTGTCGACGCTGCGGTCCGCCACGTTGAACATCCTATCAGGCCGCGGCCTTGCGCGCGCCTCCTGACTGGCGACAGTTGCCCACATCGGCTCCTCGAGGAGCCGCGCGCGACGTCAGAAGCCCGGATCGCACGCGAGCGGCGTCGCGAAGACGGAGGCCGCGCGACCACGATCGGCCGCGAAGAACGCCACGATCGCGCGCCCGTCGGGACGGACGGCGAGCGCCGGCTGCCCGGCGTTGATCGAGTCGGGCGAGACCACGAGCGGCTCGCCGCGAGGCTCGAGATCGCGCCCGAGACGAACCGCGACGACGCGGTGCGCGCCTGCCGGGCCGTCCGCGTGCGCGAGGAGCAGATCGCCGTCGGGGAGCGCGGCGAGGGTCGGAGACATGCCCTTGCCGATCACGCGCACGGGCCCGAGCGTCGTCGCGCCTTCTCCGTCCGGCGTGAAGCCGGCCACGACGATCGACCACTCACGCTCGCCCGCGGCGCGCTCGGCCCACGCGACGGCGCCGCCGCCGCCCCACGGAGCGACCGACGGCGTACCGACGGTCGCGCCCTTTCGTGTGAGCGACACGAGCGGCCCGGCCGGCGCGAGCGAGGCGTCGGTCACGCCGAGGTAGAACATGGAGGGCCGGCGCAGCGCGATGACCGCGCCGCCGTCGTCGCGCGCCGCGGCACGGACGACCTCGGGAGCCTGGACGAAGACGCGCGCCGGAGGACGCGGAGCCTCGACGGCCTTCGCGACGCCCGACGGGCGGTACGGGCTCGCGCTCTTCGCCGCGACCGTCGCCGCGGGCGCGCGCACCGCGGGCCCTGCGGGCGCGGCGGCGCGAGGCGCGGCGACACGAGCCGTCTCGACGTGCACTCCGCCCGGCAAGGGCCAGATGTTGCGCACGCGGACGCCGCGGAGATCGTCGAGCAGCGCCATGATCGAGCCGCCGCGCGCGACGACGCGGAACGCAGGCGCGTCGCCGCCGCCGGCGACCGTGCGGACCTCGCCCTCGTCGACGCGCACGTCGAGGCTGTCGGCGTCGTCTTCGCGCCCCGACTCGACGACCGCGTGGCTCACGAGCGACGGCGACTTGACGCGGACGGTCTCGGCGACCCGGAGCCCCGACCCCTCGACGCGGAGGCCGACGGCCTCGGTCCTGCCCGAGGCGAGCGCGACGCCGAAGCCGGTCTCGAGCACCGTCACGTCGAGCCCCGGTCCGATCTGCGCGCGCGGCGCGAGCACACGCGCGTCGCCCGACGCCGCGCATCCACCCGACGGAGGCGAGGGCTCCGCCGCGATCGCCGGGCTCGCGAGCGGCGTGCGCTCCGACAGCGCCACGTTCGGCTCGCGCACGATCGGGCTCGGCGACGGCGGGGCGCCCGATCCGGCCACGACCGCCACCGCGACGGCGACGAGCGCGTGCGAGGCGAAGAGGCCGGCGCGTCGCGCGTCGCGCTTGCGCTTCGACGGCGGCGCGTCGCTCGGCGGCGGCCGCTCGGTGATCGCCTGGGCGGGCTTGGCGTCGAGCGGCGCCGCGACCTCGTCGAGGTCGAGGCGCGGAAGAAGCGGCGGCGCCGCGAGCGTCGCGAGCTCGAGGCGCGGAAGCGGCGGCGCCGCGAGCGTCTCGCGCGTGAAGGCGGGCTCGCGCGTCTCGGCGGCGAGCTCGCGGACGCTCTCGAGCTCGGACGCGGAGAGCTCGATCATCCGCGAGCTCGAGTCGGAGACGACGCCCTTCGACGCGAGCGTCGGCACGGTCGAGCGCTCGCTCGGACGCTCCGAGCCGACGTCGGCGGCGCGCGCGGAGTCGGCGCCGCTCGCGAGCTCGCCCGAGCTCTCCTGGACGCCGAGCGCGCGGAGCAGCGCGGCCTCCGGCGCTTCGCTCGCGAAGAGCGGGCTCCCGCCGACGTCGTCGTCGCGACGACGCGGGCTCGATCGCCGCCACACCTCGGAGGCGGGGAACGTGAGCGTGCGCCGCGTCGGCGCGGCCTTCGGGGTCGACGCGTCGCTCGCGTCGCTCGCGAGCCGGTCGATCTCCGGACGCGGCGCGACCGCTTCGACCTTGCCGTTCGTCGTCTCGCCCTCTCGAGAACCCACTCGCTTACCTCTCTCGCTCGCCGCGCTCTAGCACCGCGCGGCTCGAGTGCACCTCGAACGCGACGCCGGATCGGAGGATTGCCGGCGAAGGAGGCCGCGGTTCGACGCGCCTTCGCCCCGCCCTCTCCGCTGCCTCTCCGCCGCATGCAGAAGAGGGTCCATCCCACATTGGAGCCAACTCCATGGAATGACGTGAGATCCAATACTTCGGCTGCGGCCTTCGATCCTCAGGATGAGATCTTCGGACCGCACGGTCGACCTCCGCGCCGCCCCGGACGGCGCCCTCGAGGGCCGGTCGGGGCGGCGGTCCGGGCCCGCCGAAACCCGCGCGATCGCGTCTTCGTTTTGCCCCCCCTCGAGGCCGGTGTATGAGCCGTCCCGGTGGCTTCGCACGTCCTCCCTTTCGAAAAGCCCGTCGTAGAGCTCGTCGCCCGCGTGAAGGAGCTCCGCGCGCTCGCGGAGAACGACAAGCGCTTCGAGGCCGAGCTGCGCCGCCTCGAAGAGAAATGCGGTCGCCTCGCGCGCGAGCTCTTCGCGGATCTCTCGCCGTGGCAAAAGGTGCAGCTCTCGCGGCACCCGAACCGCCCCTACACGCTCGACTACGTCACGCACCTGTTCGAGGACTTCCTCGAGCTCCACGGCGATCGCGGCTTCGCCGACGACGCGTCGATCGTCGCCGGCGTCGCGCGCTACCACGGACGCAGCGTCGTCGTGATCGGCCACCAGAAGGGCCGCGGCGCGAAGGAGAACGTGAAGCGCAACTTCGGCATGCCCCACCCCGAGGGCTACCGGAAGGCGCGGCGCATGTACGAGCTCGCCTCGCGCTTCGGGCTCCCGATCCTGACGTTCATCGACACGCCCGGCGCGTATCCGGGGCTCGGCGCCGAGGAGCGAGGCCAGAGCGAGGCCATCGGCGCGTGCCTCGCGGCGATGTCGCGCGCGCCCGTCCCGATCATCGCGACGATCCTCGGAGAGGGCGGCAGCGGCGGCGCCCTCGCGCTCGGCGTCGCCAACCGCGTCCACGTCCTCGAGTACGGCACGTACAGCGTCATCTCGCCCGAAGGGTGCGCGTCGATCCTCTGGAAGGACGGCAGCAAGGCCGACGAGGCCGCGTCCCGCCTGCGCATGACGGCGCCCGAGCTCCTGAAGCTCAAGGTCGTCGACCGCGTCGTCGAGGAGCCCGCCGGCGGCGCGCACCAGGACCCGCACGGCGCCGCGCGGAACGTCGACGCCGCGATCCGCGAGGCGCTGACGGAGCTCCTCGAGCGGACGCCCGACGAGCTGGTGCGCGATCGCTACGACCGCTTCCGCGAGCTCGGCTCGTTCGTCGGCTGATTGGACCGCGCCTCACCCGCGCGGCCGACGCGCCTCACCCGCGCGGGGGCCGGCTGACGCGGCGCATTACGTGTTTTTTCGAAACGTGGACCCGTCCGACTGCCGCCTGTCGGCGTTCGTGCTATCGAGGGGCCCGAATACGCTCTGATGACTGCATCCATCACTCTCGAGGGGAAAGTCGCCATCGTCACCGGCGCGAGCCGCGGGATCGGTGAGGCGATCGCGCGGACGTTCGCCGCGAACGGCGCGAAGGTCGTCTGCGCCTCGCGCAAGCTCGAAGGCGTGAGCGCCGTCGCCGAGTCGATCGGCCCGTCCGCCACCGCCGTCGCCGCCCACACCGGACGCGAGGACGACTGCGTCGCGCTCGTGAAGACCGCGATCGAGCGGTTCGGCAAGGTCGACGTCCTCGTCAACAACGCCGCGACGAACCCCTACTTCGGGCCGATGCTCGACGTCGACGAGGGCGCCTGGGACAAGACCTTCGAGGTCAACACGAAGGGCTACTTCTGGATGACCCGCGAGGTGGCGCGCCACCTCCGCGCGCGGGAAGCGGCGGGATCGATCATCAACGTCGCGAGCGTCGCGGGCATCGTCGCCTCGCCGCTCCAGGGCGTCTACGCGATGACGAAGGCCGCGGTCATCTCGATGACCAAGACGTTCGCCTACGAGCTCGCGGGCAACGCGATCCGCGTGAACGCCATCGCTCCGGGCTTCGTCGACACCAAGTTCGCCGCCGCGGTGCTGAAGAACGACACGCTCCTCGACGAAGTGCTCAAAATGACTCCGATGAAGCGCTACGGACAGCCCGACGAGATCGCCGGCTGCGCCCTTTACCTCGCGTCGGATTCCGCCAGTTACTTGACCGGACAGGCCATTGTGATCGACGGAGGTATGACGATCGCGTGAGCGCGCGGTCGTACGAGGACGGGATCAGGATGCAACGGGGAGACATCGTCGCAGGCAAGTACCGGCTGAACCAACCGCTAGGCAGCGGCGGGATGGCCGAGGTTTGGTCGGCGACGAACACGTTCACCGAGCGCCAAATCGCCATCAAGTTCATGAACGCGCAGGTCGCGAAGACGCCCGAGGCGGCGGCTCGCTTCCTCAAGGAGGCGAAGGTCTCCGCGCGCGTGAACCACCCGAACATCATCGACGTCATCGACGTGGGCCAGACCGAGCAGAGCCAGCTGTTCCTCGTGATGGAGCTGCTCACCGGCTTCCCGCTCGAGGTCGCCCTCCGCCGGCAGACGCCGCCGATGACGGTCTACGAGTTCTCGATCGTGATGGTCGAGGTCGCCGAGGCCCTCTCCGCGGCGCACAAGGCCGGCATCGTCCATCGCGATCTGAAGCCGACGAACATCTACCTCCACAAGGTGAAGGAAGGCGTCGCCGTCCCGAAGGTCCTCGACTTCGGCGTCAGCAAGTTCCTCGAGGACGACACGAACCACGCGCTCACCGTCGCGGGCACCGTCCTCGGCTCGCCGCTCTACATGAGCCCGGAGCAGGCGCGCGGCGAGTCGAACCTCGACGGCCGCACGGACGTCTTCGCGTTCGGCGCCATCCTCTTCGAGGCGCTCTGCGGCTACCGCCCGTACGAGGCGAAGAACTTCAACGCGCTCATCGTGAAGATCGCCACGAGCAAGCCGAAGGCGATCGACGCGTGCGCCCCGCACGTCCCCGACTCGCTCCGCCGCGTCGTGCGCGCCTGCATGGAGACGGAGCTCCGCCGCCGCGCGCAGACGTTCGACGACGTCATCGCGATGATGCGCCAGGCCATGCCGGAGCTCGAGGCCTCGGCGCTCCGCCTCCCGACGCCGCTCATCGCGACCGCGGTGATCGATCCCGACGCCACCAACGCGCTGCCGGTGCTCCGCGCGAGCGATCGCCCGCCCGCGATCGTTCCGCACATGGGCGACACGATCCCCGGCATGGCGCCGACGGCGAGCTCGGGCAGCATCAGCGTCATCCCGCCCCCGCCGAACCCGTCGTCGGACACGTGGGCCGCGCACGGCTCCTCGCCGCCGAGCGGCTCGTCCTGGCAGACGCCGAACACTTCGTACGCGTCGATCGTCTCGGTGCCGAAGAAGCGCAACCCCGCGTGGCTGGTCGCGGCCGGCGCCGCGCTCGTCGTCGGCGGCATCGGCATCGGCGCCGTCGTGGCGGCGCGCCCTCGCGTCGACGCGTCGTCCGTCTCCGCGCGCGCGCCCGAGACGATCGCGACGCCGGTCCCCTCCGCCGCGGGAGAGCCGTCGAACGCGACGAGGGCCGCGGGCGCGACGCCCGTGGACTCGTCGTCCGCCGCCGGAGCCGAGCCGCCGACGGTGAGCGTCGACGCGCTCCCCGGCGCGAAGGCCGCCGCTTCCGTCCCCAAGGGCTCCGGCCGCCTCAGCCTCGCGGCGTCACCCGGCTGGTGCGCGATCACGATCGACGGCAAGGAGCGCGGCCCGACCCCGCTCGCCGCGATCGATCTCCCGGCGGGCCCGCACCAGATCGTCTGCGCGCCGGCGACCGGCAAGGCGCGCACGGCGAGCGTCGTCGTGCAAGACGGCGCGACCTCGAAGTACCGCTTCGCGCTCGACGACTGACGCGGCGTCCGGACGGCATCCGCGCGACGGACGCGTCGCGAGCACGCCGAGCGACGGCGCGCGCGATCGCCGCTCGAAGCACGCCGAGCGACGGCGGCGCGATCGCCGCGCGCGTTGAGGATGATCCCGGCCCATGCGCACACCCGCGCACTGGTCCATCGAGATCCAACGTCTCGCCCGCGGCCCCTTCATGCGCCGCGCGCCGCTCCGTCGGAGCGTCTCGCGACAGAGCGCCCTCTCGTGGAACACGTCGTGCAGTATCCTGGGTTGGATGCGGCTCCTCCCGGTCGTCGCCGGCTCGATCTTCGCGCTCGCCGCGTGCGTCGCGGAAGCGCCGGAGACGTCCGAGGCCATGGGCGCGAGCTCGCAGTCGATCGTCGGCGGCTCCGCGTCGACGTCGGCGGACGACGCGACGGTGCTCCTCAACGAGGCCGGCGGACCGGGCTGCACCGGGACGCTGATCGCGCCGAACCTCGTCCTGACCGCGCGCCATTGCGTGACGTACTTCAACCCGAACGCCGAGTGCGGCGCTCCGCTCCGCGGCGAGCTCGGGGCGTCGCTCATCACCGTGTCGGTCGGCGTCTACGCGAACGCGCAGGGCTACGTCGCGCGCGCGACGCGGTTCTACGTGCCGACGGCGCAGGAGCTCTGCAGCGCCGACGTCGCGCTCGTCGCGCTCGACACCGACATCAAGAACGTGACCCCGGCCAAGGTCCGCTTCTCGCCACCCGCGGTGAACGACCTCACGACGGCGATCGGCTACGGCGAGCAAGGCAAGGGGCGCCGCAGGCGCTCCGGCGTGAGGGTCCTCGCGCTCGGACCGGCGAGCACGAGCTACACGACGGCCGGCGGGCAGTCGCTCCCGATGAACGTCCCCGTCGACGAGATCGTCACGAGCGAGTCGACGTGCTTCGGCGACAGCGGCGGCCCCTTGCTCGACTCGCTCGGGCAGATCGTCGGCGTGGCGTCGCGCGGCCTCGACGATCGCTGCGACGACCGCCCGACGTTCTGGACGAGCCTCGGCGCGCACGAGAAGTTGATCCGCGACGCCGCCACGGCGGCCGGCCATCCCCTCCCGCAGGCTTCCACCCCGACGCCGAACGGCCAGAACACGGCGACCGGCTCGAGCGGCGCGCCGGACGACGGCTCGTCGACCGACGACGGCAAGAGCGACGACGACGACGGCCCGACGAAGCGCGCCAAGAAGCGCGACGCCGGCGTCGTCAGCTCGGGGTGCGCGACGAGCGGCGGCCCGCTCGATTCGTCACGCGCGTGGGCGCTCGGGCTCGCCGTCGCCGCGCTCGCCGCGGCACGCCGGCGCCGGGGCCGCGCCTAGCGCTCAGGCCGCGTCCTCACGCGCCGGCGGACGTGCGGCGGAAGCGACGGCGCTCGTCATCGCCCGGTGCTCGCGAACGATGCTCCGCGCGAGGAGCAGCCAGACGCCGATCAAGCCCGCGTTCACCATCGCGAAGCTCCGCACCGGCCACCTCGCGAGCTCGCTCCCGAGGAACACGAGCCCGGCAGACGCGACGTCGCCCATGCGCACGAAGAACGTGTCGACGGCCTGCTTCGCCTTGTACTTCATCTCCGTCGACGTCGGCAGCCAGAGCATGTTCCGAACGGTGTTGTTGACCGAGTAGTCCGCCGCGTTCTCGGCGATCTTCCCCGGCCGGAGCACGGACAGCTCGCCCGCCGCCAGGAGGCCGGGCAGCGTGAGGAGCGCCACCGAGTCGAACAGCGAGATGACCGGCAGGATGAAGATCGCGAGCCGCAGGCCGCCGAGCTTCACGATGCGCGAGACGGCGAACGACTGAACGAGGACACCGATGACGTTCACCCACAGGAAGAGATCGCCGTAGAACGTCGTCCCGTAGCCCTTGATGAACTTCTTCACGGCGTCGTCGCCGACGATGCCGGCCGCGAGGGCGGCCTCGGCCGCCTTGGCCTTGACGAGGACGGTCAGCATGTACTCGCCGTTCGTGTTGACGAACGTGAAGACGAGCGCGAACGCGGCGATGAGCGTGAGGTACTTGTGGCGGAAGACGAGCCCGAACGCGCCCGCCTTCGACTCGCCGTCGTCCCCCGGCTTCGCCTGCTTCGAGACCGGCGCCGGCATCTGGCTGAGCGCACGGCCCGGCGCGCGCCGCCCCGCGCCGCGCTCGCGCGTGTGCGTCGCCTGGGTGAGCACGGCGCACCCGACGAGCAGCGCGCCGCTGACCAGGAGCAGCTCGTAGATGCCGAGACCGAGCGTGTCCTTCAGGAAGTTCGTCACATAGGCGCCGAGCGCGGCGCCCATCGACGCGCCGATTCCGACGAGCGCGAAGAGACGCTTGCCCTGCTCCTCTGTGTACAGATCGTTCGCGAACGCCCAGAACTGAGCGACGACCATCATGTTGAAGATGCCAACCCAGATGAAGAAGACGAGGCCGAGCTTCGACTCCGCCCACGGGATCTTCGACAGCACCCAGAACACGACGAGGTGCGACGCGAAGAAGAGGGTCACGCGGACGACGAGCTTGTTCTTCGGCAACCTGCTCGCGACCCGCGCGTACGCGGGCACCGCGCCGAGCAGCGCCACGGCGATCCCCGCCGAGAGGTAGCTCTTGTACTCGGCGCCCGACTTCATCGCGAGGATGAGGCCCTCGCGAACCGGCTTGATCACGTAGTAGGCCGTGAGCAGGAGAAAGACGTTCAGCGTCATGAGGAGCGCCGTGACGCCCTCCCCCGCCTTCACCTCCGTCACGATCCCGAGCGCGCGCTCGAGCGTCGAGCGCCCGCCCGCGCGGGGTCCTTGCGTCGAGCTCCCGGCCATCGATTCGGTCCGCAGGATACTGGCTCCCGCGACCACGCCCTCGACTTTGTTGATACGCTCGCGCCTCGGTCGTGAGAGCGTCGAAGCCTGGAGTCGCGAGCGAGTCCCTCCGCGCAGCGTGGCCCGCGACGCTCGCGTCGGCGTCGCTCGTGGCTCAGCTCGTCGCCGGCAAGGCGACGCGCGACGCGCTCTTCCTCACCCACTTCGGACTGACGCTCCTGCCCGCCGCGATGATCGGCGCGGCGCTCGTCTCGGCGCTGTCGGTGATCGCGATGTCGCGCGTCCTCACGCGATGGGGCCCGGCGCGCGTCGTCCCGGCGACCTTCGCGGTCTCGGCCGTTCTCTTCCTCGTCGAGTGGTCGATCAGCCTCGGCAGTGAGCGCGCGACCGCGATCGCCGTCTACGCGCACACGGCGGTCTTCGGCTCGGCCATCGGGAGCGCGTTCTGGTCGCTCGTCAACGAGCGCTTCGATCCGCACGAGGCCAAGCGCCTCGTCGGGCGGATCACGAGCGGCGGGACGATCGGCGGGGTCATCGGCGGCCTGCTCGTGTGGCGCGCGTCGTCGCACATCTCGGTGCCGATGATGCTCGCGCTCCTCGCGACGATGAGCGTCGTCGGCCTCTGGGGCTCGCTCCGGACGGGACCCGCGCGACGCCGCGCGAAGCCCCGCGAGATCGTCACCAAGGACGGCGTCGGGGTGCTCGGCGCCACGCCCTACCTCCGCGACCTCGCGCTGCTCGTGGCCGCGGGGGCGGTCGTCCAGGCGCTCCTCGACTGGCTGCTCAGCGCGCACGCCACGCACGAGTACGGCCAGGGACCCCAGCTCCTCGGCTTCTTCGCGTTCTTCAACATGGTCGTCGGCGTCCTGTCGTTCGCGACGCAGATGGGGCTCACCCGCTTCGTCCTCGAGAAGCGCGGCCTCGGCGGCACGATCCGGCTCCAGCCGCTCGGCGTCGCCACCGTCGTCGTGCTGGCGCTCGTGTTCCCCCTCTTCTGGCCCGTGCTCGTCCTCCGCGTCGTCGAGGGCGTGACGCGCGGCTCGCTCTATCGCTCGGCGTACGAGCTGTTCTACACGCCGCTCCCCGCGGCGAAGAAGCGCGCGACGAAGACGCTCATCGACGTCGGCGTCGACCGGCTCGGCACCGCGATCGGGAGCGGAATGCTCTTCGTCGTCGCGCGCCTCGCGCCGCTCGAGCTCCAGACGCGCATCGCGCTCTTCGGCGTGCTCGGCATGACCGGCGCCGCCTGGTTCATCGCAGGCCGCCTCCAGGAGGGCTACGTCTCGGCGCTCGCGTCGAGCCTGAAATCGGGCGCGATCGCCCTCGACGACGGCGACGCCGAGGACCTGACCACGAGGCAAACGCTCGCCGAGACGACGGCGCTGCTCCAGCGCGACAAGCTGCTCGCGCGCATCGATCGCTACCAGCGGGAGAAGGAGGGACGCGCCGACGGCGACGGTGGGGGCGCCGATCGCGCGGCCTCGCCGCCCGACTCGGCGCGCGCGCCGCTCGGCTCGACCGGCGAGCTCGGACGCCTCTTCGATCCGACCGACGGCGTGCTCGCGCGCGGCGCGGCGCTTCGCTCGAGCGATCCTGTCGCCATCAAGCAAGCGCTCCTGGCGCCTCTGACGCCCACGCTCGCTCCGTTCGTCGTGCCGCTGCTCGCGAACGACGCCGTGGTGCGCGACGCGGTCCGCTCCCTCCGCAAGGCCGCGCCGAGGATCGCCGGGATGCTCCTCGACCACCTGCTCGACCACGACGTCGATCCGCGGGTCCGGCGGCGCATCCCGCGCATCCTCAAGGTCTGCCGTGATCAGCGCGCCGCGACCGGGCTCGTCTCGGCGCTCCGGGATCCGGTGTTCGAGGTGCGCGCCCAGGTCGCGATCGCGCTCGGCCAGATCGTGGACGCTCCGGGGATCGTCGTCGATCGCGAGGCCGTCTTCGCGCTCGCGGTGCACGAGCTCACGACCGGGAGAGCGACGTGGTCTCCGCCGGACGTCCGAGCCGATGGCGCGGTCGCGGCAGCCGACGCGCTCGCCCCGACCGACGACGAGAGCCGCGCCAGCAACGCCGACTCCGCGCGCGGCTCGCCGGAAGCGCCTCACGACGCGCCTCCGCCCGCGTCGCGACCGGAGGACATCCACGCGGCCGAGCTCCGGCGCGGGCTCGCGCACGTGTTCGGGCTCCTCGGCCTGGTCCTCGAGCGCGAGCCGCTCGCGATCGCGTACCGCGCGCTCCGCTCCGACGACGCGAACCTCCGCGGGACCGCGTTCGAGTACATCGAGGTCGTCTTGCCCGCCGGCGTGCGTGACGCCGTCGGCCCGCTCCTCGGCGACGTGGCGCCGGCCCCGCGGGGCAAGGAGCGCGGCTCGAAGGAGCTCGCCGCGGAGCTCCTTCGATCGCGAGCCGGCGCGCTTCGGCCGTCGCGCTGAGCGGGGCAAACGCGCTTTGCGCGACGGCGGTTCCCGAATATCGTGCGGGAGCTTTGGGGCGCGCGCCGATCCTTCGCTCGTTCGTCGGCGGCGCGGTCGCTTCGATGCTCGCGCTCGCGGCGCCGCCGGCCGCCGCCCAGCCGGCCGAGACGCCCGCCGCCCAGCCGGCCGAGCCGCCCGCCGCCGGAAGCGGCACGGTCAGCCCGAAGCGAGCGCTCCCCGACTACGACGGACGCGGCGCCCCGCCCTCGACCGCGGGCGACGTCGCGCTGTGGATCCCTCGCGCGCTCCTCTTCCCGTTCTACCTCGTGAGCGAGTTCGTCGTCCGCCGCCCGCTCGGGTGGCTCATCGCGACGGCGGAGCAGAAGCAGTGGCCCTCGCAGATCCGCGATTTTTTCCTCTTCGGTGACGACAAGAAGGCCGGCGTCGTCCCGACGGCGTTCCTCGACTTCGGCCTCCGCGCGAGCGTCGGCGTCTACGCCTTCTGGGACGACCTCCTCGGCCCCGGAAATCACCTCCGCATTCACGCCTCGACGCTCGGCGTCGACTGGCTCCAGGGCGCCATCGCCGACAAGATCCCGCTCGGCGGAGACGCCACGCTCGACCTCCGGCTCGAGGGGGTCCACCGGCCCGACAACCTGTTCCACGGCCTCGGCCCGCGCTCGCTCCAGGACCAGCGCGCGCGCTTCGGCGTCGACCAGGTGCGCGCCCGCCCCGTCTTCGAGGCGACGTGGTGGAAGAGCAGCCGCGTCGCCACCGAGGCGGGCGTGAGCTACGTCCGCTTCCGCGACGACGCCTGCTGTGACGATCCGTCGCTCGTCACGGCGATCCGCGAGGGCTGGCACACCGCGCCGCCCGCGTTCGACACCGGCTACACGAGCGTCTACCAGCGCGGCGAGCTCACCGTCGACTCGCGCGACCCGAGGCCGGCGAAGCAGAGCGGGTTCCGCCTCGACCTCGAGGTCGAGCACGGCTCCAACGTCCGTCGCTCGAGCAGCAACTGGGTCCGCTACGGAGGCACGGCCGGCGGCATCCTCGACGTCAAGAACAACCGAACCGTCAGCCTCTCCGTGACGACGCTCTTCGTCGACCCGCTCTCGCGCGGCGCGGAGATCCCGTTCACCGAGCAGATCGTGCTCGGCGGCTCCGGACCGATGCGCGGCTACCTCTACGGCCGACTCGTCGACCGGAGCGCGGCGGTGGCGACGCTGAAGTACAAGTGGCCGATCTGGGTGTTCCTCGACGGGACCATTCAGCTCGCGACGGGGAACGTCTTCGGGCCGCAGCTCTCCGACTTCAAGTCGAGCCTCCTCCGCCTGTCCGGCGCGCTCGGCGTCGAGAGCATCGGCAGCCCCGATCACACGTTCGAGCTCCTCGCGGGCTTCGGCACGGAGACATTCGAGCGCGGCGCGGAGGTCAACTCGTTCCGCCTCCTCTTCGGGACGAACCGCGGGTTCTGACGGCTACGAGCATGGCCGTCAGAAGTCGAGCCCGATCCCCACGAGCGCGATCGGCGCGGTCACGCGATGCCCGCGCGTCTCTTGCACGACCGGGAACGCGGCGCCGACGCTGACGACGAGGTCCGCGAGCGGGCTCGCGACGAGCTCCGGCGCGAGGAACACCGACGCGCCGCCGGAGCGCGGGTCGACCTGATCGTCGACGTCGCCCGCCGAGTCGAGGCGCCCGTGCACCGAGGCGCGCGTCGCGAACTTCGGGTGCGGCTGGAGCTGGGCCGTCGCCGACGCGCGCAGCGAGTCGCCGGGGTGCGGACCGTCACGCACGCTCACCGGCATGAGGAACGACGCGCTCGTCCAGAACGTCAAGAGCGGGCCCGTGATCGTGTAGGTCGCGCCGACGACCGGGACGATCGAGCCGCAGCCCGGCTGGAGGTCCGTCGGCACGAGGCGGCCGGCAGCGTCGCGCTCGATCGGCGACGTCGGGGCCTTCGCGCCGCCGTGGAACGACAGACGCCGCGACGAGGTCCGATACGCGACGTACGAGGCGCGCGCCTCCGCGTCGCCGAGCATGAGGCGATCGGCGGAGAGCACCTCCGCGCCTTCGATGCCGGTCGCGAGCGAGCGGCGGAGGAGCGGCAGGTCGACGGAGACGAGGACCTCCTCGGAGAGCGCGAGCGCCGCGCCGGGCACGAGCCGGAGCTCGACGACACGCAGCGGCGCGTACCGCGCGGCGAACGCCGCGGCGCGGCCGTCGAGCGTGGCGCGGATCCGCCCCGCGAACGGCAGCTCCTCTCCGCGCGCCGGAAGCGTCTTGTCCGCGGCACCGCAGACCGCGCACGCCGCCGCCGTCCGCGGAGCGATCGCGAGCGACACGAAGACGAGGACGACGAGCACGACGAGCCACGAGGAGAAGCGACGCACGAGGGTGAGTGGGGCGGGGCGCGGCGCATTATGAAACGTCGGTGACGCCCGACACGCACAGCCGTCGTCATCGCGCTTGGCGGGATCGCCTCGACGTGCCAGTTAAGGAGACGAACTGGAGCCGTGATGCGCGCCCCCCGCGCCTTCTTCTTCGCAATCGCCTTCGTCTCGGTGCTGTCGAGCTCGGTCCTGTCGAGCTCGCTCGGCTGCTCGGGCCCCGCGCCCGCCGCGGATCCGGCGCCCGTGTGCCTCGACGCCGGCGTCGACCTGTCGTGCACCCCCGCGTTCGAGCCGACGTACGACGCGCTCTACGCGAACACCTTCCAGAAGAGCTGCGCCGCGTCGGGCGTGAGCTGCCACGCGTCGACGGGCAAGCAGGGCGGCGTCGACCTCGGCGATCCCGAGTCCGGCTACACGACCCTCGCGAGCAAGCTTCGCGCGGGCGAGCCCGAGTGCAGCGTCCTCGTGCACCGCGTCCTCGCGACGAGCGGCAAGATCCGCATGCCGCCCGGACGCTCGCTCTCCGACGGAGAAAACTGCGCGATCATCCGGTGGATCGCCGACGGGGCCCGACGATGAGCGCGCGCGCCGCCGCCGTCGGCTCGGCCGTCGCGATCGCGATCGCCGCCCTCGTCGCGTCCTGCGGCCCGGCGAAAGAAGAGTCGAAGATCACGCTGACCGGGCAGGCGCTGATGGACCCGAACAACTGCGTCCCGTGCCACGACGAGCAGTTCCGCGAGTGGTCGAGCAGCATGCACGCCTACGCCGCGGAGGATCCGGTCTTCCTCGCGATGAACAAGCGCATGCTGCGCGAGACGAACGGCGAGTCCGCGGACTTCTGCGTCGGCTGCCACGCGCCGATGGCCTTGCGGCTCGGCCTCACCAAGGACGGCTCGAACCTCGCCGACCTCCCGACGTCCGTCCGCGGCGTGACCTGCTACTTCTGCCACGCCGCCGACGCCGTCGAGGGGACGCACAATAACCCCCTCCGCCTCGCCGACGACGGCGTCATGCGCGGCGGCATCCGCGACCCCATCCCGTCGATGCCGCACCGCGGAGCGCACTCGCCGCTGCACGATCGCGAGAGCCCCGAGTCTTCGACGCTCTGCGGCGCCTGCCACGACGTCGTCACGCCGCACGGCGCGCACATCGAGCGCACGTTCGACGAGTGGAAGAGCTCGCTCTATTCGCAGCCCGGACAGCTCTCGTGCGGCAAGTGCCACATGGACGGGCGCGACGGGCGCGCCGCGCTCGTCGACGGCGCGCCGATCCGTAAGCTGCACGATCACTCGATGCCCGCGGTCGACATCGCGATCACGCCGTTCTTCGGCGTCGAAGCCCAGCGCGCCGCCGTGCAGCGCCTGCTCGACCAGACGCTCATCACGAAGCTCTGCGTGAAGCAGACGCCGCTCGGCATCGTCGCGGACGTCACGCTCGACAACGCCTTCGCCGGCCACGCGTTCCCGAGCGGCGCCGCGCAGGATCGACGCGTCTGGGTCGAGCTCTTCGCGTACAAGTCCGGCGCGGTGATCTTCTCGAGCGGCGTCGTCGAAGACCGGAAGGCCGCGTCGGCGCTCGTCGATCCGAACTACTGGCTCCTCCGGGACAAGAACTTCACGAAGGACGACCGCGATACGCACCTCTTCTGGGAGGCGGCGCGCGTCGAGTCGGAGCTGCTCCCGGCGGCGGTGACGGCCGACCCGCTCGATCCGCGCTTCATCCACTCGGTGACGCGCTCGTATCCCCTGCCCGCCGCGCCCGATCGCGTGAAGATGCGCGTGCGCATGCGCCCGCTCGACTTCGACCTCCTCGACGATCTCGTCGCCTCGGGCGATCTCGATCCGGCGCTCCTCGACAAGATCCCGACGTGGAATCTCGCCAGCGCCACGCGCGAGTGGACCTCCGAGCTGGGCTTCGCGCGCTGCAGCGAGTGACGCGCATCATCACGCGAGAGCGCGCCAGCGCCCGAGGCGGGAGCGCCGCTCAGCCGTCGAGGCAGAACTGGAAGGTCGCCTCCTGGAGCGGGCCTCCGCCGGCGGGCTGGACCGCGATCTTGATCTGCCAGAGCCCCGCCATCGCGAGGTAGACCTTCTCGACGGTGTACTTGCCGCCGCCGAGGCCCGTCACGACCGGCTTCACCGCGCTGCCGTGCGCGTGATCGGGCATCCACGGGGTCACGGTCACCGTCGCGCCGTCGACGGGCTGGCCTCCCGCGTCGAGGACCTCGATCGTCATGGCGTTCGTGCCCTTGATCGGCGGCCCGGGCGTGGCGTCGACGAGCTTCACCGAGAGCGCCCCCGCGGGCTTCGAGAGGCCCGCGGTGTAGATGTCCTTGCGATCGTCCGCCGCGCAGCCCGTCGCCGGCGGCGGCGCGCCGCTATCGCCGTCGTCATCGCCCGAGCAGGCCGCCGACAAGACGACGCTCGCGAGAGCCATCGAAACCAAGAGAAGACGACGCATTCCACGCACCTCGCAGAAGAGCTCCGAAGGACCGTACGCCGGAGGCGACCCTCCGGTTTCGCGACGGTTCCACGAAACCTAGCACGCGCGGCCGGACGGGGCTCCCGCCGCGCTTCCGAGGCACGCAGGCCGCGTCAGTGGCAGGCGACGGCGCCGCTCGCGTGCTCGCAGTCGTGCGACGGGTCGGCCGCCGTCTTCGCGTCCTCGCAGTGCTTCGCGTAGCACGCGTAGTCCTTCGCCGAGAACGCCGCACACGCGGAGAGGCATGCCGCCTCATCGGCGAACTCGCTCGCGCACGTGCTCAGCATGCACGCGCAGTACACCGGACACGGATCGGCGGGGGCGTCGGTCGCCGCGTCGGTCTCGCCGCCGCCCGCATCGACGTCGCTCGGCTCGGAGCCACCTCCGTCGCCCTTCGCGCCCTCGGGACACGCCGCGAGGCACTCGGCCTTCCGGGGCCCGCACTTCGCATCGTCGCCGTCGTGCCCGAGGTCGTGGCACTCGTCACCGAGCGGCGTCTTCACGCCGTGGCACTGCGAGGCGAGCTCGCGGCACGAGCCCGTGTAGTCCGGCGCGGGCGAAGGCGTGGAGGAGCTGCACGCGACGGCGACGATGACGAAGGCGGAGATGACGATGCGATCGATGCGGAGGTTCATGGGGTGTCCTGACGTGGAGATTCGCGAGGCAAGATTCATGGGAGAGGCTCACCGCGTGAAGGCGATGAACGCGGTGAGGCCCGTCGCTGCGACGGCGTTCTTCGACAGGCCGTCGATCGGAGGTTGGTACGAAAGCGCGAGCCCGGAGCGGAGGCCGAGCGCGGTCTTGTAGGTGGCGCTCGCGCCGAGGCCGACGCTGCGCTGGCCGCTGTCGGGCGACGTCCGCGCGCCGTACGCGACGTCGCCTTCGGCGGCGAGATCGGCGAACAGACCGAACGTCGCGTCGCCCTGGAACACGATGCCCATGAGGCGAACGAGCCCGCGCGGCGCGAGCGCGCGGCGAAGACCGATCGACTCGTCGGGCGCGCGCCAGCCGGCCTCGCCGACGGCGCCGATCTGGAAGCGTGACGCGAACGTCTTCCGGAGATCGACCGCGAGGGCGAGCTCCGTCGTGCCGAGGCCCTGGCTCGTGGCGGTGGAGCCCACGGTGCCGGGGCTCGGCCCGCCCGCGCCTGCGCTCGTCGTGCGATCGACCGGACCGGTCGGGACGCGCGCGGTGAACGTCAGGCCGAGCGCGGGCCGTCGCTCTTGCCCGGTAAGCTCGAGCGGCGGCTCCTGGAGCACCTCCCAGCGCGCGCGCAGCGACAGATCGCCGAGGGCGCCCCGCGCCGAGCGAAACGACGGGCCGCCGACGAGCACGTTGCCGTACGCGGACGTGGCGCCGAGCTCGACGGCGTCGATCGGACGCACGGC
The DNA here is from genome assembly GCA_019637225.1 of Labilithrix sp. Taxonomy (GTDB): domain Bacteria; phylum Myxococcota_A; class Polyangia; order Polyangiales; family Polyangiaceae; genus Labilithrix. The sequence continues at coordinate 82,879 of JAHBWC010000009.1, forward strand.
CCCCGCGAACGCGACCTCGAGGACGCGGTCGTGGGAGCCGGGCCGAAAGCCGCGGAAGCGCGAGCGTTGATCGAAGACACCATGGCCGAGGCGCATCGTCTCCGCGATCGAGACGCCGTAGCTCTGCCATGGGGCCGTGAGCGCGGACCCGGCGCCGCCAGGGCCGCGGCACGAGCCGCAAGCCTGGGCGGCGCGCGGGGCGGTCGCCCCGAACGCGACGAGCGCGAGCGCAGCGGAGACGATCCGCCGCGCCCGCGCCCCGACGTGGCTCATGGAACGTCGACCGCGACGATCGCCTCGTCCTCGTGCTCGTCCACGCGGAGGGTGAGGCGAAGCTCCCAGCGACCGGACATGTAGAGGACGAGGTCGCGGACCACGAAGCCGCCGTCGTCTCCACGCGCGATCTTGGGCTCCGGGCTGCCGTGCCCGTGCGCGGGCATCAGGGCGGAAGCGGAGGTGAGCTCGGCGCGCGGATCGGCCGGGAAGGTCACGAGGACCGTGTTCTTCCCGAGCTTGATCGGCGCGGTGGAGCGAACGTCCACGTCGACGCGCTGCCGTGACGAGACCCGAACGGGGCCGTCGTCCTGGAGCGCGCCGAGCGCAGCCTCGTCACGCGCGGCGTCGCCGCACGCCGTGACGAGCAGGAGCGCGAGCGCGAACGCGCCCGCAACTCGGCTGGAGATCACGGATCACCCGCCGTCGTGGTCGGCGCCGGCGTCGGCCTTGGCCGCCGCGCAGATCTCGAGGCAGCGCGCCTTGGTCCCCGCACAGTCGGAGTCGGCCTTGGCGCCGTGCGCCGTGTCGTGGCAGTCGTGGATCTCGCCCTCGCCCGTGTCGACCTCGTGACACGCCTCGACGACCTCGTTGCACGACGGATACGGGCTCGTGTGCCCGCCCCCGCCGTCCGCGCTGCCGTGACCGCCTTCCTCGTGGCTGTCGCACCCCGTCCACGCGAGCGCGGCGGTGGCGGCGGTCGCCATGGCCATCGCCATGAGCTTCGCCTTCTTCGAATCGACCTTCATCGTCGTCCTCATCTGTTCGCAAGAGACACATCGGCCCGCGAAACGGGCCGGTTCGAGCGCGACGCGAGGGGCGTCGGCTCTTCCTGGGTTTCAAGCCGCAGACGAGGCAGGTCGTGGTGGAGGTGTCGGCGGAGGCCGCGCGAGATCGGAGGGGCGTCGCGCGCGCGGCGCCACGATGGGCGTCCGGCTCGCGCTCGGCGCGAGGACGCTGGGCGCAGGCAGCACGGCGCAGATCGCCTTGCCGGCGAACGCGACGTCGTCGTCGCCGCAACGCCCGCTCAGCGACTCGGACGAGAAGACGAGCTCGTCCTCGTGGTCCGGATTGCACTTCGGGCAAACGCAGTCGTGCTTCTCGATCGAGCAGTGGCAGACGTGCGGCGCCTCGACCCCGGCGAGCGCTGCCCAGAGCGGCAGGGCGCCCGAGCTGGCGACGGGGACCGCCAGCGCGAGGACGAGCGCGCGCAGCAGAGCTATCGCCCAGCGCCGGTCCTTTCGCCTCGCGGTCACGGGCTCAACCTAGCACGGAGAAAACACGACGTCTCTCGGGCAGGGCATCGCAGGGGCGAATCGTGTCACGCGCTAGCTACTTCGTGCTACGTTCCGCCTCTCGATGGCGCCCGCCCTGCTCGCTGGATTGACCGGAGTGATCCAGGGCGCCCGCCACGCCCTCGAGCCCGATCACATCACCGCCGTCGCTACCGTGATGGTCGAGGCGCCGTCGCCGCGCCGCGGGATGTTCTACGCCGCGTGCTGGGGCCTCGGTCACGCGTCGATGCTGCTCTTCGTCGCGGGTCCGCTCGTCATCCTGCGCGTCGAGCTGCCGGACCTGTTGACGATGCTCCTCGAGGTCTGCGTCGGCGTGATGCTCGTCTACCTCGGCGTCCGCGCGCTGCGGCCACCGGCGTCCACGCCGTCACCGTCGGACACCGCGAGGCCGCTCCACGTCCGCGGCCGCCGGCCCTTCATCATCGGCGTGATGCACGGGCTCGCGGGGAGCGGCGCGCTGGCGGCGCTCATCGCGCTCGGCGCGCCGACGGTCGCCACCGGCGTGGCCTCCCTGACGCTCTACGCGTTCGGCACGGTGATCGGGATGGTCGCGCTCGCCGCCGCCGCCGGCCCCGTGCTCGCGCGCGCGGGGCGCCTCCCGAAGGGCGCGGCCGTGATCGGCCGGATCGCCGGCGTCGCGTCGATCCTCGTCGGCGTCGTCTGGGTCGCGCGCACGCTCGCCGGCGAGTGACCGCGCGGTAGCACGACTCGACAGCGTCGTGTTACGCTCGCGCGGCGCCTGACGCGGCGAGCCCTCCTTGCAGAAGGCGACCGCGTCGGGCGCGCCCGTTCAGGCCGGAGAGATCCCTTCGCGCGCGCTCACCTCGCGCGCCGTCACTTCGCGCGCGCGAGGCACTCGCCTTCGCCGCGGTAGTGGCCGAGGGTCCGCGAGAGCGCCTCGGTGAACGCGCGGAGGTCGTTGATGTTCGAGGCGCTGCCGGTGCCGTACGTGCCCGCCGTGATCTTCGTCTTGTCGGCGAGCTCGACGGCCGCGAGCTCCTCGAGCGTGACCTTCCCGTCCCCGTCGGCGTCGGCGTTCGCGATGTTGTCCACGCGCACCTTGGCGTCCGGGGACTGGAGGTCGTCGTAGAAGAAGTGGTCGCCGTGGATCGTGAGCTCGACGGCGTCGTTGCCGCCGTTCGTGACGACGACGCCCTCGGTCTCCTTCCCCGAGATCTCGCCCTTGCAGCGGTCGTAGAGCGTGCTCGTCGTGAAGCCCCAGGCGAACGTCTTCGTGGTCGCGTCCTTGATGGTGCTGCCCTCGACGTAGATGCTGTAGCCGTTCTGCACCATGAGCTGCTTGTCGGCCTCGGTGGCCCCGCCGCCGAGCTCCGCCGACGCGGCCTCGGGCGCGATGGCGTAGCTGACGTGGGTGTACGCCTTGGCGGGGAGGTCGGTGAACGCGACGAGCGGCTTCGGCCCCGGCGCGTGCATGTCGAAGAGCTTCGGCGTCGCGAGCTTCGCGACGGGCTCCTTGCCGTCCTCGCCGACCGAGACCTCGGAGATCACGACGAGGAACTTGGTGAACTTGATCGTCCAGCCGTCCTCGACGATGACCTCGCCCGCGTCGTCCTTCGGCGGGATCTCCTGCTCGATGAACTCCTCGCCCCAGGTGGTGAAGGTGACCGCGCCCTTGCCGTCGGCGTCGGACGAGTCGGAGCAGCCCGCGGAGACGAGGGCGACGAGGGCGGCGAGGGCGATCTTCTTCATTGAGCCTATCTCCAGGGACGTTCCGCGACGGTGACCCGTCAGTAACGACCGTCGGGGCCGTACGGATCGCTTGGTAACACGACTAACTCTCATCGTGCCACAAATCGTGGCACGACTTCTCCATCACGTGTCACTCGCGGGCGCGCGTCTTCCCTGCGCTCAGCGCGGCGCGTACGCGAACGTGTACGCGAGCCCGACCTTCGCGCCGCGGACGAGCTGATTCCGCGCCAGGCCGTCGGGCAGCAGGGCCGGCTTGCCGTCGGGGCTCTCCGGCGCGCCGTCGAGCTCGACTTGATCGAACCACATGGGCAGCTTGACGGTGATCGTCACCTTCCCGTCGCTCTCCATGTCGGTGCTCGCGAACGGGCAGCCCTCGATCTGCATGACGCCCTTCGTGTCCTTGACCTCGTCGGGCGCGATCTCCGCGCGGAAGACGCGCGTCGCGGCGCCCTTCGTCGCGGAGCCCTCGAGCACGATGACGCTCGCGCCGAGCTCCGCGGCCAGCGGCCCGGACGCGGGCGCGCCGAAGCCGAACGTCGCCGAGCGGACGAGGCCCGTCACTCCGTCGCCGTGGCCGAGGAGACCGCCGGCGAGGAGGTCCGCGGACGACGCGACGAGCATCTCGCCCTTCGCGTTGCCCGGAACGTAGTGGCCGGGATGCGCGAACGCGCTCCGCACGAAGCCGCCCGGAGCACGCGGAAAAGAGCCTGGAGCGCGCGGCGACGCGCCAGGCGACCGTCCGGCGAAGAGCGTCTCGCCGTCGTAGAAGTAGAACGCGCCCGTCGCGATCGCCGCTCTCGTGATCGAGATGGTCCAGCCCTTGGCGTTCGTGAACTGCTTCGACTCCGGGCTCGCGGCGATCTCGACGTCGAGCGCGATGCGCCGGCCCGTCGTGCCGCTGCCTTCGCCAGAGCACGCCAACGGACCGGTCCCGGCGACGAGGACGGCGCCGGCCACCAGCGAGGACGAGACGAGGCGGAGGAGGGTCTTCATGGAGTGCTCCGGATCAGACGTGAAGCGTGAGCGAGAAGAAGAAGGTCCGCGGTGGGCCGACGGTGACGTGGCGGAAGGGCACCCGCGCCGGGCTCGCCGCGCGCGAGAAGTTCGACGCGTAGACGAACTGTCCGTCGTACCAGCTCGCGTCGAGGAGGTTGAAGACGTCGAGCCCGAGCTCGATCTCCTTCAAGCGCACCGCGGCGGAGGCGTCGACGAGGAAGACGTGGCGGCCGAGCTCGTCGAACGGGAGCGGCCGGCCGATGAGGCCCTCGAGCCCCGCGCCGAGCCGTCCCTCGAGGTCGCGCTCGAGGACCCGCCCGAGCTTCTTCGTCACGGCGGCGTCGGTCCGGAGGACGAGCTGCGGGACGTACGGGAGCAAGTCGCCCTTGCCGTACTGGGTGTTCTGACCGGTGAACGCCGCGTGCGTGTAGGTCGCGCTGCTCGAGAGCAGGAGAAGATCGTTCGCGCGCGCCGTCATCTCCGCGGCGATACCCTTTCGCGCCGTGCCGGGGACGCGCTCGTTTCGCGCCGTGGCCGGATCGAACACGAGGTCCTCGGAGAGATCGGTGTAGAAGCCCGCGACCGAGCCGGCCAGGCGCGCGCCGTCCGCGTAGCGGAGCCCGAGCTCGTAGCTCGAGACCTCGGTGAGGAACGTGCGCTCGCCGTTCGACAGACCGCGCGCCTGCGGAGAGCGGAAACCGTCGCCGTAGCTCGCCACGAGGTGCGTCCGCGGGAGCAGCCCGTAGTCGACCGTCAGCTTCTTGCCGAGGTGCGCGCCCTGCGCCGCGCGCGCCTGCGCCGCGCCGGGCGCCCCCTGCGCGTTCACGCGGTCCTGGGCCGCGTACGAGAGGCCGTCGACGCGAAGGCCTCCACGGACGGCGAGCCGCGAGAACGGATGAAGCGCCGCGTCGGCGTACGCCGCGATGTTCGTCCCGCGCACCGCCGCGTCGACGAGCGTCTGCGTGGGCACGTCGTTGACGTCGGAGAGGCGGCGCTGCGACTGCTCGATGACGTCGTGCCGGCCGTAGACGCCGATCTCCACGGCGTCGCGCGCGGAGAGGAGCTCGACGCCCTTGCGGTACGACGCCGTGGCGCCCGCCGTGACGCTCTCGTTGAGCTGCTGGGTGTTGTCGCTCTCGAGACGATCGGCGCCGCTGCGCTGGGTGTCGAGAAACCAGCCGGTGAAGTTCTGCCGGAGCTGGAGCGTGCGGAACACGACGAACGGCGCGATCGTCCAGCGGCCGTGGTCGTCGTCACGGTGGAGCTCGAGCAGGAGCTGGTTGCGCGTCGAGTAGCCGCCCTGCTTCGGATCGAGCGTCGCGAAGCGATCGAGGCGACCGGACTCGATGTCGGCGGCCGGGACCACGCCGGCGGAGTCGTACCGCCCCGCGTAGGTCGAGGCGAGGACGCGGAGCGCGAGCCCGCCGTCGAAGTCGTGCGTGCCTTGCGCGATCATCGAGGCGCGGCGCGCCGCGCGGTTCGGACCGAAGCCGTCGGTCGAGTAGACCTCGCCGGCCGCGAACGTCTCGTCGGTCGCGTCCTTCGGGTGGTACGCGAGGAAGAGACGCTTCACGCCGAACGAGCCGACGGTGCCCTTCACCGTCGCGCCGGGCTCGGCGTAGCCGAGCTTCATCCGGATCGAGCCGGCGACCGCGAAGTCGCCCTGCTTCGGATCGAACGAGCCCGGCGTCGCCTGCACCTCGCGGATCACCTCGGGCATCACGAAGTGGAGATCGGCGTAGCCCTGACCGTGGACGTTCGACACCTCGTTGACCGGGACGCCGCCGACCCAGAGCTCGAGGTCTTGGCCGTGAACGGCGTCGAAGCCGCGGAGGAAGATCTGGTGCGCCTTGCCTTCTCCGGAGTGCTGCGTGACGAAGACGCCGGGGACGACGGCGAGCGCGTCGCTCGCCGTTCGATGCGGGGCTGCCATGATGACGTCGCGGCCGCGGACGACCTCGGACGCGCTGCGGGGCGGCGCGGTCCCCGTGACGCGGACGTCGCGCGCGTGGGGCGACGCGCCGGGATCGGGCGACTCGGGAGCAGACGCGCCGGCGGCGGCGGCCGCGGGCGGCGCGGACGGCGCGATCGCCGCGGGCGGAGGCCTGGTCGCGCTCGGCGCCTGGCCCTCGGCGGCCCCGCTGACACCGGCGAAGCGGACGACACTGCGGATCTTCGCCGCGACGGCCTTGCCGTCGCGGATCGCCGGCTCGAACGTCCACGTCCGCGCGGCCGCGACCGCGGCCCGATCGAAGTCCGGGCGAACGCTCGCCTCGACCTCGGCGCTCGTGACCTTGCCGTCCTCACCGACCACGAGGACGACGGGGACGACGACGTCGTGCGCCTCCGGGCGTCCGGTCGGCCAGGCCGCAGGGGGCTGCGTCTTCGGCCGCGGCTGGACGACGTCATGGGCGAGCGCCGGCCGTGCGCCCATGAGCGTCGTGCCGGCGGCCGACGCGAACGCGAGCAAGAGCGCGAGCGACCAGCGCGGGCAGACCGGGCGACGCATCGAAGCGGTTCGTAGCATGATTTGGCCGACACGTGTCACGCTCCGCGCGCGCTGCGACGCCGGCGCCGCGTGCGCGGCTCCGCAGGGTCGCCCGGGTGCGAGACGAGGGTCGCCAGGCCTACGTTCGTGGGCGCCGGGCAGATCCGCGCCCGCTGGCGCCCCTCCGGGTCGGAGCGGCCTCCCCGTGCGCGTGGGCGTGAGCGTGATCATGGGCGTGGGCGTGATCGTGGACGTGATCGTGAGCGCCGGCCGTCGCGCGGCGCCGCGGGCCCCCCGTCGCCTTGCCCTTCGCCTTCGCGGACGGCGCGCTCTTCGCCGGCTCGATCGCGATCGTCTCCATGCCTCCGTGCTTCACGCCGCGCGTGGCGAGGAGCTTTCCGCCCGCGCGCTTCAGCTCGTCCGACGGGCCCTTCATGACGATGACCTCGAGGCAGTGATCGTGATCGAGGTGCACGTGCAGCGCCGAGTTCACCTTGTCGCCGAGCGCGTGCTGGAAGTCCGTGAGCCGCTCGGTGAGATCGCGGACGTGATGGTCGTAGACGAGCGTGAGGGTCGCGACGGCGTTCGCCCCCGTGGTGACGCGTGCGCGCGTGACCTCCGCGCGAACGAGGTCGCGCAGGAGCTCCGAGCGCGTGCCGCCGCGATCCGCGACGAGCGCGTCGAACTCCTCGAGGAGCGATCCCTCCATGGCGACCCCGAAACGAACCAGCGAGTCCTTCATGCCGGCCCCATCCTAGAGCAGCGAGTCCATGGCTCGTCGGACAATCGCGAGGCCCGCTCCGCCTGCGACCGCCTCGCGATCCTCGGGGCGAGGCCGGCCGTCGCCGCCCCGATGCGCCCACGCGCGTGGCCGATCCGCCGGTGGAACCGGCCGCGGTCCGGGCGCGTAGGTAGCGCGGAGGTCGAGGGGATGAAGCGTTCGTTCGGGATCGTCGTGGTCCTTCTTTCGGTGGTCGTCGGGTGCGCGGGTCGCCCGGCGTCGACGCCCGCGGGACACGCGCCGCGCGCGCACGATCCGAGCAGCCACAACCACGACCGCGGGCACATGATGATCGCGAGCAACGGCGTCGTCGACGCGCTCCTCACGTCGCACCTCTCGTCGACGGACGGCAACGAGCTCGACGTCTTCGTCGAGAAGAACGGCGTCCCGCTCGCGCTGACGACGACGCGGCTCGAGGCGACCGCGCACCTGCGCGGCGAGGCCAGGGTCCTCGCCTTCGCGTGCGCTCCCGACGACGAGCGGCCGGCCGGGGAAGCGGCCGGGACGTGCTCGCACTTCGTGGCGCGCGCGGCGTGGATGACCCCCGAAGACCGCCTCGAGGTCGCGACGTCGCTGCCGCTGCTCCGCGGCGACGTCGCTTACACCTGGCGGGACTTCGACCCGCGCCGCTACGCCCACCACGTGGAGTAGCCCGGTCGGGACGCCCGATTTTCCCTCCCGAAAGGGCGATCCGCCCGCAAGACTCGAGCGTAGCTTCACCGGAGCCTGTCAGCAGAAGCGACCCCGGCCCGCCAACCCCAACCAACGCCGAAAGTGACGGAGGCGTGCATTCCCGAGGGGAGCGCGGCTTCGCCCTGGTGTAAGCTCGGATAGGACCGTGAGCGATTCGAATCTCGGCCTCGAAGACCTCCTCCAGCGGCGCTTGCCGTCGGCCGTCGCGCGCGATGACGCATCGCTCGCGAACGCCGGCGTGACCGACACCGACCTCGCGGGAACGAAGGACGCCGTCGCGGCGATCGGCCTCGTGACCGCGCCCGCCGCGCCTCCCGCGGCGCTCCGCGAGCGGCTCCTCGCCTCGCGGCAGCGGCAGGGGCGCTACGGCGTCTTCGCCGACCGCATCGCGCGCCTCTTCGACCTCCCCCTCCCCGACGCCGAGGCGCTGATGAAGCGCATCGAGAGCCCGAGCGAGTGGACGGCGTTCCTCGTCGAGGGCCTCGAGATGATCCCGGTCACGGCCGGACCGACGTGCGCCGGCGCGATCGCCACGCTCGTCCGCATCCAACCGGGGGCCACCTTCCCCGACCACGCCCACCGCGGCGACGAGACGATGCTCGTCCTCGACGGCGGCTTCCGCGAGCCCGCGGACGGCGGCGAAGAGGTGTGGCGCGGCGACGAGATCTTCCGCGGCGACGGCAGCGAGCACGCCCTCGTCGCGCTGCCGGGCGTGCCGTGCGTCGCGGCTGTGCTCATCTTCGGTCACGGCGACTTCCGCTGAGCGCGGGCGTCCGAGGCGCCGCGAATCGCGCGCCGTCACCACGCGTAGCGCGGCGCCGTCACCACGCGTAGCGCGGCGCCGTCACCACGCGTAGCGCGCAGCCGCGTCGTCGATGACGACCACCTCGGCGTCGGTCGAGGGCGGCGTGACGAGGGCCCAGCGCCAGTGGCCGCGGGCGTGCACCTCGCAGGCCCACTCCTCGTGCGGCGGCTCATCTTCGCCCGCGATCAGGATGATCCACGGCGCGGGAGCACCACAGTCGAAGCACCGCCCAGGATCGGTGTCGTTCTCGAACGCCATGCCCTTCAGGGTGCAACGCACGTGCCTCCGCGCCGCGGCGCGCGCGACGCTCGCGCTCTCAGACGTCGCGCGCGCCGAGCAGGACGCCGCGCTCGCCGAGGTCCGCGAGGAGCCGAGCCGCGCCCGCGAGCACGGCGTCGTCGAGCGGATGCGCCCTCGCCGCGCACGCCGCGACCATGGCCGGACCGAGCGCGTCGCCCGCGAAGAGGCGCGCCAGGATCGCGGCCGCGAGCGGCGTGAGCTCGAGGAAGCGGGAGCGATGCTCGGCGTCGCGGTACACGAGGATCGACACGGGGCGCTCGGCGGGCTCCGCGTCGAGATCGCCCACGGGGATCTCGTTCACGGCCCACGCGAGGTGGATGAGCTCCTTCGGATCGGCGAAGACGAGCGGTCGATCGGCGGTGACCTCCGCCAGCGGCGGCGGCGGGAGCGGACGCGGAGCGACGCCGACCGTGAAGTCGGAGAGCTCGAGCTCCGCGTAGTCGGCGATCCACCGCGGGAGCCGAGGGTCGACGCGCCAGCGGGGCGCGGCCCACGCGAGGAACTCGGACGGCACGTCGCGAAGGTGCGGCGTGCGCGGGCCGACCTCGTCGAGGAACGTGGAGATCGCGCGGTCGAGCTCGCCGGCGACGCGCCTGTCGAGGCGCGCGCGTGTGTGCTCGAGCATCCGCGCGATCACACCCGTCACGTTGTGGCGAACGAGCCGCCGGTAGAGCCCGAGGCGGCGCGGCGACGCGAGGAGCGCCTCCGCGTCCTCGCGCGCGACGCCGTGCGCGGCGAGGAAGCCCGCGAGATCGACGTCGAACGCCGTGGCGTCCTCGCCGAAGCACGCCTTCGCGAACATCGCCTGGAGCCGCTCGGTCGCGTTCGCCTCGGTCATCGCGCGCGCCCCTCGGCGGCCACGCCGCCCTCGGCGCGGCTCCCCGGCTGCGCGGCGGCGTGCTTCGCGACGGCGCGCTGCCAGACCGCGTCGATGCGGCGGACCTCGTCGAGCAGCTCGGCGAGCGGCGGGATCGACTGATCGCGCTCGAGGAGCACGGGCACGGGTCCGGTCTTCGCGAGCGTGCGCTCGAGCAGCGCCATCACCTCGGTCGCGACGTCGCTGCCGTGCGTGTCGACGATCAGCATCCCGTCGCGGTCCGCGAGATCGACGGGGCGCTCTCCGAGGAGAAAATCCTTCGTCCCGTTGTCCGACGGCTCCGAGAACCAGTCGTGCCCGGCGACGTGCATCTGGACGACGCGGTCGAGGGGGACCGTGCGCATCCAGGCGTCGACGTCGTAGCCGAAGTTCGTCGCGTTCACCCACGCGTTGTTGACGTCGAGCATGAGCCCGCAGTCGGCGGTCTCGCACACGCTCGCGATGAACTCCGCCTCCGTCATCTCTCGCTTGCCGGGGTGGAGGTAGAAGCTGACGTTCTCGACCGCGAGCGGACATCCGATCGCGTCCTGCGCGCGCTTGATCCGGTCGGCCACGCGCGTCACCTCCGCGCGCTTGAACGCGAGCGGCAGGAGGTCGTGGAGCACGACGCCTCCGAACGTGCTGAAGCACAGGTGGTCCGAGTGCCACGGGCTGCCCGCGTCCGCGATGAACGCACGGAGCCCCGCGAGGTACTCGGCGGAGAGGGGGTCGACGCCGCCGAGGCTCATCGTGAGGCCGTGCGTGACGATCGGCCAGACGTCCTTCACGCGCTCGAGCGCCTCGTCGTAGTAGCCGCCCCGACCCATGTAGTTCTCGGGGGACACCTCGACGAACGCGAGCGGCGGCTTCGCTTCGAGGATCTCGTCGATGAAGTCCCAGCGAAGGCCGAGTCCGACGCCGTTGGTCTTCTCGCTCCGCGCCGTCGTCATCGCGTCCTCCTTACCACCGCACCACCACGTCCTCCGACGCCGGCCACAAAAGCGCGCCGGCCGGGCGAAGCGCGGACGCGCGACACCCGACCGGTGCTCGAGCTCGTGGTCCGGGCGTTCGCCCGAACTCAGCTCACTTCTTGGTGGCGCAGGTTCCGGCGCCGCAGCTCGCGCCGCCGCCCTTCTTGGCCGCGGGAGCGGCCGCGGGCTTCTTCGCGTCGGCCGGCTTCTTCGCATCGGCGGGCTTCGCGTCGGCGGGCTTCGCGTCCGCGGCCGCGGCCGGCGTCGTCTCGGGCGCCGTCGCCGGCGTCGCGTCCGACTTCGGCGCCTCGCCGCCCTTGTCCTCCGGCTTGGCGCCGCAGCCGGCTTCGCCGGCCTTGTGCTCCTTGTCGGCGCCGCAGTGCCCGTCGGCCGGCTTGGCGTCGCCGCCGGTCGCCGGGGTCTCGGTGGCGTTGACCGGCGACTCGGCCGGCTTGTCGCCGCCGCCGCACGCCGCCAGCACCACGCTCGTGCCGAGCACGGCGAGCGCTCCGGCAATCTTCTCTACGGACAGGTTCGGTCGCATCCTCTCACTCCTTGTCGTTGATCGTCGCGGTCGGTCCCGAGGACGCGAGCGCGGCCTCGAAATTCAGCGTCGAGCTCAGAGTCGAATCGCTTCGCCCCCCCGCGGGGAGGATCGGTCCCTCGGCGTGCGAGACGGTATCACGGCTGCGCCTTCGCGCGAATGTCGAGGGAGATCTCCGCGTTGTCGGCGACCTTCGTCCCGAGCAGGTGGAACGAGCTCTTCGCGATCTTCCCGAAGCCGTCGCGCGGCTTGACGTCGTGCTCGGCGAGCACGACGCGGAGCGGCTTGCGCGTCGTGACCCAGACGGCCTTGGGCTTGTCCGCCGCCGCGCCGGCGTCGTAGCGGAAGGCCACTTCGAGATCGGCGTCGCGCTCGACCTTGTGACCGTGGACGAGGAGCTCGCCCTTCGTCGTCAACGTCACGGTGCGAACGTCGTCGGAGCCGTCCTTCGTCGGCGGAAGCTTCGTCACGTCGAGCGCGCTCGCGTTGTCGATCGAGCGGATCGCGTACACGGCGTAGCGGTGGGTCTGCTTGACCTGCTCGTCGATCTTGCCGCTCTCGCCGTCGGCGACCTCGAGCCACGTGCGCGCGTGGAGCGTCTGCGACGCGTTCTTCTCCGCCTCGGCGAACGTGGTCATCGCGATCGTGGAGAGGTCCATCTTCACCTCGCCGCGCGAGTTGAGGAGGTTCGCGACGTCGAGGTCGAGCGTGCCGGTGCCTCCGGTGGTCGCCGCCTTGATCTTCTCCTTCGGGGCTTCCATCTCGATCGTCGTCTTGCTCGCGTCGTCGACGGCGAACTTCCTGACCGAAGCGCCGGGCGCGGCGGACGAGGACGCGAGCGCGCTCGCGACCGGCGCCAGGTTCGGCTTCTTGTCGTCGCACCCCGCGAGCGAGAGGACCATGCCTGCGCAGATCCAAACGGCGGTGCTCGTCGCCACCTTGCACTTGTTCGTCACGCGTCTCTCCCTCTCTCGTCGACCGGCCGAACAGCGTCGCCGCTCGGGCTCGTCGCTGCGGAAGCTCCGCCCCCCGCGAGGCGGTCGGCCCGAAACGACACGTACTCTACGCGCAACCCCCCTCGGAGGTTTCGCGATTGTTCGAGCCGGCGCGACGCGGGCCCGCGAGAGCACAAACATTTACAATTGCTGTACTTGTCACCCATCACCGCGCGCCCGTGGGTCAAGGATGAGGTCGCGTGAAGCGCCGCGCGCGCGAGGTGGCCGGCGCGCGGGTTAGCATGACAGCGCATGCTGACGGTCTTCGACGCCGTGACGACGCACCGCGTCTGTCCGTGCGACTGCTTCCGGAACCTCACGGTCGCCGAGCGCGTCGCGGGGATCCGCGCGGTCTATCACCTCGACGACGCGCTGCGCGGGTGGGGCTACACGCCGATCTACGACGTCCACGGCGATCTGCTCTTCCGGCAAGCGCAGCAGAACGGCGATCCCGCGTACCGCGGCGTGGCGGTGCGCTTCGGCGACTGCATCTACCGCCGGCTCCTCGGCAGCCTCGTGCACGAGTGCCTCCACGCCGTCTGCGGTGACGTGACGAAGGCGAACTACGGCGTGCTCTTCGGCCTGCCCTACGGCGTTCCGGTCGACGTGACGCCGTCGGAGGAGGAGGCGTTCCTCGAGCCGTTCAACTTCGGCGAGGCCCGCGCGTGGGCAGGCGTGTGGCTCGTCGGCAAGGCGATGTTCGCGGTCGACTGGAGCCTCCGGACCGCGCGCGACGTCGGCACGTACTGCTTCACCGGAGGCAACGCGCTCGTCGCCGTCCCGCCGGGCTACCGCGCCGTCGCCCACGTCGACCGCACGCACCACCCCGAGCGCTACTACGCGAAGGCCCGCAAGCTCGAAGAGCGCGCGCGGGCGTGGTTCGCCGAGGACGACAACCTCGCGAAGGTGACCGCGCGGATCGACGAGGCCGCGGCGATCGGCGCGAAGAAGCGTCCGCGGAAGTACCCGGAGGCAGAGACGATCGCGAGGAGCGCGCCGAAGAAGATCGAGCGCAACGAGCCGTGCGTGTGCGGCAGCGCCAAGAAGTTCAAGGACTGCTGCGGCCCGCGCGGGACGCTCGAGCACTTCTTGCCCGTCAACGCGCGCTGACGCGTCACGCGCCGGCGGCGCGCCGAGGCAGCGCGCTCACCATGCGCCGGACCGCCTCGCGCGCCTCGCGCTCCTCGTGCTGGGCGAAGCCGAGGCGCAAGAACGGCCGACTCCTGCCGTCGAACGCGAACTGCCGCGCCGGCTGCAGGACGAGCGCCGCGCGCTCGAGCGCGCGCGCCGCCCACACGTCGACCGCGACGTCGCTCGCCACGCGCGCCCAGATGGCCGTGCCGCCGCTCGGGAGCGCGAACGAGAGGACCCCGCCGAGCTCCGCTTCGAGGAGCGAAGCGAGTCGCGCGCGGCGCTCGGCGTAGACGCGCTTGGCGCGCCGGACGTGGCGCTGGACCTCACCCTCCTCGACGAGCTCCGCGATCGCCGTCTCGAGCAGGTAGTCGCCCTGGCGATCGACGATCCGTCGCGTCGCCGCGAGCCGCTCGATGACGGGGACGGGCGCGACGACGAAGCCGATGCGCATCCCCGGCGCCAGGACCTTCGAGAGCGTGCCGACGTAGACGACGACGCCGTGGACGTCCGCGCTCGCGAGCGGCAGGACCGGGCGTCCCTCGTAGTGGAACTCGTGATCGTAGTCGTCCTCGAGCACCCAGAACCGCCGCTCCCGCGCGAGCTCGAGGAGGCGCAGGCGACGGGCCGGCGCGAGCGTCGTGGTCGTCGGGAACTGGTGGTGAGGCGTGACGTAGACGCCGCGGATCGGCGTTGCGGCCGCGAGCCGCTCGAGCGCGACCACGTCGATACCGTGCGCGTCGACCGGCACCGGCACGAGGCGCGCGCCGCCCGCGCGGAGGGCCTCCCACGCGGGCCGGTAGCCGAGCGCCTCGACGGCGACGACGTCGCCGGGAGCGAGCAGCGTGCGCGCGACGAGGTCGATCCCCATCTGGCTGCCCCGCGCCACGAGCACGTGGTCCTCACGCGCCGCGACGCCGCGCGTGGCCGAGACCATCTTCGCCACCGCGCGGCGGAGCGCGACGGGGCCCTCCGGATCGCCGTACGACAGGACGGCGAGCGCGCTCCGGCGGAGGACGCGGCGGATCGCGCGCGCGAGCTCGCCCGCCGGGACGAGGCGGACGTCGGGGACCCCGCCGCCCAGCGTCATCAGCGTGTCCGTCGCGATCGCCCCTCGGCCGCGCGGCGGCGGCGCGAGCACGGTGCGCATCCGCGCCTCCGCGGCGAGCGCCAGCGCTCCGGCGCCGCGATCGCGGCCGAGCGAGCGCGCGGGATCGACGACGTCATAGCCGGGCCGCGCCGCGATCTCGCGGGCCTCGGCCGCTCTGGCCGAGAACCGCTTCGGCTCGGGCTCCGGGATCTCGACCGAGACGAACGTGCCCCGCGCCTTCTCGGACGCGATCCAGCCCTCCGCGAAGAGCTCCCGATACGCGGCGAGCACGGTGTTGCGGTGGACGCCGAGCGACGAGGCGAGCGTGCGCGTGCCGGGCAGCGCGTCCCCCGCGCGGAGACGGCCACGGCGGATGTCGTCGGTGATCGCGCGCGCGATCCGCACGAACGTCGGGCCGTCTTCGTCGCCGCGGGTCAGGTCGATCGTCACGTTCCAGCTCGCCATGGCACTCCAACTGGTCTGTCGTGATTCGTGAATCTGGTACTCATCAAGGTACCAGTCTCGGGTCATCTTGGCGCCATGAACGAGCGCACGAGGGAGCACGCGCCGTCCGAGGCGCTCGCGGAGCGTCCGCCCGGTCCGGACGCCGTATCGAGGTCCGGGCCCAAAGCCGCCTCGCCGATGCGGCGGGCCGTCTTCCGCAGCACGGCCGAGGAGGGGCGCGCGCTGCTCGAGCGGGCGCCGGTCGTTCACCTCGCGACGACCGCCAAAGGCGGCCGGCCGATCCTGCGCGCGGTCCACGGCGTCATCGACGGCGACGTCCTCGCGTTCCACGGCGCGCCCGCGGGCGAGAAGCTCGACGGGCTCGGCCGGCAGGCGGTGATCGCAGCGCACGAGGTCGTCGCCGAGATCCCGAGCTGGTTCGTCGATCCCGAGCGAGCGTGCCCCGCGACCACGTACTACGTGAGCGCGCAGGTCCACGGCGTCCTCGAAGAGATCACCGCTCCCGACGTCAAGGCGCGCGTCCTAGAGGGGCTGATGGCGAAGTACCAGCCCGAGGGGCGGCACGTCCCGATCCGGAGCGACGATCCCCGCTACGCGAAGGCCGTCGCCGGGCTCCTCGTCGCCGGCGTCCGGCTCGACGACGTCGTCTGCAAGGCGAAGCTCGGACAGAACGGACGCCTCGAGGAGCGCCGGCGCATCGTCACGGAGCTCTGGAGGCGCGGCGGTCCCGGCGACGCCCGCGCGGTCGACACGCTCGTCCGCCGGTTCCCGGAGCTCACGCCTGCGTTCCTCGAGAGGGACGGCCTCCGCCTCGCGGCCACGCTCGACGCGTCGGAGCTCGACGAGATCGCGCCGCTGCTCGACGAGGCCTACTGGCTCGCGGGCGTGCCGCGGGAGGCGGTCCTGGCGGCGTTCCTCGCGTCGGCTGCCGTCGTCACCGCGCGCGACGCCCGCACCGGGGCTCTCGTCGCGCTCGCGCGGGCGACGTCCGACGGCAAGGTCGCGTGGATCTACGACGTCGTCGTGCGCGACGAGCATCGCCGCGCGGGCGCCGGCACGGCGGTCATGGAGCTCCTCCTCGATCACCCGGCCGTGCGCGGCGCCCGCCACGTGCGCCTGACGACGCGCGACGCGGAGGCGTTCTACCGCCGCCTCGGCTTCCTCGAGCTGTCCGAAGCGCCGCGCCACCCGTGGCGGTCGATCGAGATGATCCGCGCGAAGCCTACCGCCGCGCGCGTGGCGCTCGATGACCGAGCGTGATCCGCGTCAGAACGCGCCGCCGAGCCCGAGGCCGGCGAAGCTCGGGCCGAGGATCGGCAGGAGCATCGGCTTACCGGCCTTCGCCTTCTCGGCGCCGCTCGGCGCGGTCAAGTAGAGGACCGCGCCGACGCCGACGAGGACGAGCGCGCCGCCGCCGAGCACGGCGGCGATAAGCTGGTTGTTCTTCGCCGCCGAGTTCTTCGAGTTCGCCGCGCGCGTCAGCGAGTCGTACCGGCCGGGGTCCGTCGGTTGCTTCGTGGTCGGATCGACGAGGGCGTCGGCCTGGCCGCGCAGCTTGTCGCGCTCGCTCTCCACGCTCTTCGCGAGGATGAAGACGCCGACGCCCGCGAGGCCCGCGAGGACGCCGCCGCCTGCGACGACGATGCCGACGGTGCGCTGGCCGCTCCCGTCGTTCGTCACGATCACCGGCGGCTGGTAGCTCGCGACGGGGTCGCCGCCGGGCGGAGTCTGCTCGACCGGCGCGTCCGCCAGCTTCGGCACCTCGACGCGATCGGTCGAGGCGTTGTCGGCGACCTGGAGGATCGTCGACCACGGCAGCTTGCCGCGCGCCGAGACCTCGATCTTGTGCTCGCCCGGATCGATCGGGAGCGGCACCTCTTTGCCCGCGAGCGCGATCGTCACCTCGACGCCGTCCCGCCTGACGACGAGATCGGTGAGAGGCTCCTTCACCGACACGACGACGTAGTGAATCTGCGGCTTGATCCGCGTCGCGGCCTCCTGGGCGAGCTTCTCGCGCTCGCTCTGGCCCCGCTGCTGCGCGAGGCCGCCCGCCGACCGGTACCACGTCCACGCGCTCGCCCACTTCTTCTGCTTCTCGAAGCAGACGGCGAGGTTGATCTGCGTCCCAGGCGAGGGGTCCGCCTTGTTGCTCTGCGCGAACGCCTCGCAAGCGACCGGGAAATCGTTCCGCTTCATCGCCGCGAGGCCCTCCTGGAAGAAGGTCTCGGCCGCGGACTCGTCGGCCCACGCCGTGGAAGGCGCGACGGTCAGACAGGAGAAGGCGAGCGCAGCGCCGGCGACGAGACGCGCCAGGGGGCGGGTTCCCATCGCCGCCTTATACACCAAGCCCGATCGTCAGCGGTTGTCCTGCAATCCGTTCGGCTTCGTGGCCGACGCCTTCGGCTGCGGAGTCGGCTGCGGAGGCGGCTTCGGATCGGGGTCCTTCGGCGGATCGACCTTCACGGTCGTCGGGCCCGTCGGCGGCCGCAGGCCCTTCGTCGTCGCGGCGGCGCCGGTCGCTCCTCCGCCGGTCGTCGCGGCCCCCGTCTTGGCGGCGCCGGTCGTCTCGGCGCCGGTCACCGCCGCCGTCGCGCTGCCGGCGGACGCTGGCTCCGCGACGGTCGCGGACGGCGTCGGGTCCACCTCGGGCGCCGCCGTCGGCGTGACCGCGATCGGCGCCGACGGAGCCGACGCCGTGACGCTCGACCCCGTGCTCGGATCCGACGTCGCCCTCCCCTTCATCGCGAAGAGCGCGCCGCCCACGCCGACGAGCGCGAGCGCCACGGCCGCCACGAGGCCGATGACGAGCGGCGCCTTCGACTGCGGGACGCCCATCGCGCTGCCGGTGCTCTGCCAGCCGTCGCCCGTCTGCTGCATTCCCGGCTGCGGAGTGCTCGCGCCGAGCGCGATGGTGCCGCCGATGACGCGTGGGCCGGAGCCCGTGACCGCGCCCGTCGAGGGCAGCTGCGGGCGAGCCATGTGCGGTCCGGTCGGGGTCACCGCGCCCGCGTGCGGGTACGAGCCCGAAGGCGCGAGCCCGGCCACCGGCGAGACGGCGCCTGGCGCGAGCAGCGCGGTCCCGCCGAGCGCGCCGCCGGCCGCGGCCTGCTGCGTCGCGAACGGCGCGAGCGCGGCGGCGAGCTCGGTCGCGGTCTGGAAGCGGTGCTCCGGCCGTCGCTGCAAGCAGCGGAGCACGACCTCCTCGAGAGCTTGCGACACGTCGGCGCCGTGCGCCCGGAGCGGCGCGGGATCCGTCTCGAGGATGGCCGCGAAGAGCTCACCGAGGTTGTCGCCCATGAAGGGGAGCTGGCCGGTGATGAGCTCGTAGAGGATGACCCCGATCGCCCAGATGTCGGCGCGCTGATCGACGCTCTTCGAGCTCCGGAGCTGCTCGGGCGACATGTAGAGCGGCGAGCCGAGCATCGCCTTCGTCGAGGTGAGAGCGCTGGGACTCGCCGCGAGCGCCGACGAGCCCTGGGCCTTGGAGATGCCGAAATCGAGCACCTTCACGACCAGCGTGCCGTCCTTGCGCCTCGCGAGGAACAGGTTCGACGGCTTGAGATCGCGGTGCACGATGCCGATCGCGTGGGCCTGCGCGACGCCCTTCAGGGCCTCGAGCACGTATCCGACGGCGACGTGGGGCAGGAGGCGACGCGCGGGATCGCGCTCCAAGACCTGCGCGAGGTCCTCGCCGTCGAGCAGCTCGAGGACCATGTACGCGTAGCCCATCTCCTCGTCGACGTCGTCGACGCGGACCACGTGCTCGTTCTGGATGTTCGCCGCGGCGCGCCCCTCGTTGATGAACCGCTGCGCGGCCTCCGGGTTGCTCGCGTCGGCGAGCATGATCTTGATGGCGACCGCCTTCGAGAGCTTGACGTGCTTCGCTGCGAAGACCGCGCCCATGCCGCCCTGACCGAGGAGCCGGTCGAGGAGGTACTTGCCCGCGATCATGTCCCCCGGCCGGGGCAGCTGCGCGGAGAGGGAGGCGGCTGTCATGGCTGCTCCAGAATAGTGGCGCGCTCGCGAGGCCACAAGCCAGCGGCATGCGTCGCGCGAGTTCGGCCGGGCCGCAAATCCACGGCTTCGGCTTTCATTTTCACCTCTTGGGAGGGGACGTCACTCATCGGGGTGACCCGGAGTACGCCCGTCGTCGGGCTTTCGGTCTACGTCGTCAGCCGAGGCGGACCACCTCGCCGCCGATCGACGCGAGGCTCTCGAGGCTGCGGCGCTGCCAGTGGCTCTTCCCGTCGGGCACGAAGCGCGCGACGTAGCGCGGCGCTCGCTCTAGCTCGCAGAGCCACGCCAGCATCGATCGCAGGCACGCGGCGCTCATGAACTCGAGGGCGCGGAGATCGAAGACGACCTCGACGGCCTTCGTCTCGAGGGCAAGCTCGTGGATCGCCGTCAGGTACGCGGCGAGATCGTCACGCGTGACGGACTCGGCGCTCCCGACGAACCTCACAGTGATCCGATCTCCCTTCGGCTCGGTCTCCGTCACGAGATCGGGCGTCGCGATTTCGAGGATCTCTCCGCTCATCGAAGCGGCGGTCCCTTCGACGGCGCGAACCGTCCTTCGGCGCGAATGAGGACGGTGCCCTCCTCGAAGCGTCCGCAGAGATCGAGCCCCGCCTCCGCGTGCACGCGTCCGAGGCCGAGGCCCGGACCGTCGAGGCGCGCGACAGCCTGCCGCATCAGATCGCGGTAGTAAGCGCCGCGATCCGGGCTCGCCTGCATCGCGTCGAGCAAGCGCTGAAGCTCGCGGCCGCGGTCCTCGTCGAGCCGGTTCTTCGTGACGATGACGACCCCGACGTCGTCGCCGACGTGATGCAGCTCCACGCGGATCCGGCTCGCGTCCTGGGTCGCGTAGCGGACGGCGTTGTCGAGGAGCTCGTGGGTCGCCACCACGACGCGCGCCGCGATGTCACCGTCGGCGAGGACGCGCCCGCAAAGCTCGGCGACGAACCGGCGCACCGACGCGACCAGCGTCGGTGCCGGCGATACGCTCAGCTCGAAGGAGGTGCTCGTCCCCGTCTTCGCCACGATCATGCGCTGTAGGCCGCCGTCATTCGAGATCGATCCCTTGCTCTGCGATGCCCACTTCGATCCGCATCGAAGGAAGCGCTCCCGAGGAGACACGAGGTCGAAGCGCCAAGATACACGACGTTCACCATCCCGGTCAGGCTTCGTCGCTCCGTCGGAGCATTGCCTGCTCTCGCCTCATCGGTCCGGCGCGAGACGTGGCCCGACGAGCAACGACGCAAGATACATCGTGTATCGGCGCGACCGACCCTGCAAGCTCGGGCTCCGGCGCGCCTCGTCCCGTCCAGGCGGTCAGCGTCCGACGAGGCCGCTCGCGAGGAGCCCGTGCAGCGCGTGCTTCGCCCGGAGGATGTCGCTCGGCGAAGCCGCTCCCTCGAGCAGCTCGAGCGCCACGCCTTCGAGCGCAGAGAGGAGGGCGACGTAGGTAAATCCGTCGAGCGGCGCCACGCGACACGTCTCGGCGGCGCGAACGAGGACCTTCAGGAGCCGCGCGCGGAAGCGCCGCCGATGACCCGCGAGCGGAGAGTCCGAGCGCATCGACTGCTCGACGAGCACACGGAGGAGCGCCGCGTTCTCGACGTGGAAGTCGAGGTAAAGCTCGACGCCGGCACGGACGCCGGCCATCGGATCGTCGGCTGACACCGACGTCTCGTCGATCGCGTCGATCGCGTCGAGGAGCTCACCCGTCGCGAGCTCGTACACCGCCGCGAGGACGTCCTCCTTGCTCGTGAAGTAGCGGTAGAACGTCCTCCGCGCGACGCTCGCCTCGTCGAGCACGTCCTCCACGCGGGTCGCGGTGAAGCCACGGCGCGCGAACACTTTCATCGCCGCGGCGACAATCCCGTTTTCGACCACTCGGGCGGTTAGCGACGGCGGGATCGACGTTCGGGGCGGGAGCGACGCGCGGGCCCCCGAAGGTGGGGGCTGCGTCTTCGACGTCTCCGGGCTCTGCGTCTGTCGCCCACGTGAAGTGGTGGCGGTCGATCGCGTGCGGCGGGCCATGATCCTCGATTGTCAGGGCTCCTTCGCGCCGTCGCAAGCAACCTCGCGAGGGGATCGATGTGGGTCGAGGTCGCCTCGCGTCGGACGCCGCCGTCACGCCTGTGAAGAGGAGCTTGGGCTCACCTCGGCCGTGCGCGTGAGGCCGTGTCGTAGGACAACCGACGACCGGCGTGCGGTCCGGGCTCCGCGCTCCGCGACGCTGCGTCGAGCGAGCACGTAGGATTGGCTCATGCGTGCCTTCGCCCTGACGTCGCTCGTCGTCGCTGCCGTCGTCGCCTGCGGGAGCTCGGACGACGCGGCGACGCCTCCCGCGGACGCCGAGCCGTCGAGCACGTCCGACGCCGGCGACGTCCCTCCCGCGGAGCGCGCGGACGGGGGCGGCGCCGACGGATCGGACGGCGAGGCCACGGCGCCGTGCGATCGGCCCAAGCCGGGACCGACCACGACCGGCGTGCCGGCGGGCACGGTGCTCG
This sequence comes from Labilithrix sp., assembly GCA_019637225.1. Lineage (GTDB taxonomy): Bacteria > Myxococcota_A > Polyangia > Polyangiales > Polyangiaceae > Labilithrix. The sequence goes on from JAHBWC010000009.1 coordinate 104,787, forward strand.
AGCCGAGCGGATCGATCAAGGTCGAAAAGGACGGGGCGATCGTCGAGGACCTCGACATCACGGGCACGATCACGGTGCTCGCGAACGACGTCACGATCCGACGCGTCCGGATCACGACCGGCGACTACTACCCGATCCGCTACTTCGACAACGACAACCGGGGCCTCGTCGTCGAGGACAGCGAGATCGTCGGCACCTCCGGCAACGTGACCTCCGCGATCGCGTTCGCGCACTACACGGCGCGCCGACTGAACATCCACGGCGGCGCCGACGGCCTCAAGGCGGACTCGGACGTGCTCATCGAGGACTGCTGGATCCACGATCTTTCGAACGGCGAAGGCGAGCACAACGACGGCGTGCAGTCGACCGGCGGCAAGGGCGTGACGATCCGGCACAACGTCATCTCGGGAGCGAGCAACGCGTGCGTGCAGACCGGCGACCTCGGCGGCGCCACCGAGGATCTCACGATCGAGTGCAACTGGCTCTCCGGCGGCGGCTACTCGCTGAACATCCGCGGCAGGGGCGCCACCGTCCCGAAGAACACGAAGGTGATCGACAACCGCTTCGCGCGCGACCACGTCTACGGGCCTTGGACGCTCGACGATCCGAGCCCGACGGTGACCGGCAACGTCTACGACGACGGCACACCCATCCCCTACCCTTGAGCCGCGCGCCGCGCGCGGCGCTCGGCCGCGCGCGCGTGGGACTTCCCTCGCGGACGGCTTCCGGTAGGCTCCGCCACCGACGAGGGAGGGGCCATGGATCCGATCGCGCGGTTCAAGGAAGGTCAGCGGGTCGCGTGGGCAGGCTTCGCCGCTCTCGAGAGGATCACCGGCACGGCCGCGCCGCGCCTCGTGAGCTTTGCCGGCGTCCGTCCGGGCGCGAAGCTCCTCGACGTCGGATGCGGAACCGGCGTCGTCGCCCTCACCGCCGCGCGGGCGGGCGCGAGGGCGACGGGGCTCGATCTGACGCCGGAGCTCGTCGCGCGCGCGAGAGAGAACGCCGCGATCGCGGGCGTCGATGTCGACTGGCGCGAGGGGGACGCCGAGGCTCTGCCCTTCGACGACGCATCGTTCGACGTCGTCGTCAGTCAGTTCGGCCACATGTTCGCGCCGCGACCCGAGGTCGTCACGCGCGAGATGCTCCGCGTGCTTCGTCCGGGCGGGACGATCGCCTTCGCGACGTGGCCGCCCGAGCTCTGCGTGGGGCGGATGTTCGCGCTCGTGGCGGCGCACTCGCCCCCGCCTCCGCCCGGCGTCCCGCCGTCGACCTCGTGGGGCGATCCGGCCGTCGTCCGCGAGCGCCTCGGCGGCGGCGTGAGAGAGGTCACGTTCGATCGCGCGATGATGCGCTTCCCGATGCTCTCGCCGCAGCACTTCCGGATCTTCATCGAAGAGAACGTCGGACCGTTCACGCGCGTCGTGAAGACGCTCGAGGGAGAGGCCTCGAAGCTCGCCTCGTTCCGCCGGGAGCTCGAGCAGATCGCCGCCGTCTACTTCGAGGACAACGTCGTCCGTCAGGACTTCCTGCTCACGCGCGCCGTGAAAGCGTAGGCACGGCCGCACGGCGCGCTCTCCGGCGCACGGCGGGCGCCGAGGCCGGTAGGGACGAGCGCGCGCGGGGGATCACCCGCGCCGGGTGTCGCCCGTTGGCGCCGCGCTTGGTGCCAGCGGCACCAAGCGTTCGGCTAACTTCGGGACATTGCTGCTGGAGCCGCGAGTCGGGATTGAACCGACGACCTGCGCTTTACGAAAGCGCTGCTCTACCGCTGAGCTATCGCGGCAGGTAGAGGCCAACGCATGTATGCCGCCGCGCTCGACACGTCAAGTGGTTACGCAGCCTGACGTCGTCGGATGCGTTCGGCGAGGCGGTGCGACGCGAGGCGGCTCATCGCCATGATCGTGTGCTGCGGGTTCACGCCGAGGTTGGTCGGGAACACGCTCGAGTCGACGACGTGGAGCCCGTCCACGCCGTGGACGCGGAAGTCCGTGTCGACGACGGACGCGCGCGGATCGCGCCCCATGCGCGCGGCGCCGAACAGGTGCGTGGCGATGAAGCTGTACGAGCGCGGGTCGAGCGGCGCCTCGGCGAGGAGCTTGAGCTCGTCGGTGGAGCGGAGGACGCTCGGCACGCCAAACACGCCCGGCCAGACCTCGCGCGCTCCGGCCTCGAACATCATCCGGGCGATCAGCGTGCAGGCCTTGCGGGCCGCGCGCATATCGTTCTCCGTCATCGTGAAGCGGACGCGATCGACGCCGCGAAAGCCCTCCCGCACGGTGCCCTCGGCCTCGGCGCGGATCTGCGCGGCCCACACGGCCACGTTCCCGAGCTGCGACAGACGCTCGGCGAGCTCGGCGCCGACGCCGGGGATGCGCGCGGCGGCGAGATCGGGCGGCAGCGAGATCGTCTCGAGCTTGAAGCGCTCGGTCTCGCGAAAATGGACGCTCTCGGCCCCCTGCGTCGCGCCGAAGGCCATGTTGATCGGGCGATCGAAGAGGCCGCCGATCGCGAGCCCCGGGTGCGCCTGGAAGTGCCGGCCGAGCGCGGCCGAGCGGACGCCGCTCCGACGGAGGATGTTCGGGGTCTGCACGGTGCTCGCCGCGACGAGGACCGCGTGCCGGGCGTGGAGGACCACGCGATGGCCGGACTCCGAGCGCGCAACGACGGCGACGGCCCGCGCGCCGCGGATCTCGACCTCCTCGACGCGGCACGACGTGAAGATGCGCGCGCGGCCGAGGCGGAGCGCCCACGGGACATAGGTGACGCTCATGCCTTGCTTCGCCGCGGTGGGGCACGCGGTGATGCACATCCCGGAGCCGGTGCAGCCGCGGTCGTAGCGACGCATCGGCGCGGCCGCGAAGCCTTGCTTCTTCGCCTGCTCGATGAAGAGGCGGTTGTTCTCGCCCATCGCCTCGGGCGCGACCTCACGGACGGAGAGGTCCGCCTCGAGCGCCGCGTAGTGGGGCTCGAGCGCGCGCGTCGTGATCGCGTCGCCGAGCCCGAAGCGCGCGGCCCAGTCGTCGACGACGTCCTCCGGCGCGCGCCACGCGATCGCCGAGTTGACGAGCGTGCTGCCTCCGACGCAGCGGCCCTGGAGCATGGGCATGTACGCGCGGCCCTGGAGGACCTGCATGCCGCGCAGGCGCATCGCGCGGCTGAACGTGGAGTGGACGTCACTCCGGACCTCGCGGGTCTTGATCCAGGGGCCCTCTTCCACGATCGCGACCTCGAAGCCCGCCGAGGCGAGCGCGTGCGCGGCGACGGCGCCGGCCGCGCCCGATCCCACGACGACGACGTCGAAGGACTCGCCGCGGCTCGACGCGAGCGTCTCGCCGTCGACGACCGCGCCCTCGGGCAGCGCGTCGTCGGGGAAGGCCGGCGCGGCCGCGAGACGGAGGGCCTCGGGGGGAGCTTCGCGCGCGTCACGCGGCAGCGTGGCCATGGCCGCCTCCTTCGCCGCGCGGCCTGCCGGACAGGCGGATCGTGACGAGGCTCTGCGCTCCGGCCGAGCCGGTGGGGACGTGCTCTCGCTCGCGCCCCGCGCGCGGGGTCGTCATCGCGGCGCGCGCCTCCGGCGACTGGGCGTAAAGCATCGAGCCCATCGCCTTGAACGCGACGACGAGCTGCCGAACGGCGTAGACCGGGCTCGCGAGGAGCCGCTCGAGCACGCGTTGCCGCTCGTCCGGACGAAGCTCGCCGATGGTCCGCGGCCGCCGGAGGACCCAGAGCGGCGCGAGGGCCACGATCCAGAGCGTGAGCCGGAGCCCGAGCGACTGCTCGAGCGGCGACGTGGCGACCGTGTCGGCGAAGAACCGCGCCGGGCTCATCCGCGCGATCCCGTGCGGGAGCGCGGTGCGCTCCGGAAAGACGGCGTCGAACGCCGCCGCAGCCCACGCGAGCTCGAACCCGAAGAGCTTCATGCCGCCATCCTCCTTCGAAGACAAAAGATCCCACCCGCCGATCGAACGAGCTCGATCGGACGCTCACCGGGAGGTGCGCCTCCCCCGCCTCTGTCAGCTGCAAGCCGTCGGCCTGCTCACGGTCTCTGCGTCTTGCCCTTCTTCGGCGCCGACTTCGTCGCCGCCTTGCCGAGGATGCTCGGCGTCTTCGCGCGCGCGCGATCGCTCGCCCTGGCTGTCTTGTGGCCGTGGCGCGCGAGCCACTCCTGGTCCATCGCGTCGAACGCCGCGCGGAGCGCGTGGCGCGCGGCCTCGGCGTCGCCCGCGCGGACGAGCTCGACGAGCACGTCGTAGAACGGCAACGACTCCTCGCGGCGGTCGTAGAGCTCCGCGAGCAGCTCGGGCTGCTCCTCGGGGAAGCGCGCGAACGAGTTCAAGATGAGCTCGAAGCCGACGTTGCGCGCGGCCCGCACGATGACCCGCTGGATCGCGAGATCGCCGCGGGCGAACGCGAGCGGATCGGGCAGGTACTTCACCTGCTCGGCGGCGAGCTGCTTGATGACGACGAGGTCCTCCTCCGTGTGGCGCTCGGCCGCGAGCGCCACGGCCTCCGAGACGAGGACGCGGCGCACCTCGAGGAGGGACGTCAGGAGCTCGAGCCACGCCGGCTCCTCGCGCTCGAGCGAGTTCATCACCATCGTGAGCGCCTCGAGCCCCGCGCGCTCTCGCCACGACACGACCTCGGTGCCCGATCCGTGGCGCGTGCTGACGAGCCCCATCGCCTCGAGGCGCGCCAGCGCGGCGCGCAGCGTGAGGCGGTTGACGCCGAGCGCCAGCGAGAGCTCGCGCTCCGAGGGGAGCCGCGACCCCGCGGCGATACGCCCGGCGAGGATCTCGTTCCGCAGGCGGTCGGACACGGCGTCGACGACGCTCGAGCGCGCGACCGGACCGATGGCCGCGAGGGTCTCGGTCGGGTCCGTCGGCGCGGGAGTCGGCGGAGGAAGTTTTTTCATCGGGTCATCCGGTGGTTCAACCAATCAAGCACGAAACCCGGCACTGCGCAAGGTCGTTCGCACCCGTGAGCTCGAGCGACCCATCGTCCAGATTCGAGGCCTCGAACGCCAGCGGAATCCGAGCGCCGGGGGGAGCGGGGCGGACCTCCCGCCTCCTCTTTGCTACCGTGGGCCACCGTGATCGACGTCCGGAGCGACACCGTCACCCGCCCCACCGCCGCCATGCGCGAGGCGATCGCGCGCGCCGAGGTCGGCGACGACGTCTTCGGCGAGGATCCGACCGTGCGCGCCCTCGAGGCCGAGGCCGCGCGCGTCACGGGCAAGGAGGCGGCGCTCTTCGTCACCTCCGGCACCATGAGCAACCAGCTCGCGATCGCGCTCCACACGCGTCCGGGCGACGAGGTCATCGTCGGCGAGGGCGCGCACGTCGTGTTCTACGAGAGCGGCGCCGGCGCGGCGCTCTCCGGCGTGCAGTTCGCCGTCGCGGGTTCCGGCGGCCTCTTCGACGCGGCGGCGATGGAAGAGCGGATCCACCCGACGGCGCACTGGTCGCCGCGGACGAGCCTCGTGTGCGTCGAGAACACGCACAACCGCGCGGGCGGGCGCGTGTTCCCGCAGGCCGCCGCCGTCGCGATCGCCGAGCGGGCGCGCGCGCGCGGGCTCGGCGTGCACCTCGACGGCGCGCGCATCTGGAACGCCAGCGTCGCGACCGGCCTCTCGGTCGCCGACCTCGCCGCGCCGTTCGACACCGTGAGCGTGTGCTTCTCGAAGGGGCTCGGCGCCCCGGTCGGGAGCGCGCTCTGCGCGCCGAGCGCGTGGATCGAGCGCGCGCGGACGCTGCGCAAGCGCTGGGGCGGCGGGATGCGCCAGGCCGGCGTGCTCGCCGCCGGCGCCCTCTTCGCGCTCCGTCATCACGCGGATCGGCTCCGCGAGGACCACGACAACGCGCGGCGCTTCGCCGAGGGCATCGCCGCGACGCCGGGCGTCGGCGTCGATCTCGCGGGCGTCGAGACGAACATCGTCAACGTCGACCTCGAGGCGCCGCTCGTCGCCGAGGCCGTCGCGGGAGCCGCTCGCCGCCGAGGCCTCGCGATCAACGCGTCGGGGCCGCGCCGCCTCCGCGCCGTCATGCACCTCGACGTCGCGCGCGGCGACGTCGAGCGCGCCGTCGAGCTGCTCGCCGAGGCCGTCGGCGAGCTCCGCGGGACCCGATGACGCGCCTCCCGCGCGCGCTCGCGCTCGCGCTCGTCCTGCCCGCGCTCGCCTGCGCGCCGAACCGCGGCGCGGCCTACGAGAAATCGCTCGCCGAGGCGCGGCGCGCGCACCACGCCGGCCGCTTCGACGCGGCCGCGGACCGCTTCGACGAGGCCGCCCGCACGGCGAAGATCCCGCGCGACGCCGTCTACGCGCGCTACGAGGCCGCGCTCGCCCGCGCGCGCGCCGGCGACGTGGCGCGCGCGGCGCGGGAGCTCCGCGCGATCGCCGACGCGCGGCCGCCGAACGCCTACTCCGCGCAGGCGGCCTTCAAGGCAGCCGACCTCGCGTGGAAGAGCGATCCCTCGGCCGGCTACGCCGAGCTCGAGGCGGTCGCGCTGCGCTTCCCCGAGAACGGCGTCGGCAAGGTCGCGCTCGTGCGCGTCCTCCGCCGCGACGACGAGAGCGGCCCGGCCGCGACGCTCGCGCACCTCGACGCCCTCGGTCCGAAGCTCGCGAAGACCGCCCTCGAGGAGGACATCGCCTACGAGCGCGCGAAGCGCGTCGCCGAGCTCGGCCGCCTCGAGGAGGCGCGCGACGCCTTCGTCGCCGTCGCCGATCGCTGGCCGTACCCGGGCGGCGCCTATTTCGACGACGCGCTCTACCGCGCGAGCGAGATCGAGGAGAAGCTCGGCCGACCGCGCGAAGCGATCGCTCTGCTCGAGCGCATGCTCTCGTTCCGCGAGCGATCCGTGACGATCGGCAGCTACGAGCGGCCGCGCTACGTGCCGGCCGTCCTCCGCATCGCGAAGCTCTACGAGGAGCGCCTCGGCGACCGCGCCGGAGCGCGCGCGACGTACCACCGGCTCTACGCCGACTTCAAGACCTCGACGCTCCGCGACGACGCGCTCTGGCACGAGGCCGCGCTCTGGGAGATGGACGGCGACACGGACACCGCCTGCGACCGCCTCTCGACCTTGACCCGCGCCTTCCCGGACTCGCGCTACGTGCCGTGCGCGGTCGATCGGTGCCGGTCGATCGAGCGGCCGTCGAAGAGCAAGGCCCCGAAGACGTGCCACGCGTACCTGACGCGCGAGAGGCGTCCTTTGGCCGGCGACGCCGCTCCGGCGCCGGAGACCACGGCGGACGCGAAGCCCTGAAGCCGCGCGCTCTCGGCGGCCGGACGGAGGACCGGGGCCCCGGCGGAGGGGCCGAGACCGCGGACGGGGGGAGTGACGCGTGACGGACCCGCGGGGGTCAGTCCTCGTCGTCCTCCTCCTCTTCTTCTTCCTCGTCGTCCTCGTCTTCGTCCTCGTCGTCGAGGTCCTCGTCGTCGAACTCCTCGACGTTCTCTTCTTCTTCCTCTTCTTCAGCCGCAGCGGCGGCCGGCTTCTTCTCGAACTTGACGTCGACGCCGATGTCACCGAGCTGCGCGTCGAGCAGCTCGAAGAGCTCGTCGACGTCGTCGCCCGACCACTCGTCGAGCATCTCGGTGAGAAACTCGTAGAAGTCGCCGTTGTCGAGGCGCCGCTCGATCTCTTCGACCTGCTCCTCGGTGAACGCTTCGAGAATGTCCTCACGCAGCGTCTCGGTGTCCCCTTCCTCGATCGCGTCCTGCGCCGAGAGACGAATCTGCCGAACCGCACGTTTGTCGAGAACGATCTCCATCTGGCCTTCTCCGAGAGCCCCGCGAGTGTGCACGTCGCTTCCGTCGCGACGATGCAGCGCCCACGAATACGCAAAGCCATCGTGCTGTGTCAACGTGCGAGCGATCGTTTCTCCGTCGGAGGTGCCGCGCGGCGCTCTCGCGGTACGGCGCCGGACCACCGCCGAGGCCGGCGGTGTATGCTCGACCCGTGAGCGGCGCGGCGGCGGAACGGGGTACTTCGGCGCCGCGAGCCCACGCGGCCCCGCACATGGGGTCGCGCGAGCCGCTGCTCTCGAGCCTCCGCAGGAGGCCGACACGCAGGTCCTCGACGCGCCCGCAGGACCGCACGAGCCCCAGCCGCCGGCGCGGCCTCGCGGCGTCACGCCCGGCCCGGCGGATCCGCGCCGCCTCGCAGACGGCGACACGCGGCTCGCGCGCGACATCGAGACGGCGCCGCCTCCGCCCTCGCACGTCGTCTACTTCCAGTACGGCGTCGCGTTCGCGACCGAGCAGGTGCTCGCGCCGGGCGCGATCTGCGACGACACGACCATTCCGTGCATCCTCGGCGCCGGGGGCGGCATCGCCGTGCGCGGCGGCTGGCGCAGCACGGGGCCGCTCTACCTCGGCGGCGCGTACGAGCTCACGAAGCAGGACCCGAACAAGCTCTATCGCATCGCCCTGCTCCAGCAGGCCCGCGCGGAGGGCCGCTACTATTTCATGACGGCTCGCGTCACCGAGCCGTACGCGGCCGTCAGCCTCGGCGTCGCGGGCTACGGCAACGAGTGGGCGATCGACACCTGGGGCCCCGCGGGCTCGATCGGCGGCGGCGTCGAGTACCAGATCACGCGCCGCACCGTCGTCGGCCTCGCCGTGGCCTACCGGCTGCTCCATTTCAGCCGCTTCACGGACACGGCCGGATCCGCGCGCGCCCCCGGCGTCGCCCAGTTGCTGGGGATCGACCTCGTCCTCGAGCAGCGGGACGCGGTCGTCCGCGCCGGCGCCGACGACGCGCGCGGGCCTTGACGGGCCGGCCGGCGACGAAGGCCGCTTGACGGTCGCGGTGGGGTGTTGTCCCCTACGGGGAACGTGATCCGAGGGAGCGTGCGACCGAGGAATCTTCAAGCGCGACGCGTGGGGCGAACCACGTCATGACGTGCTCGACGTGCGGCCGGGACAACCCCGCTCACCTGACGTTCTGCCAGGAGTGTGGACAGCGGCTGGGGCCCCGCATCGCGCCGCCGACGCCGCCCATCGGCCTCGGCGCGCAGGACACCTATGGCGCCGCGCCGGCCGCGCATGCGGCGCCGCCGCGGGTCGCGACCTCGCTCGGGATGATGAGCGATCACACGCCCGCGGCGCCCCACGTCGTGGCGGGCGCGATGTCCGCGGATCGACGCTGCAAGATCTGCGATACCGCGAACGGCCCGAACCTCCGCTACTGCACGTCGTGCGGGAGCACGCTCGATCCCGTCCCGGCGCCCGCGGTGGAAGCCGCTCCGCCCGCCATGCGGATCCCCTCGCCGGCGAACGCCATCGCGCCGATGGGCGTCATCAGCTTCGCCGGCGGCGCGCCTCCGGAGGCGACGCGCACGTGCGCTCGATGCAAGGGCACCGCCGATGCTTCGGCGCAGTTCTGTAAGTTCTGCGGGAACGCGCTCGGCGAGCCCGCCGCCGCCAGCCCGCCGGTCGCCGTCCCCGAGCGGCTCGATTTCCCGCGCGCGAACGGCTCGGCCGATCCCGCCGCCGCGGCGCCCGCGAACGCGCAGCCCGCGAACGTGCGTGGACCGACCTCGCCGATCGCACAGGTCGCGCCGCAGGTGCTCGCGGCGATGCGCCCGGTCCAGGTGCAGCCTGCGCCTGCGCCGTCCGCCTCGCCGATCGGTCCGGCGGCCCCCGCCCCCGTTCCCGTCGAGCGCGCCTCCGCCTACGGCGCAGCCCCCGTTCCCGTCGAGCGATCCTCCGCGTACGGCGCGGCCCCCGTTCCCGTCGAGCGCGCCTCCGCCTACGGCGCGCCCCCGCAGGCGAGCGGCGCCGCCGCGCTCGCCGCGATTCAGCCGCAGCGCGCCCCGCCCCGCCCCGTCTCGGCCCCGCCGCCCGCGCCCGCGCCCGCCGCGCGTCCGGCCGCGACCCCGCAGCGCGGGCGCCTCGTCGTCATCGCGAAGAGCGGCGCCGACGGCCCGAGCTACCCCTTCGGCGACCTCATCGACATCGGACGCCTCGAGGGCAGCGTCATCGTGGGCGAGGACCCTTACCTCTCGCCGCGCCACGTCCGCATCGTCTGGAGCGACGGCAAGCTCCTCCTCCGCGATCTCGGCAGCACGAACGGCGTCTACCTTCGGCTCGCCCCGTCGCGCGACACGAGCCCCCGCCGCGGCTCGGACAGCCCGGAGGTCGCGGTCCCGCTCGTCGACCAGGATCTCATCCTGGTCGGGCAGCAGGTGCTGCGCTTCGATATCCTCAAGGAGGCCGAGGGCGGGTTCGGTCCGGCTCAAGAGCACGGAACGCTCTTGTTTGGCTCTCCCGCCGCTCCAAGGTACGCTCGGCTCTGTCAGCGCACAGTCGAAGGGATCGCGCGCGACGTCTATTACGTCCGGAAAGTGGAGACCGTGCTCGGTCGTGAGTCGGGAGATGTGGTGTTCACAGAGGACCCGTTCCTGTCGCGCCGTCACGCCGCGATTCGTCTCCTGTCGCGAGACGGCTCGCCGTCCGGAGCCTCGCGGCCTCCTCCCCCGGCCGAGGCCCGCTTCGCGCTCGTCGACCTCGGTTCTTCGAACGGGACGTTCCTTCGTATCCGGAGCGACATCGAGCTCGCTCCGGGCGATCACTTCCGCGTGGGACAGCAGCTCTTCCGCGTGGACTTCGACGGAGTCCATGGTTAGCCGCATGAGGGTTTTCGCGTGACGCAACCCGAGACCCCCGCGCCCGCGCCCGCTGCCGGCGGGAGCACGAGCGAGAGCTCGAACGCCCGCGAGGACGCACCCGCGACCGAGGTCCGGGTGCAGCTCTTCGCCCGAACCGACGTCGGCCAGGTGCGCGAGCACAACGAGGACAACTTCCTCGTCGCCGACCTCTCGCGCCGCTCGCGCGGCCTCCTCGAGGCCAACCGCGCGACGGTCATCGGCGATCAGGGCGCCGTCTTCGCCGTCTGCGACGGCATGGGCGGCGCGGCGGCCGGAGAGATCGCGAGCCAGCTCGCGGTCGACATCATCTACGAGCGCCTCGTCGACGGCCTCGGCGATCGGCCGGTCAAGCGCGACGACCTCGCGCGCCGCCTCGTCCGCGCCGTCGAGTCCGCGGGCCTCCGCATCTTCCACGAGGCCAAGGCCGACCGCTCGCGACGCGGCATGGGGACCACCGTCACGGCGGCCGCGCTCGTGGACGAGGTCCTCTTCTTCGCGCAGGTCGGCGACTCGCGCGGCTACATCCTCCGCGGCGACACGCTCGTGCAGCTCACGCGCGACCAGTCGCTCGTGAACCAGCTCATCGAGGCCGGCCAGCTCACCGAAGAAGAAGCCGAGACCTTCGAGCACAACAACATCATCCTCCAGGCGCTCGGGACGTCGGACACCGTCCAGGTCGATCTGACCTACGCGGAGGTCCGCCAGGGAGACATCCTGCTCCTCTGCTCGGACGGCCTCTCGGGCATGGTCCGCTTCGAGGACATCCGCGAGACGCTCCGCTCCGGCGCCGAGCCGCTCGACATCTGCAAGGCCCTCACCGAGCGCGCGAACCAGGCCGGCGGCCACGACAACATCACGGTCATCATCGTCCAGTTCGACGGCGCCTCGCTGAAGCCGGTCGACACCGAGGCCGAGCCGCTCAAGTACCGGAAGTACGTCCTCGCCGACGAGTCGCTCGAAGAGAAGACGGCGCCGATGCCGGCGATGAGCGACGCGCTCGCCACCGCCGACACGCGCTCCGACGGCCCGGCGCGGGCGCCGTCGACCGCAGCCGCCGGCTGGCAAGAGCAAGGCGCGCACGGCGACGATCACGACTACGACCGCGTCGACATCCCCGGCACGCACGTGCCGATGTGGATGGTGATCGGCATCGTCGCGGGGGTCGTCGTGCTGCTCGCCGGGACGGCGTTCCTCCTCCTCAGCCGCAGCGGCTGACGCGCCTCCGCCGTCGCGGCCCGATCAGCGCGCGAGGAGCCCGGCGGCGATCGGGTTGTCGTGGTCGAGCGCGAGCGCCTCGCGCGCGGCGTCGCGCGCGCCCGCGGCGTCGGTGCGCGCGAGGCGCGCCACGCCGATCCACGACCAGGCCGCGGCGGCGCGCGTACGGTCGGCGTCGTCGGTCAACGGCGCGAGGATCTCCTCGGCCTCCGCGAAGGCGTCACGCCGGAGGAGCTGCCGCGCGACGAGCATGAGGAGCTCCGGCGCGTCGCCGAACCGGACCCGGGCTCGGCCGATGACGTCGTCCGCCTCGGCCTCGCGATCGAGGCGGAAGAGGCACTCGGAGAGGCCGAGGTACCCCGACATCGCGTCCGGCTCGACCTGCGTGAGCCGGAGGTACTGCTCGCGCGACTGCTCGAACGCGCCGCGCTGGAAGAGCCGCCGCGCGAGGTTCGAGCGCGCCGGCACGAAGCCGGGATCGACCTTCAGCGCCTGACGGTAATGGCCCTCGGCCTCCTTGCCGATGTCACGCCGGTCGGCGAGGAGGCCGAGCGCGTGGTGCGGCGCGGGGAGGTCGGGGTTCAGATCGCGGGCCTTGATGAAGTGCTTACGTGCGCGCTGGAGGTTGCCCCGCCGGAGCTCCACGTACCCGAGGTTCACCCAAGCCTCGGTGAAGCGCGGGCTGTACTCGAGCGCGACGGACAACCGCGCCTCGGCGGTCGAGAGATCGCCTGCGGCGAGCGCGGCTGCGCCGTTCTGGTTCAGCTCGAGCGCCTTCGGCGGGAGCGGCGGGACCGTCGCACACGCCAGCGCGCCGCCGCACGACAGGGCGACGACGGCGAGGAGGAGCGGACGCATGGTGGCGCTCTCGGCCGGGCGCGCCCGCGGTTGCGCGGAATCGTCGAGGCGTGGGTTCGAAAGGCCGGCGGGCGGCGCGTCCGCCGAGCGGACCTCAGCTCAAGTACGGGGATCTGCTCGCCTAGCGACGCTTCTCGCGGCTGCCGCCGGGGTGCGCTATGACTGAGCCAGGTCCATGAGCGAGCTGCCCAAGGGATTCGTCAGCGCGAGCCACGCCGTCCTCTTCGCGGACGGCGACGAACGCTGCAGCGTGTGCGCCGAACGGCTCGAGGCCGACGACGACGACGACCGCACCGAGGTCCGCGGGCGCGGGCTCCTCGTGTGGGCCCGCGGGGAAGAGCGCCGCTACGAAGAGCCGCACCTCTGTCCGAGCTGCGCGTCGGCCATCGGCGTGAGCGCCCTCCAGCGCTGGGAAATCGAAGAAGACGAGGGCTGAGCCGGCCGCCTACCCGCGTCGCCGGTCGGTCACTGCAGGAAGTCCTCGTCGTCGTCGAACGGCGACGGCGGACGCCGCTCGAGGTGCTCGAGGCAGAGGGCCCGGAGCGCCGGCGCCACCGTCGTCGACGTGGCGACGAGGCGAAGCTCCTGGCGAACGAGCAACCCGACGAGCGGCGCGGTCACGTCGAGCGGCGTGTCCGGGTTCAGCACGAGCGCGATCCGGATGCGCGGCCGGTGGGTCCACCGCGGCGTACGGGCAATCTGCGTGAGGACGTCGGGGCGGCACGGACGCCGCGCCGCGAGCGAGAGCACGTCGTCCTCGGTGACCTTCGGGTTCGTGAGGAGCTGGCGGATCACGTCGGGGTGCGGATCGCGGAGCAGGCGCTCGGTCATCTCGCGATCGGGTCGGCGCGCGAGCGACTTGCGCTCGCCGAGCGTGAGCGGCCGACCGCGCCCGTAGTCGGGCACGCGGTCCTCGTCCGGCTCGGGCACCGCGCGCGTCCCGCCTTCGGAGGGACCACGCCTGCCGGCGCCCAGGGTCACGGGCCGCCGGACCAGGCGCTCGAGCGCGAGGTGCGGCACGCCGGCGGCCTCCTCGCGCAGCTGCTGGACGACGGCGGCGAGCGCCGGGTCCTGGAGCGCGTCGACGAGCGCGACGAGCGCCTCGCGCGCCGCGGGCTCGGCCTGCTCGGCGCGGGCGCAGAGGACGTCGAGCGCGCGCGCGAGCGAGGCGACGTCGGCGCTCAGCAGCACCGACTTCAGGTAGCTGATGCGGAGCTCGGCCTCCGCGATCGACCGCGTGGCGCGAACGAGCGCTTCGGCGCGGTCGGCGGGAGAGCCGGCGCTCAGAAGCCCGCTTCCCACTTCGACTTCGTCGACGCGGACGGGGCCGCGGCCGACGACTTGGCGGGGACGGGAACGGGGTGAGGTCGCGCCGCGCTCGTCTTCGCGGGCGTGGCGGCACCGGCGGGCGCGCTCGACGTGGGCGGTGCGTTCGACGTGGGCGGTGCGTCGGCGTTCGCGGCAAGCTCCGCGCTCGCTGCAGGCTCCGCGCTCGCCGCGGGCGGCGCGTCGGGGATCGCCGCGGACGCCGACGGCGCCGACGCTCGCGACGGGCGCCGACGAAACTCCGGCGGCGCGGAAGCCCGGCGACGGGCTCGGATGGCGGCGCCGCCGCGATATCGCATCAGCGCGACGCCCCCGAGCGCGAGGCCGATGAGCGCGACCGCGCCGAGGCCGATCAAAGACCGACGGGCGGACCGCTCTTCGGGACGGTGACCGGCGGCTCGACGCCGGAGAACGTCGCGCCCGTCTGCGCGGCGTGCGCGGGCGGAGGCATGTGCGCCGGGCCCGGCGTCTGCATCATCGGGTTCGGCGTGATCATCGCCGCGGTCTGCGCACCCGGCATGGGCGTGTTCGGAACGGCCAGGCGGACCTCGTGCTGCGGCGTCGTCATGTTCGGCGCCTGCGCCATCATCGCGCAGCTGGGCCACCGAAGGCGCCGCGCTCGCGTCGGTCGAGCCGGATACGCCGAGCGCGAGTCGGAGGCTTGCAGCGAACTCCTTGGCCGTCGCGAACCGGTGCGCCGGATCGCGCGACGCGGCCTTCGCCCACCACGCGTCGAAGCCCGGCGGCACGGACGCGACCTGCGACGGCACCGGGATCGGGTGCACGATGATCTTCACGAGGAGATCGCCGAGCGCGCCGCTGTGGAACGGAAGGCTACCGGTGAGGCAGCGGTAGACGATGACCGCGAGCGACCAGAGATCGCTCCGCGAGTCGACGGTCTTGATGCCCTGCGCCTGCTCCGGGCTCATGTAGTAGGGCGTCCCGAGCAGCGCGCCCGTCTTGGTGTTGCTGCCGTCGATCGTCTGCGAAGCCTGCTTGGCGACGCCGAAGTCGAGGATCTTCACGAGGTGCCGATCGTCGTCGTTGACGAGGAACACGTTGTCGGGCTTGAGATCGCGATGGACGATGCCCGCCTGATGCGCCTTCGTCAGCGCGCGGCAGACCTGCTCGATGACGGCGACGACCTGCGCGGGCGGCAGGCGCCCACCCGCCTTCGCGAGGGCCTTGCCGAGGTCCTCGCCGTCGAGGAGCTCCATCGCGATGTACGGCCGGCCCTCCCAGACGCCGTGATCCTTGATCTCGACGACGTGCGGGCTCCGGAGCGCCGCCGCGGCCTTGGCCTCGCGCTCGAACCGCGCGTGGGCCTCCGCGGCGTTGGCGTGCTCGCCCTCGATGAACTTGAGCGCGCACGCGATGTCGAGCCGCGTGTCGTGCGCTTGCCAGACCGAGCCCATGCCGCCACGACCGATGATCCGGCTGAGCCGGAACCGTTCCGCGACGACTGTGTTCTCCTCGAGCGCCGTCATCCGAGAGGCTCCGCCGGCGCCCCCGCGGGCCGGACCGGCGCGAGGGACAGCCGCTCTAGGGTAACAGCGCGTCCCGCCACGCGGAAGCGAGCGGCTCCACGCGGCGAGAGCCACGCCGGTCACGCCGCGTCCCGCCCGCCGGCGCGCGGCGCCCGCGCGCCACACAACGGGGCACGGGCCGAGGGCATCCCAATGTGCGGTGAACGGCGTGCTGCGGCCCGAACGGCCTTCGCCCCTGCTTGCGCGCCGTCGTGGAGGACGCGAAACTAGGCGGACTACCTTGGCAGACCTCACGGCGGAGCTCCTCCACGCGGTTCGGCGCACACCGGATCCTCTCGAATCTCGGCGGATTCCGTCCACGGCGACGGGCGGCTCCGATCCGCCGGGTCCCACCCCGACCCCCGGCGAAGGCGAGGACGTCGAGCTCGAGGACGCGCCGGTCAGCGCCGTCCCGCGGCGCTACAAGGTGATTTTTCACAACGACGACTACACGACGCAGGAGTTCGTGGTTTACGTGCTCGAGCGGTTCTTTCACAAGTCGGAGACCGAAGCCCGACACATCATGTTGACGGTGCATCACAAGGGAGCCGCAGTCGCCGGCGTCTACACGAAGGACGTCGCCGAGACCAAAGCTCAACAGGTCATGGACGCGGCCCGCGAGAACGGGATGCCGCTGCTGCTCACGACAGAGCCTGAGTAAGGTAGACGAAACGATGCGTATCAGCCCCGAGGTCGAGATCGCGCTCACGCTCGCCCAGAACGAGGCGGCGAGGCGTCGTCACGAGTACTTCACGCTCGAGCACCTGCTCTATGCGCTGCTCTTCGACGACGCGACCGCGCAGATCGTCCGGCACGCGGGCGGCGATCCGGTCGCCATCAAGAAGGAGCTCGAGCAGTTCCTCTCCGACCAGCTCGAGAGCGTCCCGGAGGAGAGCTTCGACGTCCCCGCCGCCTCGCTCGCCGTGCAGCGGGCGATCCGCCGGGCCGCCGCCCACGTGCAGTCGAGCGGCAAGGAGCAGATCACGGGCGCCAACGTGCTGGTCGCGATCTTCGCCGAGCGCGAGTCCCCCGCGGTAAGCATCCTCGAGAAGGCCGGCGTCACGCGCCTCGACGTGGTCGCGTACATCTCGCACGGCGTGTCGAAGGCCGAAGAGGCCGAAGAGGGCCGCGAGAAAGAGGCCGCGTCGCTCGACGGCGAGGGCGACGGCCCGCGCTCCCGGCGCGATCCGCTGAAGGCGTACACGGTCAACCTCAACGACGAGGCGCGCGAAAAGCGCATCGACCCGCTCGTCGGCCGCTCGAACGAGATCAGCCGGATGATCCAGATCCTGGCGCGGCGGAAGAAGAACAACCCGCTGCTCGTCGGCGACTCGGGCGTCGGCAAGACGGCGATCGTCGAAGGGCTCGCGCTGAAGATCGTGCAGGGCACGGTCCCGGACGCGCTCAAGAAGTCGACCGTCTACTCGCTCGACATGGGCGCGCTCATCGCCGGTACGCGCTACCGCGGCGAGTTCGAGGAGCGCCTGAAGGGCGTCGTGAAGGCGCTGCAGAAGGTCGACGGGGCGATCCTCTTCATCGACGAGATCCACACGATCGTCGGCGCCGGCGCGACGAGCGGCGGAAGCATGGACGCCTCGAACCTGCTCAAGCCGGCGCTCGCCTCGGGTCGGATGCGCTGCATCGGGTCGACCACGTTCGAGGAGTTCCGCCAGCACTTCGAGAAGGACCGCGCGCTCTCACGCCGCTTCCAGCGCGTCGAGGTCGTCGAGCCCTCGATCGAGGACACGAAGAAGATCCTCGAGGGCCTCCGCGGCAAGTACGAGGAGTTCCACGGCGTCCGCTACACCGACGACGCGCTCGACGCGGCCGCGACGCTCTCCGCGCGCTACCTCCACGATCGGCGCCTGCCCGACAAGGCGATCGATCTGCTCGACGAGGCCGGCGCGGCGGCCAAGCTCAAGCTCTACACCGAGGACAAGGCGCCCGCGGCGCCGCTGCAGCTCATGCCCGGACCGCCGAGCGAGCGGACGCTCGGCGACGGCGAGGCGAGCGCGCTGAACGGCACCGGCGCTCCGCTCGAGAGCGCGCCGAAGACGACGCGCACGGGCGAGGCTCCCCCGGCGTCTCCGGGCGCGCGCGCGTCCGAGTCGAAGAGCGACGGCGACGACAAGCCCAAGATCGTCGTCGGCGTCGTCGAGGTCGAGACCGTGCTCGCGCGCATGGCGCAGATCCCGCCGCGCGAGGTCAGCTCGAACGACAAGGAGAAGCTGAAGAACCTCCACGTCGACCTCCGCGGCGTCGTCTTCGGTCAGGAGCGCGCCATCACCCAGCTCGCGGCGGCGATCAAGCTCGCGCGCGCGGGGCTCCGCTCGCCGGAGAAGCCCATCGGCAACTTCCTCCTGACCGGCCCCACCGGCGTCGGCAAGACGGAGGTCGCGAAGCAGCTCGCGAAGATCATGGGCATCACGTTCCTGCGCTTCGACATGAGCGAGTACATGGAGCGCCACACGGTCTCGCGCCTCATCGGCGCGCCGCCGGGCTACGTGGGCTTCGATCAGGGCGGCCTGCTCACCGACGCGATCGCGAAGACGCCGCACGCCGTGCTCCTCCTCGACGAGATCGAGAAGGCACACCCGGACGTCTTCAACGTGCTCCTCCAGATCATGGACCACGGCAAGCTGACCGACAACAACGGCAAGTCGACCGACTTCCGCCACGTCATCGTGCTCATGACGAGCAACGTCGGCGCGCGCGATCTCGGACGCCGCGCGGTCGGCTTCGGCGATCGCCGCGCGACGGGCGACGCCGAGCGCGAGTACAAGCTGCTCTTCAGCCCCGAGTTCCGCAACCGCCTCGACGCGCGCATCCAGTTCGACCCGCTCTCGCAGGAGACGATGGGCAGCATCGTCGACAAGTTCATGAAGGAGCTGTCGGCGCAGCTCGCCGAGCGCAAGGTCGCCCTCGAGCTCACGCCCGCGGCGCGCACGCACCTCTCGGAGAAGGGCTACGACCCGGACTTCGGCGCGCGCCCGCTGACCCGCGTGATCCAGGAGGACGTGAAGCAGCCGCTCGGCGAGGAGCTGCTCTTCGGCAAGCTCGAGAAGGGCGGCAAGGTGACGATCGACGCCGAGGACGCGGAGATCGAGGACGAGGCCACGGGCGAGAAGAAGCCGGGCAAGAAGCTCGCGTTCCGCTTCGAGTCCGCGGCGCCGGCCGCCCCCGCCGGCGGAGAGAAGAAGAAGGCTCCGGCCGACGTCGCATGATCGCCCGCGCGCGCGCGCCTCTCTCCCCTGCCCTGCCTCGCGGCGCGAGGACGCGGCCTTGGGGCGCGCTCGCGCTCGCGACGGGCCTCGCGCTCGCGCTCGCCGCTTGCGGCGGCGGGCAGAAGAAGCTGAAGAGCATCGACGACGACGACGACAACTCGAAGGCGTTCGCCGAGCTCGAGAAGAACGATCGCGACGAGGGGAGCGGCGCGTCCGAGCCGAAGAGCGAGAGCGACAAGCCGAAAGGGCCCGTCTACCCGGCCCCCTTCACCGCCGAGCAGATCCGCGACGCGACCAAGAACGGCCGCACCTACCGCTACAAGGTCGAGGTCCCGAACAAGCCGGCCAAGGAGTACTCCATCACCTTCCGCAAGGTCGACGACGGCGGCGCGGAGATCTCCTCGGGCGGCGACACCTCGAAGCGGCTCGGCTGGCTCGCGCTCCAGCAGAACGCCGAGTTCCCGAAGGACAAGGTCACGACGCACGACGAGAAGCTCAAGACGCCCGCCGGCAAGTTCGAGTGTGTCGTCTACGAGGTCAGCGGCGACGAGGGTGAGGTCTGGACGTACTACTTCGCCAAGAAGCTCCCCGGCGCCCCCGTCTTCTTCTACGTCGAGCGCAACGGCAAGCGCCTCCGGACGACGACGCTGATCGAGCACATCGCGGGGCGCTAGGCGCTTCGCGACGCGACGAAATTCGTCCAGCGACGGCTAAAGACTTCCGCGGAGCGGCCGTTCCTCTTTCCGATGACCGCCAGCATCTCGATCCTCCCCCGCGCCAACGCCGCCGCCCGCCCCCACGCGTCGAGCGCGTTCGAGCGGCTGGCTCGCCTCGAAGCGATGCTCGAGCGCTCGATCGCGGCGTGCCAGGCGGGCTCGGAGCGCGAAATCGAAGGGACCTTGATGCAGGGCGTCGCGATGGTCGCCCACCTCTTCGGCGCCGCGGATCCGGCGATGACGCCCGACATCCGGCGCCGGATGGCCGAGGCCTACGACGCGTGCCTCCGCGGGCTCTCGGACGCGTGCGCAGGCGACATCGAGAGGTTGCCGCTGGCGCTCGGCTCCGTTCGCGCCGTCCGGATTGCGCTCGAGCCCTGCAGGCCTGGCCCCTCGACGATGCCGCGCGCGGCGTGACCGACACCGATGTGAGTGAGGCTCGCACCCTCTGGTGACGCGGGCCTCCGCGACGGCGCGCGGGCCCCGTATCCTCCGTCCGTGGCGCGCTTCCTCCCGGTGTCGAACCCGCCCAATCGCTTCGTCTCGACCACGCTCGACTACGACGACGGCGAGGCGCCCGACGCCGAGGTCACGGTCTACGAGGACCAGTCGAAGAGCATCCTCTCGTCGAACGACTCCCCCGACGTCGGCTTCCGCTGGAGCGTGAACCCGTACCGGGGCTGCCGCCACGCGTGCGCCTACTGCTACGCCCGGCCCTCGCACGAGTACCTGTCGTTCGGCGCGGGGACCGACTTCGAGCGGAAGATCGTGATCAAGCCCCGAGCGCCGGAGCTCCTCCGCGAGAGCTTCGAGAAGAGGTCGTGGAAGGGCGCGCTCGTCGTCTTCAGCGGGATCACCGACTGCTACCAGCCGCTCGAGTCGAAGCTTCGCCTCACGCGCGGCTGCCTCGAGGTCTGCGCCGAGTACAAGAACCCCGTCGGCATCATCACGAAGTCGCCCGTGATCGAGCGCGACGTCGACGTCCTCGCGGAGCTCGCGCGGGTCGCGAGCGTCCGGGTGAGCGTGAGCGTCCCGTTCTGGGACGCGGACGTCGCGAAGGCGATGGAGCCGACGGTGACGACGCCGGAGCGGCGGATGAAGATCGTCGAGACGCTCGCGAAGGCCAATATCCCCGTCGGCGTGAGCGTCTCGCCGATCGTGCCCGGCCTGAACGACGATCACCTCGGCGACGTCCTCGAGCGGGCGCGTGACGCCGGGGCCCGCCACGCCTTTTACGTGCTGCTTCGCCTCCCCGGCGCGGTGAAGGACGTCTTCGAGACGACGCTCCGCGAAAAGCTCCCGCTCCGCGCCGAGAAGGTCCTCCGGCGGCTGCGCGAGGCGTACGACGGAAAGCTCTACGACGCCTCGTACGGCGCGCGCGGGCGCGGCCAGGGCGCCTACGCCGACGCGATCCGCATGCTCTTCGAGCGGACGGCGAAGCGCTGCGGGATGAACACCGACGAGCTGGCCCACTACGTGGCGCCCTCGACGTTCCGTCGGCCCGCGAAGAACGGCCAGACCTCGTTCGGCTTCTGAGGGCGGGTGCGCGCGATCGGCAGGGGCTGATACGCTGCGGCGCGATGCGTTCGCTCGGGGCACACGAGGCGCGTGTCGCCGTGATCGTCGCGCTCGTGATCGCGGCCGGCGGCTGCTCGCGCCTCCGCGCCGCGCCGAAGGCGGACGCGTCGGCGGACGCGAGCGCGGCGAGCGGCGGAGCAAGCGGCGCGGAGCGCGGCGGCGGAAGCGGCGGAAGCGGCAGCGCGAGGCCCGCGCCACCGCCGCGGCGGTAGCGCGCGCCGCGACGCTCGAACGAGCACGTGAGCTCGTCGCCGACGTCCGCTGGATGGTCTCGAAGGGCGTCTCCGTCAACCGCGACAAGGCGGGCGAGGGCGACGTCACGACGAAGTGCGACGCCCTCGACGCCATGCGCGCCGGCGCGGGCGGCGATCCGGACGCGGACCTCGCCGCGATCCTCGACGAGGGGACGTCGCTCTGCGCGTTCGACGTCCCGCTCCTCACGGCGAGCGAGGCGCTCGATCACCTCCGCGGCAACCCCACGCAGGCGTCGCGCCTCTTGATGTGCAACGTCGCCCAGCGCGAGATCGCCAAGGCGCGCGCCGTCCGCGCCGGCGATCCGCGCGTGCGGAGCGCCGAGGGGCGGCGCGCGACCGCCTGCAAGTGAGCGCCCGAGCGCGAGCGACGTCGACGGGCGGCACGACGACGAGCTCCCGATCCGATAGCGGGCGGCGGCGCCTGCGCTCACGCGAGCCCGACGGTTCGGGCGCGATCGCGCCAGGCGCCGGGATCGCGCGGGAGTCTGCTAACGTGCGCCACGATGCGAGCGCGGGCTCTTGCGTTCATGACGTTCCTCGGCGCGGCGACGTCGCTCGCGGCCGACGGACCGCTCGCGCTCGCCGGTCCGCCGGGGGCCGACGACGCCGCGCCGGACGTCGAGATGGCCGCGCACGCGCCGAACGTCGCGAGCTACACCTTGCGCGCGAAGCTCGATCCGACCCGCCACACGGTCCACGGCGAGGGGACGATCACCTGGCGAAACGCGAGCTCGAAGGCGGTCTCCGAGCTGTGGATGCACCTCTACCTGAACGCGTTCAAGAACCAGTCGTCCGTCTTCATGCGCGCGCCGATCGGCGGCTTCCGCGGCGGCCACATCCCGAGCGAGTGGGGCTCGATCGACCTCAAGCGTCTCGTCCTCGTCGACGGCGAGACGCGCCACGACCTCCTCCCGACGATCGAGCTCAGACGCCCAGGCGACGAGGACGAGACCGACGCGCGCGTCCCGCTGCCGCGAGAGGTCGCCCCCGGCGCGGAGATCGCGCTCGAGGTCGAGTGGGACGACAAGCTCCCGAACATCGTCGAGCGCACCGGCTACGACGGCTCGTTTCACATGGTCGGCCAGTGGTTCCCGAAGATCGCGAAGCTCGAGGCCGACGGCAGCTTCGCGCACTTCCCGTTCCACCATCTCGGCGAGTTCTACGCGGACTACGGCACCTACGACGTCACGATCGACGTGCCCGACGACTTCATCGTCGGAGCGACGGGCCCCGTGACCGAGACGCGGCGCGAGGGCGGCCGCCTCGTCGAGCGCCACGTGCAGGGCGACATCCACGACTTCGCCTGGACCGCCTGGGACGGCTACCGGGTGAAGAAGGAGACCATCCACGGCGTCGACGTGACCGTGCTCGCGCCGGCCGGCTACGACGATCACGTCGAGCGCGAGCTCGAGACGATGCGCTTCGCGCTCCCGCACTACGGCGCGCGCTACGGCAAGTACCCCTACCCGGTCCTCACGCTGGTGCACCCTCCGGTGACGGCGTCCGAGGCGGGCGGCATGGAATACCCGACGCTCATCACGACCGGCCAGCCGTCGTGGCTCCCGCGCGGCCTCTGGTTCGTCGAGGGCGTGACCATCCACGAGTTCGGCCATCAGTACTTCTACGGGCTCCTCGCCTCGAACGAGGACGCCTGGCCGTTCCTCGACGAGGGCCTCAACTCGTACGCCGAGAACGAGGCGATGGCCGCGTGGAAGGGCGCGGGCTCGGGCATCCACTTCGCGGGCCTCACGATCGGCGACGTCGAGGCGCAAGCCGAGCGGGCGCGCCACTTCGGCCACGACGAGAAGATCGCGCAGGGAGCCGGCGCGTTCGCCACCGGGAGCGCGTACGGCGCGCTCGTCTACAGCCGCACCGCCGCGCTCCTCGAGACGATCGCCCGCGCCTACGGCAAGGCGAAGATGGACCGCGCGCTCGGCGTCTACGCGCGCCGCTTCCGCTTCCGGCATCCGACGCCGAACGATCTCATCGACACGATCCGCGCCGAGATCGGTCCGGGCGCGGCCGACAACCTCCGCGCCGGTCTCTTCGACAAGGGCTGGGTCGACTACACGATCACGCAGACGAGCTCGCATCCTTCGCATGGCGCCGCCGGCATGTTCGATCGCGACGGCAAGCGCGAGACGATCTCGCCGGACAAGACCGCGCGCCCGAACCGCTACGACGGCTCGGTCCTCGTCGTGCGCCGCGGCACCCTCCGCTTCCCCGTCGAGATCGAGCTCGTCGCGACCGACGGCTCCCGATCGCGCGTGACGTGGGACGGCGAGGCCGAGTCCTTCCGCGTCCCGTACTCGGGCAGCGCGGCGCTCCGCTCGGCCATCGTCGACCCCGACGATCGCATCCTCCTCGACGAGCACCCGCAGAACAACTTCGCGACCGCGCCCGGCCAAGCGACCGCCGGAGCGCCGCGCGTGCTCGAGCGCGGGATGTTCTGGGCGGCCACTCTCCTCGGAGGGCTCGCGCCGTGACCGAGCCGGAGCAGGGCGGGACGGGCGCCGTGACCGGCGGGGAGGCAGCCGGCGGCGTGACACCCGCGGACGGCGACATTCCGGCGCCCACGGCGACGACGACCGAGACGCCCGCGGCGACGGCGACCGAGGCGCCCGCGGCGACGGCGACCGAGACGCCCGCGCCCTCGTCGAACGCCGACGACGCTGCGCGCGGAGACGCGGCTCCGAGCGAAGCGCCGGCCCCAAGCGCGCTTCGCCGCCTCGAGCCGAGCGAGATCCGCGCGCGGCGCCGTCCGAGGGCGATCGTGCTCGTGTGGGCGTGGGAGCTGGCATGCGCGTTCTTCATCGCGACGCCCGTCCACGCGTGGGCGCGAAACGTCTGGGGCGCGCACCCGGACGGCGACGCCGCCATCTTCCGTCCCGGCGGACACGCGCTGCTCTCGTGGCTCGGCGACGAGGGAGCTGCCCTCGCGATCGTCGTCCGGAGCACCATCCTCGCGCTCGCGGTCTTCGGCATCCTCGGGCAGATCGTGACGGGAACGCTCATCGCGTCGCTCGCGACCGGTGCCGGCAAGAGCGGACGCGCGCCGCCGACGTCGTTCGCGCTCCGGGCGGGGAGCGCCTCGTTCTTCCCACTCCTCGCCCTCGGCGTCGTCGCCGGCGCGATCGAGGGCGCCGTCCTCGGCGTCGGCCTCTTCGCGTCGTCGGCGCTCGACCACGCGCTGGCGCCTCGGTTCGGCGACGCGCGCGCGTTCACCGCGCGCCTCGCGCTGCTGGCGCTCTTCGTGATCGCGACCCTCGTGATCGGCGTCGTCGCCGATCTCGCGCGCGTGACGATCGCGCGCGACGTCGCGGCCGCGCGCGCCGAGGCGCCGGCGACGAGCGCCTCGATGCTGGGCTACCTCCGCGGCGGCGTCGTCGCGGCCGTGACGACCGCACGACGCGCCGTGGGGCGCGCTTCCCTCGCGTGGGGATGGCGCGCCGCCGCCTCGATCGCGCTCATCTACGCCGGCGCGACCGCCGGCGACGTCACGGGCGGCCGCGGCGGAGGCGCGCTCTGGCTCCTCTTCGCGTTCCACCAGCTCGTCGTCCTGGCGCGCGCGGCTCTCCGCGCCTCATGGCTCGCGTACGCCCTCCGCCTCGTCGGTCGCTGACCGCAGGCGCGCGCTCGGATCCTCGTCGGTCGCTGACCGCGCGCTCAGATCCTCGTCGGCGTCGGCGTGGGGTGGCAGTCCTCGTTCGACCAGCGCACCGGCGCTTCGGCCTTGAGGACCTCGCGGTCCGCGTCGTCGAGCACGCGCACTCGGAGGGCGGTCGTCGAGCCCGGCGCGCCCTCCCCCAGGTGCACCGTCAGCAAGAGCTTCGTGTTGCCGTCGTCGGCCTTCGTCAGCGATCCCTCGACGGCCTCGAGCGAGCCGCCGAGCGAGAAGCGCTCGCCGCTCGGCGTCGCCGCCGCGACGGTACAGGTCGGCGTCTGCCCCTGACGCGTCGCGCACGCCTCGACCTTCAGCTTCGCCGCGTCGGCGAACGGAAATGCGACGTCACGCGAGACGTCGATCGGGTGGGACCGAGCGTCGAGCGTGCAGGCGGCGTCGTCGAACGCGCTCGAGCACCCCGCCGTGGCGAGCGCTACGCACGCGACGGCGACGGCCGCGCGCATCGCTACTTGAGCGCCTTGTAGGTCTGCTCGTACTGGCGCGCCGCGCGTTCCCAGCCGCGATCGAGACGCATCACCCTGCGGCGAAGGGCTCCCCAGCGCGGCGTGGTGTAGGCGGCCAGCGCCCGCTGGACCGCGCCGTAGAGCGCGTCGGCCGTGGCGTCGTCGAAGAGGAAGCCCGTACCGGTCTCGAGCTTCGCGTCGCAGTCGACGATCGTGTCGACGAGCCCGCCGGTCGCGCGGGCGACCGGGAGCGCGCCGTAGCGCTGCGCGTAGAGCTGCACGAGACCGCAAGGCTCGAAGCGGCTCGGCACGAGGATGACGTCCGCCGCCGCGAAGATGCGATGGACGAGCGCCTCGCTCGCGTTGCCCGCGTAGACGGCGCGCCCGTGCGTCTTTTCGACCGCGGCGCGCAGCTTGGCCATGATCGCCTCGTCGCCGGCGCCGGCGATCACCATCTGCGCGTCGCTGCCGCGCGCGAGGCGCGGGACGAGCTCGGCGACGAGATCGCTCCCCTTTTGCGTCACGATGCGCCCGACCGAGGCGACGATCGGGACGTCGGGATCCATCGGGAAGCCGAGCTCCTTGCGGAGCGCGCCCTTGCATCGCGCCTTGTTCGACGCGTCCTCGGCGTCGAACCGCGCGGCGAGATGCGAGTCCGTCGCCGGGTTCCACACGCCGTAGTCGACGCCGTTGACGATACCGACCACGCGCGCGCCCGGCTTCACGCCGGCGCCCGCGGCGCCCTTCGCCCTCAGCACGCCGTCGAGCCGGTAGCCCTGCTCGGCCGTCTGGATCTCCCGCGCGTACGTCGGGCTCACGGTCGTGACGGTGTCGGCCGAGACGATGCCCTGCTTGAGCAGGTTCACCGAGCCGTAGAACTCGATACCGCCTACGGTGAAGTCCTCCCACGTGAGGCCGAGCCCGGGGAGGGCGTCCTTCGGGAAGATGCCCTGATGGGCGACGTTGTGGATCGTGAGGACGACCGGCGTCTTCACGCCCAGGTCCTTCATGTACTTCGGCACGAGCGCCGTCGGCCAGTCGTTGGCGTGGACGACGTCGAACGGTGCGCCGTCACCCGCGCGCTGCCGCGCGAGCTCCGCGGCCGCCCGCGAGAGGACCGCGAAGCGGAGGGCGTTGTCCCGGTAGTCCTCGCCCTTCTCGCCGTAGACGCCGGCGCGGTCGAAGAGCCCCGGCGCGTCGACGAGCGCGAGCTCGACTTGCGACGAGAGGCGACCGTCATAGACGGTGACCTCGTGGGTCTGGTCGCCCAGCGTCAGCTTCAGCGGCGTGAGCCGGCGCGCCATCAGGAGGCCCGAGTCCTCGAAGGCCGCGTAGCGCGGCATGACGACGGTGACGCGGTGGCCGAGCGACTTGAGCGTCTTCGGCAGCGCCGCGCTCACGTCGGCGAGGCCTCCGACTTTGACGAAAGGGGCGAGCTCGGTCGTGACGAACAGGATCTCCATGGCGAATCGGGCCCGCGAGGGCGTCCCCTAGATACCACGGTTCTCTCTGCGTCGCGTGGTAAGAGAGCCCGGTGAGCCGGCTCCGGATCTCGGACACGGACATCGACCGCCTGGCCCGCCCCGACGGCGTGGCCGAGGGAGCCGTCCTGAGCGTGTTCCGCGTGCCGCCCGAGCTCGCCGGCCAGCGGCTCGACGTCTTCCTCCAGGGCCAGCTCCGCCGCACGAGCCGAACGCGGACGCAGTTCATCGTCCAGAACAGCGCCTTCGACGTGCGGGGCAAACGCCTGCGCTCGAACCATCGCGTCCAGGCGGAAGAGCAGGTCCTGCTCTGGCGCCCGCCGTGGGACGAGGACCCCGTCCCCACCGTCGTGCCCATCCTCCACGAGGACCTTCACCTCTTCGCGGTCGACAAGCCTGCGCTCCTGCCCGTCCACCCGACGGCCCGCTACCACCGCAACACGCTCATCCGGATCCTGAAGGACGCCCGCCCCGGCGAGTTCGTCTCGCTCGGCCACCGGCTCGATCGCGAGACCAGCGGCGTGCTCGTCTGCTCGAAGAGCGCCGAGTGCGACCGCTCGCTGAAGAAGCAGATCGAGGCGCGCACGGGCATCGACAAGACCTACCGCGCGATCACCTGGGGCGTGCCCGATGCGTCGCGCGCGGCCGAGCTCGGGGCCGTGGTCACGGCCGCCGGCGACGGCCCCGGCGCCTTCCGCTTCGAGCGCTCGCTCGAGCTCGACACGGAGGGCCGCTACCGCGTGAAGATGCGCCTCGGCAAGACTCCCGACGCGCTCTCGGCCTCGACCCGCTTCCTCGTCGAAGGCACGCGGACGGGCGCCGGCGGCCGCGTCTACGCGCTCGTCCGCTGCGAGCTCGAGACCGGACGGCAGCATCAGATCCGCGTCCACCTCGCGAGCCTCGGCGCCCCGATCGTGGGTGACAAGCTCTACGGACCGGACGAGTCGTGCTTCGCGCGCGGCGCCGACGGCGAGCTCACGGACGAGGACTTCCAGATGCTCGAGCTCCCCCGCCATGCGCTCCACGCCGCGCGCCTCGCGCTCACGCACCCGGTGACGGGCGCGCCGCTCGCGATCGAGGCGCCGCTCCCGGACGATCTCCGCGCGTTCTGGAACGCGCTCGGCTGAGCCGGGCCGAGGCGCGGGCGCTACGGACGCGCCGTCACGCGACCGAGGATCGTGAGGAGGCGCTCGGGCTCGAAGGGCTTCGTGATGACCTCGACGCCGGCGGGGACCGCCTGCTTGTAGCCGCTCATCATCACGATCGGCAGACCAGCGCGGAGAGCGCGGATCTTCTGCGCCGCCTCCGCCCCTCCCATCACGGGCATCGACGCGTCGAGCAGCGCCGCGGCGATGTCCGTGCGTCGCTCGACGAGCGCGACCGCCTGAGCGCCGTCGCGCGCCTCGATCGTCTCGAACCCGGCGCTCGCGAGCATCAGCGTGAGGGAGCGGACGAGCGACGGCTCGTCGTCGGCGATGAGGACGAGCCGGCCTGGCTCGTGCGCGTCGATCGGCGCCGCGGCGACCAGCGACTCGGGCGGCGCCTCGGGCAGGTAGATCGTCATCGTCGTGCCGGCCCCCGTCGCGCTCTGGACGCAGATCGCGCCCGAGTGCGCGCGGACGGTGCCGAGGACCGAGGGTAGCCCGAGCCCGTGCCCCGCCGACTTCGTGGTGAAGAACGGGTCGAACATCCGCGCGCGCGTGTGCTCGTCCATGCCGGCGCCGTCGTCCGTCACGCGAATGAACGCCGCGGGGCCCGGCGGGAGGTCGCCGCCCGGCTCGAGCCGCGCGACCGCCTCCGCGGTGTGCTCGGTCGTGCCCACCTCGATCAAGACGTGCCCCGACCGTAGCCCGATCGCGTCGGACGCGTTCGTGATCAGGTTCATCACGAGCGGCTGGAGCGCCGCCGCGTCGCCGCAGACGTGGACGTGCGGTCCGGGCGTCCAGAGGACGGAGACCGTCGGCGGCAGGCTCGGCTGGAGCAGCGAGACGATCTCCTCGACCGTCGCTCGGAGATCGATGCGCGATCGTGATACCGGGGCCTGACCGGCGGACGCGAGGAGGCGCGCGCAGAGGCCCGCGGCCTTCTCGCACGCCTGCCGGATCTCGCGCAGGAACGACGTCACCGACCGGCCGTCGCGCTCCGCCACCTCGGCCAGCGCTCCGTTCGTCTGGACGACGGTGAGGAAGCTGCTCAGGTCGTGAGCCACGCCGCCGGCGAGCAGCCCGAGGCTCTGGAGCTTCTCGCGGCGATGCAGCTCCCGCTGGAGGCGCCGCTGCTCGGTGACGTCCCGGACGAGCGCCATGACGTCGTTGCCCGGCGCGAGCGCGACGACCACGACCTCGACGTGCACCTTCTCGCCCGCACCGCTGACGAGCTCGGTCTCGAACCGGCCCGGCACGAGGAACCTCGCCGCGTCACGGCCCGCGTCGGCGTGGAGGACGTCGGCGACGGCGGCCTGCTCCAGCGCGAGCGCGTCGCGACCGACGATCTCGCGGAACCGAGGGTTCGAGAAGAGGAAGCGCCCGCGCGCGTCGAGCTTCGCGATCCCGTCGCCCGCGTGCTGGACGAGCAGACGGTAATCGCGAATGAGCTCCGAGCTCGGAGAGCTCCCGTCGTCGCGATCGGTCTGCCGCGTGACGAACTGGACGGCGTCCGTGTCGTCGAACCGAACGCGGCCGAGCACGGACCGGTACCACCGCGTCTGCCCCCACCGGTCGACGAAGCGGCTCTCGATCGGCTCCGACACCGCGGCGCCGCTCTCGAGGAACGCGGCGATGAAGTCGGCGACGCGCGCGGCGTCGTCGCGATGGATGAAGGGGTGTTCGTCGTCGGCGCCCCGGAGATCGTCCACGGTGTAGCCCGTGAGCCGCTGGAGCGACGCGTTCGCGTAGAGCATCCGGCCGCCGGGCTCCGTGATGAACACGGCCTCCTCGACACACTCCGCCAGCAGTCGATGCGCCCCCACACCGGCAGCCTACCCCAGCTCGGCGCGCGAGGGGGCTCTTCGCGCGCAGCTGACGGGCGCGACAGGCAGGGCGCTCGCCGGGGACGGGCGCGCTCAGCGCTCGGGGAGCGGGATGTGCTCGGCTTCGTCGCCGGGCACCTTGGGGAAGCGCCCCTCTTTCCAATCGAGCTTCGCGCGTTCGAGCCGCTCCTTCGAGCTCGAGACGAAGTTCCACCAGATGAAGCGCTCGCCGTCGATCGGGGCGCCGCCGAGCACCATGACGCGCGCGTCGGTCGTGGCGCGCACGCGAGCGCGCGCGCCCGGCCGGAAGACGAGCATCGTTCCTTCGTCCGCCCGCGCGCACGAAGCCGTGTCGCCGCACTCGATCGAGCCGCTCACGACGTAGGCCGCCCGCTGCTCGTAGCCGTCGGGGATCTCGAGGACGGCGCCGGCGGCGATCTTCGCGTCCGCGTAGATCGTCGGCGTGAGCGTCGGGGTGGGCGCCTCTTGCCCGAAGGCGCGCCCGCTGATGAGACGGACCTCCACGCCCTGCCGCTCGATCCGCGGCAGCGAGCTCGCGGGGTGGTGGACGAAGCGCGGCTCGATCTCCTCCTCTTCCTTGCGGAGGGCGACCCACGCCTGGAGCCCGTGCGAGCGATGCCCGGTGGCGCGCGCCTCGGGAGGCGTGCGCTCCGAGTGGACGATCCCCTTGCCCGCGATCATCCAGTTGACGTCGCCGGGGCGAATCGCCATCGCCGTCCCGAGGCTGTCGCGGTGGAAGACGACGCCGTCGAGCAGGTAGGTGATCGTGGCGAGCGCGATGTGAGGATGCGGGCGGACATCCATGCCGCCGCCCGCGGGCAGATCCGCGGGGCCCATGTGATCGAAGAAGATGAACGGGCCGACGAGCCGGCGGCGCATCGACGGCAGCGCGCGCCGGACGGCGAAGCCGCCGATGTCACGGGGCCGCGCGCGGATCACGAGCTCGATCGCGTCCTCCGGGTGATCCTCGCAGACCTGTTCGAAGCCTTCGTCCATCGCCTCGGCTCGACCTTCCGCGTGCAGCTCAGGGGCAGTCGGAGGCCGCGCCGGGCGTGCCTTTGTCCGAGCCCGCCGTCCATGCGCCCGCCGAGAGGCACCAGTTCGACTTCTGGATGCTCGCCGGGTACGTCAGCGTCTTCAGCTGAATCGAGCTGCCGCCCGGCTGCGAGAACCACCCGCCGTAGGCGGCCTGGGCGATCGTGCTCGCGCCGTCGCGAAGCGAGACGCTTCCGGTCGCGGCGTTCGCGAGCTGGATGCCGGTGCTGCTCGCCAGGCCCTTGGCGTACTCGTACACGATCGCCGCCGCGGGGACCTTCGCGCCGATCGCCGCGGTCTTGTCGCGCGCGAGCACGACGTACGCGCCGGGATCGATCGTGAGGGCCGCGGCGATGACGTGCGTGCGATTGCCACCGTCGACGATCGTGAGGCCGCCGAGGAGGCGCGCGCTCGAGCTCTTGTTGTAGAGCTCGATCCACTCGGTCGTGGGCTCGGGCCCCGACGGGTCGTACATCACCTCGGTGATGAGGACCTCGCCTTGCGTCGGCTTCGGCGGCGCGCCGGAGGAAGGCGGCGGGCCGGTGTCGGGCGCGCCCGCGTCGGGCGCCGCTGCCGTCGGAGGAGGGCTCGTCGGAGGCGTCTCTTCGTCGTCGTCCGGCGGCGCGCTCGGGTCGCCGTCGTCCGACGGCGGGACCTTCTCGCTCGGTCCCTCGGGGGACGGCGCCCACGAGGCGTCGACCTCGGGCAGCGTCGGATCGACGTCGGGCGTGACCTCGCCGACGGCGCCCTGGGCGCAGCCCCAGGCGAGGCCGATCGAGAGCAGCGGTGTCCAGGCGACCGAGGCGACGCGGCGGAGCGAGCAGCGCATGACTCGCCCCGGTTTTGCTACGCGGTGCGCCATGACGCAAGGCCGGCGGGCGACCGGGACGTCGCTGAGACAGGCCAATTGCCGTGTGGGTCCGGGGGCTTGCCCGGTCTCTACGGCGGAGGTGAATTCGCCGTGACGCGTCCGCCCCGCCGCGCGCTCGGAACGGCGCGCCTTCGAGCGAGCGGCGCGCGCTCAGAGACCGCGCGGGACCTTGTCGAGGTCGAGCTGCTCGAGCGCCACGCGGATGAGGGCGCTGCGGTTCGCCTTGGTGATCCCGCGCCCCTTCAGCTCTTCGACGAGATCGTCGAGCCGCCCGAGGTCCTTCGTGTACATCGAGATGCAGATGACCTTGTAGTGGGTCGGCTTCGCCTTGTCGTCGCGCGCCTTGGCCGGCGCGTCTCCGTCGGTCGGCGCCGATTGATAGAACGCGCCGGAGAGCACGCCCTGCACCTCGTCGCCATCGAGCACGCGTGCCGCCCCGAGTCCCGCTCCATCGTCTCGCGCTGCCATCGTCTCACCTCTTCTCTGGAGTCCAGTCCCTTGGCGCCGCCCATCGCCTGGCGGCGCGATCCTCAGCCCGTCAACGCCTCGTCGCCGTCGCTCTCTTCGGCCTTCGCGGCGCCGTCGACGTCGCCTTCGACGGAGCGTCCGGTCACGAGCCGCTCGACCACGCGCTGGTAGTCGAGGGCCGCATGAGACTCGGGGGCGTGCTCGAAGATCGTCTTTCCCTGCGCCGGCGCTTCCTTGATGCGCGTCGTCGAACGAATCGGCTGGAAGCAGCGCTCGCCGAAGTGCTCCTTGAGCGTGCCCCACGCGTCGCGGCAGATGCGCGCGCGCGCGTCGTAGAACGTCGGCAGGACTCCGTGGATCTGCACCGGGTGGCGCAGGAGCGAGTTGACGTTCTTCACCGTCTTGATGACCTGCCTCACGCCGACGAGCGAGAGAAAATCGCACGCGACCGGGACGAGGATGCCGTCCGCGAAGACGAGCGCGTTCTGGTTCAAGAGCGACAGCGACGGCGAGCAGTCGAGGAGGATGACGTCGTAGTGCGCGCTCGCGGCGACGAGGCGATCGCGGAGGACGCGGTCGCGGTTCTGCCGGCCGGCGAGGTAGAGCTCGGCGGCGGCGAGGGTCTCGTTCGACGGCAGAACGTCGAGGTTCTCGCGCACCTTCACGGCGACGTCCTGCGGCTTCAAGCCCATGACGAGGCAGTGGTAGAGCGTCTTCTCCGCCTTCACGCCGAGCGAGACGCCGACGTTGCCCTGCGAGTCGGTGTCGACCAGGAGGACGCGGTAGCCCTTGAGCGCGAGGCCCGCGGCGACGCTGACGCTCGTCGTCGTCTTGCCCGTGCCGCCCTTGTGGTTGAAGATCGCCATCCGGCGCGGGCCGCTCATCGTGCGCATCGCCGTGACGCGCGACGGCGACTCGGCCACGGGCGCCGGCGGCGGCGTGGGGGCGAGAGCGCTCGCGGCGAGGGCGACCGGCGTCCTCGGGACGGTCGCGGGGGGAGCGGCGCTCGCGGCCGGCACCGGCAGGACGGGCGTGGCCGGGACCGGCGTGGGGGCAACCGGCGTGGTTGCGACGGGCGCGGCCGGCGCGATGGGCGCGGCCGGCGCGACGGGCGCCATCGCGCTCCCGAGGCGCAGACCACCGGCCTCCGCGAGGAGCTGCCCGCGGCAGCCCTCGGAGCAGGCGTAGCGCGCCTCGCCCTTGATCCGAACGACCTGCGAGACGAGGTCGACGACGAACCGCTTGTTGCAGCAGTCGCAGACGACGCCGCTCGTGGTCTCTCCACGCAGGCTCTTGCCGTGGCAAGCCTGGGAGCAGAAGAAGGAGAACGCGTTGTCGCGCTCCTCCATCTGGTAGCGGAACTGGACCTCGAACCCTCGACCGCACACCGTGCAGGTCTCGCTCATGCCGGCCATGCATCCACGGGTGCCATACCCGGAGCGGCTGGGCCAAATAAGTGGCTAATGAGATCGCGTCGAGGGGTCGCTCCCGGCTGCGGTGAGCGTCAGCTCCCGCAGGTCTCGACGACCTGAATCGCCGCCCCCGCCGTGAAGCTCCCGGCGCCGAACACGAACGCGATGTTGATCCCGCAGACGAGGCCGAAGCTCGCCGGACAGCTGATCGCCGTGGTCCCGACCGACGCTGCCGTCATCGCGACACCCCCGACGAGCTGGAAGAGGCCCGAGACGCAGCCCCGCGTCCAGAAGCCCTGCGTCTTGAGCCCTCCCTCCGCCGCGTCGGCCTCCGCCGGGGCCGCGCGCTTCACGTCGTCGGAGAGATGCGCGAGCAGCGTCTCCGCGTCGGCCTCGACCCGCTCGGCCGCGATGAGCTGCAGGCGCCCGCGCTCGGCCTCGAGGGTCGCCTCGACCCGGAGCACGTTCGAGGCGTCGACGCCGCGGACCGTCACGGTGCCGCGTCCGGGATGAACGAACAGCTCCCACTGGGCGAGGCCGTCGACGCTGGCCGGCACGCGGGCGGCGAGCGAGCCGGGGTCGCGGATCGACGCCTCGAGCGCGGACTCCGCAGCGTCGGCGCTATCGCTCACGTCCTCGTCTTCGGCCGCCGGCGCGCACGCCGCCGAGCCCACGAGAAGCGCCAACCCGACCATCCACCCTGCCTTGATCATCCCCATCACCTCTCGGACGGAGGAGGGTGCAAGGGCGAGGCCAGCGCCGATTTACAGACACTTGCCCACATCAGGGCGGAGCGCGGGGGTGATCCGGCGCTCCTTGCGGATCGCCACGCCTCCAAGCGCGGAGAACGTGGACCTCAGGGGAGCGCGCGCCCCGGCGATCGGTCCCCGGCGCGGGGTCCGGACGCCCAACACGTCGACGCGACGCGCGCCTCTCGGCGGTGCCGGACGCGCGCGCCTCTCGGCGATGCCGGACGCGCGCGCCTCTCGGCGGCGCTCAGTGACGGAAGTGACGGACGCCCGTGAGCACCATCGCGAGGCCGAGGCGATCGGCGGCGGCGATGACGTCGGCGTCCTTCACGCTGCCGCCCGGCTGGGCGATCGCGGTGATGCCGTTCTTCGCTGCCGCCTCGACGCCGTCGGGAAACGGGAAGAACGCGTCGGACGCGAGCACCGAGCCGCTCGCCTCGCCCGCCGCCTTCTCGCAGGCGATCTGCACCGAGACGACGCGGGACATCTGCCCGGCGCCGACGCCCACCGTGCGCGCGCGGTCGGTCGCGAGCTCGCCCTTCGCGAGGACGATCGCGTTCGACTTGACGTGCTTGCAGACGCGCCAGGCGAACTCGAGCCCGCGCATCTCGTCTGCCGTCGGCGCGCGCTTCGTCACGACCTTGCCGTTCGTGGCCTGCCCCGCCGCGCCGTCGTCGCGGCTCTGGACGACGAGGCCGCCGGAGACCCGCTTGAACTGGAGCGCGGCGTGGTCGGCGTCGGGCGCGCCCGTCGCGATGAGGCGGAGGTTCTTCTTCGTGCGGAGCGTCTCGAGGGCGGCCGCGGCGAACGACGGCGCGACGACGCACTCGAGGAACGTCTCGGCGAGGAGCGCGGCGGTCTCGGCGTCGACCTCGCGGTTCAGGGCGACGATGCCGCCGAACGCGGAGAGCGCGTCGGCGTCGCGGGCGAGCCGATAGGCCTCCACGAGCGTGGCCGCGGAGGCGACGCCGCAAGGGTTCGTGTGCTTGACGACGACGGCCGCGGGCTGCCCGTCGAACTCGCGCACCGCCTCGAGCGCCGCGTCGACGTCGACGAGGTTGTTGAACGACAGCTCCTTGCCGCCCGCGCCGAGGCTCTCGGCGCGCGCCAGGCTGCCCGCCGGGGCGCTCCGCTCGACGTAGAAGGCGCCCGACTGGTGCGGGTTCTCTCCGTAGCGGAGCCCGTAGGCCCGCTCGAACGGGAGCGTGAGGTACTGCGGGTACGGGTTCGCGCCCACCGTCGCGTCGGCGTCCGACGCGCGCGGCCCGGAGAGCAGCCCGCTGATCGCCGCGTCGTACGCGGCGGTGTGAGCGAACGCCTTCGCCGCGAGCTCGAGGCGCGTCGCCTTGCCGACGGTCCCGGCCTGCTCGATCTCGGCGAGGACGCGCTCGTAGTCGGCGGGGTCGCAGACGATGGCGACGCGCGCGTGGTTCTTGGCGGCCGAGCGCACCATCGACGGCCCGCCGATGTCGATGTTCTCGATGAGCTCGTCGAGCGACGCCAGCGGGTTCGCCGCGACCTTCTCGAACGGGTAGAGGTTGACGACGACGAGGTCGATGGGCTTCGCGCCGAGGCGCGCGAGGTCCTGGTCGTCCGTCCCCTCGCGCGCGAGGATTCCGCCGTGGATGCGCGGGTGCAGCGTCTTGACGCGACCGCCCATGACCTCGGGCGAGCCGGTGTAGTCCTCGACGGACTGAACCGCGATCCCCTCGGCCGCGAGCGCTTTCGCGGTGCCGCCGCTCGACAGCAGCGTGACGCCGCGCTTCGCGAGCGCAGACGCGAAGCCGAACAGACCAGTCTTGTCGGAGACGGAGAGGAGCGCAGTCCGAATGGGCATGCCGCGCGAGATAGCCACCCCCCGAGGCGCGGTCAATCGACGACGTCCGCGCGTCCACGACGTATCGCTCGAGGCGACGAACGTGCTCGAGGCGGAGGTCGGGTGAAACGGCCGAGCCGGGCGTGCGGTGTTGGGCTCACCGGCAGAGCGCGGTAGAATCGAGCGGGGCCGGGGCTGATGAAGAGCGTCCGTCAGAAGAACGTCGACCTGCGGAGCCTCAAGCTCTCCGCCGAGGAGGGCTTCGTCCTCTCGCGTGTGGACGGCGTGACGACGGTGCGGGAGCTCGTCGCGCTCACGGGCCTCGAC
This sequence comes from Labilithrix sp., assembly GCA_019637225.1. Classification (GTDB taxonomy): domain Bacteria; phylum Myxococcota_A; class Polyangia; order Polyangiales; family Polyangiaceae; genus Labilithrix. The sequence goes on from JAHBWC010000009.1 coordinate 141,414, forward strand.
GAAGGGCGCGTGATCGACATCGTCGACCGCCTTCACGGCGAGGGAGTGGTCGAGGTCGACGAGCGACCTGCGGCTCCGCCCGCCGCTTCATCCGCCGCTCCGCCCGCCGCTTCATCCGCCGCCCCGCCCGCCGCTTCATGCGCCGCTCCGCGCGAGCCCACGCCGGCGCCGGCGGCGGAGCGAGGGAGCGACGACGGCGCGCCGGGGATCGACGACGCGCTGCTCGCGTTCCTCCGCGGCGATTCGGAGCCCGAGGCGGCTTCGGCCAGCGACGGCGCGAGCCCTCACGTCGAGGCGGAAGCGCGCGCCGCGGGAGACGCCGACCGAGCCGCCGCGCGAGAGCTCGAGGCCGCCGCCCGCGCCGAAGCGGAAGAGGCCGCGCGCGCGGGTGAGCAGGAAACAGGAGCCGAGCTCGAAGCCGCCGAGACCGCCGGCGAGGCGCCGGACGAAGCGAGCAACGAAGCGCCGCCCGATCCCGAGCACGAGGCCCGCACCGAGCGCGAGTACCGGAAGATCTACGAGACCATCTACCACCCGATGCAGCGCGACGAGCGCGTCGCGCGGGCGCGCGAGGTCACGGGCGCCCACCTCCTCGCGCTCTGCCTGGACGCGGACCCGCAGGTCATCCACGCCGCGCTCTCGAACCCTCGCGTCACGTTCGAGTGCGCGCGGCTCGTCGCGACGCACCACAGGACGCACATCGGCCTCGAGCACGTCGCGAAGCGCTCGGACTTCCTCGCGGACGCCCTCGTCCAGCGCCGGCTCCTCAGGAACCCGCAGCTGCCCGGCACCATCCTGAACCGTATGGTGAGCCCGAAGCTGATGATGGACGTCTACAAGATCGCCGTCGATCGCGAGATCCCCGAGCGGTCTCGCGTGATGACGCGCGACATGCTCCGCAAGAAATTCATGCTCTCGTCGGCGGACGAGCGCGCCGCGCTGCTCTTCAAGACCGAGGGCCGCTGCCTCGTCTTGCTCGTCAACTGCAGCCTCGACGCCCACTCGACGCAGATCCTCTGCGGCAAGAACAGCTACACGATCCTGTTCATCCAGAACCTCGCGCGGTGGTCGGCGACGCCGCCGCAGCTGCTCGCGCATCTCTTGAAGATGCCGGTCGTGCGGCGGAACCTGGGCCTGAGGAAGATGCTGCTCAAGCACCCGAACACGCCGTCCGACGTGAAGCGGAGCTCTCAGTCGTGAGTCACGCCGCGCGGCTCGTGTCCTCGACGGGCGACGCGTCGACGAAGCGATCGCGGCCACCTCGCTTCGCGTTGTAGAGCGCCCGATCGGCGCGGGCGACGAGCTCGGCGGAGCTCTCGCCGGGCCGCGCGACGGCGACGCCCACCGACGCGGTCACGGCGAGCACCCTCAAGCCGACGTCGATCCGGAGCGCCCGAACGGCGTCGAGACAGCGCGCCGCGAGGCTCGTGGCCTCGTGCGCGCCTGCGTCCGTCAGCACGATCGCGAACTCCTCGCCGCCGTAGCGCGCGACCATGTCGGAGCACCGCGGGAAAGCGCGCGCGAGCCCGTCGGCCACGGCGCGGAGCACCTTGTCGCCCGCGGGGTGACCGTGCTCGTCGTTGACCTGCTTGAAGTGATCCACGTCGACCATCAGGAGCGTGAGCGGTCGACCCACCGCGCTCGCCACGGCGAGCGCGCGCGTGAGCGAGACGTCGAAGACCCGCCGGTTCGCGAGCTTCGTGAGCGGATCGGTCTCGCCTTCCCGGCGTGTTTGCTCGAGCTGCTCGGTCAGCACGTGCAGCCGCGCCTCGAGCTCGCGGGCCTGCCGATCGGCCAGGAGGCGCTGCTCCTCCATGATGGCCGTCACGGTGGCGGCGACGGCCAGCGCCTCGCGCTTGAGCGCGTCGACGGAGCCCGACTGGACCGCGCCGTTCAAGGTGGCGAGGCGGTTGCGGAGCAGCGCGTCGTGCTGCCCCCGCGCGCACGACGAGCGTCCGAGGGCGTCGACCATCGCGAAGATCGCCTCGCGCATCTCGCGGACCGACCCGTGGACCCACTCCTGCTCGCGGCGGGCGTGGCCGCTCACGTAGTGGACGAGACCGCGCCAGTCACGGGTTACCGGTAGGGCCGCGTCCTCCCGCGAGGCTCCGGGCGGCGGCGACCGAACGAGCAGGTGCGAGGCCCACCGCTCGAAGGTCGCGCTGATCGTCGCCGCGTCCTCGTCGCCGACGAAGAACGCGTAGCGGGCGCGGGCGCGGAGGATCTCGGCGGCTCCTTCGACGGCCGCCTCGAGCTCCGCGGCCTGGTCCGCGGACGGGGGAGGAGCCTCTTCGGACCGCTCGACAGGCTCGGGCTGTCGCTTTCGCCAGAACATCCCACGGTGACAAACGGCGCCCGCGAGGACTTCTTCAGGGCGGACGATCCGACGAGACGAGACAAAAAAGCCACGGCCCGGAGGTCATCCGGGCCGTGTTGCAGGGGACACAGAGTCGAAGGGACCGAGCGTGGCGCGCTCGGTCATAGCGCGGAAGTAAGCGGAATCACTCGCCGAGCGCGTCGCTGGCGAACTCGTCGACGTCGAAGTCGTCGTCGCCGTCGTCCGCGCCGTCGGCCTCGCCCTCCTCGTCCTCGTCCTCGCTCTTGGTGAGGACGGGCAGGCGGCGCTTTCCGACCGGGCCCTCGTCGACGTAGTCGCGGAGCGCGTTCATGTCCTTGAGCGCCTGGAGCTTCGCGAGGCCCTTCACCTCGACCTGGCGGATGCGCTCGCGGGTGAGGTTCATGATGGCCCCGACCTCCTCGAGCGTCGTGCCGCCGCGGTCGGCGACGTCGAGCGCGCAGGTCTCGGTCATCTCCCAGACCTCGAGGTCGGGGAAGTTCAGCTTGATCGCGCCGGTGCGCGCCGAGACGTCGAGGTAGAGGTGGTGCTTGCAGGAGACGAACGGGCACGGACGCTCGCCTTCGAGGCACTCCGCGCGCGTCTTCGGCTTCACGACGTCCTCGACGTCGGGGTAGAGCATGCGGCCGAGCTCGAGCTCGCGCTTCGTCATGCGCTTCACGCTGATCGTGCGGGCGCGGACGTCACGCTTGCGCCGCGAGCGGCGCTGCTCGCGCGTCACGGCCTTGTCGTCGTCGCCCTGGACCTCGGGCTGGAGCGCGAGCGCCCCCTCGGTCTGGAATGAAGGCTCGTCTTCCTGCTGGGGTGCCCCCAGGACGATCGAATCCGCCACTTCGACCATCTCCCCCGCTTCGACCTGCTTCGAGTCCATCTGCTCCTCCACTTCCGAATCGCTGAGGCTCCGTCGGGGGACCGCGCGCGAGACGCAGCTCTCCCGGGCAGCGCGCGACGTGGACCGGTGTCCCACAGCGCGTTACCTCGACTTCCACTTCCGCTTCCGTGAGCGCCCCGACAGCGCTCGAAACTTCAGGCCCTGGCGACGTCCTCGGTCGCGTCCATGCGAATGCTGCCGCATGGACGACGACCAGGCGGAAGGAGTCCCAGCTGCACCAGCATCGGTGCGCGGGCTCAGTCCGTCTGCTGCAAGCTCATGATGGTCGAAGCGAGGACGACTGCTCTCTCCCCCGCTGGCTCAGAGCTCCAGCAGCGAGCACACCGTCCGAGATACCGACTTCGACCAACCTGCCTCTAGCGGTGAGAGACCGTCTGCAAGGCTGCCTGGTGGAGTTCCCGTTGATGGAAATCACCGGCGTAGGTCCGACCCAAGCGACCATATTCCGGACGAAAGACGAGGGTCAACGTCGCGTTAGCGTTTTTTTTGCTGCTTTCCATTATGGAACTATCTACGCGCGGTTAGTGACGTCGCCCTGACAAACAATGTCATAGCTCGACCGCTCGCGATCGCTCGATGGAAGCTCAGCCACGACGCGCCTCTCGTCCATCGAGGCTGCGGCGGTCGACGGGCGGCGCGAGGGCCTCGCGGAGCGCGCGTCGGGACGTCGCTCGCAGTCGCCCTCGCGCCCTCTTCGAGCGCGATCCGATCGTCGCAGACGCGCTCGAGCGGCGTCCAGGATCCTGCGCCCGCGCGGGCGATCGAGCCTCCCGTGCTATGGTCCGGCCGATGCTCGTACCGAAGGACGTCTCGGCGCGGGGGGCGCGCATCCGCTTCGTCGAAGCGGGCGCCGGCGCGCCGCTCGTCCTCGTGCACGACTTCGCTGCGACCCGCGAGGTGTGGACCGCCACGGTCATGCGGCTCGCGCGGAGCTTCCACGTCGTGGCGCCCGACCTCCCCGGCTTCGGCGCGAGCGAAAAGCCCGATCCCCAGCGCTACGCGTACGGCTGGGACGCGTTCGCCGACTCGCTGTTCGATCTGATCGCGGCCCTCGGCCTCGGCCGGATCCACGTCGGCGGGCACGGCATGGGCGGCGGGGTCGCCCTCGCGCTCGCCGCGCGCCACCCCTCGCTCGTCCACAAGCTGGTGCTCGCCTCGGCGCTCGTCTACCCGCCGCAGGAGCACGCCCTCGAGCGCGCCGGACGCGTCCCCCTCGTCGGCGCGCTGCTCTGGCGTCAGGTGATGGGCGCCGCGCTCTTCCGCGCGTACGTCCAGAGCACCGTCTACTCGGGGGCGACGCGTGTCCCGGTCGGCCGAGGCGAGGAGCTCTACGAGGCCTTCAACGCCCCGGCGGGCCGGCAGGCCGCCCACGCGACGCTCGTCTCCGTCGCCGACACGCGGCCCCTCGTCGCCCGCCTGCCGCGCGTCACGGCCGACACCCTGGTCGTCTGGGGCCGCAACGACGCGGTCGCCCCGATCGAGCACGGCCGGCGTCTCGCCCGCGAGCTCCACGGCCGCTTCGAGGTGCTCGAGTGCGGGCGGTGCCCGCCCGACGAGGTCCCCGACGCGTTCGCGACGGCGGTGACGTCGTTCCTCGAAGCCGCGCCGTCGAAGCGCGCCGGCTCGTCACCGTTCCTCGCCCAACGCTGATCCATGCGTCCGGCCGCCCTCATCGCGAGCGCGCGGAGCATGGTCGGCCGCCTCGCGCAGACCGCCTTCGGGCGTGAAGCCGGAGGAGCGCGCCTTCGAGCCAGCGGGAGCGCGCGCGCCGGCCTCGTCCTCGTCGGGCTCCTCATCGCGTTCGCCGTGCTCGGTCCGCTCGTCGCCCCGAACGATCCCTACACGAGCGACTTCGCCCGCGGCGTCACGCCCGAGCACCTGCCCGTCGGGCCGAGCCGCGACTTCTGGCTCGGCACCGACCGCCTCTTCCGCGACGTCTTCGCCCGCCTGGCGACCGGCGCGCGCATCTCGCTCGTCATCGGCGTCGGCGCGACCGCGATCGCCACGGTCGTCGGGAGCGTCGTCGGCGTCCTCGCGGGCTGGTACGAGGGCCGCTGGGTCGACACGCTCCTCATGCGCGTCGTCGACGTCGGGCTCGCCTTCCCGTTCCTGCTCATCGTCATGGCGCTCGGCGCGGCGCTCGAGCGGACGACGGCCTCGACGATCTTCCTCACCCTCGGCTTCACCGGGTGGCTGGGCGTCGCGCGGATCGTGCGCTCCAAGACGCTCCAGGTGCGGAGCCTCGACTACGTCCTCGCGGCGCGCGCGCTCGGACAGTCGACGCCGCGCGTCCTCCTCCGGCACGTCCTGCCCAACGTGTCCGGGCCCGTCGTCGTGATCGCGACGATCCTCGTGGCGCAGATGATCCTCGCCGAGAGCGTGCTCTCGTACCTGGGCGCCGGCATCGCTCCGCCCGCGCCGACGTGGGGGCACATGTTGTTCGAGGGTCAGGACTACCTCGGCGCGGCGCCGTGGATCACGATCGCGCCCGGCGTCGCGATCCTCCTCTCCGTGCTCGGCTTCAACCTCCTCGGCGAAGGGCTGCGCGATGCGCTCGATCCGCGGAAGACTTGAGCCGCACCGGCGGGCGCGCGCGCTCCTCGCGCTCCTCGCGCTCGCGGCGACCGCGCCGGCGTGCTCGGACGAGCTGCCGGCGCCGATCCCATCCGCCGGACCCGAGGGCGCCGCGCCTCGCCGCGGCGGCGTCCTCGACGTGGCGACCTTCGGCGACGTGCGCGCGTCGCTCGATCCGGCCAACATCGCCGACGGCCTCGCGCCGCAGATCGCCGAGCAGCTCTTCGCCGGGCTCATCGACTACGACAAGGACGGCGCGATCCAGCCCGACCTGGCCGAGCGCTGGGTCGTCGCCGACGAAGGCAAGACGTACCGCTTCTTCCTCCGCCCCGGCGTCCGCTTCCACGACGGCGAGGAGCTCACCGCCGACGACGTGAAGCGCTCGGTAGAGCGCGCGCTCCACGGCAGCGCGCCGAACCCCGCCGCGACGTCGTTCTCCATGATCGTCGGCTTCGACGAGCTGCAGGAGAAGAAGGCCGAGACCCTGCCCGGCGTCGAGGTCGAGGGCCGGTACGTCGTCTCGTTCCACTTGAAGAAGCGCGACGCGACGTTCCTCCCGATCCTCGCGACCTTGCCGCTCCGCCCGGTCTGCAAGAGCGCGGGCGCGCGCTACTCGGACGCCTGGCACCCGTGCGGCGCGGGGCCGTTCAAGCTCCTGCCGGACGGCTGGCACCGCGGCCACGACCTCACAGTCGTCCGGCACGAGGGCTACTTCCGCCCCGGCCTCCCGCGGCTCGACGCCGTGCGCTGGACGTTCCACGAGAACCCGACGAGCCAGACGTTCAAGTTCATCCGCGGCGATCTCGACGTCCTCCGCGACTTCGTCACGCCCGAGCTCTTGCGCTTCCAGGCGGACCCGCGGTGGAAGCCGTTCGCGGACTTCGACGGCGGCGGTCAGATCCTCGGCGAGGCGATGAACGTCGAGATGCCGCCGTTCGACAACGTCGAGATCCGGCGCGCCGTGGCGGCCGCGATCGACCGCGAGACGCTCCGCCGCGTGCGCGCCTCGAACCTCGCGGCCACGAACCAGCTCGTCCCGCCCGGCGTGTTCGGCCACGACGCCGACCTCGTCGGCCAGCGCTTCGACCTCGGGGCCGCGCTCGAGCACATGCGCCGCGCGGGCTACCCGTACGATCCCGCGACGAAGACCGGCGGCTGGCCGCACGTCATCCCGTACCTCGTCTACAAGCAGGGACTGCAGGAGTTCATGGGCCAGGTCCTCGCGCAGCAGCTCGAGAGGATCGGCCTCCGCATCGAGATCCGCATCGTCAACTACCCGACGTTCCTCGCGCTCCGCGCGCGCAAGATGACGTCGCCGTTCGGCCCCGGCTTCTGGATGCAGGACTACCCGGACGCGCTCTCGTTCCTCGAGCCGATGTTCCACTCGAAGGTGATCAGCGACGAGGGGACCAACAACTGGTCGTTCTACAGGAACCCGCGCTTCGACGAGCTCGTCGATCGCGCGCACGAGGAGCTCGACGACGTCCGGCGGAAGAAGCTCTACACCGAAGCGCAGGAGATCCTCACCGACGACGCGCCCTGGGCCTTCACCGAGAACGTCCGGATCTTCACCCAGCGCCAGGGCTACGTCCGTGAGCACTACACGCACCCGATGTGGATGCACGACGTCACGCGCACGTGGCTCGATCGCGCCGCCGGGCCGGTCGCCGGGCGCGCGATCTTCTCCGAGAAGGGCCTCGCCGCGCTGCTCGGGACCGACCGACGCGGGCCGCGCGACGCCTCGGCGCGCGGCCGCGGCGCGGGGGTCGGCCAATGAAGCGGGTGCTCCGGCGCCTCGCGTGGGCGGCGTTCGTGATCTGGGCGACGGTGTCGGCCGCGTTCCTCGTGAACAACGCGCTCCCGTCCGATCCGGCGCGGATGGTCGCGGGCCAGCAGGCGCCGCCGGCCGCCGTGGCGAAGATTCGCAAGGACCTCGGGCTCGATCGGCCGCTCCGCGTCCAGTACGTCCTCTTCCTCCGCCGCCTCGTCCACCTCGGTCCGTCGTCGTTCGCGAAGAACGATCCCGCGCACGCCAACTGCGCCAACGTCGGCCCTCTGCACGTGGACCTCGGCCGGAGCTACCAGCAGCGGCGTCCCGTCGTGACGATCCTCGGCGAGCGCGCGCCGCGCACGCTCTTGCTCGCGCTGAGCGCGGCGATCGTCCAGGCGCTCATCGGCGTCACGGCGGGCATCTTCGCGGCGGTGAAGAAGCAGAAGACGGGCGACCGCGTCGCCGTGGGGCTCAGCCTGCTCGGGGTGAGCGCGCCGACGTTCCTGATCGGGCTCCTCCTCCAGTGGCTGTTCGCGTTCAAGCTCCGGCTCTTCCCGATCGACGGCTTCGGCGACACGACGGCCGAGCACGCGGCGAGCCTCGTCCTGCCGGCGGTCACGCTCGGGATCTTCGGCGCCGCGTACTACACGCGCATCGTCAGGGACGAGATGATCGGAGAGCTGTCGCACGACTACGTGCGCACCGCCCGCGCGAAGGGCCTCGGCCCGGTCGCGGTGATCGTGCGCCACGCCCTCCGCAACGCGCTCATGCCCATCGTCACGATCTTCGGCCTCGAGGTCGGAACGCTCGTCGGAGGCGCCATCATCACCGAGAGCGTCTTTCGCTGGCCGGGCATCGGCTCGCTGAGCGTCGACGCGATGCTCGATCGCGATGGCCCGCTCATCATGGGCTGCGTCGTCGTGACGTCGTCGGTCGTCGTCCTCTCGACGCTCGCGGTGGACCTCGCGTACGCCGTCCTCGATCCGCGCGTCCGCCGCACGTGACGCGAGGGCGCGCGGTCAGTCCTTGATGCCGGCAAGCTGCTTGCAGTCCGAGACGCGCGGGTGGGCAGCCGCCTTCCGCGCGCAGCTCCGGTACGACTCGATCGCCTGCTGCTTCTTGCCCATCGCCTCGTAGGCCGCGCCGAGCGTGAGCCACGCGTCGGCGTTGCCGGGGTCCTGCTGCGTGGCGAGGAAGGCGAGCTGCGCGGCGCGCGTCCCCTGCTTCTCGTCCTTGTCTTTGCCCTCGAGGGCGCGCTGCGCGGCCTGCGTGATCGACTCCGACGAGAGCCCCGAGGCGGCGGAGGCCGACGCGGGCGCGCTCGGCGTGGGATCGCCGGTGGGCCGCGGACGCGCGGGCTCGGCAGGACGTCCCGCGGCCGCCGGCGCGGCGTCGGTCGCACGGGGCGCGACTGGCGGCGCCGTCGCCTCGGTCGCGCGGGGCGTCGCCTCGGTCGCGCGAGGCGTCGCCTCGGTCGCGGCGGGCGCGGTCGGCGCTGGCGCGCCGCCCGGTCGCGGCGGGCGCCGCCGTCGCGGGGAGCGCCGGAGAGTCCTTCGACGCGACCGCCTCGGTCGGCTCCGGCGAAGACGTGGACGACGGCGCCGCCGCGCTCGTCGGCGTGAGCGGCCGGATCGTGAGGCCCTCGCTGTTGTCGTGCTGGCCGCGGTACGAGTACCGCGCGAACAGGAGGAGCGCGCCGATGCCCAGCGTCGCGACGGAGAACCACGCGACGACCTTCCGGCCGTTCAGGCGCGCGGGGCTCGCGGGACGTACGCTCGCGCGCTCGTTCTCCCACGCCTCCTCGGCGGGCGAGCGCGGCTTCTCGCCCGGCGCGAGACGGCGATTCGACGGCGGGCGCGTCGAGGTGGTTCCCTTCTTCGGGGGCGCGCTCGCCCGCTCCGGCGGCGGTGGGCGCGAGCTCGCGTTCCTCGGTTTCGACTCCTCCGTCCCCGGCTCGAACGCGAGCGAGGACGAGGTCTTCGCGAAGACGATCGGCGCGGGCGACGTGCCCGGCCGAGGCGGCGCCGGGCTCTTGTTCGCCGGCGCGCCTTCGTCCGCGGACGAAGGCGGCTTCGCCGTCACGTCCCGGTCCGGCGAGGCCGTCACCACGGGCATCACCGCGGTCTTCGTCGCCACGGGCGCCGGGACCGTCGTGGCGTCGTTCGGCTTCGCCTCGGCGACCGCCGCCTTCGGATCCATCGGCGTCGGCGTCGCGAGGATGATCTCGCTCGACTCGACGTCCATCGACGCGCCGTCGGCGTCGGTCGTGGCGGCGGACGCGTCCGTCGGATCGGGATCGGTGTCGGCGGCCTCGGGCGAGGCCGCGCTCGCCTCCGCGGCGGTCGAGGTCGGCGCGACCGCCGGCAGCCTGAGCGTCTTGGTCTCCGCGCTCCCCGCCCGGCCCGCCGCCGCCGCGACGGACGTGTAGGGCTTCGTCTTCGATCCCGCTCCCCCGCGCGGGACGACGATGCGTGGCACGACCGCGGCCGCGTCCCCTGGATGGGTCGGCAGCGGGAAGGGCTTCGTCGGTGACACCGGCGCGCTCGCCGACGGCTCCTCGGGCGCGAGCGACGCGCTCCCGCCGGGCAGCTCCACCGGACCGAGCAGCGGCGTCGGCGCGATCGGGAGGTCCACGCGCAGCGTCGCCGGCGGGACGGTTCGTGCGACCGCTGCGAGCGGCGGCGTGTTCGTCGGGAAGCTGACCACCGCCGGCGCTCCAGCGCCCGTCTCCTCGGTCGACGCGGGGACGACGCGCTCGGGGGCGGCCGCGCTCGACGGCACGAGCAGGCTCTCGAAGTAGAGCTTCGACAGCGTCGAGAGCGTCGAGAGGTCCTCGAACGGAGAGTCGTCGACGACCTCGGCGAGGGACCGGCGCCCGTCGAGCAGCCGGAGGATGCCGTTCAGCTCGTCGGGGATCTCGCTCAGGCGGTCGAGCAGGCGCTCGTGGTCCACCTCGAACACGGTGCCGAGCGGCGGCAGCTGCTCGACGAGGCGTCCCCACTCGTCGGCGCGGCGCATGCCCTCCATCACGAGCGCCGACGTGGCGACGTCGACGACGTCCTCGCGATCGAGCGGACCGAAGTCGACCTCGAAATCGGCCTCGCTCCAGACGAGCAGGCGGTAGACCGCCTCCTCGCCGCGGAGCGCACCGACCTCGGCGTCGATGACCTTCCCGTCGTGGAACCAGACGCAGCCGAGCCGCGCACCGCTCTTGAACGTGATCGATCCGCTCTTCCGCGAGATCTCGAAGGTCTGGAGGAGATCGACCACGGTCATGTCGTGGATCGATCCGGCGAACCGCGTGCGCAGCGTCGACGGCTTCTGCGTGGCGATCGCGTCCTGGGCGCGCCGCGCGAGCACGACGTTCACGCGGGCGAGGAGCTCCCGCACGAAGATCGGCTTCGTGAGGTAGTCCTCGACGCCGAGCTCGAGCCCGCGAATCTTGTCCTCGACCGAGCGCTGCGTCGCGAGGAAGATGACCGGGATCGACGCGTGCTCGCTCCGGTCCTTGAGGCGGCGGACCAGGGCGTAGCCGTCGAGCTTCGGGAGCTTCGTGTCGCAGATGACGAGGTCCGGCACCTGCGCGTCGATCACGTCGAGCGCGGCGAGGCCGTCGTCGACGCACGCGACGTTGTAGCCAGCCTTGCGCAGGCTGACCTCGACGACCCGCAAGCTCCGCGGATCGGCATCGACGAGGAGGATCTTCTTCTTGGCCACGCCCGCTCGATACAAGGATCGGCCTCCGATCGGGCTTCCGTCAACGTTTCCGCGAGGACTCGTGACGATCG
>JAHBWC010000090.1 GCA_019637225.1 Labilithrix sp.
GGGAGCTCTCGCTTCGCGCGCGGGAGGACCGCGTTCATGAAGTAGTCGGCGTACTCGCGGATCTGGTTCGGCTTGCGGAGGTCGACGTCGGGCGAGTACGGACAGACGACGACGAGCCCGGCGAACGGTCGGCGGCCGAGCGCGTCGTTGTGCTCGACGAGCCGCTTCGCGTCGACCATCCCCTCGAAGTCCTGCGTGGTCAGCGGCGGGGCGCAGACGCGCTCGATCGCGCGGAGGAGCGCGTAGTCCTTCGGCCAGCCCATCACGCCGAGCGCCGGGCCCTTGTTCGCCTCGCCGCGGCCGTGGAGCGCGAAGAGCATCGGCAGCTTCTCGTCGCGCCCGACCCACGTCGGCACGATCGCCACTGCGCGTCCGTCTCCGGCGAGCGTCCACGTCTCCGTCCTCACTTGCCCGCGCACGCCGACGCCGCCGTCGGCGATCTCGGGCTTGGCGGGGACCACGGGCGGCAGGACCGTCGCGCTCGGCGAGGGCGCGACCGGCGTGGTCGGCGCGCCGCTCGCGTCGCGATCGCACCGCGAGCAGCCCGCGACCGACAGACCGAGCAGGAACGATCGACGACCGAGCACGCATGCAAGCTAGCACGCGGCTCGGTTCGGTCGTTCCCGCCGTGGTCGCTCAGTCCTCGGGGATCTTGGGCGCCTGACCGGTCGCGGTGCGGACGAGGTCCGTCAGGCCCGGATCGGTCGCCATCTGATCGCGGAGGACCTTCTTGATGTCGTCGAGCGCCGACGGTGACAGGCCCTCGAGCCCCTTCGTCGCCTCGTCGACCTTGAGGTCGACGTAACCGTCGACGTCGATCTCGCCGGCGCGGAGGCGGGCGAGGGCCTCCGAGCCCTGCGCGGCCTCCGCGGCGCCGGCCTGCGCAGCTTGCCTCGTCGCGTCCGGGCGCTCGACCGAGAACGCCTTCTCGACCGAGCCCTTCTTCTCGACGGACCCCGAGCCTTGCGTCTCCGGGGTCGCGGGCGGCGCGCCGCCTTTACCGATGCGATCGATGCCCATGAGGACCTCCTCATTCTACCGCAGGTCGGCCCGGACGCGCGACATGCGCGACCGGGCCCTCTCGATCCCCGCGCGCCTGCGGCGCGTCGCGGGGCCTGGCGGCGCCTGGGAGCCGCTCAGCGGATGTTGCCGATCGCCGTCTTCACCGTGTCGTGCTCCGCCTTGAGGAGGTTCGACAGCGTGGTGAACTGGCGGTTCTGCGCGTTCACGGCCTCCTGGACGTGCAGGTAGTAGAGGTTCATGTCCTGGCTCTGCTGGAGCGACGCCTCGATTCCGCCCGTGTCGCCCGCGGTGCCCATGCCCGCGCCGGCACCCGCGCCGCCCGGCGCGGTCGGGCCGGCGGCGCTCGCGAGGTTCGCCCCCGAGCCGCTGGCCCGCGCGCCCGTCAGGTTCGGGCCGGCGGCGCTCGACATCGGCGTCATCGAGCTCGACATCGGCCCCATCGGGACGCCGAGCGCGCCTCCCGTTCCGGTCGCGCCGCGGACGGCGACCGCCATCAGCGGCGAGCCCGGAAGGACGCGCATCGCCGACTCGGCGGAGCGCACCGCCGTGGTCGTGAGGACCTCGCCGAAGCGCGACGCGCGCGGCGGGGTGGGGGTGACGCGAGCGGATGTGCTCGCGACCGCGACGTCGGGGCGTGCGGAAATCGTGCGGGGTACCATGGTCGGGGGCTCCTTTTTCCGTGCGGGCGTCGCATCGCCGATGCCCGTCAACGCGCTCCTGGTCGGCCGCGCGGCGCGAGAGTTGCCAAAGAAAGGCGCTGAGGCGGTCGATCGCGACGACGCGGCGGGCCGACCGGGTGCCGCTTCAGGGGCTGCAGCGGAGCCGGCACTCCATCACCGCGTCGAAGCGGCAGAAGTTCGACGAGAGGCCGGGCAAGAGGCTCTCGGGGCCCCTGCAGCCGAAGAGGCAGCCGTTCGGGCCCGGCTCGGCGTTGACGGCGTAGCCGTCGGTCGTACACCGGCCGTCGCCACACTGGGCGCGATCGGTCTTGCAAGAGCTGACCACGTAGTCGGGCGGGCACGTCCACTCGCGGCGCGTGGAGCCGTAGTTGGGCTTGCGTCCCGACCCGCTGTCGACGTGCTCGTGCCGCTTGAAGTCCGCCTTGCCCGTACGCACGCGCGAGATGACGCGGGCGCTCTGCGTCTTCGGTGTGATCGGCGCGGCCTCGTCGCGTGGGTAGAACTGGATCGTGTCCTCGCGCGTCTCGGCCCGGCAGCCGGATGTTTGCCCGGTCGGGGTCCAGCTGAGCGGGACGTCGACGCTGCCGAGCGCCGGGACGGCGAACGTGCGCTCTCCGAGCGTCGCGCGCAGATCGATCGACGCGCGGTTGACGACGTGGAGCAGGCGCGTCTCCTCGCGGCCGTAGGGAACCTCGCCGAAGTCGACCGTCTCGGGCGAGACCTCGGGCGCGGGGAACGCGAACTTGCAGACGTCGGCGAGCGGATAAACCGCGTAGGCGATGGGCACCGGCGTCTTCACGCGGAACGTCAGGGGTCGATGGGCGCTCGTCTCCGACGCGGCGTCGAGGCCCTCGACCTCGAGGCCGCCGACGACGGTCTGCGTGATGCGCGCGTCTCCGGCGGCGACGCGGGCGCGCACGAAGTCGAGCGCGCGGCCGTGGAGCTCGCCGGCGCGAACGCGCATCTCGTACGAGATGAGGCCGCCCATCTTCACAGCGCCGACGAAATGGGTCGCGCGCCCGCACGAGCAGGCCTCGCCGCCGAAGCCGACCTCCTCCGAGGCGGCGAAGAACTGCGGGTCGAGGTCGCGCACGAACGCGACCGCGACGAGGCTGATCCGTCGCTCGGTGGCCTCCGCGCCGGCGGAGAGCCAGGGAGCGAGATCGACGTCGGCTGCGACAAGGGCCTGATCGATCGCGACGCCGATGTACGAAAAATCGATCGTCGACGCGTCGACGCGCGCCGCGCTCGCCTCGACGTCCCCGCGGGGGCGCGCGCAGCGCGTGGGGAGGACGGTGAAGGCGCCGCCGTCGCCGCGCTGGACGCCGCGTCCGGGCGCCATCGAGCTCGCCGGATCGAGGAGGTACTCGTGGCGGACGTTGCCGAACGCGCTCGCGGCCGAGAGCAGGCCCTTCGCGCGGCCGCACTCCGGCGAGTCGAGCCCGGCGCATGCGCCGGCGCCGGCGGCCTTCGCGGCGGGCTCGCCCGGCGGCATCGGGGCGCGAGGCGTTGCGCACGCCGCGAGCACGAGCGCGATGCCGGTGAGCGCCGCGGCAGCGCGCGCGGGCGCTGCGGCAGCGCGCGCGGGCGTCGCGATCATGGCTTCGGCGGAGCCCAGGCGATGCGCGCCCGCCGCGCGCGCCGATCGGACACGTGCGGTCCCTCGTCGTTGAAGTAGAGGACGCCGCCGTGAAGGACGAGCGCGACGTCGAGCGACGGCGGACCGTCGAGGGCGAGGAGCGACGCGACCTTCTGCGGGGACGCCGTGAGGTCGATCGCGTCGAGCGAGATCGCGTCCGGCGTGCTCCGCGCCACGACGGCGCGCAGGCTCGGAGTCGACTCGAGCGCGACCGCCGTCGCGGCTCCTTCGGCCGCGAGCGGGATGCGCGTCGGCCTCTCGGTTGGCTTCCCCGTGTCGTCGAGCGTCGCCCAGAAGGCGCCGTAGCCGCTCGAGTTGGGGGTCTCCGAGCCGAGCGGCGCTTCTTCGATCCACGCGACGTGCACGCCGCTCGGGCCCGCCGAGAGCTGCGGCGTGCGCGAGTGCGCGGCCGTCGGGAGGACCCGCTGCTCGTCGAAGAGGCGCTTGGCGTCACGCATCTTCACGGCCGAGACGAAGACGTCGGCGACGCCGTCCCGCGGGCTCTCGCGCGAGTCGGCCCACGCGAGCCACACGGCGTCGCCGTGCGCGAGCGCGACGAGGTCGCTCGCGTCGCCCGGCGCCTTCGTGATGCGCTCCTCGCGGGCGATACGCGAGAGGTCGGTCGAGACCTTGGTCGCGTAGACCTCGCCGCGGCCGTCGCGGCCGTCGACCCACGCGACGATCCAGCCGCCGCCCGCCCACGTGATCGTCACGTCCGACGCGTCGCCCTTCGTCGTCGTGAGCTGGACGTCGTTCGTGCGGCGGCCGCGCTTGTCGATCCGCGTGACGTGCACCTCGGGATCGCCGTTGTCGCGCGCGACCCAGGCGACGGCACCGCCGTCCTCGGGCTTGTCGGTCCCCGCGATCGCGACGCTCCCGACATGGAGAGCCTTGTTGGTGATGATCGCGGGCGCCGTCGTGGAGCCGTTGTCGTCCACGATGCGCGTCGAGAGCGTGAACGGCGCGGACTTCGCCTCGTCGGCGGAGCTCCTCCGCGGAGCGCTCTCGCTCGCCTTGGCGCTCAGCATCGCGACGACGCTCGTCTCCCCGAAGCGCGCCGTGGCGATGTCGACGACGGTCTCTCCGGACGCGATCGCCGTGATGTCGACGACGCGAGGGCCGTCGGGCTTCGGCGCGTCGGGGCTCGGCGGGGCAGGCTTCGCGTTCGATCGCGGCCGGATGGTCACGGTGCGAACCCGCGAAGGTGTCCCCGGCGGGCCCGGCGACGCCGCGAGCGTGAAGCACGAGTCGCCGTCGCACGAGATCGCCCAGCCGAGCGTCGCTGGATCGGTCTGGAACGTCAGCGGCTCGCGCTGGACGACGCTCATCTTCTCGTCCGTCCGGAGGATGGTGGCGACCGCGTTCGCGTTGATGCACGCGGGCGAGTCACGCTCGCAGTCTGCGGTGGTCGCGAGCACCGCGAAGCCGGTCGTCGTCGCGGCGAGCTCGGGCTGCCCGCGCCCGACGACCTCGAGCGAGAGCGGGCGTCGCTCGAGCGTGAGCCCTTGCCCGAGCCGCGCGGCGTGCACGCGGCGCGTCTCGCCCTTTCGGCGCGCGGGCGCCTCGAACATGACGGCGACGCCCGCGGGGCCGCTCGAGAGCGCGAGCAGCGACGCGCCGCCGCGCGCCTCGGCGACCTTTCGCGGCGGCTCGACCACGTTCTTGTCGTCGATCGCGGCGAGCGTGACGGCGGGCTCGGCCGTGGAGCGGTCGGTCCACGCGAAGACGAAGCGCGAGCCGTCGCGGGCGACCTCGACGTCGCCGCTGACGGTCGGCTTGTTCGTCACGGTGACGGGCGGCGCGGTCTCGTGGCCGTCGGCGTCGAGCCGGTGAAACGAGAGCGTGCCGCCGGGGCGCGCCGCGCGGAGCAAGTGGTTGTCGACGGGCTTGGCCTTCGGGTCGGCGGGCGCGGCGTCGACCGTGGAGACGCCGACGCCGCCGGGGAGCTCGAGCGCGTGCCAGCCGACGATGCCGCGCGCCACCCGCGTGGGAACGCCGCGCACCTTGCCGTCGGTGCCGATCGCGGCGGCGACGAGGTTCGCGTCGCTGCCGCGGGTCTCCTCCGCCCACAGACAGAGCGCGCCGTGGTCGGTGGGAACGACGTCGATCCAGACGATGTCGTCGTTCGTCCGCGTGAGCTCGACCGGCTTCGAGCGAGGCACGCCGTCATCGCCGACGGCGACCGACCAGAGCGATTTGCCCCGATCGGTCAGCGACGTCCAGGCGACGATGAAGCCCGGCGCTTGACCGCGCATCGGGCGGACGACGAGCATCGTCGTGTCGACCGAGACGTGCGCCGCGATGGTCTCGCCGCCGCGAGGCGCGCCGTTCGAACCGACCGGCACGACGACGACGCGGCGCCCAGAGCCCTCGGCGACCGTCACCCACGCGACGAGCCCGGCGGCGGCGGGGCCCGTGCCGCGCCGCGCGAGGAACGGACCGAGCGTCCGCTCACCGACGGAGGCGACCATGTAGCCGGCGACGGGCAGCTCGACGGCCCCCCGGCGCGCGATCGCGGCGCGCCGGGCGTCGTCGGTCCCGACGGGCGTCTGGGCGTCCTTGCCGCCGCACGCGGCGAGGGCCAGGGCGAGCGCGAGCGCCGAGCGCGCGCGCGTCACTGCAGGATCTCCTCGTACGTCTTCGTGACGGTGATGACGCCCGCGTGGCTGCGCGGGAAGGTGGCGCCCGCGAGCGCGCTCTGGACGCAGGCCTTGAGCTCGGCGTCCTCCTTGCCCTTCGACGTCACGCCGAGGAGCGTTCCTTCCATGTCGATGCCGAACGAGACCGTGACGCGTTCGCGGAGGAGGTTCTTCCGCGCGCGGAAATCGCGCACGCACGCGCCGATGGCGGCGCCCTTCTTGTCGACCGCCGCGGAGATCAACGTCGTCGCTTCACCCGGAGAGCCGGCGAAGGGTCGCTCCTCGCCGGCGTCGCTTCCCGCGTCCGCGTCCTCGCTCTCCGTTGCGGCGCTCTTGCCGGTCACCGGCGCGGGCGTCCCGGCGCCGCACGCGTTCATGAGCGAAATCGCGGCGATCGCCGCGATGGAAGCCACGCAGAACGAAGCAAGAGGACGCACGATCACCACCTTTGCCCCCAACTCGCGAGGAGGCTACCACGTTCCCTGCGTTCGCCCTTCGGCGAGCCTCGGGGACCTCCGTGGACTCCGTCCAGCGGGCTGGACTCCGTCCACTCCGGTTCCCTGCGTTCGCCCTTCGGCGAGCCTCGGTTCCCTGCGTTCGCCCTTCGGCGAGCCTCGGGGACCTCCGTGGACTCCGTCCAGCGGGCTGGACTCCGTCCACTCCGGTTCCCTGCGTTCGCCCTTCGGCGAGCCTCGGCGAGCGGGTCAGCCCGAGGCGCGGAGGAGGCGCGTGATGTGGCTCCGCTCCCAGTCGAGGGCGCGGTCGAAGTTGCGAAACTGGCGTTCGCGCTCGAGGAACTCCGGCGGGTGAAGCACGCGGCGCGCGATCTGGCCCTTCGCCGACGCGATGTTCGAGCTCGCCTGGCGCGCGTTGCCCCGCGCCGACGGGATCATGTCGTGGAGCATCTCGTGGTAGACGACGTACGCGACGAAGTAGCGCGGCACCCACGCGCGATCGAGCACGGGGTGGATGCGGATGATGCGCTCGAGGCTCGAGTAGCTCCCGAGCTTGATCGCCTGCCGCGGCTTCCGGTTCTTTCGCGTCGTGCGCCGGCCCCACGTGATGAGCGCGTGGCAGGCGCCGTCGAAGTATCGCTGGTTCAGATCGTTGAACAGCGAGAGCAAGTCGTGGTGATCGCCCTTGGCGTGCAGCGGGATCGCCCGCGGCCTCCGCCGGGCGAGGCGCGCGCCGTTCGCTTCGATGTACTGACCGACGATCTGGCTGGCCGCGCGATCGTCACGCGCGACGTAGCGAACGAGCGCGTCGATCACCCGCGGCGGCGCGTCCAGGAACATGTGGTGGATGCGCGCGTGAAGCACGCCGCTCTTCAGCGCGTGCGAGATGATCGAGTGACGGTTGTCGGTGATGGAGAGGACCACCGACCGGCCCGGGCAGGCCGCCTTGAGCCGGCGCTCGAGCGCCTGGCGGGCGCCCTCGTGCACGAACAGCTGCGGCGCCGCCGAGGGGAAGACGAGCGCGAGCTGGGCGCTGAGCCGCTCCGGGACGCGAATCGCGGCCGCAACGCCCCGCGAGATGGCCGCCGCCCGAGCGACCGTCGCACCGCTCCTCGACCAGCGTGGAGCCAGCCATCGATCGAGCTCGGGGACGCTGCTTCGCGCGCTCATCGGGGGGCTCTATGCGGGGTAAGGGACAGGTCCCGATGTGTCAAGGAACCCCAATTTGATCAATATTTACCGCACCATGGGTGCGGGGTCAAATCCCCCCAGATGCCTCAGGGGCCGCGTAGTGAAGTGTCGTTTTGGGCTACTTTCGTGACCCTACGCGGAAGTCCTTGACCGGGGCCGCGTGGGGCCCCCTACCCCGACCGAACGCGCCGAAACCGAGGTGGTCAGTCGCGCTGCCAGTGGAGCGACTTCGGATCGAGGATGAAGCGGAACGCGGTCGCGTCGCTCTCGGCTCGCTCCGCGCCGGCTCCGTCCGTCGAGCCGCTCCGCGGCGGGGCCTCGACCTTCACGCCGACGACCATCGACTTGAGCATGCCCTGCTCGGGGTGACGGTTCACCAAGCGCGACACGAGCATCGAGAGGTCGGGCTCGTGACCGACCACCATCGCGCGCTTGCGCCCGCTCCGGGCGAGCTCGAGGACGAGGCCGAGGGCGTCGCCGCCCGGCGCCATCTCCCGTCGGATCTCGACCGCGCCGGACGCGCCGCCCGCGTCCTTGGCCTCGCGGACCCGCCTCTCGAGGTCGGTGACGGCCGCGACGATCTCCGCCGTCTGAAGCGCGCGGACCAGCGGGCTCGCGACGATCGTGAGCGGCACCTCGCCTTCGGCGAGCAGCGCACGCGCGACCGCGCGGGTTCGTTCGCGACCTTCGGGCGTCAGGGCGCGATCTCCGTCACGGCCCGTCGGCGAGTTGTCCTCGGCGGGCCCGTGGCGCATCACATAGAGCTTCACGTCGCGCATCCTATCGTCATCGAGGTTCGCGCGTCATCCGATGGGGCGCTCGCGGCGCCCCATCGCGCTCGGTGACCGATCCGCGCGCCGGCGTCGGCGCGCGGCGCGCTCAGTTGGCGGGCTTGCCGGTGCGCTTGTCGTCGGGAGCGCCGTTCTTGGCGGGCGCGCTCATGCGGACGACGGGCTTGCCGTCGGGCGCGACCTCGCCCTTTGCGTCGCCCTTCGCGTCGCCCTTGGGCGCGGCCTTCGCGTCGACCTCGGGGGTCAGGCCGGCGCCGCGCCCCTTGATGTTGTGCTTCGCGAGGATCATCGCCTCGAGCTTGTCCATGAGCTGCGGGTGCTGCTCCAGGTAGGTCTTCGCGTTCTCGCGGCCCTGGCCGATGCGCTCGCCGGAGTACGAGAACCACGCGCCGCTCTTGTCGACGATGCCGAGGTCGGTGGCGAGATCGATGATGTCGCCCGACTTCGAGATGCCGTGACCGTAGAGGATGTCGAACTCGACCTCCCTGAACGGCGGCGCCATCTTGTTCTTCACGACCTTCACGCGGGTGCGGTTGCCGATCGCGACCGGGTCCTTCTTGTCGCCGGCGCTGGCTTCCTTGATCTGGCCGATGCGGCGGATGTCGAGGCGGACCGACGCGTAGAACTTGAGCGCGTTGCCGCCCGTCGTCGTCTCGGGCGAGCCGAACATGACGCCGATCTTCATGCGGATCTGGTTGATGAAGACGAGGAGGCAGTTCGAGCGCGCGACGGTGCCCGTGAGCTTGCGGAGCGCCTGGCTCATGAGCCGCGCCTGGAGGCCGACGTGGCTGTCGCCCATGTCGCCCTCGATCTCGGCCTTCGGGACGAGCGCGGCGACCGAGTCGACGATGATGATGTCGACCGCGTTCGAGCGGACGAGCATGTCGGCGATCTCGAGCGCCTGCTCGCCGTAGTCGGGCTGCGAGACGAGCAGCTCGTCGGTCTTCACGCCGAGCTTGCGCGCGTACGCCGGATCGAGCGCGTGCTCGGCGTCGATGAACGCGGCGACGCCGCCGGCCTTCTGCACGCTCGCGATCGCGTGGAGGGTGAGCGTGGTCTTGCCGCTCGACTCCGGGCCGTAGATCTCGATGATGCGGCCCTTGGGGTAGCCGCCGATGCCGAGCGCGATGTCGAGGCCGATGGACCCGGTCGGAATCGCCTCGACGTCGTGGAGGATCGATTCGCCGTCCTTGAGGCGCATGATCGAGCCCTTGCCGTACTCCTTCTCGATGCTGTTGACGGCGAGCTCGATGGCCTTCTGACGGTTCTTCTCCTCCATGACGCTCCTTCTGGCCCCCTCGTTCACGAGGACCGCACGAGGCCGGTACCGAGCCTCGAGGAGAGAAACTATACTGCATCAATGTTCAGTGTCAAGAGACCCTCATCTCGGACACTTGGGATTTTAGGGCGGCGTCGGAGCGCAAAAGTGTTCAGTAGGAGGGAGGGTTCTCCTCGACGAAGCGCAGCCCCTCGAGGACGTACTTCGCGACGTCGACCGGCGCCCCGACGGACGAGTCGAGGATCTCCATGGTCCGGGTATCGATGAGGATGTCGTGCGGCATCGCCGCGCCGCTGACGCCGATCGCGCCGAGGCGCCGCGCGGCGACGTCGATGCCCGTGGGAAAGCTCGTCTTGTGCCGGTCGATCCAGGCGTCGACCTCTTCGAGCGCGGGGCCCTTGCCCGCCGTGGCGCCGCTCACGATGACCTCGAGGAAGCGGATGCCGCGCGCCTCGAGCTCCCCGACGACGCTCATCGTCGCCTCGAGCTCGCTCGAGCAGATCGCGCACCAGGTCGCGGCGACCTGGAGGTGGAGGACCTTGTGACGGGTCTGCTTCGGGTCGAAGTACTCGGCGATCGAGACGGTCTCGAGGCCGCCGGCGCGCCCGCTGCGGTACGCGCGGAACGTCAGGTTCGGCATGCGATCGCCCGGACGCGTTCCGCTCCGCTTCGTCCCGCCGATGCGGTCCGTCGGATACGCGTCGCCGTCGGGGTTCGTCTCGACGATCGCGAGGTCGGGATCGGGGAACGGCGGCGGATCGTCCGAGGAGCTGCAGGCCGCCGCGACGACCAGCGCGAGCAGGATCCCGAACGGGCCGCGGCCGGTGGACCGCGCGGCTCGGCCGGGTGCGGTGGGAACGGCGGCGAAGGTCGAGGTAGGCGGCGGCAAGACCCCCATATTTTGCCACGTTTCGAGCGCGAGGCATCCTAGGATGCAGTGTCGACGGGGTGCGCCTCGGCGCTTCCTCGGATCGAGGGACGATGACGGACGAAGCACGTCTTCAGCGCTGGCTCGACTCGCACCGCGACGCGGTCGGGTCGTATCCGTCGTCCGATCACGTCGACGTCGACACGCTCACGCGCTACGCGGCCGGGCGGCTCCCGCCGGGGGCGGCGCGGATGGTGAGCGAGCATCTCCGCGCGTGCGAGGACGGACGTTGCGGAGAGTTCGTCCGCCAGCAGGGCGGCGACGTCGAAGCGTTGAGCTCCGACCTCGGCGCGGAGCCGTCGTCCGACGCGCCGGCCGAGCCGTCCCGCAGGCGCACGTTCCAGTCCCGCGAGATCGTCTGGTCGACGTTCGAGTCGCTGGCGCGCGAGCTCGAGGTGCCGATCGACGAGCTCGTGAACGACGCGATGAGCGCCTACGCGGGCGCGCGAGGGTACGCGGTCGCGTCGCAACCCGAGGCCGCGGCTCCGGCGCGCCCGCCGGCGCGTGGCCCGGCGCCGGCGCCCGCGCCTCCGCCCAGGGCCGCAAGCGCGCGCGTCGTCGATGACCCGCTCGAAGAGACGCACGACGCGCCGTCCGCGCTCGACCGCTCCTACTCCCCGCCGCGCGGCGGCTTCGACGACGACGACCTCGCGCGGACGGCGGCGCGGGGGGCGTTCGTACGTCCGGCCGCGGGGCGCCCGCCGTCGTCGGACGGTCCCGAGTCGCGCACCACGCCTCGCATGAGGGCGCCCCTCCCGGCTCCGTCACGACCGGGGGGACCGGGGCGCGCGCTCCCGGCAGTCGGCGCGCCGCCGCCTCCGCCCGCGCGCTCGTCGGGCGCGGCGCTCGCCCCTCCGACGTCGCCGCCTCGGACGACGCGCGCGCCCGAGACGCCCCGCGAGAGCAGCTCGCCGTGGGCAGCCGCCGGCAGGCGTCTCGTGCTCGAGTATCGCGGTCGCTCGTACACGGTCGACAAGGAGCGCTTCCTCCTCGGCCGCTCGAAGACGCAGGCGGACCTGCGGCTCGACGACGCGAACGTGTCGCGCCAGCACGCCGTGATCGAGCACGTGGGCGCGGCCTTCTACATCGTCGACCTCGGCTCGACCAACGGCGTCGAGGTCGCCGGCGAGCGCGTCGCGCGTCGTGCGCTCGCCGACGGCGACCGAATCGTCATCACGACGCACGAGATCCGCTGCACGCTGCGCTGAGCCGATGACGCGCTCCCGATCGGCGCCGCTCCTCCTCGCGCTCGGCCTCGTCGGGGGCTGCGAGGAAAAGGCCCAGCCGCCGGTCGGGCCGACCCCTCCGACCGCGTCGCTTCCGCCCGCGCTCGTCGTCGACGCGGGAGCGCTCGGCGATCCGCTCGACCCGCCGCCCCCCGCGGGCGATCTGCAGGAGGAGCTCGCGCGCTTCGTCAACGTCGAGCACTGCGTCGCCGAGCGCTCGAAGCTCGATCCGCTGGTCGGCGATGCCCTCGGCGCGATCGGCTACGACACCTTCCTCCGCGACGCATGCCGCCTCCTCGAGGCCGCGAAGGACCGGAACCGCGAGACGTGCAACAAGATCGACTCGAGCGCGCTCCG
The DNA here is from genome assembly GCA_019637225.1 of Labilithrix sp. Lineage (GTDB taxonomy): Bacteria > Myxococcota_A > Polyangia > Polyangiales > Polyangiaceae > Labilithrix. The sequence goes on from JAHBWC010000090.1 coordinate 12,209, forward strand.
CTCGCGGTGCCAGAGCTGGGTCGCGATCGTCGCGCAGACGCCCGACGCTTGCCCGATGCAGTTCGAGGGCCTCGTCACGCGCGGCCGCGACCCGAGCTGCGTCGCGATCGCGGCGAGGGATCCGCGCCTCTGCAACGGCGAGGCGCGGACGATTCAGCGCGGCACGTGCGAGGCGATGGTCGCGCGCGATCCGGCGAAGTGCGACGCGCTCACGGCGAACCAAAGGCCGCTCTGCCAGCGTGAGGTCGCGCGATGGCGCTCGGTCCTCTCGCCGCCGCTCGAGGGGCTCGCCAAGCTGCCTCTCGTGCGCGGGAAGCTCACCGTGCGCGGCGCGTCCGGTACCCCCGACCCGCCGGCCACCGAGGTCGACCTCGCGTCGGACTTCTCGCGCGGCGTCGTCGTCGTGACCGCGCGCGAGCGGATGCGCGTCGAGCTCGGCAGCGTCGTCGAGAGCGAGGGCGCGCGGATCGCCGCCTCCCCGCAGAAGAAGTCGCGCGTCGGGCTGGCCCTGCTCCTCGAGCCGTCGAAGAAGGACGCGCCGCTCCCCGTCCTCCAGAAGCTCGAGATCGAGCTCCCCGGCGAGGCGCCGATCGTCTCGCCGCCGGCGACCTGCGACTGCAAGATCACGACGGCGCGCGTCTCGGCGACCCGCGCCTCCGAGGTCGAGATCGCGATCGACGGAACGCTCAGCACCGGCAGCCGGAGCTTCAAGGTCTCGATCGACCTCGCGACGTTCGTGCGCGACGTCGTCCCCGAGCTCGCGGGCACGCGGGTCCTGCCGCCCACGCACCCCGCCGTCGTGCCCGGCGGTCTCCCGGCGCCGCGCGCGACTGGCCGAGATGGAGGCTGATCCGCGCGCCTCTGATATCCTCGTCGCGGAGGTAGCTTCCATGCATCGAGCTCGCGTCTTCCTGGGATCCGCATGTTTCTTCGCCCTCTTGGCCGCCTGCGTCGGCGGTCCGGGGCCGCTGCCCGATCAGGGGAGCGATTCCGCGGGGCAGCGTAGCGGGGCCTCCGACGATCCGAGCTCCGGATCGGGCTCGAGCAAGGACGATGGCAAGCCGACGACGACGACGCCGAAGGTGCCGGTCGTGGTCAGCATCGCCACCTTCGACGCCACCTGCACGCAGGACAAAGACTGCGTCGCCGTCTTCCAGGGATCGAGCTGTCAGGCCTGCAAGTGTCCGAACGCGGCGATCAACAAGAAGGACCAGAAGAAGTACGAGTCGGAGCTCGAGAAGGCCTCGAAGGATTGCCCCGTCCCGGACATCGCCTGCGGAACCTGCGAGACTCAGAGTGTGGGCTGCGACCCTGACACGAATCGCTGCGCCCTCGGCGTGACGTCCGACGAAGGCTGACGTTCGCGAGCCGACGCCGCGCGCGGCCACCCCTTCGCGGGGCGGTGCGCGCGCGGATCGCGTCAGACGCCGATGAACAGGCGGTGCGCGAAGTTGCGCTCGAGGCGCGCGCGCAGGACCTTGTCCGCGGCGAGCTCGATGTCGTACTCGATGCGCTTGAACTCGAAGCGCTTCTTCTCCGAGTCGAAGACGGTGAAGCTGGCGCGGTTGTCGAAGTCGCGCGGCTGGCCGACCGAGCCGACCGAGACGATGTACTTCCGGTCCGGCGCGAGCTCGAAATCGACCGCGGGCATCTCGTCGACGCTCGTCTTCGTCAGCGCGAACACCTTGCAGAGGTGCGAGTGGCCGATGAGCGTGATGTGGCCGAGCTTGTCCCAGAGCGGGAGGCACTCACGCGCCTGCTCCGGCGCGAAGATGTACTCGAACTCCTCGAGCCGGACCGGCGAGCCGTGGCAGAGGAGGACGTCGACGTCGTCGAGCTTGTGCTGGTAGGGCAGGCCCTTGAGCCACGCCATGTTCTCCGGCGAGATCATCGCGGCGTGGACGTCGAGCGCGTGGCGCGCGGCCTCGTAGTAGTACGAGTAGTCCATGCGCCCCGAGACGGCGGCGTCGTGGTTGCCGAGGATCGTGATCTTCGACAGCTCACGGACGAGATCGGCGCACTCGTTCGGCGAGCCGCCGTACCCGACCGTGTCGCCGAGGCAGTAGTAGACGTCGATATTTTCTTTCCGATACGCCTCGAGGACCGCCGACAAGGCCTCCAGGTTCGCATGGATGTCGCTGAAAATACCGATCCGCATGGACCTGACAAGGTAGGCCGGCTTTGTCCTTCCGGGAAGCGGATTCGTGGTCATGGGCTCGAGCGGGCGCTCGTTCCCCCTCGCCTCGGGCGCGTCGGGCCGCTCGGCGTCCGCCTTCCGCCCGGCCCGGCGACCGGATCCGCGCGGATCTCGCGGTGTCAGCTCGGCCCTTCACGTGGTATCGCCACGCGTCCTCGGCGCGGGCACCTCGGCGTGGGCCGCCACCGCGCTTCGATCGCTCGCGTTTCGCGGCGTGGGGGCCGCCGCCGGCCCTCCCCGCTTCGCGCCGGACCCCGCCGCGCGCTATGGCCCCGTAACCCGCCCCTGGAAAGCAGCCATGTCCGACGAACCCAAGAACGGCAAGACCAACGGAAGCAACGGCGCCGGGAGCTACGACGCTCACGACGCGGCCGAGGCCGAGGCGGCGCTGCTCCCTCCCGCCCCGTTGCCGCCGCCACCCGATCGCGTGGCGGAGCTCTGCGCGGCGTGCATGCGCTTCGTCGCGAGCAAGTACAAGGTGTCGCTCGACGGGACGCCCGACACGCTGAGCCTGCTCGACCAGTACGTCCGCGACGCTCGGGAGGCCGCCCAGCAGAGGCCGGAGAGCATCGACCTCGTCGCGCCGGCCGTGGGCGCGTACCTCGGTGAGGTCATGCGCCAGGCCTTCCGCGGCGAGTGGTGGGCCGACGGCGACCACGACGGCTGGCGCCTCTACTTCACGAATGTGTATCTTGCATTCAATCCGATCGGCATGGCGCGCGAGGCGCTCACGATGACGGACGCCGAGGGCTGGGGCGCCCACCTGACGCTCGATCCGGGCGAGCGCGACGAGATCGAAGCGCGCCTCGCGGCGATGCCGGACGTCGACGAGGAGGAGTACTACCTCCCGACGACGCGCCTCGACGTCGTCACGGCGGTCGTCGAGACGCTGCGCGCGCGCGCGGAGGCCGCCGGCATCGGCGACGTGACGTTCACGAAGGACGACTACCAGTAGCGGCGGGCGCGTCCGGTAGCGGCGGGCGCCCGCGCGCTACTTGCCCGCGTCCGGCGCGGCGCCGACCTGGACGAGGCCGGGCACGGTCTGGCTGAGCGCGGTCTCCACCGAGTCGCCGAGGAACGTCCGCCACTGGGCGACGTAGCGGCCGCGGCGGAGCCCATGGAGCTCGCCGCGCGCCTGGGGCGCCGCCCACGCGATCGGCACGCCGTCGAGGAAGAGGACGCGGAGCTCGACGGTCGGGTTCACGACGACGAGCGCGTCGCCCGTCACGTTCGCGTTCGTCGGGACGTCGACGTCGTTGGTGCGCAGCGCCGCGAGCTCGGCCGCCGACAGCATCGAGAACACGCCCATCACCGGGAACGGCGAGGCCGCGAACGACGCGGCCTGCGGCGGGACGGCCAGCGTCGCCGCCGGGATGTCCGTGCGGCGGAGCGCTCCCGTGAGCTCGAACACGAGGGAGCCGTGGCTCGTCCAGCGGAGCTCGACGCGCACCGGGAGCTCGTCGAGGCCGCACACGTTGCTGGCCGGCGGCGCGTTCATCAGGTCGAGCAGGAGCCTGCACAGCAAGATCCCGCCGTCGCCCGCGCCTTCGAGCTTGCCGATCTCGAACGAGCCTTGCGCGGCCCGCGTCGTGACGTCGATCTTGTGCGTGCGGATGCCGATGCGCCGTCCTCCTTCGCCGCGCGGCACGATCTCCGCCGGCGTGATCGGCGCCACGTCGAACCGGCGCTCGCCGAGGAGCGCGCGCGTCGAGCCCGGCGCGAGCGGTCGATACGACGCGGCGCCGGGCCATACGACGACGTGGCCGAAGCGATCGGCGCGCGCGCGGATCTCGGCGTCCGGCGGCAGGACGAAGCCGTGTCCCTGCAGCGCGACGCGCATCCGCGTCGGCGAGAGATCGATCCCGAGGCGGAGCTCGGTCGCCTTCCTCGCGGCGTCGAGGCCCGCGTTGTTCACCTCGGGCGCGCGCGTCGGACCTGTCACGTCGGCGAGGCGAAGCGCGGCCGAGAGCGTGTAGCCGGTGCTCTCGCGTGCGAGCGTGTCGGGGGAGAGCACCTCGTCACCGCGGAGCGGCGACGGAGGAGGCCCGCCCTCGAGCGTCGCGGCGATCGGCATCGCGCTCGCCGGCGTCGTCGGGGCGACCGCGAGGAGCGCGGGCTGTGCGCTCGCTTGCGGGCTCTCACGCTCCTCGGGCGTCTCCGTCGCCGGAGCCCCGCTCGGCCGGCAGCCCACGAGCCCGACGACGAAGGCGAGGCCCGCCGGCCAGCCGCGTCCGTCGCCGAGGGGCCGTCGCACGTGTCACCGCATCGCGAGATCGGGGACGATCTGGACGTCGCGCGCGAGCGGAGGAGCCCCCGGCAGGTGCTGCGTGTCGACGAAGACGACGTCGGCGCCGGGGCACATCTCGAGGAAGGCGTTGCAGTTGCCCGGCTCGTTGTCGAACGCGGCGATGACCTCGCCGATGCGGGCGATCTTCGGGCCCTCTTCGCGCTTGTACGCCTCGTCGGGGATCTTCGCGTCCGGCTTGCACACGAGCTCGGTGCCCACGACCCCGATGGGGAAGCCGAGATCGCGCAGGCTCTGGAAGGAGCCGAGGCTCATGAGCGGCAGGTCGCGCCCGGTGAAGTAGACGATCGTCGCGCCCGCGTCGTAGCAGGCGCGCGCGAGCTCGACGCTGCCCGCCACGGCGACGTCGTGCTTGAGGTAGTCGTCGGAGAAGAAGCGCGTGCGCCAGTACGCCTCCGCGCGCGCGACGAGCTCCGGGTGCTCGAGGCCGAGGCGCTGGAGCGACTCGGTGAGCAGGTAGGCGAGCTCCTCGGCGCGCGCGGCGGCGAGGACCTCCGCCGCGGAGTGCGCCTCGCGACGGAGGTCGGCGGCGAGCTCCTGGAGGATCACGGCGGTTCGCGGACGGTTGTCCATGATGGTGCCGTCGAGGTCGAAGACGACGACCGGCACCGGTCGTCCAGGGGCCGGCTTGGACCGCTGCACCACCCGCGTGAAGAGGGCGTGCTGCTCGGCGGACGTGATTCGTCGGTACGCGGAGCTCATGGGAAGCGGCGTTAGTTAGCACACGGACGGAGATCCCGGAAGCGGCCTCCCGGTGCCGGCCGCCCTCCCGCGCGTGGCCGGACCCTGCTAAGAGCAGATGCGGGCATGACGCAGCAGCGCGACCACTACGAGACCCTCGGCGTGTCGAGGGCGGCCGGACCGGACGACATCAAGGCCGCGTTCCGCAAGCTCGCCGCGCAGCATCACCCCGACCGCAACCCCGACGACCCGCGCGCGGCGAACCGCTTCAAGGAGATCAACGCCGCCTACCAGGTGCTGAGCGATCCGCAGCGCCGCGCGATGTACGACCGGTTCGGTCACCGCGCGGAGGAGCCGGGCTCGCCGTTCGCGTCGAGCGGGCCGTTCGCCGGCGGCGTCGTCGACTTCAGCGAGATCGCGATCGACGGCATCCTCGGCGACTTGCTCGGCGTCTTCGGCGTCGGCAAGGGCGACCGGGGCGACGTGAAGCGCGAGCTCGAGGTCACCTTCGAGGAGGCCGCCTTCGGCGCGACCAAGACGATGCGCTACGACCGCATCGTCTCGTGCGGAGACTGCCGCGGCTCGGGCTCGGCCAAGGGCTCGCAGCCCGAGACCTGCAGCGCGTGCAACGGCCGCGGTCGCGTGCGCTTCCAGCAGGGCCTCCTCCCGATCGCCGTCGAGCGCGTCTGCCAGCGCTGCAAGGGCCGCGGCAGCGTCGTGACGAACGCGTGCGGCGGCTGCAAGGGCAGCGGGCTCATCACGAACGAGAACACGATCGAGGTCACGCTCCCGCCCGGCGTCGAGCACGGCGCGACGCGCGTGGTCAGCGGCGCCGGCAACCGCCCGCGGCCGGATCGTCCCGCCGGCGACCTCGAGCTCGAGATCAAGGTCCAGCCACACCCGTTCTTCCGCCGCGCGGGCGACGACGTCGTGTGCAACGTCCCTTTGACGTTCACGCAGGTCGCGCTCGGCGCCGAGGTCGAGGTCCCGACGCTCGACGGCAAGGGCAAGCTCCGCGTCCCCGCGGGCACGCAGCCCGGCACCACGCTCCGCATCAAGGGCAAGGGCATGCCGAAGCGCGCCGGGATCGGGCGCGGCGATCAGCGCATCGAGGTGGCCGTCGAGGTCCCGACCGCGCTGACCGATCGCCAGCGCGAGCTCATCGAGGAGCTCGCGAAGGAGCTCGGCGAAGAGGTCACGCCGATCCGGAAGGGCTTCATGGAGAAGCTCCGCGACATCTTCGGCTGAGCGCGCGCCGGGCCGAGCGCCGAGCTCAGTCGCACGCCGTCTGCCCGTCGCGGAAGTGCGTGAGCAGTCCGCCGAGGCGATCGCGCCAGAACGACCAATCGTGCGAGGCGCCGGCCTGCTTGATGCGGACGTGATCGTAGCCCTTGGCCGCGAGCACGTCGGCGAGCCGATCGGTGACGACGCAGTTGTCGTCGGGGCAGCCCGAGTCGAGGTAGATGCGGAGCGGTTTCTTCGGCTCGCTCGCCGCGCGCGTGATCATCGCGTCGTCGGCCCAGAAGTACGAGCCGCTCTGCGCGCCGATCCAGCCGAAGCGGTCGGGTCGCTCGAACCCGGCGAACGTCGAGATGAGCCCGCCGAGCGACGCGCCCGCGACGCCGCGGGCCGCCGGCGCGCTGCAGAGGCGCGCGCGGGCCTCGACGAGCGGAGCGAGATCGTCGACGAGGAAATCGACGTAGTCGGCGCCCTTCGCGCCGTCGGACATGACCGTGTACTGCGCCATCCGCACGTCCTGGCTCGGGAGGCCGACGAAGACGAGGACCGCCGCGAGGTCCGGGCGCGTCGCGTAGAGCGCGTCGGCGGCCTGGGCGAAGCCGCCGCGCGTGAGGGACTCGAGGCCGTCGTGGAAGACGATCGACGGGAGCTTCGTGCACGCGTCGCCGTCGTAGGCGGCGGGGTAGTGGATCCACACGTCGCGATCGTCGCCGAGCTTCTGCGCGTGGACCTTGCCGAGCGCGACCATGCGACCGCGGCTCGCAGGCGTGTCGCCGGGGTGGCCGACGGCGTTGAGCTCGCCGCGCTTGCCGAAGCCGCGATCGATGCCGTCCCAGACGACGTTCTGGGCGCGCGGATCCTCGAGGAACGTGTCGCCGCTCACGAGCTTGTATTCGAAGCTCGCGCCGCGCCCGATCGTCGTCTCGCCCGCCCAGAGATCGGTGCCGTCGACGGCGGCGAGCGCGACGGCGCCGGCGGTCGACCAGCCGGAGAACGAGCCGGCGGCCTTCCACGGGCCGGCGGGAGGAGCGCCGCGGGCGAGGAAGACGACGCGTCCGCTCGCCGGATCTTCGAGCGGCGCTCCACCCTGCGCGGCGACGTCGGCGAGGAGCTGGTCGACGCGGGCGGCGCGCGCGGGACCGGTCAACGAGCCGAGGTCGGCCGTGAACGCGTCGAACAGGGCGGTGGGCGCGGTCCTGGCGACGGCCGCGCGCGCGCACGAGGGAGGCGTATGGGGCGCCGCGTCATTTTCGGCGCCCGCGTCATCTCTGGCGCCGGCGTTGTCGCCGCCGGTCGTCTCCGGCGTCGGCGAGGACGCCTCCGGCGACACGGCATCGTCGCCGCATGCGGAGAGCGCGAGGCAACCAAGGCCCAGGAGAGCGGGCAAGACGGCGATCCGCACGGCCGAGTCCCTGCCTCCATCGGTCGGGCTCGTCCAGGAAAAACCGCTCGAACGTCACTCAAAACTGAGTTACGTAGAGCGGCCGGATCTGGGGGCACGTTCGAGCTGTGCCCGCGGTAACGTGAGGCTCACTCCTTTCCATCTTCGAGCACCCGAGCGAACGATGTCCGAGGCGATCCAGGCAGCAACACGCGGCGCGGCGAACGACGCGAAGGGAGCGTCCGCCGAGGCGAGCGACGCGTCGCTCCCCGAGATCCCGCGCGCGATGCGCTGCGCGGCGCGCGGGATCAAAAAAGCGTTCGGCTCGACGCCGATCCTCCGTGGCGTCGATCTCGAGATCCCCGAGGGCACCTTCGCGGTCCTGGTCGGCCCGAGCGGCTGCGGCAAGTCGACGTTGCTGCGCCTCGTCGCGGGCCTCGAGGAGGCCGACGAGGGCACGATCTCGCTCGCCGATCGCGACGTCACCGAGCTGCCCCCGCGCGATCGCGACGTCGCGATGGTGTTCCAGAGCTACGCGCTCTATCCGCACCTCACCGTGCGCGACAACCTCGCGTTCGGCTTGAAGCTGCGCGGGACGGCGGCGTCGGAGATCGACAAGCGCATCGAAGAGGCGAGCGCGATGCTCGGGCTCGCGAAGCTCCTCGACCGCCTGCCGAAGCAGCTCTCCGGCGGGCAGCGCCAGCGCGTCGCGATGGGCCGCGCCATCGTCCGTCGGCCGACCATCTTCCTCTTCGACGAGCCGCTCTCGAACCTCGACGCCGCGCTCCGCGCCGAGGTGCGCGTCGAGATCCGGAGGCTCCACGATCGCCTCGGCGCGACCACGCTCTACGTCACGCACGATCAGGTCGAGGCGATGACGCTCGCCGACTCGCTCTGGGTCCTCAACGGCGGTCTCGTCGAGCAGAAGGGCCCGCCGCTCGAGATCTACGAGCGCCCGCGGACGAAGTTCGTCGCGACGTTCCTCGGCTCGCCGCAGATGAACCTCCTCGCCGGGCGGCTCGTGAAGGAGAACGGCGCGGTGTATGCCGAGGGCGGAGGCGTGCGCAGCCGCGTCGACGACGAGCGCTTCAAGAGCGAGCTCGACGACGGCCGCGAGGTGACGATCGGCGTCCGACCCCACGACATGTTCCTCGCGAAGGGCGACGCCCCGAAGATCGCCGAGCTCAAGGTCGAGATCGTCGAGGCGCTCGGCTCCGAGGCGTTCGCTCACGGCTGGCTCACGTCGAGCGGGCCGACGGTGATCGCCCGCCTCGACGCGGCCGACGCGCGAACGGTGAAGCCGGGATCGGTCATCCCGCTCGGAGCCGCTCCGACGTCGATCCATCTCTTCGACGCCGCGACCGATCGCGCCCTCGCCTGACCTCGCCGCGATGAAACACCTCCGCGCGCTGGTGACGCTGATCGCGCTCGTCGCGACCATCGTGCTGCCCGGCTGCTCCGAGCCGCCGCGCGGGATCGTCCTCTGGCACCCGTACCGCGGGGGCGAAGAGGCCGCGCTCAAGAAGGGTGTCCTTCGCTTCGAGGCCGAGCGCGGGCTCAAGGTCACGGTCCTCGCGGTTCCGTACGAGGCGTACCTCGCGAAGCTCGAGGCCGCGATCCCTCGCGGCAACGGCCCGGACGTCTTCGTCGGTCCGCACAACCGCCTCGGCGAGTACCTGCTTCACCGGCTCGTCGCGCCGGTGGGCGATGCGTTCCCCGACGCCGACGCGTCGCTCTACGAGCCGGTGACCGTCGCGGCGATCACCTACGAGGGTGAGCGCTGGGCCGTGCCGCTCGCGAGCAAGTGCGGCGCGCTCTACTACAACCCGCGCCTCTTGCCGGAGGCGCCGCGGACGCTCGACGATCTCGCGGCGAAGCGGGACTTCGCGCTCGGGCCGGGCGTCTGGCCGCTCGCCTACGAGTCTCACACGGCGTACTGGCACTCGGCGCTCCTCCACGCCTACGGCGGCGAGCTCTTCGGCGCGCCGAAGCCGGGCGCGGCCGAGGGCGAAGCGAAGTTGCCGCCGGGCTTCGCGATGACGGGCGACGCGGCGGAGCGCTCGCTCGACAAGGCGCGCGAGCTCGTCACCACGCGGGTCGTGCCGGACGAGGCGAGCGGCGATCTCGTCAAGACGCTCTTCACGACCGGCAAGGCCGCGTCGGTCATCTCCGGGCCGTGGCTCGCGGGCGATCTCGAAGACAAGGTCCCGTACGAGGTCGTGCCGCTCCCGTCGATCGCGGGCGTGGGCGCGATGCGTCCGTTCTTGACCGTCGACGGCGTCTTCATGACGCCCGAGGGCGCGAAGAGCGAAGGCGCGCGCGCCTTGGCGCGGTCGCTCGGCGACGGCGTCTCGGCGTCCGAGCGCGCCGAGATCGGTAAGCAGGTCGTGGCGACGCGATCGTACTGGTCCGCCCAGGACGACGGCGTCGCGGCCGCCGCGCTCTCTCCGGAGGCGAAGCGGCAGCGGAAGCTCCTCGTCGCGTTCCACGAGGCGAGCGCGGACGCGATCCCGATGCCGGTCTCGCCCGCGATGAACCCGGTGTGGGTGCCCGCCGAGCAGGCGATCCGCAAGGTGCTGCGCGGCGACGCGTCTCCGCGCGACGCGCTCGCCGAGGCCAAGGCGCGCTACGACGACGTGATGCGGGCGCCGCCGCGCGAGGCCGCGTCGCCCGCGCCGCTCGTCGTCGTGGTCGGGCTCGCGCTGCTCGCGGCGGCGTTCGCGGTCGTCCGCCGCGTCCGCGCGCCGGGCTTCCGTCGCGAGCTCACGGCGTCGAAGCCGGCGTACAAGTACGTGCTCCACGCGGCGCTCACGATCCTGGTGCTGGTCGTGCTCCCGCTCGTGGCGGGCGCGGCGATGTCCTTCTTCGCCGGCTCGCGCGAGGACGCGCGCTTCGTCGGGCTCGGCAACTACGTCGAGATCCTGACGGCGCGCGGCAAGCCGCTCCTGTCGCACGGCTCGTTCTACCTGACCTTGCTCGTGACGGTCGCGTGGACGGTCGTCAACGTGGTGCTTCACGTCAGTATCGGCCTCGTCCTCGGGATCGCGCTCGCGCGTCCGGTGCTGCGGCTCCGCGCGATCTACCGCGTGCTCTTGATCATCCCTTGGGCCGTGCCCTCGTACGTGACCGCGCTCGCGTGGAAGGGGATGTTTCACCGGCAGTTCGGGGCGATCAACGCGATCCTCGTCGCCCTCGGCGCCGAGCCGGTCTCGTGGTTCGCGAAGTTCTCGACGGCGTTCGCCGCGAACGTCGCCACCAACGCGTGGCTCGGCTTCCCGTTCATGATGGTCGTCGTGATGGGCGCGCTCACCTCGATCTCGAAGGACGTCCTCGAGGCGGCCGAGGTGGACGGCGCGACGCGCTGGCAGGCCTTCCGTCTCGTGACGTTGCCGCTGCTCCGTCCGACGCTCCTGCCCGCGGTCGTCCTCGGATCGGTCTGGACGTTCAACATGTTCAACGTCGTGTTCCTCGTCTCGGGCGGCGAGCCTGACGGCACGACCGACATCCTCGTCAGCGAGGCGTACCGCTGGGCCTTCGCGCGGAACGCCCAGCTCGGCTACGCGGCGGCGTACGCCGTGATCATCTTCGGCCTCCTCGCGCTCATGTCGAAGGTCCTCGGGCGGATCGGCGCCGGCGACGCGAAGGAGGCGCTATGAGCGCGCGCTCGAAGAAGGGCAGCGCCCTCGAGGCGGTGCTCGTCCACGCGCTGCTCCTCGTCGCGGTCGTCTACGCGCTCTACCCGGTGCTGTGGGTGGTGACGCTGGCCCTCTCCAAGGCCGGAGGGATCGAGCCGCGCGTGATCCCGATCCCGCGCGGCGCAGACGAGATGACGCTCGACAACTTCCGCCTCGTGACGGGCGCGGGCGATCCAGAGCGGAGCTGGCTGTTCGCGCGGCAGCTCGTCAACTCGCTCGTCGTCTCGTTCGCCACCGCGGCCACGGCCGTGGCCATCGCGACGCCCGCGGCCTATGCGCTCGCGCGCTTCGAGTTCGTCGGCAAGCGCTCCGGCCTGCGCGGCATGCTCCTCACGCAGATGTTCCCCGGCGTCGCGAGCGCGGTGCCGCTCTACCTGGTCCTCGACACGCTCCACCTGCTCGACACCCGGAGCGGCCTCGTCCTCGTCTACGCCGCGACCGCGGTGCCGTTCGCGGTCTTCCAGCTCCGCGGCGCGTTCCTCGCGATCCCGGTCGATCTCGAGGAGGCCGCGATGGTCGACGGCGCGACGCGCACCCAGGCCTTCCTCAAGGTCGCGCTGCCCGCGGCCCGCCCGGCGATCGCCGTCACGGCGCTCTTCGCGTTCATGAGCGCGTGGAACGAGTTCATCCTGGCCGCGACGCTCCTCGGCCGCGAGAGCGCCTTCACGTTGCCCGTCGTGCTCCAGTCGTACGTCGGCGAGTACAGCACGCAGTGGGGCGCGTTCGCCGCCGGCGCGATCCTCGTGAGCGTGCCGGTCATGATCCTGTTCTACGTCGCGCAGCGGCAGCTCCTCAGCGGGCTGACGGCGGGCGGCGTGAAGGGCTGACGCGCCTGCGAGGCTCGGGGCGCGGCGAGCGACGTCCGCTGCCGGGGCGTGCGGCACCCGACCCCTCCGCCATCCAACGAGTGCAACCGAGCGCGATCCGCGCCACCATGGCGGCATGACGAAGATCCTGGGTATCGCCGGAAGTCTCCGTCGCGCGTCGTACAACGCGGCTCTGCTCCGCGCAGCGCGCGAGCTCGCGCCCGACGGCGTCGAGATCGAGATCGGATCCATCGCGGGGATCCCGCTTTACGACGGCGATGCCGAGAGCGAGCACGGCCTGCCGGCCACCGTGACGGCGCTGAAGGATAAGATCGCCGGCGCCGACGCGCTCCTCCTCGTCACGCCCGAGTACAACAGCTCGATCCCCGGCGTTCTCAAGAACGCGATCGACTGGCTCTCGCGTCCCCCGAAGGACATCCCGCGCGTCTTCGGGGGCAAGCCCGTCGCGCTCGTCGGCGCGACGCCGGGCGGCGGAGGGACGAGGCTCTCGCAGGCGGCGTGGCTCCCCGTGCTCCGCACCCTGGGCACCCACGCGTGGTTCGGCAAGCAGCTGTACGTGGGGAGCGCCGGCCAGGCGTTCGACGCCGAGGGCAAGCTCGTCGACGAGAAGGTCCGAAAGCAGCTCGGCGATCTCGTCGCCGCCTTCGCCGCGTTCGTCCGCACCTGACGCCGCCGCGCGCCCGGTCGCGCTTTCGCCTCGTCGTGAGCGGCCGCGGGCTCGGCGCGCCTCGGTGACGGCTCGTAGCTTCTGGGCGCGGCGCCCTTCGGTTACGCCGCGGCTCCGCTATGATGCCCCGCCGTTCCGGGGGACAGGTGAGTGGTGAAGTCGCTTTTCGCTGCATCGATCATGGTGGCCGTGCCGGTCCTCGGACTGGGCGTCGCGGCGTGCTCGAACAAGAGCGAGGCGGCGTCGAAGTCACGTCCGGCGCCGCTCGTCGTCGTCGCCAAGGTCGCCTCGAAGGACGTCGCGGCGGAGGTGCGCGCGCCGGTCGAGCTTCGTCCGCTCGCGCAGGCCGAGGTCGGCTCGAAGACGCTCGGCTACCTCGACGCGGTGCTCGTCGAGCGCGGCGACAAGGTCAAGCGCGGCCAGCTCGTCGCGCTCGTCCGCCCGAGCGATCTGCCCGACCAGCTTGTCGCGGCGCGCGGGAGCCTCTCGCAGGCGCAGGCGAGCGCCACGCTCGCGCGGAACAACCTCGAGCGCGTCAATGGCCTCGCGCCGCGCGGGGTCGTCTCGCAGCAGGAGCTCCAGCAGGCGCAGGCGGCGCTGGCGACCGCCGAGGCGCAGGAGGCCGCCGCGAAGGCGCAGGTCGCCGCCTACGCGACGCGGCTCGGCGAGACGCAGATCACCTCGCCGCTCGACGGCGTCGTCGCGGTCCGCAGGCTCGACCCCGGCGCGCTCGTCGGGCCCACGGCCGGGCAGACGATCCTCACCGTCGCGCAGACGAACGTCCTCCGCGTGTTCGTGACCGTGACCGAGCGCGAGGCGCACCGCGTGAAGCTCGGCCAGAGGGCGCACGTCGAGGTCGATGCGCTCGCCGGCCACCGCGTCGAGGGCGCGGTCGTCCGGCTGGCGCCCATGCTCGATCCCGCCACGCGCACGCTCGACGCCGAGGTGCAGATCGACAACGCCTCCGGCGATCTCCGGCCCGGCATGTTCGGCCGGGGCTCGATCGTCGTCGACGTCCACCCCAACGCCGCCGTCGTCCCGGCGACCGCGCTGCAGATCACGAACGGCAAGCGCTTCGTGTTCGTGCTCGCGGGCGACAAGGTTCAGCGGCGCGAGGTCGAGACGGGCGTCGACGAGGGCACGTGGCTCGAAGTGACGAAAGGCGTCGCCGCGGGCGAAGAGGTCGTCACGGTCGGCATGGACGCGATCTCCGACGGCGCGGTCGTGCGGGTCAGCCGCGACGTCGATCCGTTCAAAGGGCGGGTGGACGCGAGCGCCGGAGACGCCGGAGCGTCGCGCGTCGGCGGTGACGGGACGAGGTAGGCCGGACCATGTGGCTCACGCGCCTCGCGCTCAGGAACCCGATCCTCATCCTGATGATGTCGCTGATGGTGGTCGCCCTCGGCGTCCTCGCCGTCGGGCGGCTCAGCGTCGATCTGTTTCCGAACATCGACATCCCGGTCATCCGGGTCGTCACCTTCTATTCGGGCGCCGGACCGGAGGACATCGAGAAGAGCATCACGCAGCCGATCGAGCGCGCCGTCGCCTCGTCGGCGGGCGTCGACCGCGTCGAGAGCACGTCGAAGCAGGGCGCGTCGATCGTCAGCGTCTGGTTCAACTACGGCACCGACCTCGACACCGCGCAGTTCGACGTCCAGCAGCGCGTCTCGCAGGTGCAGAGCGCGCTGCCGCCGGGGATCCAGCAGCCGTTCATCCTCAAGTTCGACGTCACCAACATCCCGATCGTCCAGGTCGTCGCGCGCGGAGAGGGCCTCGACGAGAAGCAGCTCTACGACCTCGCGTACAACGTGGTCGAGCCGCAGCTCGAGCGCCTGCCCGGCATCGCCAGCGCCACGGTGAGCGGCGGCAAGACGCGCCAGGTGCAGGTCGAGGTCGATCGCGATCTGCTCCGCGCGCGGAGCCTCGCCGTGCTCGACGTCGTCAGCGCCGTGCGCGGCGCGAACCTCCTGCTCCCGAGCGGGACGCTCAAGACGGGCGACCAGGAGTACAACGTCTTCACCAACACGCAGGTCGACACCGTCCGCATGCTCGAGGACGTCGTCGTCCGTCAGGGCGCGCCGAGCGCCGGCGGCCAGAGCGCGCCGAGCGTGCGCGTCGCCGACGTCGCGACGGTCGAGGACGGCACGGCGGACCAGGCGAACATCGTCCGCGTGAACGGGCAGCGCGGCGTTTACCTCCGCGTCTTCAAGCAGCCCGGCGCGAACACGATCGACGCGGTCGACGCCGTGCGCGCCGCGCTGCCGAACCTTCGCGGCGTCCCGCCGAACGTCGAGCTCGACATCTCGTTCGATCAGTCGAAGTACATCCGCGCGGCCGTCTCGGCGCTCGAGCACGAGGCGGTGCAGGGAGGGCTCCTCGCGATCGCGGTGATCCTCGTCTTTCTGGTGAGCGTCCGCGCGACCGGCATCGTCGCGGTCGCGATCCCCCTGTCGATCGTCGCGACGTTCATCCTCCTCTACTTCTCGGGGCAGACGCTCAACGTCTTCACGCTCGGCGGGCTGGCGCTCGGCGTCGGCCGCCTCGTCGACGACTCGATCGTCGAGCTCGAGAACATTCACCGCCACCTCGCGACCAACCGGGATCGGAGAAAGGCCGTCCTCGACGCCGCCCAGGAGGTGGCGATGCCGATCCTGGTCTCGACGATCACGACGGTCATCGTCTTCTTCCCCGTCGTCTTCCTCACGGGCGTCGCGAGGAACCTCTTCGTGCCGCTCGCGCTGACGATCACGTTCGCGCTCGTGATGAGCTTCTTCGTCTCCCGCACGGCGACGCCGCTCCTCTGCCTCTACTGGCTCCGGGGCGGTCACGCGACGCGCGGCGTCGCGGGCGCGCTCACCCGCGCTCTCGACCGGATGGACGCGGCCTACGCGCGGACGCTCGAGCTCGTGCTCCGCTGGCGGATCGCGGTGGTCGTCGCCATCCTGGCGCTCTTCGCCTCGTCGTTCTTCCTGCTCCGCTTCATCGGCTCGGAGTTCTTCCCCGAGTCGGACGAAGGGCAGTTCAGCATCAACTACAAGGCGCCGATCGGGACGCGCGTCGAGCGAACCGAGGAGCTGGCGCAGCGCATCGAAGACATCGCGGCGACGACGCTCCGGTCGTCGGGCGGCCAGCCCGAGTTCAGCACGATGCTCTCCGACACCGGGCTCCCCACGGGCCGCACCGCGATCTTCACCTCGAACACCGGCCCGCACGCGGGCAACACCCAGATCAACCTCGTGGCGCGGGACGCCCGCGGCATGACCGACGTGCAGGCCACCGAGAAGGTGCGCGCGGCGCTCCGGAGCGAGCTGCCCGGCATCAACGTCTTCTACTTCACCGGCGGCATCGTCAAGCGCATCCTCAACTTCGGAGCGCCCGCGCCGATCGACGTCGAGATCCTCGGCTACGACCTCGACAAGGCCGCGGCCTACGCGCGCGAGGTGGCGAGCAAGCTGAGGGACCTCCGCGACGCCTCGGGGGCGCCGCTGCTCACCGACGTGCAGATCACGCGCGAGGAGAACTACCCGGAGCTCGACGTGGTCGTCGATCGCCAGAAGGCCGGCGTGCTCGGCGTGAGCGAGCAGCAGATCGCGCAGACCGTGCTCACGAGCCTCGTCGGGAACACCCAGTTTTCGCCGATCCCCTTCTCCGATCCGGCGACGGGCAACGAGTACTTCATCAACGTGCGCCTGAAGGACGAATTTCGCACGCACGTGTCCGACCTCGGCGACGTCTTCCTGAAGACGCCGTCCGGCGCGACGTTGCCGCTCTCGAACGTGGCGCACGTCGAGCGCGGCAGCGGCCCGGTCCTCATCGCGCGCAAGTACCTCCAGCGCATCGTCGACGTGACGGCGAACGTGGCGCCGGGGAAAGACCTCGGCGCCGCGAGCGCGGGCGTCCAGAAGGCGCTCGACGACACGCCCGCGCCCGACGGCTTCTCGGTGAAGCTCGGCGGGCAGACGCTCGCGCAGAAGCAGGCGTTCCAGGGCGTCGGCCTCGCGGGGCTGATGGCGCTCGCGCTCGTCTACATGGTGCTCGCTTCGCAGTTCAAGTCGCTGATCGACCCGCTCGTCATCATGTTCAGCGTGCCGCTGGGCGTGAGCGGCGTCTTCGCGATGCTCGCGGCGACGAAGACGACGCTCAGCGTGAACAGCGCGATGGGGATCATCATGATGGTCGGCATCGTGGTGTCGAACGGCGTGCTGCTCGTGGACTTCGCGAACGTCCTCCGCCGTCGCGGGGTGCCGCTGATGGAGGCGACGGTGCTCGCGGCGAAGACGCGCCTCCGGCCCATCCTGATGACGACGATCGCGACGGTCGCGGGCCTCGTCCCGATGGCGCTCGGGATCGGCGAGGGCAGCGAGACGAACCTCCCGCTCGCGCGCGCCGTCATCGGCGGCCTGACGGTGTCGACGTTCTTCACGCTCTTTCTCATCCCGAGCCTCTACACGCTCGTCGATCGTTTCAAGAAGCAGCCGGCCCCGGACGGGGACGACGCCGCGTCCGGCGCTCCGGCTCATGCATAGGGAGCACGTCATGCCGAGGACCCTGTTGCTGCTCGGGCTCGCGCTCGGCGTCGCCGCGGCGACGCGTCCGGCGGCGGCCGGCGACCAGCCGCGCCCCGGCCCGCCGCGTCCGGTCGAAGCGCCGTCGAAGACGACCGCCGGGGCGCTCACGCTCGACGAGGCGGTGAAGCGCGCGACGGCGCGGAACCCGTCCGCCGAGATCGCCGCCCAGGAGATCTTTCGCGCCGAGGCGCTCGCGAAGCAGGTCCGCGCGGCCTGGCTCCCGACGCTCAACGCGAACGGCGTCTACACGCGGCTGGACAACGATCGCGAGCTCAACGGGCGCGTGATCCTCGCGGCGAACCAGCTCAGCGCGAACCTGCAGCTCAACGTGCCGCTCGTCGCTCCGCGGCAATGGGTCGCCCACGCGCGGAGCAAGGAGAACATCGAGGTCGCCCGGGCCGCGAGCGCCGACACCCGGCGCGCGATCGCGACCGCGGCCGCGCGCGCGTACCTCACGGTCATCGCGCAGCGCCGCGTCCTCAGCAGCGCGCAGCGCGCGCTCAACACCGCGCGGGCGCACGAGGAGTTCGCGACCACGCGATTCGAAGGCGGCGTCGGCAACCGGCTCGACGCCGTGCGCGCCTCGCAGGAGCGAGCGACCGCCGAGGTGCGCGTGAAGACCCAGCTCGCGGCGCTCACGCGCGCGCAGGAGGCGCTCGGCGTCGTGGTCGGCGAGGAGGGCTCGCTCGACGTCGCGGAGGATCCTGCGTTCGGCACGCTGCCGTCGATGGATGCGGCGCTCGGAGAGGCCACCGCGCGCCGCGCCGACGTCGCGGTCGAGCGCGATCGCGTCGAGGTCGCGCGCAAGGCGGTCCGCGACTCGTGGGTCGACTACCTCCCCGTCCTGTCCGCCGTCGCGCAGCCGTTCTATCAGGACCCGCCGACCTTCTCGCAGCCGCGCACAGGGTGGCAGGCGCAGCTCCTCTTGCAGATCCCGCTCTTCGACGGCGGCGCGCGCTACGGTCTCGCCGCCGAACGCGAGGCGCTCGAGGCGCAGGCGCGCGCCCGCCTCGAGGGCGCGCTCCGCCAGGCACGGTCCGAAGTGCGCGTCGCGTTCGAGGCGATGCGTCGTGCCGACGAGGCGCTCGTCGGTGCGCGCGACGCGGCGACGCTCGCCCGCGAAGCGCTCGACCTCGCGGAGCTCGCCTACGGGGCCGGCGCCACGTCGAACATCGAGGTCGTCGACGCCGAGCGCCGTGCTCACGAGGCCGACACCGCCGCGGCGGTCGCCGAGGACACGTCGCGGCAAGCACGCCTCGACCTCCTCGCCGCCTGCGGGCGCTTCCCCTGAGGCCGGGCCGGTCGAGGCCTCCTTTTCAGGAGCTAACGAGCGTGCGCGATTTCGGATTGCGAAGCTGTCGGCCAGGTCCTTCGTCCCTGCACGATCTTCGAGCAAGAGAGCGCGTTTTCGCGGTCAATCGCGTTGGCACGGCTCGCGCATAACGACACGACAGCGCTGCGGCGAGGCTTCGTCCCCCCCCGAGCCCGCTGCGGCGCGTTTTCTATTTTGTCGGAGACGCCGCCCTCGAAGGCGCGTGCGCCCGGCCGACGCGAAGGCGTCGCGTGCACCGGCGCCCGAGGGAAGCGCGGTCAGGCCGTGACGGGCGTCGCCGGCGCGCTCGGCTCGGCGAGGCGCGAGGCGAGGGTGCCGTCGGCGAGGGCGGCCCGCGTCAGGTCCTCGCCGCCGATGAGCACGCCGTGCACGAAGACCTGGGGGAACGTCGGCCAGCCGCTCCACTGCTTGATCGCGAGGCGGCGCCCCCAGTCCGAGAGGTAGCTGCCGTACTCGAGGTAGGCGTGGTCGACGCCGGCCTCACGGAGCGCCTTCCGCACCTTCCGCACGTGCGGGTTCTGCGCCATGCCGACGACGACCACCGCGTTGTCGGCGATCGCCTTCTCGACCTCGCGAATCGTCTCCGCGTGACGGCTGTTCATCTTCTCCGCGGCGGCGGGGTGGATACGCGAGGGGTCGAGGATGGAGCGGGTGGTCATGACGAGCCTTTGGATGCAGCGTCGACGATCGACGTTTCGCGAGGAACTTGGCCCACCGGCGTGCGCCGGGCCAGATGAAACGATGAGCCGCGAAGTCGCGAAGAAGAAGCCTCATCCTACGGCGCCGCGCGGGGCGGTGCGAAGGGCCGCGTCTTCGAGCCGGCGCGCGTCGGCCAAGACGGCCAAACCCGCGGATCGCAGGTCCGGCCGCGATCGACGCACGACCGAGGACCGCCGCGAGACCCCGCGTCCCGAGGGGCGACGGAAGAGCGGCGGCCGCCGCTCGACCGATCCGACCGAGGTCTGAGGCAGCCACGCGCTCGAGCGGTCGCCGGGTCCCTGGACTCCGGGCGGTCCCCTCGGCCATAAGGGGAGTCACGGTGCGATCGCGCGTCTTCATCCTCGGCATCACCGCGGCGGTGCTCGTCGCCGCCTGCAAGCGGAGCGCGCCGGACGAGGTCTCCGACGCCGCGCTCGCGCTCACCACCGCGCGGCTCGACGCGAGCGCCGTCGTGGCCGACGCGGGGGCGCCTGCGGCGAAGGCGGCGGCCGTCGTCAGCGTCGCGCCTGAGTCGACGAGCCCCGACCCGTACGGTCGGGCGCGGATCGCGAGCCGGGCGTCGTGCGCCGTCCTCGGCGGCAAGCACGTCGCCGAGCGTGACCTCAAGACGTCGTTCGTCGACGGCGACGATCTGCTCGCGATCGTCAACCGCGCGCCCACGGGCCAGCTCGCGCCCGACTACGCGCCTTCGGATCTCGTCGACATCCGGAACGGCAAGCCGCTCACCGCGAGCGACTGCGAGAGGTTCCAGTGCCTCCGGCGCGAGGCGGCGAGCGCGCTCGACGAGCTCCTCGCGCAGATGAGAAAAGAGGGCTTCCCCGGCAAGGTCGAGTCGGCCTTTCGCAGCTACGGCAACCAGTGCGGGACGTTCGGCAACTGGTCGCGCAAGAGCAACTTCTGCGAGGCCACCGAGCAGTCCGCGCTCCCGGGCCACAGCCAGCACCAGCTCGGCACGACCGTCGATCTGTTCACCGAGGAGTGGGCGAAGGATCCGCGCGGCGTCTTCCGTGAGGGCTTCGGCTGCACGGACGCCGGTCGCTGGATCCGCGAGCACGCGACCGACTACGGCTTCGTGATGCCGTACCCGATCCACCCGGACGATCGTCACCCACGGCAGAAGTGCGTCGCGCGCTGGGACATCCCGATCAACATCAACCCGCGCACCGGCTACCGCTTCGAGCACTGGCACATTCGCTTCGTCGGCAAGGACGCCGCGGCGCGCTTCGCGAAGGCCCACGCCGCGAGCGGCGTCGGAACGCCCGCCGAGATCAGCGTCGAGCAGTGGCTCCGCGCCGAGAAGGGGCTCGTGGGGGCGGACGCCGAGGTCCCCGTCTGCGACGGCTGCAACTGCGGCGCGTGCAGCACGCTCGCCGCTCCAGGCGAGAACGCTTGCGACAAGAAGGGCGGCGCGCTCCACCTCGACGAGCACGGCAAGCCCCTCGTCACGTCGGAGGCGCCTTCGATCGAGAGCGTCGCGAAGGGCAAGGCGCGCAAGTGGCGCGGCAAGGTCGTCGAGGTGAAGCTCGACGTCCCGTCCGGCACGATCACGCAGCCGCCGGTCGTCGGGCTCGACGGCGCGGGTTACGCGACGGGCGCGACCTTCGGCGCGCTCGCGCCGTACCCCGAGACCGAGGCGCGCGCGTACGCCCCGCTCCCGGACGCGTGGGTCGTCGCGGTCGAGCCGGTGCCGAACGACACCGGCGTCGCGTGGCCGTACCGGGCGGGGATCTCGGCGGCGATCACCGGCCAGATCTACAACCGCGCGAACGTCCTGCTCCCGACGCGCGGCGGCGCCACGACGCTCCGCGTCCCGATCCCGAGCGGCGTGCAGCGGGCGAAGGTCGTCCTGCTCCGTGGCGGCGTCGCGCACGGCCAGGAGCGCGCCGTCTCGCTCGACTAGGGGGCGTCGTAGTCCGGTCGAGACTGCAGAGAGAGAATCGGGCACGGGCACGGGCACGTGGAAGACGAGAGGGCCGTTCGGCGAGGCCGGAGTCTTCTGTGTGCACTGCACGCAGTATCGATCGCGTCACTTGTGTGTTCCATCTGAAGGACGGTCGTCTCGTCTCGTCTCGTCTCGTCTCGTCTCGTCTCGTCTCGTCTCGTCTCGTCTCGTCTCGTCTCGTCTCGTCTCCTCTCCCACGTGCCCGTGCCCGTGCCCGTGCCCGTGCCCGACTCTTCTCTCACCCAGGAAT
>JAHBWC010000091.1 GCA_019637225.1 Labilithrix sp.
CGCAGGAAGAATGGGCGACCGTGAGCTCACCGCTTGGGTGAAGGGCCACCATCCCGATCATGGAGCATCCTCGATCACTTCCGCCCGAGATCCCCGTCTTCACGTGGGATCAGGGGGCGACCTGCGGAACGCGGCGGTGTGCCTCTTTGCTCGGGGCGCGCGTGCGCCTAGGTTGCGCTCTGTGGGAAGCGAGAACTTTCACGAGCGGTTCGAGGATCTGACGCCGTACACGCGCGACATGCATCGCGCGATCGTCTCGCTCATGGAAGAGCTCGAGGCGATCGACTGGTACCAGCAGCGCGTCGACGCCACGGGCGACGAAGCGCTGAAGGCCGTGCTCGCGCACAACCGCGACGAAGAGATCGAGCACGCGATGATGAACCTCGAGTGGATCCGGCGGCACAACCCCACCTTCGCCGAGGCGGCGCGCACGTTCCTCTTCAGCGAGGGGCCGATCACCGAGGTCGAAGCGATGATGAAGGCGAAGGCCGACGGAGGCGGCGAGGGCGCGGCCGCAGCCGACCCCGCCGGTCACGGCCCGCTCGCGGCCGACGGCTCGCTGGGCGTCGGGAGCCTCAAGCTCCCCTGACCGGCCGTCCCGCAAACGCGCTCCCGCACACCGCAGAACCGACGGAATGGAAGAAGGCACGATCGTGGATCTCCTCAAGCGAAACCTCGCCCCGATTCTCCCCGAAGCCTGGAAGCTGATCGACGCCGAGGCCGCTCGCGTCCTCCGGCTCCTGCTCGCCGGTCGCAAGGTCGTCGACTTCGAGGGGCCGTTCGGCTGGAAGTTCGCCGCGGTCAACACCGGGAAGCTGAAGCTCCTCGCGCACGAGCCCGCGCCCGACGTGGGGATCGGGATGCGCGAGGTGCAGCCGCTCGTCGAGGTGCGTGTCCCGATCAAGCTGTCGATCATGGACCTCGACACCGTGGCGCGCGGCGCGGAGGACCCCGACCTCGCGTCCGTCGTCCAGGCGGCCGAGAAGATCGCGCTGGTCGAGGACAACGCCGTCTTCAACGGGCTCGCCAGCGCGGGCATCCGTGGCATCCTCGAGTCGAGCCCGCACCCCGCGCTGCCGCTCTCCGCGGACGTGCTCGATTTGCCCCGGTCGATCATCGACGCGAAGGAGACGCTGCGAAAGGCCGGCGTCGCCGGGCCGTACGTCCTCGTGCTCGGAGCCGAGCTCCACGATCAGGTCTTCTCGGCGACCGACGAAGGCCACCCGCTCGCCAAGCGCATCGAGCAGCAGCTCGTCGATCGGCCGATCGTGCGCGCCGAAGCGCTGCGCGGGGCGGCGCTCCTCTCGATGCGGGGCGGCGACTACGAGCTCTACGTCGGCCAGGACCTGTCGATTGGCTACGCGTACCACACGAAGGACGAGGTCGAGCTCTACCTCACCGAGTCGTTCACGTTCCGCGTGATCGAGCCGTCGGCGACGGTTCGGCTCACGAGCGGCGCGAAGTAGTCGCGGCGCTCAGGCGGGCGGCTCGCCGGGATCGGCGACCCGCGCCGCGGTCGCCGGATCCAGGAAGTAGCCGTCGTCGTCGTGGAGCAGCGCGCCCTCGAGCGCGACGCGGCGGAGGCGCGCGATCGTCACGTGGAGCCGGTTCTTCGCGGCCGCGGGCAGCACGCGCTCGCCCGGCCAGCCGGCGCGGACGAGCGACTGCGGAGGGACGGGGCGTCCAGGGTGGCGCATGCGCTCGAGCGCGAGGCGCAGCATGACGCGGGCGATCGGCCGCCCCGCGCCGAGCTTGGCCACCTGCTTCGACGCCGTGCGCACCCAGCTGCCGTCGCTCGCGACGACGAGCCCCGGTCCGTCGTCGCGCGAGGCGCGCGCGCGCGACGGCGCGAGGGCGACGACGCGCTCGGCGAAGCGGACCTCCTCCGCCGGGCGCCCCGCGCGCGGTCGCGTGGTCCCGGCCCCGTCGACGAGCCCCGCGAGGATCTCCACGGCCTCGCGCCTCGCGGCGCGTCCGTCGTCCTTCACGAGCTCGCGCGCGCGCCGCGCGGCGTCCGTTGCCGCGGGGTGCCGCCCGAGGGCGTGCTCGACGACGGCCGCGGCCGCGGTGAAGAACCCCTCGGAGGCGCGATCCGAGGCGCGCGCGAGGCGCACGATCGCGTCGCGGTACGCGCTCTCCGCGTCGGCGAGGAGCCCCTGCTCGAGCGCGACGTTCCCGAGGTAACCGAGGAGGAGCCCCTCGGTGTGCTCGTCGCCGACCTCGCGGACGAGCGCGATGGCGCGGTCGAGCTGGCGTCGTGCGCTCGACGTCGCGCCGGCCTCGGCGTCGGCGAGGGCGAGGAGGAGCAGCGTCCACGCCTCCGACCGCCGATCGCCCGTCTCTCGAAGGAGCGCGAGGGCGGCGCCGAGATCGCGCCGCGCCTCCTCGAGCCGGCCGTCGTCGACGAAGCGGCTGCCGAGCATCATCAGCACGAACGCTTCCTCGCGCACGTCGCCGGCGGCGTGGAGGAGCTGGCGCGCGCGCCCGAGCTCGACGACGGCCTCGTCGTTGCGGCCGGCCTCGGAGAGCACGTTCGCGAGGTCCTTCCGGACGACGCCTTCGGTGCGCTCGTCTCCGGACGCCTCCGCGGCGCCGCGCGCGACGGCGAAGAGCTCGAGCGCCGCGTCGACGCTGCCCTTCAGCCCGATCACGAGGGCGAGCTTGCTCGTCGCGAGAGCTTCGATCCCGGGGGCGCCCGCGCGTCCGGCTTCGCGCCGCGCGAGCTCGAGATCGTCGAGCGCGTCGTCGCGCTTTCCCTGGAAGATGCGCGCGAGCCCGCGTGAGAGCAAGAGCGCGGCGTGGTCGTCGGGCGCGAGCTCGAGGTCCGCGAGCGCGTGCGACGTCCGCTCGACGAACGGCGCGAGCGGGCCCCGCGCGAGGGCTACCGGTGCGTAAGCGAGGAGTGCGCCGGCGCCCCGCGGATCGCGCGCGCGGAGCGAGCGGTCGAACGCGCGCTCGAGGTTCTTCCGCTCGGCCGCCATCACGTCGAGCGGCAGCGGCGGCGTTCGCGCGCGCAGGCCCGCGTAGTGGTGGGCGTGACGCTCGTCGAACCGCGTGGCGTCGGGGAGCTCGGCGAGCTTCTCCTCGGCGAACACGCGCAGCGTCTCGGGCAGCGTGTAGCGGCGCTGCTCGCCGTCGTCGACGCGGACGAGCGAGGCCTCGACGAGGCGCTCGAGCCCGCGCGCGACGCGGAGCCGGGTCCTCGGCGACGGGGCTTGTCCGTCGGCGACGGCGCACGCCGCGTCGAGCAAGAAGCCGCCGCGGAAGCAGGAGCACGCGGCGAGGAGCTGCGCGTCCTCCTCGCCGAGCTCCTCCCACGAGAGCGCGAACGCCGAGCGGATCGAGCGCTCGCCTCGCTCGTCCTCGAGGAGGTCGAGGCGCTCGCCGAGGAGGTCGGCGATGTCCTTCTCGGATAGGGCGACGAGCCGTGACGCCGAGAGCTCGATCGCCAGCGGGATGCCCTCGAGCTTTCGGACGATCGTCGCCACGGTCCGCGCGTTCGTCGCCGTCACGCGGAAGCCGGGGCGCGCCGCCGCCGCGCGCCGCGCGAAGAGCTGCACGGCGGGGCTCGCCGCGATGACGTCGGGCTCCCGCTCGCGCGCTGCCGGGGTCTCGAGCGGACCGATCTCGAGGCGGTGCTCGGCCGCGACGCCGAGCCGTCCGCGCGCGGTGACGAGGAACGCGGCGGTCGGCGCGTCGCGCAGCCATTGCGGGAGGAGCGTCGCGAGCGCCACGCGGCAGCGGTCGACGTCGTCGAGGACGACGAGCGGGCGCCGCCGGGCGGCGAGCGCGCGCCCGACACGCTCCGTGAGCAGAGGCGCGTCGGCCCCCGCGCTCGTGGCGAGGCCCAGCACCCGCGCGACCTCGTGGACGATATCGATCGCCGCGCGCGCCCCCTCGAGGTCGCAGGCGAAGGTGGTCTCGAGCTTGCCGCGCCGACGCTGCCCCGCGAACGCCGCCGCGATCGCGCTCTTGCCGATCCCCGGCGGACCGGTGAGGACGACGAGGCGGTGCGCGTTCAGCGCGCGCCCCAGCGCGAAGACCTCGGTGTCCCGGAACGCGAGCGGCTCGTCGGCCATCGATCGACTCCCCAGCATAGGACGAGTGCGCGGTCCTCGGGCGCCGCGCGCGCACACCCGGCGACATGATCCTGGATCCGCCGGAGCGCACTGCGGGGCGGAGGGGCGGGGAGGCCCGCCGGCCCGCCGCGCGAAAGCGTGGGCGATTCACGTCGTTCGGGGCCGGCATTCATCCTGCAGCGCCGGGGCCATGAGCTCGCAGGTGCCGGCGATCGGAACGCTCCTGGTGAACCGCTACGAGCTCGTGAAGGAGCTCGGCCGAGGCGGTTGCGCGATCGTGTTCGAGGCACACGACCACAGGCTCTCGCGCATGGTCGCCGTGAAGATCCCGATCGGCATCGCGGGGGACACGGCGAAGATGGGCCGCTTCGCGCGGGAGGCGCGCGTCATCGCGTCGATTCACCACCCCAACGTCTGCGCGGTGCTCGACAGCGGCTTCACCGAGGACGGCGCGCCGTTCCTCGTCATGGAGCGCCTCTTCGGCGAGTCGCTCCGGGCGACGATCAACCGCGCGAAGCAGCTCGGAGTCGGCGAGGCGATCGCCATCGGGCTCCAGCTCCTCTCGGCGCTCGACGCGGTGCACGCCGCGGGCATCGTCCACCGTGACATCAAGCCGGACAACGTCATCCTGGTGTCGCGCGGCGGCTGCGATCCGCTCGTGAAGCTGCTCGACTTCGGCCTCTGCCGGCGCGCGGCGCGGCGGCGCGACGGCGAGGACACGATGACGTGCGATGGCGCGATCGTCGGCACGCCGGAGTACATGGCGCCCGAGCAGGTCCTCGGCAGCACGTCCCTCGACGTCCGCGTCGACATCTACGCCGTCGGCGTCGTGCTCTACGAGGCGCTCACGGGAGAGCGCGCCTTCCTCGCGAAGACCGTCCGCGACATCTTGAGCGGCGTGATGAACAAGCGGATCCGCCCGCTCCGCGAGGTGCGCAAGGACGCGCCCCGCTCGCTCGAGGTGGTCGTCGCGCGCGCGATGGACCGCGACCCGGCCCGGCGCCCGCAGACGGCGAGCGAGCTGCAGGACGATCTCGTGGCGGTGAAGGAGGAGATGGCCGCCGCCGCCCAGCGCCGCTCCGAGGCCGAGGCGTGGGAGCTTCCGACGACGCGCTTCGTGCGCCGGCCCCCGCCGCCTCGTCGCCCGATGCGCGCGCCGAACCGCGCGAGCTGATCGGGCGCCGCGTCCCGATCAACTCGCCTCGCCCGGCGTTCCGGCTCAGATGTCGAAGTAGAGGTAGAACTCGTGCGGCGTCGGGCGCATGCGGATCGGGTTGAGCTCCTTGGTCCGCTTGTAGTCGAGCCACTCGGCGATGGCGTCCTTGGTGAAGACGTCGCCGCGGAGGAGGTACTCGTGATCGCGCTCGAGCGCGTCGAGCGCCTCCTCGAGGCTGCCCGGCATGTGGGGGACGTTCTTGAGCTCCTCGGGGCTGAGGGCGTAGATGTCCTTGTCGAGCGGATCGCCCGGATCGATCTTGTTCTGGATGCCGTCGAGCCCGGCGAGCATCATCGCGCTGAAGGCGAGGTACGGGTTGCAGCTCGGGTCGGGGAAGCGGATCTCGACGCGGCGGGTCTTCGGCGACGGGCCGGTGATCGGGATGCGGACCGACGCGGAGC
Organism: Labilithrix sp.; assembly: GCA_019637225.1. Taxonomy (GTDB): domain Bacteria; phylum Myxococcota_A; class Polyangia; order Polyangiales; family Polyangiaceae; genus Labilithrix. The sequence continues at coordinate 5,697 of JAHBWC010000091.1, forward strand.
GGTTGCGGCTCGAGTAGGCGAGGTTGACGGGCGCCTCGAAGCCGGGGACGAGGCGGCGGAAGCTGTTCGTCGTCGGGTTGGTGAACGCCGCGAGCGACTTCGCGTGCTTGATGATGCCGCCGATGTAGTGGAGCGCGAGCTGCGAGAGCCCCGCGTAGCCGTCACCGTGGAAGAGCGGCTTGCCCTCCTTCCACAGCGACTGGTGCACGTGCATGCCCGAGCCGTTGTCGCCGAAGAGCGGCTTCGGCATGAACGTCGCCGCCTTGCCGTGCTTGCGCGCGACGTTCTTGACGACGTACTTGAACCACATGAGCTGATCGGCGCAGGGGAGCAGCCGGTTGAACTTCATGCCGATCTCGCACTGACCGCCCGACGCGACCTCGTGGTGGCCGACCTCGACCTCGATGCCCGACGCCTGGAGCGCGAGCATGATCTCCATGCGGACGTTCGCGAGCGTGTCGGTCGGCGGGACCGGGAAGTAGCCTTCCTTGTGGCGCGTCTTGTAGCCGAGGTTCGGGTACTCCTCGCGGCCCGAGTTCCAGGCGCCCTCGACGCTGTCGAGGAAGTAGTAGCCCTCGTTCGGCTTCGAGTGGTCGAAGCGGACGTCGTCGAAGAGGAAGAACTCGGCCTCGGGACCCATGAACGAGGTGTCCGCGATGCCGCTCTGGCGGAGGTACGCCTCGGCCTTCTTCGAGATGTGGCGCGGGTCGCGTGAGTACGGCTGCTTCGTGATCGGGTCGTAGACGCTGCACACGAGCGAGAGCGTCGGGTGCGCGAAGAACGGATCGAGCTTCGCCGTCTCGGGATCCGGGATCATCGTCATGTCCGACGCGTTGATGGGCTGCCAGCCGCGCACCGACGACCCGTCGAACTGGATGCCGTCCTCGAAGAGGCTCTCGTCGAGCCGCGCCACCGGGAGCGTCGTGTGCTGCCACACGCCGGGGAAATCGATGAACTTGAGGTCGATGAACTTGACGTCGTTCTTGTGCGCGAGCTCGATGACTTCCTTCGGCTTCATGGCTTCCTTGCTTTCTTCCTGGACTCTTCCGGCGCGCATCCTCGGGTGAAGGAGCGCGCGCGTCGACGCTGGACGCTAGATGGCTTCCTTGCCGCGTTCACCCGTTCGGATGCGGACCGCCTCTTCGATCGGGCTCACGAAGATCTTCCCGTCGCCGATGCGCCCCGTCTTGGCGCTCTTCTCGATCGCGTCGAGGACGTCGTGGACGAGCTCGTCCGGCACGACGATCTCGACCTTCACCTTCGGGACGAAGTCGACGACGTACGCCGAGCCTCGATAGACTTCCTTCTTGCCGCCCGTTCGACCGAAGCCTTTCACCTCGGTGACGGTCATGCCCTGCACACCAACCTCGCTGAGGGCATCTTTGACCTCGTCGAGCTTGAACGGCTTGATGATTGCCTCGATCTTCTTCATTGAACGCTTCGTTTCGGCGCCGTTCCGGACTGCGCGGGCGCCATCAGACACCCGGTGTCCGGGGCTGCCAAGCGCTTTCACCCTCTCTTTTGCCCACCGCCGGTTTCGGAAATGTTTCGTTGGAGTGCCCTCTGAAAAAAAGGCCACGCTGACGCGTAGCGGCATGCTCCGGACCCACCGCGCAGGTGTGCGCTGGGCGGCCGCGCGTCGTGCCCGCGCCCCGGTGTCGAGACCGTGACGACGAGCGATCGCCTCGTCCTCGGGACGTATCCGACGCCGATCGAGCGGCTCGAGAGCCTCGGCCTCTGGGTGAAGCGCGACGATCGGGTCGCGTCGCTCTACGGCGGCAACAAGGTCCGCAAGCTCGAACGGCTCCTCGGCGCCGCGCGCGCCGCCGGCAAGTCGCATCTCCTGACGCTCGGCGCGGCGGGCAGCCATCAGATCGTCGCGACCGCGCTCTACGGGCGGCGCGAGGGCTTCGAGGTCGAGGCGGTCGTGGTGCCGCAGCCGTCGTCCGAGCACGCGCGCCGGAACCTCCGCGTCGCGCTCGCGAGCGGGCTCACCCCCGTCGTCGCGGCGTCGTGGCCCGCGGCGCCGGCGAGGGTCGCGACGCACCTCCGTCGCGACACGTACGTCGTCCCGCTCGGCGGCTCGAACGCCACGGGCTCGCTCGGGTTCGTCGACGCGGCGACGGAGGTCGCCGCGCAGGTCGCCGACTCCGCGATGCCCGAGCCGGAGGTCGTCGTCGTCGCGATGGGCTCGGGCGGGACCGCGGCGGGCCTCGCCGTCGGCTTCGAGGTCGCGGGCATGCGCACGCGCGTCGTCGGCGTCGCGATTTCGCAGCCGGCTCCGATCCTCGCGGTGATGGCGCGACGTGTCGCCAAGAAGACGGCCGAGCGGCTCGGTCTCTCGCGCGCGCAGGTGGGGAGGGCCGTGGAGCGCATCGACGTCGATCGGCGGTGGGTGGGGCGCGGCTACGGCTGGCCGCTGCCCGAGGGCGAGGCCGCGATGCGCGCGGCGGCAGGGGTCGGCCTCGCGCTCGACGCGACGTACACGGCGAAGGCGTTCGCTTGCGCGCTCGCGCTCGCGCGGGAGGGGCCGCGCGGCGCGGTCCTCTTCTGGCACACGCTGTCGACCGCGCCGATGGAGGCGCTCCTCGGGGGCGCCGCGGAGCTCCCGCCCGATCTGGCGCGGCTCTTTCGCTGAGCGCGTGAGGGCGCCGCGGAGGCGCGCCCTTGGACGATCACTCCTCGGGGGCTTCGGGCGCCGGCGTTGGTGCGGGCGGGGGCGCAGGAGCCGGCGACTCGTCCTCGGCGGCGGGGGCGCCGGGCTTGGCGGCGGGAGGCTTGGGGCGCGCCTTGCGAGGGCGCGCGACGGGCGCGGCGCTGGGCGAGGGGAGGTCGGCGGGGCTCACGGCGGGCGCCGTCGGCTCGGTTGCCTCCGGGGCGGTGGGCGCGGCGGTGGTGTCGGGGGGGATCGCGGCGGCGGTCGCGGCCGGGGTCGGGGTCGCGGTTGCGGTGGTCGGGGTCGGGGTCGCGGTTGCGGTGGTCGGAGTCACCGGAGGCGCTGCGACGGGGCCGGCTCCGAGGGACGTCGCGGCGGACGGGGCGGGCGCGTTCGGCTGGGCGCGCTGGCCGGCGATGAACCCGCCCACCGCGACGCCGACGATCGCGAGCACGATCGACGCGAGCGTCATCCGGCGGCGGCGATCCGCGCGGAGCGCGATCTGGTCGTCGCGCTCCGTGTTGGGCGCGAGCTCGCTGACGGGGAGCGGGTCGATCTCCGGCGGCGTCGCCGGGAGGGCGACCCCGCCCGCCGACGAGGATTGCGCGGGCGACGCGTCCGGACGCGAGGTCGGCGGGAGTGGCGCCGTCTTCGGGCCGGAGCCGCCGGTCGTGGGGCTCCTCGCCACCGCGCCGCTCTCTCCGACGCGCCGGCTCGAGCGATCCGCCTCGGCGCGCAGATCGACGGGCGTCGCCGTCCCCGTGCGCGAGGCGTCGCTCGAGTCCGGGATCGTCTTGGTCGAGTCCTGCTCGCTGCGCGGCGGGCCGCTCACGCGGTTGGTCGGCTGCGCGCCTCCGCCGGGCGCGCTCGGGCGGCTCGCGCGCGCGGCCGCGAGCGCACCCGCGGTGAAGACCTCGGTGTCGCCCGTCGCGTCGACCGCGGCGGCAGCTTGCGGGACGATGACCGCCGTGTGCTTGCCGGTGCCGTCGGGCAGCACCGTGGGGAAGGCGTCGAGCAGCCGCTGCGTCACCGCTTCGGCGCTCGGGATGCGCGCGTCGCGATCGTGGACGAGCATCGCGTCGACGACGCTCGCGAGCTCGGGCGGCACCCACGGCGCCGCGTCGTGCAGGAGCTTCGGGCGCGAGGTGAGGATGCCCACGATGGTGCCGTGGTAGCTGCCGCGATCGGCGAAGGGTGCCGCGCCCGCGAGCGCCTCGTACAACACGGCGCCGAGCGACCAGATGTCGGCGCGCCCGTCGACGTCGTCCTTGCCCTCGGCCTGCTCGGGCGACATGTAGAGCGGCGTCCCGATCGGCGTGCCGCTGCCGGTGATGCGCGCGCTCCCCGGCGCGTCGCCGAGCAGCTTCGACACGCCGAAGTCGAGCAGCTTCACGAGCATCTGCCCGTTGTCGCGCTCGGTGAGGTACACGTTCGCGGGCTTGAGGTCGCGGTGGATGACGCCGGCCTCGTGCGCCTTCACGAGACCGCGCGCGATCTGGTGGGCGATCATGACGCCGGTCTTCACGTCGATGCGCTTGTCACGCTCGAGGCGGCCCTGGAGGTCCTCGCCGGTGAGGTGCTCCATCACCATGTAGAGACCGACGCGCCCGTCCGCGCCCACGTCGAAGACGTCGACGATGTGCTCGGAGTTGATCTGCCCGGCGGCGCGCGCCTCGCGACGGAAGCGAGCGACGATGAGCTCGCTCTCTTTCATCGTCTTGTCGATCAGCTTCACCGCGACGCGCTTGCCGAGGTCGAGGTGGACGGCCTCGCACACGACGCCCATGCCCCCGGCGCCGAGCACACGACGGATCTCGTATTTTCCGCCGACCGCGAGGCCGACCAACGAGCTGTACGTCGCCGCCACTTACTGCCACACCCTCTCGCCCTCGTCGGGCGCTGTGAAAACCGAGTCTCGTCTCGCTGCCGGGAAGCGGCCCCGAGCGAGGCTCCCAGCATAGCCCGGATCGTCGGCCTCGCCCGGCTGAGTCCGCCCTCGTTGATACGACAAAGACGCGCCGCACTCCCCCGAGGAGCCGCCCTAACGGTTGATTCTCATGGGAGAAACTGCTGAACGGACGGCGGCCGTAAGGGCGTGTGCGACAACGGGACGACGCGAATCACGGCGCGAATCACGAAGAATCGCCCCAGGATTTCCGGGGCGCGCGTCGCTCGCGACGGCTTACGACTCGGAGCGAGCCTTCGGCTCACTCCTCGTCGCGCAGCTTCGCGAGGACGCTGAAGTCCTCGAGCGTCGACGTGTCGCCCTTCGTGTCCACGTTGCCCGAGGCGATCTCCTTGAGGAGCCGGCGCATGATCTTGCCGGAGCGCGTCTTCGGCAGCGAGTCGGTGAAGCGGATCGAGTCGGGGCGGGCGAACTTGCCGATCTCCTTGTCGATGTGCTCGGCGAGCTTCGCCTTGAGGTCCTTGGCGTCGTGGCCGGCCTTCAGCGTGACGAAGACCACGAGCGCCTGGCCCTTCAGATCGTCGGGCTTGCCGACGGCGGCGGCCTCGGCGACCGCGGGGTGGCTGACGAGGGCGCTCTCGATCTCGGCGGTGCCGATGCGGTGGCCGGCGACGTTGAGCACGTCGTCGATGCGGCCGACGACCCAGAAGTAGCCGTCCTCGTCGCGGCGCGCGCCATCGCCGGTGAAGTAGACGTTCGGCATGACGTCCCAGTAGGTCTTCAGGTAGCGCTCGTCGTCGCCCCAGAGGGTGCGCGCCATCGAGGGCCACGGCCTCTTGATGACGAGCTTGCCGCCTTCGTTCGGCTGGCACTCGTCGCCGCGGTCCTTCACGACGGCGATGTCGACGCCGAACGACGGCAGGCCCGTCGAGCCGGGCTTCGCGTAGCAGGCGCCGGGCAGCGTGGTCAGCATGATCGAGCCGGTCTCGGTCTGCCACCACGTGTCGACGATCGGGCAGCGCCCGCCGCCGATGACGCGGTGGTACCAGGTCCAGGCCTCGGGGTTGATCGGCTCGCCGACCGAGCCGAGGAGGCGGAGCGACGACAGATCGTGCTTCGCGGGCCAGTCGTCGCCGGCGCGGATGAACGCCCGGATCGCCGTCGGCGCCGTGTAGAGGATCGTGACGCCGTGCTTCTCGATGATGCTCCAGAAGCGTGACCAGTCGGGCGCGTTCGGCGCGCCCTCGTACATCATGACGCTCGCGCCGCACGAGAGCGGCCCGTAGACGAAGTAGCTGTGCCCCGTGACCCAGCCGACGTCGGCCGTGCACCAGTAGAGATCGCCCGGGCGGATGTCGAAGACGTACTTCGTCGTGACGTGCGCGCCGGCGAGGTAGCCCGCCGTCGTGTGCATCACGCCCTTCGGCTTCCCCGTGGAGCCCGAGGTGTAGAGGATGAAGAGCGGGTGCTCGGCGTCGAAGGCGGGCGGGGTCTTGGCGAGCGCCAGCGCCTTGTCGGACGGTTTGTGCGCGAGCGCGGCGTCCCACCAGAGGTCGCGGCCCTCCTTCATCGGCGCCGGGCACTTCTCGGGGCCGATCCGGCGGAGGACGATCGTCTTCTCGATCGTCGGCGTCTGCTCGAGGGCCTCGTCGGCCATCTTCTTGAGCGGGACGACGTTGCCGCGCCGCCAGGCGCCGTCTTGCGTGAGCAGCACCTTGGCGCCGCAGTCGTTGATGCGATCCCTCAGGGCGTCCGCGCTGAAGCCGCCGAAGATGACCGAGTGGGTCGCGCCGAGCCGCGCGCAGGCGAGCATCGCCACCGCGGTCTCGGGCACCATGCCCATGTAGATCGCGACGCGGTCGCCGGCCTTCACGCCGAGGTCCGCGAGCGTCGCCGCGAGGCGTACGACCTCGCGGTGGAGCTCCCAGTACGTCAGCGTGCGGACGTCGCCCGGCTCGCCCTCCCAGACGATGGCGGCCTTCGTGCGGCTCTCGGTCGAGAGGTGCCGATCGAGGCAGCTCTCGGTCAGGTTGAGCGTCGCGCCGACGAAGAACTTCGCGCGCGGCAGGTCCCACTCGGCGAACGTCTTCCACGGCGTCCGGAAGACGAGGTCGAACGTCTGCTCGCGCCAGAACGCCTCCGGCTCGTCGAGCGACTTCTGGTGCATCGCCGTGTACTCCGCGTGAGACGTGACGCGGGCTTGCTTCGAGAACTCCTCGGACGGCTGGAAACGGCGGTCTTCCTTCAGGCGCGATTCGATGCTGTCGCTCATGGGCTCTCCGACGCTCTTCGGCGCGATCAAGACGGGGGAATGGGAATACCGTTTGTGCGCCGAACCCTCAAGCAGCCGGTCGCATGCGCCTCAGCCGTTGTCGACCGGGCGAGCGGAGAGCGCGCGGAAGTAGACGACGTCTCCGGTCTCGAGGACCGCGGGCTCGGCCGAGGTGAGGGTGTAGGCTTCCGACTCGTAGAGCGCGATCGCCTCGCGGAACACGACGCGGGTGCGCAGACCGACGCGCAGGTAGCCGCGCGCCCGAGCCGCCTCGTGAGCGGCCTCGAGCAGCGCGCGCCCGACGCCGGCGCGCCGCGCTTCTCTCGCGACGAACAGCTTCGAGATCCACGCGACGCCGGCGTCGCCGTGGGGACCGACGCTCGCGATGCCGATCGGCCGGCCGCCCTGCTCCGCCACGAAGTCGTCGTGGTCGGGGCGGCTCCCGAGGAGCTTCACGTCGGCGTCGCGGCCGTCGGGGTCGAAGGGCAGCCCGTAGCCCGCGAGCGCGTCGCCGATGATCGCGGCGGCGGCGGCGACGTCGGCGGGAGTCGCGCGCCGGAGGCGCGCCGCGGCGGCGGGGAGAGGCATGCGCGCGAGAGGTTCGTGTCCCGAGTCCGTAGCCTCACACTCTAGTACCCGGACCCCCCGAATTCGACCGGTTCCTTCCGACGCTCCGGCCGGCCACCGCTATCCTGAGCTCGATGCGCGTGCTCAGCCCTCCCGGACCACGACTGCTCGCCGCCTCGAGCGCCGTAGCGCTCGCCCTGGGCGTGGCGTTCGCCTGCGGTGACGAGGACGATCCGACGAGCGACGCCCCCGGCGACGATCCCGGCCGCGCGAGCGGAGAGGAGGACGGCGCCGCGCCGTCGCCGGGCGCGGCGGATGGAGCGTCGCCCAAGACGGGGCTCTCGCCGGCGTTCGTCCATCGCGACGTCAATCACGTGCTGTCGACCGGGCAGAGCCTCTCGGTCGGCGCCACGGGGACTCCGCCGGTGTCGACGTCGCAGCCCTACGCGAACCTCATGTTCGCGACGGGCGCCATCGCAGGCGCGGCGAACCTCACGTCGTTCGCCCCGCTGATCGAGGGCCGCGTCGACGGCGGCGCGAACCCTGACGTCGAGACCATGTCCGCCGGTCTCGCCAACCTCGTCACGAAGATGGCGCGCGACGAGCTGCTCGTGGGACAGCCCGCCGGAGCAACGAGCCACGATCTCCTCGTGAGCGTCCACGGCATCGGCGGCACCGCGTACGTGGGGCTGAAGAAGGGCACGAGCGCCTACGCCACGGGGATGGCCCAGGCGAAGGCGGGCTTCGATCTGGCGAAGGCGCTCGGCAAGTCCTACGTCGTCCGCGCGGTTACGACCGTCCACGGCGAGTCGGATCACGCCGCGGGGAACGCGGGATATCAGGCCGATCTCGCCGAGTGGCAGGCGGACTACGAGAAGGACGTGAAGGCGCTGACGGGACAGGCCGACCCGATCCCCATGCTGCAGACGCAGATGAGCAGCTGGACGAGGTACGGCACGACGACCAGCGCGATCCCCCAGGCGCAGCTCGCGGCCCACACCAGCGGTGACGGCAAGGTCGTCCTCGTCGGGCCGAAGTACCACCTCGCGTATTCGCCCGACGGCGTCCACCTCACGAACGAGGGCTACCGTCACATGGGTGAGGACTACGCGAAGGTCTACCGTCGGGTCGTCCTCGAGGGGCGCCGGTGGGATCCGGTCCGTCCGATCGCGATCTCGCGCGCCGGCGTGGTCGTCACCGTGAAGCTCGCCGTGCCCGCTCCGCCGCTCGTCCTCGACACGAAGCTCGTGACCGACCCCGGCAACTCCGGCTTCGAGATCGCGCAGACCGGGGCGCCGGCTCCCGCGATCATGAGCGTCGCGGTGACGGCGCCCGACACGGTGACGATCACGCTCGCCGCGGAGCCGACGGGGACGGACAGGAGGCTCCGCTACGCGTTCACGGCTCCGATCCAAGCCTCCGCGGGGCCGACGACGGGCGCGCGGGGGAACCTGCGCGACTCGGACGCGACGCCGTCGCGCCACGGCTACCCGCTCCACAACTGGTGCGTCCACTTCGACGAAGCGTTGCCCTGACGAGGCACGCGACGAGCTCGCGTGTCGACGACGCCGGCGCGCGCGCGACGCGAAAAAGGGCAGCCTCGTGGGAGGCTGCCCTTCTCGGGTCACGTCGAGCCTGGCGTCACTGCGCGGCGTGCTTGAAGCAGCCGTCCTTCACGCCCGGCGCGAGCGAGTCCTGGTTGCGCGGGCCGGCGTCGCGGATGAGCGCCGGAGCGAAGCCGGTGAAGAGGATCTGACCGTTGCAGGGGCGCGCCCAGTTCGCCGAGAGCTCCGGATCGCTGATCTCCTTCCAGTAGTTCTGCGAGATGTCGATCGAGCCCTGCCGGTGGACGGTGCTGACCTCCTGGCCGGCGTCGTTGTTGTTGCCGTAGACGTTGTTCTCGCGGAAGAACGACTCCGGCGCGAGCGCGGCGCCCCAGATGAGCAGCGCCTGCTGCTTGTTGTTCACGAGGTTCGACTTCGAGATCTGGACGAGGACGTCCGAGCCGTTGATGAAGACGCCGTGCGTCTCGTTCTCGACGATGTCGGTGTGGGTGATGATCGGATCGTGCCAGCGCGGCGGCTGCGGGGCCGATCCGCACGACGAGACCGGGTTCGCGCCGTCGACCTGCATGCCGACGCCGTTCTCGCGGATGACCGAGTCATGGACCTCCATCTTCTGCGCGTTGGCGAGGTGGAGGCCGCGCTGGAAGCCCTTCACGAGCGCGCGGGTGAAGGTCGCCTCGACGTCCGCTTGCGCGCGGATGCCGGCCTCGCTGCGCTGGCCCTGCATCGTGACGCCCTGGATGAGCGAGTCGGTGACGACGACGTTGCCGCCGTTCGGGATGTCGACGCCGATGCGCGCCTTCTCGATGACGACGTTCTTCATCGAGTTGCCCTTGCTCTTGATCACGATGCCGCCCCAGCCGCGGTCGTTCTTGAACGAGGTGAACGCGACGGGCGCCTCCTTCGTGCCGGCGGCCTGGAGGAGACCCTCGATGTTGAGCGACACGGTGCCGAACCCGCTGTTCGGGTTCTGCGGGTCGATGTAGTTGCCCTTCACGGTGACGCCGGGCTGGATCGTGAGCGTCGAGCCCTCGGGGACGGTCGCGCTCTCGAGCACGACGACCTCGCACTGATCCCACTTCGTGTTGCCCTCGATCTTTGCGCCCTGGACGAAGAGCTGACCGGCGGTGCACGGCTTGTCGAAGTTGGCGCGCTGGCACTGGAAGTCCGTGCCTTCGCACGAGAGCGTCAGCTTGTACGAGCCCTCGCCGGTGTCTTCGTTCGACATGAACGTCACGAGGTAGTTCTGATCGCGCTCGGCCTGGAAGCTGACGGGCGGGGCGGGGGCCTCACCGTTGGGGCCGTCGTCGCTCGCCACGACCTTCGCGCCGCGCGAGGTCTTGCTGGCGAACGGCGCGTTGACGACGAGCTGCGTGTCGAGCGGCGCGTTGAGATCGTCGCGTCGGGCGTCGCTGCCGCCCTTGGCCTCGAGCTTGACCGTGAGCTTGGCGCCGGCCTTGAGCGGCACCACGTACCCGTACGCGCGCACGCGCGGATCGAACTGGCCTTCGATCGTGGCGTTCGGCCCGATCGTGTCGACGATCTTGGCGTTGCGCTCGATCGCTTCACCGATGTCCGTGCCCGTGCCGGCCTCCTCGGTCGAACAGGCGGCCGTCAGGACGGCGGCAAGGGCGGGGAGGGCGAGAACGGCGAGTCGGTGCGTGCGCATAGGGGCTTTCCTCGAAGGTGCGAAGGGGGTGGAGAACCGATGATGCCCACGTGTACGCACACCTCGTACCTAATCTTCCCTCGCCAAATGCAGCCAAATTCGAGGGTACGAGAGTCGTCGAGGATCCGATGGCGGGCTACGGCCGATCCACCGTGCGCGCTCGAGCGTACCGGCGGGAGGACCGGCGCGCGGGCGCGGCCTCCCCGCCGCGATGCCCAGGCGACGCAGGCGCGCCTCTCGCTCAGCGGACGGGCAGCCGGAGGATCGCGCCCGAGCCGCCCGCGTCGCCGGCGGCCTTGCCCGAGACGTAAGCCCAGCCGTCCGCGATCGCGAGGGCGGTCGGCTCGTCGAGGCCGGTGAGCCTCCCCACGACGGTCGCCGCGCCGCCGCTGCGCGGGACCTTCCGCAAGGTCAGGTCGGCGCCGCTGACGAAGTACACGTCGTCGCCGTGTCGAGCGAACACGCCCGGCGCGACGTCGGCCGCCAGCAGCGTCGTCGTCGACGCGCCCTTCGCGACCCGGAAGAGGCCGAACTGGTGGGAGATGATCCCGGTGCCGAGGAGCTGGTCATCGTCGTCCGCGAGGTGGTTGAACCCAGGGCCGCTGAAGGTGACCTCCTGGTGCGCGCCGGCCTTGCGCGGGACGGTGACGATCTTCGGCTTGTTGGCGGCGCCGAAGGTGGCGACGTACACGTTGGCGCGATCGACCGTCATCGCGATCGCCCGCCCTTCGTGGTCGCCGACGCGCGTGAGCTCGTCGCCTGCCACGCGTGAGACGGCGAAGCGCTTGGGGTCGAGCTTCTCGGCGAGGAAGAGACCGCCGTCCGCCGCGACGAGCGCGACGAACGTGCCGGCGCGAACGTTCCGTACGGTGCACGGCGTCTTCTCGCGCGAGCACGCAAAGACGCCGCGCTTGCTCGCGTCGCCGCCCTCCGTGCTCGGGAGCGAGCCGCCCCCGTCGAGCCATACGACGTCGGCGCCGGAGAGCGCGAGCTGCGAGGGCGCCTCGCGGCCGGTCGCGAGGATCTCGCGCTCCCCGCCGTCGTGCGGCACGCGGGCGACCGTGCCGGTCGCCTTGTCGGCGAAGTAGACGTGCGTGGCGTCGATCGCGAGCGAGCCAGGCTCGCCGAGCCCGTGCACGATCGCGGTGCCGGTGGGCGCGTCGACGATCGCGCTCGACCCCGGCGCCGCGCTCGACGTCGAGGCCGCGGACATGCTCGACGCCGGCGCGGCGTCTTCGCCGGACCCGGACCGAGGGGCGCGCCCGCAGTCGGAGCATCCGGTCGCCCAGGTTCCGGTCGCGATCGCGAGGGCGACGAGCCCGCGCGTCGGTGCGCGGGTGAGGCGGAACGGGGAGCGATCGCGCGGGCTCAACGCGCGCGCGTCTTCGGCGCCGCGTTGGGGTTACCGGGAAGGCCGGGGAGCCCGTTGAGACCGCCCATCATCGCGGCCATGTCGATGACGCGATAGTCGGGCGGGACGACGAAGCGCGAGTCGTCGAGCTTCTTCTTGTCCACCTTGGTCGCCTCCATCCGCGTCTCTTCGGCGCCGGCCGCGTCGAAGGTGATGGCGCGGAGAGGAAAGCGGTTCGCCTCGGTCGCGACGGCCGCGAGCGTCAGCTCGGGCGAAGACCACCCGAGATCGCCGAGGTCGACCCACGTGATGCCCTCGGCGACGCAGACCTCGGTCTTCTTCCCGTCGGCCGTGACGTTCCAGACGTCGCACGAGTAGCCGGCGACGACGTCCTTCTTGCCGGTCTTGTCGATCTTCGGCGGGGAGCTCGGCAGGGCGGGCGTGCCCTTGGGTGCGTTCGGCAGCCCCGGGAGCTGCCCCTTCGGCAGGCTCTTCATCTTCTCGAGGTCGAGGAGCATCGCCGTCTTCTGCGCCGGTACGAGGAGCCAGCCCTTCTTCGACGGCGGGTCGAGGATGATCGCTCCGGCCTGCGCGGGCGTCGGGGTCTTGCTCGGGGCGTCGACGAGGTCGACGCGGTAGCGGGGCTTCTTGATCCCCATGACGATCTGCGCCGGCCCGTCCGTCGTGGGCTTGCCCCTCGTGGTGAGCGTCGAGGTGATCTCTCCCTCGAAGTCGGAGCCGAAGAACGACGCGAGGCCGCCGCCCGCGCCCGGCGCCGGCGTGGCGGCGTCGGCGTCGCCCTTGTTCATCGCCGCTTTGAGCTTGTCGCAGCCCGACGACAGGAGGCCGAGGCCGAGGCACCCGGCGAGGAGCGCCCCGCGCCTCGCGCGACGAGCCGGCATCAGCCGTGGCCGCCCTTGACCGCCTCGATGCGCGCGAGGAGCAGCTCCATGTGGAGCTTCAGCGCGCGCGGCATCGACGGGCCGATTTTCTCGAAGAACTCGCTGTAGGAGGTGATCTCTTTCTCCCACTCGTCGAGGTCGATGTGCGTCGCGTCGTCGACCTTCTCGTGCGAGATGTCGAGGCCGGAGAGGTCGAGGTCACCCGCCTTCGGCACCCAGCCGAAGAGCGTCTCCTGGCCGCCGACGCGGAGCCGCGCGCGATCGACGATCCACTTGAGGACGCGCATGTTCTCGCCGAAGCCCGGCCAGAGGAACTTGCCTTCCTTGCTCTTCCTGAACCAATTCACGAGGAAGAACTTCGGCGGCTGCGTCAGCGCCGACTGCATCTGGAGCCAGTGCTGGAAGTACTCGCCCATGTTGTAGCCGCAGAAGGGGAGCATCGCGAACGGGTCGCGGCGAACGATGCCGACCTTGCCGGTCGCCGCTGCGGTCGTCTCCGAGCCGAGCGTGGCGCCGAAGAAGACGCCGTGCATCCACGAGAACGCCTGCATGACGAGCGGGATGGTCGTCGCGCGGCGGCCGCCGAAGATGATCGCGCTGATCGGCACGCCCTCGGGATCGTCGTAGAAGCGCGAGAGGCAGGGGTTGTTGGTCGCCGGCGCGGTGAAGCGCGCGTTCGGGTGCGCGGCCTTCTCCGTCGACTTCGGGCTCCATTCGTTGCCCTTCCAGTCGATGAGCTCCGGCGGGACCGGACCGTCCTTGCCCTCCCACCAGACGTCTCCGTCGGGCGTGCGCGCGACGTTCGTGAAGATGGTGTCGCGCATGACGGTCGTCATGGCGTTCGGGTTCGAGTCGTAGCTCGTGCCCGGCGCGACGCCGAAGTAGCCGAACTCCGGGTTCACCGCGTAGAGGCGGCCGTCGTCGCCGACGCGCATCCACGCGATGTCGTCGCCAACGGTCCAGATCTTCCAGCCCTTGAAGCGCTTGGGCGGGATCATCATCGCGAAGTTCGTCTTGCCGCACGCGCTCGGGAACGCCGCGGCGACGTAGGTCATCTCGCCCTCGGGGCTCTCGACGCCGAGGATGAGCATGTGCTCGGCGAGCCAGCCCTCCTTCTTGCCGAGGTAGCTGCCGATGCGGAGCGCGAGGCACTTCTTGCCGAGCAGGACGTTGCCGCCGTAGCCGGAGCCCACGGACCAGATCGTGTTGTCCTGCGGGAAGTGGCAGATGAAGCGGCGCTCCGGGTTGCAATCGAGCGTCGAGTGCAGACCGCGGTTGAAGTCGTTCGACGCGCCGAGCATGTCGAGCGCGATCTTCCCCATGCGGGTCATGATCCGCATGTTGAGCACGACGTAGATGCTGTCGGTCAGCTCGACGCCGACCTTCGACATCTTCGAGCCCGCCGGACCCATGATGTACGGGACGACGTACATCGTGCGGCCCTTCATCGAGCCCTCGAACAGCTTGCCGAGCTTGGCGTAGGCCTCGGCGGGGGCCATCCAGTTGTTCGTGGGGCCGGCCTCGTCCTTCGTCGGCGTGCAGATGAACGTGAGCTGCTCGACGCGCGCGACGTCGTTCGGGTTCGAGCGGTGGAGGTAGCAGCCCGGGAGCTTCTCCGGGTTGAGCGGCTCGAGGATCTTCTGCGCGACCGCCTCGTCCGTGAGGCGCCGCTTCTCGGTCTCGCTGCCGTCGCACCACACGATACGGTCGGGCTTCGTGAGGGCGGCCATCTCGGCGACCCACTTGAGGAGGTGCTCGTTCGTCGTCAGCGGCGTACCGGACGGATCCTGCGGGATTGAGGCAGCACTCATGGTGCCCGTCTTTACCGCAGCTTTCGGAGCGACGCATCTCCCTTCCTTGCCGTTCAAAGCTCTACCCAGGATGCGGCGGATTTTCCCGCCCCGCGCGTCCGCGTCGCGGGCGCGCTCCGAGCCGACACTCAGGCGAGCGTGGCGAATCGCGCACGGGGCGCGAGGGCGAAATCCAGCGGCCTCCGGCGCCGCCGAGGGTTCGCGCGTGGGCTCACGTGCGCTATCCCGTCGCGAGCCATGAAGACGATCCTCCTCTCCGGCGCAGGCAAGAACGCGCTCTCCACGTCGTTGATGCAGCGGACGCTCGCGGAGGTCCGCGAGGCGAAGCACGAGCCGATCTTCCTTACGGGGGACGGCGACGCGTTCTCCGCGGGGCTCAACCTGAAGGAGGTGTCGAACCTCGACGTCGCGGGCATGACGACGTTCCTCGAGACCCTCGAGCAGCTCGTCGAGGCGCTCTACGCGCATCCGGCTCCCGTGGTCGCCTGGGTGAACGGCCACGCGATCGCCGGCGGCTGCGTGCTCGCCCTCACCGCCGACATCCGCGTCATGACCGGGCGCGAGGGCGCGCGCATCGGCCTCAACGAGGTCGCGCTCGGCCTTCGCTTCCCGCCGCTGACGTTCGCGATGGTGCGGGCGCGCCTCACTCCGCCCGCGCTCGAGCGCGTGCTCCTCGAGGCTGCGCTCTACGAGGCCGGCGACGCCCGCGCGCTCGGGCTCGTCGACCTCGTCGGCGAGGAGTCCGTCGCGCGCGCGATGCTCTCGAAGCTGGCCTCGCACCCGGCCGACATCTACGCCGCGACGAAGCTCCTGCTCCGGCCGCGCCTCGAGGTCACCGACGCCGACCGGACGCGTTTCCGCGAGGATACGATCCCGTACTGGGCCTCGCCCGAGCGCCGCGCCGCGCTGCTCTCCGTGCTCGAGCGCCGGCGCTGACGCGGCGCCGCGGCGAGGCGCGGCGGCTCGAGCGCCGTCGCCGGATCACGTCGTGCCCGTCGGGCCGGCGGCGTCCCCGCGGGCCCGCCGAACGGCGCGCGCGGCGCGATCGACCGCGCGCACGACGACCGCCTCGTCGCCGACGCCGCCGTAGCGGAGGCCCGCGTAGTCGAGCAGCGCCGCCTCTGCGTCGCGCGCCCAGGACGCCTTCACCTCGCCGAGCCGCCGCGCGAACGCCTCGATCGGCTCCGACTCGGCGCGCGCGTGGCCGGCGCTCGCGAGGGCACCCGTGAGGAGCTCGAAGCACGGGAGCGGCAGACCGTGCGCCTCGGCGTCGCGCGTCCGGCGGCGCCGCAGGCGGACGCGGCCGCCGAGCCAGCGGACGCCGAGGAGGAGCGCCGCCGTCCCCGCGAGCAGCGCCGCCGTGCCGAGCAGCCCGAGCGCGACGAGCGCGCCGACGACGCGATCGAGCGCGATCGAGAGGAGATCGCCGGCGTGGTCGAGCGCGCCTGCGGGCCGCCCGAGCGACTCGCTCGCCGGCGTCGGGTCCCAGCCGCGCCACGCGCCGTCGATCCAGGCCTCGACCCACGCGTGGGCGTCGCGATCGCGCACGACCGCGCGTCCGGTGAGCGGGTTGACCTCGGTGACGCGGTAGCCGCCCACGACGCGCGCCGGGATCCCCTGGGTCCGCGCCATGAGCACCATCGCCGACGCGAACATCTCGCAGTGTCCGGCGCGGTGCACCGTGACGAAGTCGACGATCGGATCGACGCCCGCCTGGCGCGGCACGGCGAGCGAGTACTCGAAGCGCCCGAGCTCGCGCTGGATCGCCTCGAGCTTGTCGCGTGGGGTCGCCGCCGAGGCCGTCCAGCCGGCGGCGATCGTCGCGAGCGAGCTCCTCACGGGGGCTGGCACGTCGAGGTCGTGCGCCGTCGGCACGAGCACCGGCGCGGGCGGGACCGCGCAGCCATCGACGCGGAGCGAGAGCGTCGGCGGTGTGTCGCCCCGGCCGCGACGCGCGACGCCGAACGCGTCGATCTCGACCTTCCCCGACGACACGCGGAGGTCGCACGCGCCCGCGGGGAGGAACCAGCGCATGTCGCTCCCTTCCGGAGCGCCGCGTACGAGCGTGATGCGCGTCGTCGCCGCGTCGAGCGGCGCCCCGGCGGGCACCGTCGCGAGCGCGCGTCCGTCCTCGGTCGTGAGCCAGTAGGGCGGCGCGTAGCGATCGTAGACGGCTCCGCGGAGGTACTCGGGGCGCGGGCCGTCGATCCGCATCACGATGGCGTCGCTCGCGAGCATGCCGCGCGTCGAGCCGAGCACCATCGTGGTCGAGAACGCCGTTGTCTCCGCGCCGTCGGCTCCGAACATCGCGCTGATGCGCCGCTCGATGCGCTCGGCGAGGCGCGGGAGCCCGTAGACGAGGCCCGCGGCGATCGAGGCGGCGACGCCCACGAGGATGGCGAGCGAGCCGAGCGAGGCCCGCGGGGATGGGCGGCCTTCCTGCGCCGGCGCCGCGCGGGCGGCGCGCATCGACGCGAGGCACGCCAGCGAGCAGAAGAGGCAAGCGACGCCGTACGGGACGCCAGCGTCGATCTGGCCGGCCGCGGTCATGGCCGCGATTGCCGCCACGACCGTGGCGTGGGCGCGGACGTCGCTCCGCCTGAAGAGGGCCGCCGCGCCCCACGCGAAGACGACGCACGCGATCGCGATGGCGCGCGCGGTGGCGCCGAGCGGGCGCGTGGCCCCGACCAGGCCGACCACCGCCGTCGCGCTGAGCGCCGGCAGAAAGCGCGAGGCGAGCGGCGCCCTCAGCACGCGATCACCACGCGAGCGCCTCGCCGCCGCGGATCGCCTTGGCGAGGCGTCCGTCCATGACGAGCATCGTGCAGACGAGCCCGCGATCCTTGAGCTTCCGCTCGAGCAGCTCCTGCTCGGAGTCCGCCGGCGCGCTCGGGACGATCACGACGACGGTGGAGAGCTGGGCGAGATGCGGCTCGAGGCGCGCGACGAGGCGGCTCGCGTCGAGCTTCGGGCTCGCCTCGACCGCGGCGAGCAGCTCGAGCGCCTGATCGAGCCAGCCGAGGCTCCGTCCGACCGTCAGCTCGTGGACGGTCTCGCCCACGACGAGGACGTCGATCAGCGCCTCGCCGCGCGACAGGTGCGCGACGACGCCGGCGGCGAGCTCGATCGCGGCCTCGAGCAGCTCGGCGTCGCGCATGCTCGTGTCGAGCACCACGCCGACGCGCGTGAAGTACTCCTGCTGGTACTCGCGGACCGCGGGCTTGCCCGTTCGGGCCCAGGTCCTCGCGTGGAGATCGCGCACCGCGTCGCCGGGGCGATACGGGCGGACGCCGAGGAGGTCCATCGACTCGCCCGCCTTCGAGGCGAGCGCGACGCCGCCGGGTTGGTGCCTCGTCGCCATGGCGACAGGCAGGCGCACGACGTTCGCGATCCGCGGCACGACGTGGACCTTGACGCCGTCGCTCGAGACGCGCGGTCCGCACGCGAGGCCGAGCGGAGCCACGCGGGCCGCGGTGAACGAGTCGAGGTGATGCAGGCCGCGCGCGATGAAGCGCGCGCGCATCGACGTGGCGCCCCTCTCGCCCGGCCCGACGACGAGCTCGTCCGGCGGCGGGCCCGTCCAGCTGCCGTCCCACGTGAGGAACGGCCCGCGCACGCGGAGCGCGAAGGCGTCGGACCTCGCGTCGGCGATCGCCTCGTCGCGATGGCAGGAGACCGTGAAGGTGACCTCCTCGCCCACGGTCACGCGGCGCGGGACCGACACTCGCACGGTCGCGCGCTCGAATCGGAGCGAGCGCGCGGCGGCGAGCGATCCGAGCACGAGCCCGACGAGCATCGAGAAGACGAAGTACGCGCTCGTGCGCTGGACGTCGGCCGCCAGGGCGCCCACGACCGTCGTGACGACGACGAGCGTGCGGCCCTCGTCGGTGAGCGAGCCCCACAGAGCGATGATCGGCGCGACCGCGCGACCGAGGCGGCCCTTGCGGAAGCGATCCCGATCGGCCTTCGTCTTCGGGATGAGGATGTGGTTGAGGCGCGCGAGCCGGCGCGTCCGCGACGCGACGCCGTCCACGGTCTTCGAGTCGAAGGCGATCCGCATCGAACGCCTCCGGTCAGGTGGGGACGCGGACCTCGCGCGCGACCTTCGCGAGCACGTCCGCCGCCGAGACGCCGCCGTACCGAGCCTCGGTGGTGAGCTGGACGCGGTGCGCGAGCACCGGGCCCGCGAGCGCGTGGACGTCTTCGGGGCTCACGTACGCGCGCCCGTGGAGCAGCGCGCGGGCCTGCGTCGCGCGGAAGAACGCGAGCGCGCCGCGCGGGCTGATCCCCCGCTCGATCGCGGCGGTCTGGCGGCTCCGGTGGACGATCTCGAGGAGGTACTTCGCGACCGGCTCCTTCACCTCGACCTCGCGGACCTCGCTCTGGATGCGCACGATCTCGTTCTGGTCGCAGACCGGCTCCACGGCCGTGAGCGGGTCGACGGTGCGGCGCGCGTAGAGCATCGCGAGCTCGGCCTCCGAGGACGGGTAGCCCACGCCGATGCGGAGGAGGAAGCGATCGAGCTGCGCTTCGGGGAGCGGGTAGGTGCCCTGGTAGTCGGAGGGGTTCTGCGTCGCGACGACGAAGAACGGCACCGGCAGGGCGCGCGTCACGCCGTCGACCGTCGCCTGCGCCTCGTTCATCGCCTCGAGCAGCGCCGACTGCGTGCGCGGCGAGGCGCGGTTGATCTCGTCGGCGAGGAGGACGTTCGTGAACACCGGGCCTTGATGGAACGACAAGGATCCGTCGCGCGGGTTCAGCACCTGCGAGCCGAGGATGTCCGTCGGTAAGAGATCGGGCGTGAACTGCACGCGCGTGAAGGTCACGTCGAGCGCGCGCGCGAGCGCCTTCGCGAGGGTCGTCTTGCCCACCCCCGGCACGTCCTCGACCAGCACGTGGCCGGCGCCGAGGAGGCCGACGAGCAACAGCTCGATGACGTCGTCCTTTCCGGACAGCACGCCCCGCATCGCGTCCGTCAGGCGGTTCAGGGTCGCACGGGTGGTGGACACGGGAGCTCGAGCATAAACCGCGGGCCGGTCCGAATGAGTGGAAATGCCGTCCGATCCGTCCAACACTGTCGTGAAGTCATGACTGGGAGGCAGCGGGCTCTTGGGCAGGTCGTCTTGCTCGCGCTCCTGGGCGCGGGGTGCTCGACCGCGAGCGGAGCTCAACCGAGCCGGCCCGTCGCTGCGGCGTCGCCTCCGAAGGACGACGGCAAGTCGGCCCAGGGCGGCACCGGCGGCACGAGCCACTCGGCTGCGCTCGAGCAGCTCAAGGTCGCGCCCGTGGCGGCCAAGCCGGACAAGCAGAACGCCGTGCGCGTTCCGCTGCCCGACGCCGATCACTGGACCCGCGTGCGCTTCCTCACGCTGAAGAGCCTGGTCGGCTTTCGCTACGGCAAGGACCACCACGCCATCTTCGCGGCCTTCGTCACGCACGTGGACGACAACTCGGTGCAGGGCGCGTGCAACAAGAGCTTCGAGCAGTGGGCGGCGCCGTGGATCGACGCCTTCGAGGTCGAGCTCCAGCACGATCCGCCGGTCGCGTTCACCTGGAGCGCGCCCTCGCCGCCCGCGGCGGCCGGCGCCGAGCCGCCGGTGAAGAAGATCAGCATCGTCGACGTCGACCCGCTGCGCGCGAAGACGGCGACGGTGCTCGCGCGCGAGTCGTACGAGGCGGCCTGGGCGGCCTATCCGGCGTGGGGCGACAAGGCGTGCCTCGTCACCGGCGTCGCGGTCCCCGCGCGCGACGATCCGCAGCGCGCGAGGGAGGTCCGCGACCGCTTCCTCCAGGAGGTCTTCCCGAAGATCGAGGTCACCGGCCACGAGGAGCCGGCGGACCGGTACTGAGTCGCGCGGAGCGCTCGCGTTACTCGAGCTCGGCGACGACCGGCGCGTGGTCCGACGGGATCGAGCCGGAGCTCTTGCCCTTCTTGCGGTAGTCGCGGTCGACGAAGACGTCCTTCACGCGGCGGGCGACGACGGGCGTGGCGAGGAGTAGATCGATCCGCATCCCCTCCTTCTTGTGGAAGGAGCCCGCGCGGTAGTCCCACCAGGAGAAGCCGGGCTCGTCGGGGTAACGGGAGCGGAACAGATCGACCAGGCCCGCCGCGCGAAGGCGCTCGATGAGCGTGCGCTCCTCGTCGGTGTGGAAGATCTTGCCCTTGAAGCGGACGCCGCCGTACGAGTCGAGGTCGGTCCAGCAGACGTTGAAGTCGCCGCCGAGGACGAGCGGCGCGTCCTTGTCGGCGCGTGACTCGACGTGGGTGGCGAGCCGCTCGAGCCAGCCGAGCTTCATCTTGTAGTCGGCGTGGCTCACGGTCTTGCCGTTCGGGACGTAGATGCTCGCGACCTCGAGGCCGTGCACCTTCGCCACCACGAAGCGCGCGCCGAGCTCGCCGGCCCCGGGCAGCTCGCGCAGGACGAGCTCGGGGCGCTCCTTCGCGATCACGGCCACGCCGTTCCAGCCTTGCTGGCCGACGAGCACGGCCTGGTAGCCCGACGCGCGCAGCTCGAGGTGAGGGAAGTCGTCCTCCGTGATCTTGAGCTCTTGGAGGCAGACGACGTCGGGCTGGCGTTCGGCGAGGAACTCGGCCAAGCGCTGGGATCGCGCGCGGATCCCGTTCACGTTCCAGGTCGCGAGGAGCACGGACGCTCTCTAGATCGACCGAGGTCCACTGTCGACGGTCGCTGCTCAGAGATCGCCGAGGTTTGGGGCGCGGACGCTCGGTGGCCGCGCGGCGATCCGGCGGCCGTGCTCGTCGAGGCAACGGACGGCCTCCTCGAGCGACGTCGTCGCGAGCAGGGCCTCGCGCGCCGCTTCGTCGAAGACCGAGCGGGAGAGCGCGGCGAGGACGCGCACCTCCTTCTCGTACGCGCGTGGCGGAAGGAGCAGGAGGAAGACGATTCGCGCTGGACGCCCGTCGGGGGCGTCGAAGTCGATCCCGCCGGGCGCGAGCCCGAGGGCGACGACCGCCTTCTCGAGGCCCTCGACCTGCGCGTGCGGGATCGCGACGTCGTCGCCGAGGCCCGTCGGGGCGACCAGCTCGCGCTCGAGCACGGAGATGAGCGCCGGCTCGACGAGATCGCCGATCACCGGGCGGAGCGCGCGGCCGAGCTCTTCGATCGCGTGGGCGGACGTCGACGACGTGAGCGCGGAGACGAACGCCCCGTCGCGGACGAGGCCTGCGGCGTCGTCCGCGCTGACGTCCGGCAGCGCGCCCGCGCCGCCACCCGAGTAGAGGAGGCGCTTCATCGACGGGCCTGCGAGGAGCGAGGTGCCGACCGCCATCGTGACGAGCGCGACGAAGACGCTGTCGTTCACGAGCTTGGCCTCGCGCGCGAGGAGCGCGAGGATGATCTCCATCGCGCCGCGCGCGTTCAGGCCGAAGCCCACGGCCAAAGACTCCCTCCACGGCAGGCCGGTGAGGCGCGCGCCGCCGGCGCAGCCGACGAGCTTCGCGGCCGTCGCCACGAGGAAGACGACGAGGCACAGCACCGGATCGAAGCTCTCGAGGAAGTCGACGCGGAGCGCGACCGACGCGAAGAAGACCGGCGCGAACACGTTGGTGACGAACTGGTGGATCGTGTGGCGCGTCCGCTCGCGGAGGCGCGGCGAGTCGCCGAACGCGACGCCGACGATGAAGCCGCCGAGCACGGCGTGGATGCCGATCGCCTGCGTCGCGGCCGCGCCCAGCATCGCCACCACGGCGACGAGCGACAGGACGCGGCCGGGCGCGAGCTCGCCGTGCTCGTCGATCGCGCCGAGGAGGCGGTCGAGCACGCGTCGCCCCGGACCGAGGCAGACGAGCGCGAAGCCCGCGGCGAGGAGGATCGTGCGCGCGAGCACGCCGAGCTCGACGCCGCCGCCGCGCAGCGGGCCGAGCAGGATGCTGAAGGCGATCCACCCGACGAGATCGTCGAGCATCGCCACGGTCATCACGAGGAGGCCTACGTCCGTCTTGAAGAGGCCGAGATCGAGCAACGTCTTCGCGATGACGGGGAGCGCCGAGATCGACAGCGCCACGCCGAGGAAGACAGCGAAGAGGCCGCGCTGGCCGGGCGCGCCCGCGACCGAGTCCGGCACGAGGTAACCGAGGGCGAGGCCGCCGATCAGCGGGACGACGATGCCGAGCGCCGCGACGAGGACGGCGCTCCGGCCGCGACGCTGGACGATCCCGAGGTCGACCTCGAGGCCGGCGACGACGAGGAGGAGCACGACCGCCACGGTCGTGTACCCCGAGAGCATCTCGGCGGGCGCGCCGCTCGGGAAGAGCCACGCGTGGACGTTTGGCAGGAAGCGCTGGAGGCCGGTCGCGCCGAGGAGGATGCCGGTCAGGAGCTCGCCGACGACGAGCGGGAGCCCGAGCGCGCGCGCGAGCTCACCGAGGAGGCGCGCGACGCCGAGGAGCAGCGCGAGCGAGAGGAGGAAGACGAGCGCGTCATGACCGTGCACGGCGTCACCTCCCCCCGCGGCGCCGTACGATCAAGCGCGGCCGATGGCCTCGCAGAGCGCTCGGGTGTAGTCCTCGGTTCCGGCGGTGCCGCCGAGGTCGGCCGTGCGGACGCCGCTCTCGAACGTCGCGAGTAGGCCGCGCTCGATCTTCTGCGCCGCTGCGTGCTCGCCCAGGTGGTGGAGCATCATCACCCCGCTCTGGATGAGCGCGGTCGGGTTGGCGAGTCCCTTGCCGGCGATGTCGGGCGCGGTGCCGTGGACGGCCTCGAACACTGCGGCCTCGAGCCCGATGTTCGCGCCCGGGACGATCCCGAGCCCGCCGACGAGCCCCGCGCCGAGATCGCTCAGGATGTCGCCGTACAGGTTCTCGGTGACGATCACGTCGAGCTTGTTCGCGTTTCGCACCATCTGCATCGCGCACGCGTCGACGATCACCTCGTGCGGCTCGATCCGCGGGTGCTTGAGGGCGACCTTGCGGAAGCACTCGAGCAAGAGGCCGTCGGAGAGCTTCATGATGTTCGCCTTGTGCACGACGGTGACGCGCTTTCGCCCCAGGCGTTCGGCGTAGTCGAAGGCGTACTCGCAGATGCGGAGGCAGGCGCGCTCGGTGATGAGCTTCATCGACTGCGCGACGCCCGGCATGATCATGAGCTCGAGGCCGGCGTAGAGGTCCTCGGTGTTCTCGCGGACGATGACGATGTCCGTGCCCTCGAACCTCGGCTCGATCCCGGGCAGGCTCCGCACGGGGCGGACGTTCGCGTAGAGGTCGAGCGCCTGTCGGAGCGTGACGTTCACCGAGCGGAAGCCCTTGCCGATCGGCGTCCCGATCGGGCCCTTCAGCGCGACCCGGTTCTTGCGGATCGACTCGAGGACCTCTTCGGGGAGCGTCGTGCCGCGCTTCTCCGCGACCGCGGCGCCGGCCTCCTGGACCTCCCAATCGATGACGACGCCGGAGGCGGCGAGGACTCGTCGTGTCGCGTCGGCCACTTCGGGCCCGATGCCATCTCCGGGGATCAGCGTGATCGTGTGGGCCATCAGCGGCCGCCAGCGTACTCTGTGGCGGCCGATGACGAAAGACTCTGTCTCTCCGAACACGATCCGCGTCGACGCCAACGGCCTCACGCACCGCGTCCTCGAGTGGAGCCCGAGCGTCGCGACGAACGCGTCGGCGACCACGGTCGTGCTCGTTCACGGCTACATGGACGCGGCGGGAACATGGGATCGCGTCGCGCCGGCGCTGGCCGAGCGCGGTCATCGCGTGCTCGCGCCCGACATGCGCGGGTTCGGCGACGGCGATCGCGCGCCGCGCGGGAGCTACTACCACTTCGCCGACTACATCGCCGACCTCGCCGGGCTCGTCGAGGCGCTCTCGCCGGGCGACCCGGTCGCCGTCGTCGGCCACTCGATGGGCGGGACGATCGCGACGCTGTACGCCGGCGCGTTCCCCGAGAACGTCCTTCGCCTCGCGAACCTCGAGGGCCTCGGTCCGCCGGACAACCCTTGGGAGGTCGGACCCACGCGGATGCGCCGATGGGTCGAGGAGCTCCGCGGGACCCGCGCGCGCGGGGAGCCCGCGCCGCTGCGGCGAGAAGACGCGCGGCGACGGCTCGTCACGAATCACCCGAGCGTCCCGCGCGAGGTGCTCGATCACCGGCTGCCTCACCTCGTCCGCGAGGTGACCGATGCCGACGGCGCCTCGCGCGTGGTGTGGCGCTTCGATCCGCTCCACCGCACGACGTCGCCGGTGCCGTTCTTCGCGAAGCTGTTCGTCGAGTTCGCGCGGCTCGTCACGTGCCCGGTGCTCTTCGTGTCGGGCGGCGAGACGGGCTTTCACGTCCCCGACGAGGACGACCGGCTCGCCGCGTTCGCGCACGTCGATCGCGCGACGCTCGAGGGCGCGGGGCACATGATGCACTGGACCCAGCCCGACGCGCTCGCCGCGCTGCTCGTCGATTTCCTCTAGCGTGCGTCGCTGAATCGGTTCGGTGTCTCGCCGTGCCCGTGCCCGTGCCCGTGCGCGATACGGCCGGAGCGTCTACTCGGACGGCGGCGCGAAACCGTCCCTTTCGCCCAGCACGTCATCGAAGACGAGCGCCAGACCCTGGCTCCCCGCGCCGAGGTTGCCGACCTCGATGGCGATCGGCGTTCCCTGGTCGAGGCTGGCTTGTCCGTACGCCTCGGCCGTGAGGGAGCCCGTTCCGAGGAACACCTCGAGCGCCGGGCCCGTTCCGGGGATGAGGACACTCTTGAACCCGAAGCGGTAGATGCCGCCCGCCCCGAGGTTGCCGAGCGTGAAGGTCTGGCCAGCACCACTCGTGAAGTGCGCCGACACCACGTAGGAGAGGCCGGGTTCTCCAGGGCGAGCCTCCAGCTCGACGAGCGTCGCGCCGGAGCCGATCAGCCGAGCGAAGACGGTCCGTCCGCCCGCCGTCCCGAAGCGGACGTAGAACGAGACGTAGAGGCTGTCCTGAGGCGGGAAGCGTCGCGTGATGGTGGTCGTGAGATTGCCGGGCACCTCGGCCGACCCGAGCCCGAAGATCGGTCGGGTCGCTCTCCGCGCCGACGTCGGCTCGTTCGCGCCGTCGGGGCCGAAGAGGGTCTGCTCGAAGGTCATCGCGAACGGGACAGCGAAGCCGGCGTCGCCCTCGGGTGCGGAGGGGTCGCCCGCCTCCGGCGCCCCCGGCTCGGACGTCGTCGCGCCGGCGTCGCTCGGGCTCGCCGCGTCGGCGAGGGGCGCGCTCGCTTCGTCGTCGAGGACCCGTCCGCACGCCGACGAGAGGGCCGTCAGCGTACCGAAGAGGAGCAACGCGCGCCGCATCGTGGGATCGAGCGTAGCTCGCATCCGCAGGGAGGTCTCCCGATTGCTCGTGCGGTCGTCCGGCGGCCCGAACGGGGGAACGAGCGCGTCGGCGACGCCGCGCGCCGCCTCATTCGCGCGGGAGGCGCTCGCCGTTCGCGTAGCGGCCCATGACCTGGCGGATTTCGCCCTCGCGGAGGATGAACTCCCTGGTGTCCTGCTCGACCTGTCCGTCGAGGAGGAGCCCGAGGTGGAGGTGGGGGACGCCGTTGCCGATCCCGGAGACTCCGATGCGCTCGCCGGCTTCGACGTGGCGGCGGTGCGGCGAGCCCTCCGGCTGCTCCGTCTCGAGGCTCGACAGGTGCGTGTAGTAGACGTGCGTGATGCGATGGCCTCGCCACGGGATCGGCGCGTCGAGGGCGATGCGGACGCTGTAAGGCGTGTCGCGACCGCGCGTCCAGAGGGTGTGGCCCCGCTCGGAGTAGTCGAGCGTGCCGGCGGCGATGGCGAAGACGTCGAGGTGGTCGCCCGCGATGTCGAGGCCGGTGTCGCCGTTCCATCCGCCGAGGTGGCCGCCGGGGAG
>JAHBWC010000092.1 GCA_019637225.1 Labilithrix sp.
GCTCCGCACGTTGCCGAACGAGTCGTGCCAGAACGCGCCGTGAAGCGCGTAGCTGCCCTGGTAGTACATCACCCAGGGCACGTCCTCGATCGAGTACGGGCCGTCGGACGCGACGTCGCCGTCCATCGTCGTCGTGACGTGCTTCTCGCGGATGCGGAAGGTCCCCGGAGGCGTCGCGAAGTCGCGCTCGGGATCGTACGGGTTACGGCGTCCCGACGAGATCAGCGTCGCGAAGACGGGGCGCCGCCCCTCGAACGCGACGAGCTGCTGGCGCGTGAGGTCGACGTCGATCCACCGCTCGTCGGCGCCGACGTCGGCGGGCACCTCGGGCTTCGCGACGCGGAGCTCGGGCAGGCGCACCCAGAAGCCGCCCGCCGTCTGGTGGTAGGTCACGCCCGAGATCGTCTCTGCGCGCCCGGTGAGGAGGACGGCGCTTCGCTTCGGCAGCGGCGCGCCCCAGCCCACCTTGAGGCCGCCCTTGCCGTCTTCGGTGACCTCGAGCTTGACCACGCCGTTCGACATGGCGAACGCGACGGTCCCGGCAAGCGGCGCGCCGGCGTCGATCGTCAGCACCGGCTCGCCGCCGCCGTCGACGCCGGCGAGCTCGGGGAACGGGAGCAGATCGGCGACCGCGCCTTCACCCGTGAACCAGTTGCCGACGTGTTTCGTGGAGCCGTTCACGAGCGCGAGGCGATCGAACGGCGCGGCGAAGCCGAAGGTCGTCCGCCACCACCGCGTGCCGGCCGCCTTGAAGTCGCGATCGAGCGCGACGATGAAGCCGCGCGCCATCTTGCGCACGAGGACGCCGCGGCCCTTCAGCTCCTTCAGCTGCGGGCGCCCCGCGTCGGGGTTCTTGAACGGGTCCTTGACGCGATCGCGGTCCTTGTCGCGATCGTTCTTCTCGCGCGACGCGCGACGCGGCGGCGGCGCTTCTTCTTCGCCCCCGGCGAGCGAGGGCTCGTCGTCCTTCTCGCCGTCGCTCGAACCGGTGGCGCTCGGCGCCTCTTCCGGCTTCGGCGCGGGCGCGAGGTGCGGCTCGTACTTCTTCCGGTCCTCGGCGCTGAGCACGCGGCGGTAGAGCGGGGTGCCGTCGGAGACGTTCGCGCCGTAGCGGTACGGCATGCCGGCGTCGCGATCGGGCTGCTTCGGCGCGAGCTTCACGCGCGGGTTCGTCAGATCGATCGTCGCGACCTTGCCGCAGACGAAGCCTCCCTCGACGAGCTCGTACCAGCCGTCCTTGCAGTCGTCGTTCTTGATCGGCGGGTCGTACGCCTTCACGACCGCGCCGTTCCGGAGATAGCCCATCCGTCGCGCGCCGGCGTCGCTCTCGGGCCAGCTCGGCCGATCGCTCACGGAGGCGACGAAGCTCGCCGCGGCGAGATCGAGCACGAGCCTCTCGCGGTCCGCGGCCTTCTCGCCGACGCCCTCGCTGCTCGACGCGTCGATGTCCGCCGCGGTCGTCGACGCGTCGGCCGCCGCGGACGACGACGAATCGCCGCTCCGCGTGTTCTCACACGCCTCG
This sequence comes from Labilithrix sp., assembly GCA_019637225.1. Classification (GTDB taxonomy): domain Bacteria; phylum Myxococcota_A; class Polyangia; order Polyangiales; family Polyangiaceae; genus Labilithrix. Next base: position 1,523 of record JAHBWC010000092.1, read on the forward strand.
AGCGACGCGAGCGCGAACGCGGGGACCAAAGCGAACTGCCACAACCGCACGGCGGCTCCCGCTTAGCGCGATCTTCCCGCGCGCGGAAGACCCCAGCTCCGTCGCCGTCGACTTTCGCCTATCATCGCGCGCCGATGACGACGGAGACGAAGATCACGATCAGGTCCGAGCACGCGGCGTACGGCGGACGCCAGGGCTTCTACGAGCGCGCGAGCGACGCGTGCGGCGGCCCGATGCGCTTCTCCGTGTTCCTCCCGCCGCGCGCGCTCGCCGGCGACGAGGTCCCCGCGCTCTATTACCTCGCGGGCCTCACGTGCAACGAAGAGCACCTGCCGACGAAGGGGGGCGCGCTCCGCCTCGCCTCCGAGCTCGGCATCGCGCTCGTCGCGTGTGACACGAGCCCGCGATCGAAGCGCTACCCCGGCGACGACGAGAGCTGGGACTTCGGTCTGGGCGCCGGCTTCTACCTCGACGCCACCGAGGCGCCCTGGTCGGAGAGCTACCGGATGGAGACGCACGTGACGCGCGAGCTTCCGGCGTGGGTCGAGGAGTCGTTCCCGATCGCGCGCGACCGCCGCGGGATCTTCGGCCACTCGATGGGCGGCCACGGCGCGCTCACGCTCGCGCTCAAGAACCGCGACCTCTACGCGAGTGTGTCCGCGCTCGCGCCGATCGTCGCGCCGTCGCGCGTCCCGTGGGGAGAGAAGGCGTTCTCGCGCTACCTCGGGAGCGATCGCGCGCGCTGGGCCGAGCACGACGCGTGCGCGCTGATCGCCGCGGGGCGGACCTTGCCCTTCGAGCTCTTCGTCGACCAGGGCACGAGCGACAAGTTCCTCGAGCGCGAGCTCCGACCCGAGCTGCTCGAAGAAGCCTGCGCCGCCGCCGGGCAGAGCCTCCGGCTGCGGCGCCACGACGGCTACGACCACAGCTACTACTTCATCGCGACGATGATGGACGCGCACCTCCGCCACCACGCGAAGACGCTCGCCGGCTGATCGCGGCCTCGCTCCGCGCCCGATGGCGCCGGTCGGGGGAAACCGCCTACCTGATACTACCGGCTACGGGGCGCGCACGGATGTTGCTGCTCCCCTCCTCCGGAGAGCTCGAAGACGACGCGAAACCCGCGCGGACATCGTCTCCGGGGCCATTCGGGCCTCGCGAACGAGGGCCGCCGGAACGTCTCGAGCGCTCGATCCACCAAAGAGGCGGCTCATCGTGAAGAGTGTCGAGCAGGTCGGTCGCTACGCGCTCGGGCAGGCGGTCGCCCAGGGTGGGATGGCGACGCTCCATCTCGGGAGGCTCGTCGGATCCGCCGGCTTCGCCCGGACAGTCGCGATCAAGCGCCTCCACCCGCACCTCTGCGCCGACCCGAGCTTCGTCGACGCGTTCGCCGACGAGGCCCGGCTCGCGGCTCGAATCCGGCACCCGAACGTCGTCCCCACGCTCGACGTCGTCTCGACCGAGCCGTCGAGCGACGCGCCCGGCGAGCTCCTCCTCGTCATGGAGTACGTCGACGGCGAGTCGCTCTCGGCGCTCGCGCGACGCGGGAAGGGTCGGATGCCGCTCCCGATCGTCGTCGCGATCGTCTCCGAGATGCTGCACGGCCTCCACTCGGCGCACGAAGCGCGGAGCGAGGACGGGCAGCCGCTCGAGATCGTCCACCGAGACGTGTCGCCTCAGAACGTCCTGGTCGGCGCGGACGGCGTCGCGCGACTCGTCGACTTCGGGATCGCGCGTGCGAACGGCGGGCGCCGCAGCAGCATGACGGGCGACGGCGACCTCAAGGGGAAGCTCGCCTACATGGCGCCGGAGCAGGTCCGACGCGAGCCCGTCACGCGCAAGACCGACATCTTCGCCGCCGGCGTCGTGCTCTGGGAGCTCTTGACGGGCAAGCGCCTGTTCGCCTCCGACAACGAGGGCGCGACGCTCGAGAAGATCCTCGTCGGGTGGGTGGCGCCGCCGAGCAGCGTCGTGCGCGACCTGCCGCCGGGGCTCGACGAGATCGCGCTCCGCGCGCTCGAGGCCGATCCGAGCGCGCGCTTCGCGACGGCGCGCGAGATGGCGGTCGCGCTGGAAGACGCGCTCGGCCGCGCGCTCGGCCGAGACGTGGCGGCGTGGGTCGAAGCGACCGCACAGGAGGCCCTCGCGACGCGGCGCGGTCTCGTCGCGAGCGCCGAGCGAGGCGCGCCGCCGCCCTGCCCGGCGCCGGACACGCTCGTCAGCCCCGGCGTGCGGCCGCCGGCGGCGTCGATGACCGCCGAGATGGCGACGATGCTCGTCCGGGAAGACGTCTCGGCGGAGATTGAGGGCACCGTGACGACGTTCAGCGCGTCGAACGACGGGCTGTCCCACCCGACGTTCGTGCTGCACACCTCACAGCCGCCGGCCGCGCCCCCCTTCGGGCAGAGGCGAGCGCGCGGGATGGATCTCGCGGCGCTCCTCACGTTCGCGTTCGCGGCGGCGATCACGCTGGTCGTCGGCGTGAGCTACTCGCGTCACGGCGCGGCGGAGGCCGCGAGCGCACACGACGACGTCGCGTCGACGCTGCTCGATGCGCGAGCGCCCGCGTTCGGCGCGGCGCATGCCGCCGTCCCGGCCGCGGCGCTCACGGCCGTACCGATCGAGCCGCCCGCGACCTCCCCGACCGCGCCGCCTGCCGCTCGTCCCGGTTGGTACGCCTGGCGCGGTCCCGGCCGCGCCGCCTGCCGCGGTCTTGGCCCCGCTGGCCACCGCCATCGCGGCCCCGCTCGCGTGACGGTGTGGGTGCGGCGTTTCGCGCAAACGGCGCCCGGCCCGGTCTCCTGCCCCCGCGCCGGCACACGAGGGCGCCCCGCCGCGCGGTGAAGGCGCGTTCGGCGGCGCCCGGCGCCCCGGCGCACGCGCCGTGCGTGGCGAGGGTCGACCCGTCGTCCGGGAAGACGGTATATCAGGGGAGTTGCGACTGAGAGGAAACCTCGCGGCGCTGCTCGGAGCGGCCGCCATCTCGCTCTTCTGCGCCCCCGCCAGGGCCGCGAGCCCGTGCGTCACGGCGGCCGATGAAGCTCAGGATCTCCGCGGGCGCGGAAAGCTGCGCGAGGCTCGCGCATCGCTGCTCGTGTGCGCGAGCCGCAGCTGCAACCCGGTCGTGCGCGCGGACTGCGAGCGCTGGCTGAAGGAGGTCGACGAGGCGACCCCGTCGATCGTCGTCCGCGCCGTGGACTCCCGCGGGCGCGACGTCCTCGGCGCGCGCGTGACGATCGACGGCGCCGCGATCAAGCTCGACGGCAGCCCGGTGGAGGTCGATCCCGGCCGCCGCGTCCTTCGCGCGAAGACGCGCGCGGGGGACGTCGCCGAGCAGACGACGCTCGTGGCGCTCGGCGAGAAGGCGCGCGTCGTCGAGCTCCGGTTCGACCGGCCCCTCCAGCAGGACGGCGCACGTCTCCCGAGCGACCGTCGTCACGAGCCGCCGACGAACGAAGGCACGCCCGGCGACCGCCCGCCGGCGGGCGACGAGGACGCGCGCGCACCGTCGAACGCGCTCCCGATCGCGCTCGCCGCGGTGGGTGGAGTGGCGCTCGGCGCGTTCGGCTACTTCGAGCTGTCCGGCCAGGCCGGCTACGCCGATCTCGAGAGCGGGTGCTACCGGACGGCCGCTAAGTGCGCTCCCGCCGAGGTCGATCCCGTGAGGCAGCAGTTCGTCTTCGCGGGCATCTCGCTCGGCGTCTCGCTCGTCGCGCTCGGCGCCGCCGCGATCGTCTACTTCACGAGCAAGCCGTCCTCGACGGCCCGTCTCGATCGCGTGCTCACGTTCTGACGCGTGCTCACGTTCTGACGCGTGCTGACGTTCTGACGCGTGCTCGCGTTCTGACGCGCGTCAGCGAACGCCTCCCTTCCCTACTCGCCGTGCCCGATCCGCTCGATCATGCGGAGCGCCTTCGTCCGGTAGGGCCGCGGCAGATCGGCGTCACGCGCGATCGCCTGGAGGTCGGCGATCGCCTGGTCGCGTCCCCGCTCGCGGACGACGAGCGCCGGGCTCTGCTGCGCCGATCCGCAGAGCGTCCCACCGAGCCAGCGTTCGAGCGAGGTGAGCTGCCGGCCAGAGGCCGTCACGCGGCGCGGCGCGAACGCACTCGGCGGTGCCCCGCTCGCGCTCGGCGACGTACCGCGCTCGCTCGACGTCCCGCCCAGGCCGGCGAGAAGGCTCTTCGCGACAGCGCCGGAGGCGTACGCGCGGTAGATCGGCGAGCCTCGGAAGACGGCCTGTTGTCCCTTCGTCGCCTCCGGGAGGACGAGGCCTTCCGGCCACCAGCCGGGGATCATGAGGTTCCGCGCGTCTCCACACTGCGGCGTCCGCGTGCCACGGCACTCGGGCGTGTCGCTCAGCGGGTCGTGCGTGATCCCGTCCGACTCCGACGTGTGCTGCAGCCCGACGAAGTGCGCCGCCTCGTGGAGCCAGGTGTAGCCGTCCGACACGGGATCGACCGTCGCGTCCACGGCGACGAGGATGCTGGACATCGGCGTCCCGGTGACGTTCGCGGCTCCGGGGACTCCGGGGGAGTATCCGGAGTACTCGCCTCGATAGAGATCGTTCGTGAGGACGACGTGCAGGCCCTGCTCCTCCGGCAAGCCGGCGGAGACGGCCGTCGCCGCGTAGAAGGTCGGATCGTCGTTGACAGCGACGAACCGCGCCGGCGCGTCGTGAAAGACGACCTTGCCGCGCTCGATCCCGAAGAGCTCGCCGAGCGCGAGGTAGAAGGCGTCGATCCGCGCTCCGAGGTCGGTGTCGGCCGGCGCGCTCGCCGCGTCGACGACGTGCGACGGCGACGGGTTCGCCATCTTGAGGCCGGCCGGAATGTGGACGTGGACGTCGAGGAGACCGCCGTGGAACGCGGCGTCGCTCGTCACCTGAACCCGAGCCTTCGCCCGTCCGTTCGTCCCCTCGCCTCCGAACGTGACCCGCCACGTGCCGGCGGTCGGCGCCGAGGCCGGGAGATCGTTCTGCGGGACGGACACGCTCGCGATCCCCTCGACGGCTTCGCCGACGGCCATCGTGCTCTTCGCGTGCGTGAAGGAGTCGAGGACGACCACATCTTTCGGGTTCTTGATGGTCTGGATACCGAGGGAGGCGGCTCCCTCCGAGGCCACCACGACGTTGAAGCCGAGCGCGTTCTTCGGAACGACGAGATCGACGGTCTGGCCTGCCGTCACCGCGCCGAGGTCGACGACGATCGCCGCGAGCGGGCTGCGGGGAGCGGGATCGGACGGCTCCTGCTCGGCATCGTCCGCGTCGTCGCCGGCCGGGGCGGCGTCCGGGCTCCGCTTCTTCGAGCCCGACGTCGTGCCCGTCGGCGCCTCCAGGCATCCCGCCATGGCCGCGAGGAGCGCACACACCACGAAGGAGCCGGCGACGGGCCTCATCGCTCGAGACGCAGCACGGCGCATGCCGGCGCGCGAAGCGCGCGCCGCCGTGCCTGCACGCCGGCGCGGCGCATGATCTGGATCGCGAACCGGCGGCGCGTGGTTCCTCCGGCTTCCGCGCGGCGGCGCGCTCCGCGCCGTCGTCCGTCGTTCGTCGACCGCCGTGCTCCCTCACCGGCGCACACGCCCCCCGAGGAGCGCGCGCATCACGGCGGCGCGCAGGCGCGGACGCTCAGCGGCTGCTTCGACCGCGGAGCATCTGGAAGTAGCGACGTGCGATGCCGCTCGCGGCGGCGGCGCGTCCGACGTGACCGCCGTGCCGCGCGAGGACGCGGGCGACGTAGCGACGCTCGAACTCCGCGAGGGCGGCGGCGCGCGCGCGAGAGAACGGCATGTCCGACTCGAGGATCGTCTCGAGCGCGGCGTGCAGCGACGGCTCGGAGAGCTCCGCCTTCGGCGCGGCGGGCGCGTCGTCTTCTCCGCTCGCGAAGCGGCGCGCGACGACGTTGGCGAGCTCGCGGACGTTCCCCGGCCAGACATACGTCTCGAGGCGCGCGGAGAAGTCCGCGGGCAGGCTGTCACCGCCGCCGATCACGCGCCAGAAGTGGCGCGCGAGCAGACCGACGTCGCCCTGCCGCTTCCGCAGCGGAGGGAGCTCGACGCGCGCCGACTCCGCGAGGCACTGGAGGACGTCCTCGCGGAAGCGGCCGGCTTGCACCTCGGCGTCGAGGTCACGCCGCGAGGCGACGAGGATCCGGACGTCGATCGAGGTCCACGTCGAGGCGCCCTCGCGGAGGATCCTCCGCTGGGCGAGCGCGTCGAGGAGGCCGGCCTGCGCCTCGGGATCGAGCTCGGCCGCCTCGTCGAGGAGGATCGTCCCGCCGCGCGCCTGCTCGAACGCCCCCGGCGCTCCCCCCTCGACCCCGAACAGCGACGCGAGCGCGGCGGGCCCCGACACCGCGGCGCAGTCGAAGACGACGAACGGCCCCGCGGCGCGCGCCCCCTTCTCGTGGAGCGACTCGGCGAGGAGCTCCTTGCCGGTGCCTGTCTCGCCCTCGATGAGGACGGGGACGTCGGCCTCCGCGAGCTCCTGGCAGATGGGATAGAGGCGACGCATCTCGACGCTCGCGCCGACGAGGCGCCCGAACGCCATCGCGCTCGTGGTCTTCGTCGACGCGACCTTCGCGAGCCGCTCGACGCGGAGCATGGTCGAGCCCACGCGGATGACCTCGCCGCCCGCGAGGAGCGCGTCGCTGACGCGGAGGCCGTTCACCACGGTGCCGTTCTTCGAGCCGAGGTCCTGCACGCGGAGCCCCTCGAGCTCCACCTCGAGCGCCGCGTGCCGCCTCGAGACGAGCGGATCGGTGAGGCGCACCGTGCACGCCGGCGAGCCGCCGACGAGCGCGCGCGACGTCTGAGCGCCGTCGAGCTCGAAGGCGTGCCCGCGGTCCGCGCCGGACACGACGGTGACGAGGAACGACGGCCGCGCCGCGTCGGGATCGCGCGGCGCCCGGTTGACGAGGCTGCGGGTCTCTTCGTCCTGCCTCATTGACAGACCTTGAACACGCCGCCGGCGACGCTCCCGGTGCAGTTCCCGGTCCGGCACCCGGTCAGCGCGTTGCAGACGACCCTGCCGCCCGAGCAGTCGCTCGTGCACTTCGCGTTCACCCCGTCGCCGTCTTCCTGTTCGCGGAAGCAGCACGACTGTCCCGGCGCGCAGTCTTCCTCACCGTCGCAGAGGAACGCCTTGCCGGATCCGAGGCCCTGGATCTTGCAGTTGGTCGGGTTGCTGATCCCGCTGACGTTCTGGCACTGCGGTCCGTCGACGGTGGTGCAGCAGAACTGCTCGGGGACGGGGCACCGCCCGCCGTCGCGGACGCAGACGATCTCGCGGGGCAGCCCCGCGTCCGGGGTCCCGCTGCTCCCATCCGCCGGCGCTCCGGACGTCCCGGACGATCCCGACGTCCCGGACGAGCCCGACGTCCCGGACGTCCCGGATGATCCCGACGAGCCGCCCGTGCCGTCTCGGTCGTCGCTCGCGCCGCGCTCGCCGCCCTCGAACTTCTCGAAGCCCGGAAACAGGCAGCCGACGAAGACGAGCGCCACCACCACCGCCGCGACGAGCTTCCGCGGATGAGAGGAGAGCGGGAGAGGCATGCTTCGAGGATAGCTCGTGGCCGCCGGCGCGATCCTGAATCTCGAGGCGCCGGGGGGCGCGCCCCGCGTCGCTGGCGTTCGCCGGCGGCTCAGCGGGGCGCGCGGTCGAGGATCACGCGCATCCGGGCGCGGCCGTCGCGGACGCGTCCGATCGCCTCGTTCGCCGACGCGAGGGGCATCCGCTCGACGACCGGCGCGATCCGGTGCTCGGCTGCGAAGGCGAGCATGCGCCGCATCGTCTTCGTGCTCCCGATGACGCTGCCGGTGACGCGCTTCTGCTCGTCGAGGAGCGGATCGGCCGAGAGCGTCAGCGGCGCGCCGGGGATGCCGACCAGACAGAGGGTGCCCTCGAGATCGAGGACGCCCATCCACGCGTTCCAGTCGAGCGCCGCGTGCGTCGTCACGAGCAGGAGGTCGACGACGCCGCGCGGGAGCGGCGCGCGCGCGTCGACGAGATCGCCGGCGCCGAGCGCGAGCGCGAGCTCCCTCTTCGAGGCGTCGGGATCGAACGCGACGACGGACGCGCCGAGCGCGGACGCGAAGCGCACGGCGAGGTGGCCGAGGCCGCCCACCCCGACGACGCCGACCCGCGTTCCCGCGCGGACGCCGAGGCGCTCGAGCGGCGAGAAGACCGTGAGGCCTGCACACAGGAGAGGAGCGGCCGTGGCCGGATCGAGCCCGCCCGGAAGCTCGAAACAGAACCGCGCGTCGGCGCGGACGCGCTCGGCGAAGCCGCCCTGACGGCCCATGCAGGTGCGGACCTTGCCGCCCGTGCAGAGGTGCTCGCGCTCCGATCGGCACGCGGCGCAGACGCCGCACGCCCCCGCCTGCCACCCGAGCCCGACGACCGCGCCTTCTGAAATCGTCGCGGCCGGGCCGGCGCGGAGCACGCGACCGACGACCTCGTGGCCGGGGACGAGCGGCCGCGCCACCTCGCCCCAATCGCCGTCGAGGAGGTGGACGTCGCTATGGCAGACCGAGCAGTGATCGACGGCGATCTCCACCTCCGTCTCGCCGAGCGGCCCCGGATCGGGCAGGTCGAGCGGCTCGAGCGGTCGGCCCGGCGCGGTCTGCCCGAACGCGCGCAACGTCGCGGAGATCATGGCTTCGCGCATGCCTCATCCCCCGAACGGGTGCAACGTGGCGTGCTCATCCGTTGATGCTATACACGCCGCCTGCCCGCCGCACGGAGCTCCCGATCCCATGCACATCAAGACATCGCGCAAGACCGGCCCCCGCACCATCGTCTCGAAGACGCTCGCGGAGGAGTGCGCCGCGAAGGAGCTCACCCGCCGGCAGATGGTGCAGGCCGTCATGCTCGGGACGGTCGGGACGTGGCTCGGGGCCTCCGGGCTCGTCGGCTGCGGGACCAAGACGGTCGTGAACGGCAGCAGCTCGAGCGGTGAGCCCGGCGCCGACGCCGGCGGATCCGCGACGGAGACCAAGCACCTCGTCGGCATGGGCTACGACCCGAGCGACCGCAACGTGGCCCTCGAGGCGGCGCTCGCGGAGACCATCGGCCTCGGGATGATCAAGGCCGGCGAGTCGGTCTACCTCCGGGTCAACGCCAACTCGGGCGACCTCTACCCGTACTCGACCTCGCCGGACACGATCCTCGCCATCGGCGGCATGCTGCGCGACATCGGCGTCACCGATATCCGCGTGGGCGACCGCTCTTTCTGGGGCGACACCAACACGGCCGGGAACCTCACCAAGAACGGCATCGCCGGCGCCGCGAAGAAGATCGGCACGAGCGCGATCGCCTACGACGACAACGTCGACTGGGTCACGCTCCCCGCGGGCTCGACGCCGAACTGGGTCGACACCGTCCGCCTCCCGGAGCCGGTGATGACGGCCGACCACCAGATCATCCTGTCGTGCGTGAAGACGCACTTCATCTCCGAGTTCACGATGGCGCTGAAGATCGGCCTCGGACTCGTTCACGCGGACGATCGCAAGCGCGACGGCAACCTGAAGACGCACGACACGCGCGTCCTCTACAAGCAGATCGCCCAGATCAACCAGGCCTTCACGCCGTCGCTCGTCGTGATGGACGGCTACTCCGCGATCATCTCGGGCGGTCCGACGAAGAACGATCGACCCGCGGGCGCGCCGTCGTCGTTCACGGGCGGCGTGGCCGGCAAGCCGAAGGTCTTCATCGTCAGCACCGACCGCATCGCGGCCGACGTCGCGGGCATCGCGGTCCTCCAGACGCTCAGCCCGGAGTACGAGGCGATCCACGACACGAAGCCGTTCTCGAACCCGCAGATCAAGGCGGCCGTCGCGGCGGACCTCGGGATCTCGGACGCCTCGGCGTTCGATCTCTCCGGCCCGACCGTGCCGGAGCTCGAGACGTACCTCGCCAAGGTCACGGGCTGAGCCGCGCCGCGCGGGCGATCGAATCGGCGCCTCGCGGGCGATCGAAGCGGCGGCGCCGGCCGGCGGATCGCTCAGCGGAGGCTCGTGCGACGGCACGGCTCGCCACCCGGCGAGGGCTTCGCGCCTGCGACGTCGCTCGGGCTCGGCGGCACGCGCCGCGCGGGGACGACGACGCGCGCGGGCATCGCGATGCCGCCGGTCTGCGGGATCTTGTAAGGCTTGCCCACGCGCAGGAGATCCTTCTTGAGGAGGTTCGCCTTCTTGATGGCCTCGGTCGTGACCTTGTAGCGGAGCGCGAGGTGGCTCAGCGTCTCGCCCGACTTCACCGTGTGCGTGATGAAGAGCGTCGGCGGCGCGATGAGGCGGCGCGACACGAGGAGCCGGTAGGCGCGGCGCCCGAGCTCCTGCGCCGCCGGGCTGTAGAAGCGGACGTGGAGGTGCGAGGCGTGCCCCTTCGCGTGGAAGAAGAGCGGGCGACGGCTCTTGCCGCCTGCCTGGAACACCTGATCGAGCCAGGCCGGGTCTTCGCCGACCTCGAGCGCGTACGCCTTGAGGATGCGCTGGATCTGGAGGTCGACGAGGATCAAGTCGACGTCGCTCTCGGCGATGAGCGTTCGCACGAAATGCCACGTCCGCGCGCGATCGAGGTTCGACGCGTTCGCGGTCGCGTACCAGCGGTGCCCCTCGGTGAGGTAGTAGCTGACGTCGACGTCGCGGCCCGACTGGTGGCTCACGTGGGGAGGATGGTGACCGCCTCGCTTCGCGCTGATGTCGCCGATGAACGCCCGCGGCGTCTCAGGGAAGCGCGCGGCCACCGCGTCGATCGCGCGGGCGAGCGCGTCGACCGTCTCCTGCGTTCCCCACGCGTGTCCGGGGCTCACGAGCTCCCAGTTCGCGCCCTCCGGCATGCGCACGCCGGAGACGAGGACGCCGCTGTGCGCGCGACCGATCGACATCGGCCCGAGCGCGCTCATGTCGGCGCGGAGGCGCGCGGTGATCTCGGCGTCGGTCAGCTCGGCGAACGGCGGCGCCGGCGCCGACTCGTCGGGCGCCGCGGCCGCCTCGGGCAGCTCGAAGCCGTCGTCGAGCGTCGCGTGGTCGCCCTCGCCTCCCTCGTCCGCTCCACCGGCGGCCGGCGAAGCGGTCTTCGCGTCGTCGCAGTCGGAGCCGCTCGGCGCGCCGGCGTCGGCGGCCTCGCGCGAGGCGGACGCGCCGGCTCCGGCGGACGGCGAGCCGGACGCCGAGGGTCCACCGGGCGGCGGCGACGCGAACGGCCCCACACAGCCCGCCGCGACGAGCGCGAGCGCGAGGACGCGGAGACGGCCGGGCGCTCGCATCGCGTTCCTCTCTACCACGCACGGGCGCGCGCCACGTATCGTTGCAGGCGTGAGCGGTCGGAAGGAGTACCTCTGCTACACGGACGGCTCGTGCAAGGCCGCCGAGGGCGCGCCCGGCGGATGGGGCTTCCGCATCGAGCCGCCTGCGGGCGAACCCCTCGAAGGTTACGGCGCGGCCACGGCCACGCTCGCGAAGGTCATGGAGTACCGCGCGGTGGCGGAGGCCCTGGCCGCGCTGCCCGAGCGCGTGAGCGCGGTCGTCTTCTCCGACAACCTCGCGCTCGTGGAGAACCTGACCAAGAAGCTCCCCGTGTGGCGCTCGCGCGACTTCGCGAGCGTCGATCCGCTCGTCGTGGACAGCGTGCGGCGCATCGACGCCAGCATCACCGACAAGCAGCTCGTCGTGCGATGGCAGTGGGTGCGCGCGCACAACGGCAACGCCGGGAACGAGCGCGCCGACGCGCTCGCCGCCCAGGGCGCGCGCGAGGCGAAGGCCTCGCTCGAGCGCCGCGGTCGACGCTGACGGCGCGCCTCCGCGGCGCACCTCGGTAGGCGCGTCACGCTCACCGACGCGCGTGACGCGCGCGACGCGCCGACGCGACCATGACGTCGTCGTCGACCTGATCGAACCCGATGTTGAGCAGGCCCGTCCACGGCAGGACGCCACCCTCCTCGGCGTGGTTCACGAGCCCGATCTGCACGCCGCGGAGGCTCTCCGCGTGGTTCACGAGCCCGACCTGGAGACCGCGCACGTGACGCGCCATGTTCACGACGCCCATCTGCGCGCCGTCGATGTTCTTCGCCCAGTTGCCGGCGGCGATCTGCATGCCCTGGTGCTCGCCGAGCGCGATCGCGGCGCCGCCCAGCTGGAGACCGTAGGACTCGCGCGCCGAGATCGCGCCGACGCCGATCTGCGCGAGGCCCTTGAACGTGCCCGCGCCGGCGGCCATCGCGCCGATCTGGACGAGGCCGACGTAGTCGCCGGAGGTCCAGCTCGAGACACCGGCCTGCGCGAGACCGTAGAAGCTCCCGCGGTTCGAGTTGACGAACCCGAGCTGGGCGACGCCGGCGAAGCGGTCGTCGCCGCCGTACGCGTCGCTGAAGAGCTCGTCCCCGATCGCGTTCACCGCGCCGAGCTGGAAGAGCCCCGTGAACTTCCGGCCATCCTGGTTGAACGCCGCGAGCTGAGCGAGCCCCGTGAAGCTCTCGTCGCTGCGGTTGTAGCCGCCGATCTGCGCCGCGCCGACGAAGCTCCGGTCCGTGCGGTTGTAGGCGCCGACCTGCGCGACACCACCGAACCGCTCCGCGCGGTTGTAGGAGGCGACCTGACCGATCGCGATGACGTCGCCACCGCGGTTGTAGGCGAGCGCGACCTGTCCGATGCCCGCGAGCTTCCGCGCGCCGTTCTCCGTCAGCCCGAGCTGCACGCCGCCGTAGAGCGCGTCGGCGTAGTTGCGGCCGAGCGTGAGCTGCGCGACGCCCGCGTGGACGTGCGCGTCGTTGCGCACCCCCGCGACCGACACCACGCCGTAGAAGCGCTCCGTCTCCGCGCGCGCCAAGGCCAGCGTGGCGAGGCCGCCGAAGGTCCCGAGCCGCGGCCTGAAGCCGGCGTGGGCGATCGCCCAGTTCGGCGGCGGATCGGTCGCGATCGGAGCGTCCACGTCGCGGATCGGAGAGCTCGGCGGCTCTACCTGCGGAGTGGCCGGCGGCTCCACCGACGCGACGGGGGCCTTCACTTCGTCGATCGCGACGGGACTCGAGTCCTCCGCGAGCGACGTCCGCGCGAGCGAGAGGAGGGCGAGGGCCGCGGCGGAGGCGTGGAAACGGGCGAAACGGAGGCGCATGGGCCATGAAACGACCGACCGAGCTCGACCTTACACGCGGGCCCTCACATGCAGCCCGGCTTGACGGCCTTCGTGTGGCCGTCGAAGTAAAACGGCGGGTTGCAGTCCTTCGACGCCGGCGGCGGACGCGCGGGCGCGGCGCGCACGGGCACGAAGCGCGGCTTCGCCGGAGGCGTAGCGCGCGGCAGGGGCCCCGACGGCGACGAGGACGCCGGGCGATGACGCCGCGCCCGGCGATGACGCGCCGCGCCCGGCGATGACGCCGCGCTGGGCGACCTTGCGCCGCCCGGCCACGACGCCGCGCCCGGTGAAGACGCGCCGCCCGGCGACGACGCGCCGCCCGGCCACGACGCCGGCGCTCCTTCCTCGGTCACGGCCGCCTCCGCGACGGGCTCCCCGGAGACCGACACGAGCGTCGTGGCGATCGCGGGCGACGACTCCGCGACGGTCGCCCTTCGTTCGGCCGCGCCGCGCACGGCGAACGCGCGCGTGACCGCGATCCCCGCGAGGAGGCCGAGGACGACGAGGAGGCCGGCGACCGGCGCTCTCGGCGCGAACGCGAGCGCATCGCGCGTCGCGCCGCGGAGCCACGCCCGCAGCCATTTCCGCGCCGCGAGGGGCCGCGTCCCGTCGACCCTCCGCGGCCTCGAGCGGGAGCTCGAGCTCGCGTCGAGCGTGACCGCGTCGGCGCGCACGCGCGCGCACGAGCTCCTGACGACGTCCTCGACGACGCGTGGCGCGGACGGACGGCTCTTCTCCTCGCTCGCGACGAGGAGGCGCTCTCGCTTCTCGATGTACTCGGCGCCAGCCACGCGGACCCACGCGGCGACGTCGCCCGCGGGGGCGCTCGGAGCGATCTCCGCGAGCGCGGCCGCCATCTCCGCGGCGGTCGCGTAGCGATCCTCCGGCGCGCAGGCCATCGCGCGCGCGATGATCGGCTCGAGGAGGTAGACCTGCGCCCAGCGCTCGGCCGAGATCGCGCCGCGCTCGGCCTCGACGACCTGCGTCGGCGTCGGCGTCGAGCCGAGCGCCACGGCGCGGACGAAATCGGGGTCGTTCTTGCCGTCATAGAAGCGCCGATTGACGACCAGCTCCCAGAGGAGGACGCCCGCGGCGTAGACGTCGGCGCTGCGCGAAACGGGCTCCGCGCGGAGCTGCTCCGGCGACATGTACGCGAGCTTGCCCTTGAGGAAGCCCTCGCGCGTGTGGTGCACGCTCGTCTTGGCCTTCGCGATCCCGAAGTCGACGAGGCGCGGGATGCCGTCCACGCTGACGAGCACATTCTGAGGTGAGACGTCGCGGTGGACGATCCCGAGCGGATCGCCGAGGTCGTCGGTCGCCTCGTGGGCCGCGTGGAGCCCGGCGAGCACGCCGGTGAGCACCGCGAGCGTGATCGGCAGCGGGACGGGCTCCCCGGCGGCGAGCGCGAGCTTGAACAGGTTGCTGAGCGGGACACCGTGCACGTACTCCTGGACGAGGATGACTTCGTCGCCGTCGTGGATGACGTCGAGCACGGGGACGACGTTCGGGTGGTGGATGCGCGAGGCGATCCGCGCTTCGTCGTGGAACATCACGACGAACTCCGGATCGTCGACGTACTGCGGGTGCAACCGCTTCGCCGCGACGAGGCGCGTGACGCCCTCGCCCACAACGAGCCGCGCCGCGTGCACCGTCGCCATTCCGCCGCGCGCGATCGGCTGCTGGAGCAGATAGCGGCCGACGAACGCGGGCTGCGGGTCCTCGACGGGGAGCTCGATCCGGTATCCCATGAACCTGCGTCTCCACGCAGAGCACGTCCCGCGCCAGACGACGGCTCGCCTCTCCGCCCGCTCGGACGCGTGATGAGCTCCGCCGTGCACGGCGTTGCGGGCGGTCACCTGCAGCAAGCGCTGCGGGCAGCACCCCGCGCCTCCTCCGCGAGGACGGCTCGGCGGCGACGCTAGCGACGCGCGGCGGCGACGCTAACGACGCGCGGCGGCGACGCTAGCGACGCGCGGCGGCGACGCGGCGATCGAGCTCGTTCGTCACGAGGGCGACGACGTCGTCCGCGTGGACGCTCACCGGTCCGACGGAGACGCGCCGCGCGCCGAGCGCGTCGAGGCGCGCGCGGACGTCCTCCGGAATCCCGAGGTGGTCGCCGACGACGAAGAGCCCGTGCGCCGATCCGAGACCGGGCGCCTCGCGGATGTCGGACGCGTCCTCGTCGAGGATCCACGGCGTCGCGTCGTCGACGTCGGCGATGACCCGCTCGAAGCCGCCGCGCGTGACCGCGAATCCCGGCCTGACCGTGACCCACGGCGAGGGCTCCCCCTCCGCGGCCGGCTCGTCCGCGCGGCTCGCCAGCACCTTCTTGACCCGCACCGCGAGGCTCCGCTCGTCGGGGCGGAGGAACTGCACGCCCGCGCCGTCGATGCGCACGACGCGTGGCGCGAGCGGTCCCCCGAGCAGCACGAGGTAGACGACGACGCCGCGACGGATGCCGTGCGAGGAGAGCATCGCCGCCCGGAGACAGCGCACGAGGACGTCGAGCCGCCCGCTCGTCCCCGGCAGATCGTCGAGGATGAAGTCCTCGGTCGAGATCGCCTTCTGGCCGATGATCGCGAAATTCCGAACCACGGGCCGGCAGCATAGGCCGCGGATCGCCGCGACGCACCTCGCCACCGTTCGACCCCTGTCGCCCACCACGCCCCGGCGAGGCCGCTGAGGTCCGCCCGTCGACCGCTCGAGCCGCGCTCGATGCCGGCGAGGCGATCGGCGCGCGCGCGGCGACGTCGCGCGACGCATCCTGAGAGCACGCATGAAGCGCGCGCGCCTCCTCTTGTCGTTGCTGCTCGCCGCCGTCGTCTGGCTGCCGACGCTCCACCGGTTCTACGCCCTGGACGAGCCCGAGCGCGAGCTCATCGCGGCCCGCCTCGCGGCTCGCCAGGTCGCCGCTCCTGCGCGGGGAGCCGCCGAGATGCGCGCCGTGAACCCCGAGTGGGACTTCATGCGCCGCACGTACGTCGTCCTCGCGCTGGCGAACCGCGCGCTCGCGCACCCCGGCGAGCGCGTGCGTTCGCTCGCCGCGATTGACGCGATCGTCGACCAAACCCTCGCCTCCGCCGACGAGCACGGCGACGTGCACTTCCTCTTGCCTTACGCGAAGCGAGGCCCGTTCATGGATCCTGCCGCCCGGAGCCTCTTCATCGACGGCGAGATCGTGGCGATGGTCGCTGCGCGCGACCTCGTCGAGCCGCGCGACGCCACGCGACAGGACGCGCTGGCGCGCGCGGCGCGGATCGAGCGGGCGATGCGCGCGAGCCCGAGCCTCTCGGGCGAGAGCTACCCCGACGAGTGCTGGACGTTCTGCAACACGACCGCGCTCGCGGGGCTGACGATGCTCGATCGCGTCGCCGGCACCGACCACGGCGCGCTCGCGCGCGACTGGGTCGCGCACGCCAAGGCGCACCTCCTCGATCCGAAGACGAAGCTCCTCGTCTCGAGCTACACGTGGGACGGCCGTGTCCTCGACGGCCCGGAGGGCTCGTCGCTCTGGATGAGCGCGCACAACCTCCTCGTGATCGACGAGGACTTCGCCCGCGATCAGTACGCCCGCGCGCGGCGCGAGCTCGGCGCGTCGTTCCTCGGGTTCGGCTGGGCGCGTGAGTGGCCGGCGGGCTCACCGGCGCACCCCGACGTGGACTCCGGCCCGATCGTGCCCGTGCTCGGAGCGAGCGCAGGCTCGAGCGGCCTGGCGCTCCTCGGGGCGAGCGCGTTCGGCGACGACGCATGGCTCGGAACATTGCTCGCGTCGCTCGAGCTCGCCGGCTTCCGCGACGCCGATGGCGCCTACCGCGCGAGCAACGACGTCGGCGACGCCGTCCTCCTCTACGCACTGTCGTTCGGTCCGCTCTGGCAACGCGTGAAAGAGCCCGCGAGCGGGCCCGCGGCGCTCCTCCAGATCGGAGGCGCGCGATGAGGCGCCCGGCGGCGCTCTTCGGGCTGGCCGGCCTGCTCGCCGTCGCGTACCTCGCGGCGAGCCTCGCGGGGTGGGCGGAGCACACGAGCGCGATCTGCGGCATGCCCCGCTCGCCCGCGTCATGGACGCTCGGCCCCGTGTTCGTGGCGCTCTACCTCGCCGTCGTGATCGTGGCGCCGATCCTCGCGATCGCCGCCACGCTCGACACGCTGCTCCTCCTCCGCCGGAAGTGACGCGCCGGCGCGAGTCCCCTTTAGGGCCGGCTCGCGACGCAGGCCCGAGGTGGGCGCAGCACGCCACTTGATGCTAAGGGGCACGTCGTGCGCTGCAGAGAACACCGCGCCATCCTCGGCGCACTCGTCGTGTTCGCGGCGACTCTCGGGTCGTCGGGTATCGCTCACGCCGAGGTGAAAGTCGAGCGCTCCGAGGGCGCAGACTCGTGTCCCGACGCGGCGTCATTCGCGGAGCAGGTGCGTGACGGCGGAGGCGAGCCGGCGAGCGACACGGCCGCCGACATCAGCGTCCGCTTCGAGCGAACCAAGCAAGGCTACCGCTCCTCCGTCCGCGTGGCAGACGGCGCGTACCGCGCGATCGTCGAGGACGCGCCGACCTGCGACGGCGTTGCCGAGGCGGCGGCACTTGCGGTGAAGCTTGCGCTCGACATGGAAGCCGCTCGGCCCGTCGCGCCCGCGCCCACACCGTCGGTCGTCGATGCGCCCGTGGCGCCGCGGCGCGAGAGTGTCCCGACGGCGCACGTCGACGAGGCGCGCGCACCTCTTGGCGAGCTCTCGGCGACCGGCGTCGTCGCGTTCGGGATCGCGAGCCCAGTCGCTCCGGGTGTGCGCGCTGGCGCGGCGATCGCGCTCGACCGCCGAGGGCATTGGTCGTTGGGGCTCACGGGTCTCCTGCTACCGGCACAATCGAGAACCCTCGGAGAGGGGACCGTCGACCTCTCCGTGCAGGGCGGCGGTCTCGAAGGGTGCGGTCGTTCGCGGGTCGGCCGTTCGGTGCTCCTTGCGCTGTGCACGCGGTTCGAGGCGATGAGGCTCCAGGCCGAAGCCCGCGGATTCCCCCGGTCCGAGGCTCACGCGCGCCCCCTGTTCGGCGGAACCCTGCTCGGCCGGGCGCGCGCCACGGTGGCTGGGCCGGTCGCCGTCGTCGTCGAGGTCGGAGCGCTCGTCCCGCTCGTTCGGCAGCGCTTCTCCATCGACACGGTGGGCCTCGTGTACGACCCGCCCGTCCTCGCCGCGACGACCGGAATCGGCCTCGCGGTCGATTTCGAGTGATGGCGGTGAGCGCGAGCAGACACTCACCCGCCGCGATGCCTCTTCTGGCCACCCGCTCGCTCGAGTCGGCCTTACCCATGACTACACGGGATGGGGCGGCGGAGCTGCGGCTCGAAGACCTCTATCGCGAGCACTTCGGATTCGTCTGGCGATCGCTCCGACACCTCGGGGTGGCCGAGGCTGACGTCGAAGACAGTGCGCAAGACGTGTTCGTCATCATTCACACGCGGCTCGCCACGTTCGAGCAGCGTTCGCGGCTCACGACATGGATCTACGGCATCTGCATCAACGTGGCCCAAGCACGTCGACGACGCGCCCACGTCCGGCACGAGCTGACGACCGATCCCCAGATCATGCCCGTCGATGAGACGCAGGTTGCGACGGCCGACGAGATCTACGGGAGGCGGGAGGCCGAGCGGCTGCTCGATGCCATCCTGGACACGCTCCCGATCGAGCAGCGGGCGGTCTTCACGCTCTTCGAGCTCGAAGGCCGGACGTGCGAGGAGATCGCCCAGCTATGCGCGATCCCGATCGGTACCGTGTACTCGCGCCTTCGCCTCGCGCGTGAGGCGTTCAAGCGAGCTTCGGCGCGGCTCGAGGCGCGCGAGCGATTTGCAGGAGGTGGCACATGAAGGCCCCGCGACGACTCTCGCTGGACGAGGAGACCTCCGAGCTCGCGCGGTCGCTGCTCGCGGCGGGTCGAGCGAGGCGCGAGCCCGACGGCGCGCGCGAACGCGTCTGGGGAGCGCTCGCCGTCGGGGTCGCGGGCACCGTCGTCACGGCGTCGGCCGCCGGGAGCGGCGCGGGGGCAGCGTCGGCGGCCGGAGCTGCCGGGGCGAGCGCAAGCGGAGGCATCGCCGGAGGCGGAAGCGTCAAGGGAGCAGGCGTTGCTCTCGCGTTGACCAAGGCAAAGCTCCTCGCGATCGGCGGCGTCGTGACCGTAGCGACGAGCCTCGCAGTCGTGTCGATCGAGCAGACCAAGCCGCCCACGACGGCGGAGAGCGCGCCTGCGATCGCTGCGTCAGCGACGGCGCTCCCCGAGAGGCGCGAAGCGCGAGCGAGCGCGCAGACGGCGGAGCCAGAATCGACGGCGGAACCGAACATCGAAGAGCCTGCGAGAGTCGACTCCGCGATCGCGACGCCGAAGCCAAACGTGCTTCCGACGCAGGTCGTCGGCAAGGCGCGTGTCAAAGACGAAGCGACGCCCTCCGTAGGCAGGCTTCGCGAGGAAGCAGCGCTGCTCCACGCGATACGCGCGGCGCTCGTGCGAGGCGACGTCGCCGACGCCCGCACGAAGCTCGATGAAGCGCGAGCGCGGTTTCCGAAAAGCCAGCTCGCCCCCGAGCGAGATGCGCTCGAGGTGCGACTCGCGAGCGAGTCGGGGGATCACGAGCGCGCGGCGATCCTCGCGCGCAAGTTCGTAGAGCACTACCCCGACAGTCCTCTCCGCGCGGGGATGGAGTCGATCCCGCGTGCCCCGGAGAAAGAGTGATGAAAGCGCGAACCTCTCGACACGTACGCGCCATGATTCATCGTGCACTTGCCGGTCTTGCGGTCGCGGCATGCCTGGTCGCCTGCGGCACCGAGACGACGAGCGTCGGCGGTCCACGTGGGAGCCAAGCGAGCGCGAGCTCGGACGACGACGCCTCTCCCGACGCATGGACTCCGCCCGTCTACTCGGGGAAGGACGGCGGCGGGCCGGGCGGTTGGCCGTGCGCCTACACATGGATGCCGGTCCCCGGCACCGGTCCGTGCGAGTACATCATGCCGACCGAACGCCAAAACGAGAGTCGAGACCTCGACTCGGCCACCTGGGATCCTCGCAACGTGCGCGTCGACTTGTGGACGGCAACCCCGGTGGACGACGCGGGCGTGCAGCAGATGTTGTCGAGCGCGATTGGAGGCTACAAGGAGACGCCCGCCACGTGCGGCACCGACCACGGTTGGTACTACGTCTCGTCCGGTAACGAGGGCCGGCCGACGTCCTACGCGCTCTGCCCGACGAGCTGCGGCTTCCTCGACAACGACGGCGCGCAGATCCGGCTCACGGCGTTCGGATGGTGCGGCTCACCCTCGATCGAATAGCCGCACGGTGTGCCAGCCGGTGGCACGCCCCTGCCGGGCTTGTCCGGGCGCGAGCCCGTTCGCGTAGGCGCTACGCTCGCACGGCTCGCCAGATGCGCTCTGGGAGAAGGCGCGAGGCCTCCCGGAGGTCGATCCCGGGCGCGCCGGCGAGCCACCGGCGCGCCGTCTCGGCGACCGGACCGATGATCAGCATCTCGAGGAGCGGCTCGGGGAGCGCGACGACGACGCCCGCGGCGACGTGCGGGCGAAGCGCGTCGACGATGCGCGCGAGGCGAGGCGCCATGTCGGCGCCGATCGCCGCGGCGTGCGCGGGGAGGAAGCGCTCGGCGGGCGCCGCGTGGATGAACGTGGCCACGCTCCGGTGGCGCGCCGTGAACTCGAGGTACGCGAGCACGATCGCCGTGACGGTCGCGCGCGGCGCCTCGACGTCCTCCACGGCGTCGCCGATGAAGTCGAGGAGCGAGGCCATCGAGCGCGTGTAGAGAGCAGCGGAGAGGCCGTCCATGCTGCCGAAGTGGTGGTACAGGCTGCCGAGGCTGATCCCGCTCTCGGCGACGACCGCGTGCACCGTGTAGCCGCCCGTGCTCCGGCGCTCGATGAACACGGCGAGCGCGGCGTCGAGGAGGCGCGACGGCGTATCGCGTACGGCGGGGCGCTTCGCGATGCGCCGCGCGGCCGACGCGCGCGATCGGCTCGACTTACCGGGGCCGCTGGCTCGCATCGCTCCCGGCATGATGCGCTCCTCGCGCCGGCGCGCACAAGACCTCCGCCTGCTCCCACAGCCGGGCGGCGAGCGCCTCGTCACGCGCGATCGGAGCGAGCGGCGTCTCCGCCTCGAGATCGAAGTAGCGCCCCGTCACGCCCGCGAGCGCCGGATCGAGGGCGAGCCGGACGACGGGACGAGCGCCCGCGTCGGGCGCCTTCCAGAGGCGCTTCACGCCGCGGAGGACGAGGCCGAGCGCGCCGGGCCGGTCGCCGAGGCTCGTCCGGATCACTCCAGGGTGAACGGCGTTGATCGTGACGCCGCGCCGCTCGAGCCGCCGGGCGAAGCGCTCGAGCAAGAGGAGGTTGCAGAGCTTCGTCGTCGCGTACGTCCGGATGGCGTGGAAGTCGTCACCGCGCGCGGTGCGCTCGACGTCGACGCGCCCCTTCACGTAGAGCCCAGCGCTCACCTGGACGATCCGCGCGCCGGCGTCTCCGCCGAGGGCGTCCTCGAGCAGGTGGTTCAGGAGGAACGGCGCGAGGTGGTTGACGGCGAAGGCGCGCTCGATCCCGCGATCGTCGCGCTCGAGGCGGCTGGGCCAGACGCCGGCGTTGTGGACGAGGACGTCGATCTTCGGACAGGCTTCGGCGATACGGCGCGCGGCGATGCGCGTCGTCGTCGGGCTCGAGAGATCGCCGGGAACGAGCTGGACGTCGCCGAGCGCGGAGAGGTCACGCGCAGCGCGAAGGCCGGCTTCGGCGTCGCGTGCGACGAGGAACACCGTGAGGCCGCGCGACGCGAGCTCCTGCGAGACGGCGAGGCCGATCCCTCGATTGGCGCCGGTCACCACGGCGGTTCGCTGCGTCGGCATGGATCGACCGTAGCTCCCACAAGAACAATGTTCTAGAACAAAGTTATCTCGCAATGGCGGCGCCGCCTGGTCCTTGAGCCCCGTGTCGAGAGCGAGGTCGATGGGAGAACATCGCCTCGCTTTTTTCCGCCCCGCAGAACGGGCGGCGCTCGCTAGGCTGCGCGCATGCGCTGCTCGCTCTGCGGAAACGAGATGGCTTACATCCACGGTCACGCCGCCTGCGTGCGGAGCGGCTGTCCGCTCTTCGGCGCGAACCAGGCCGAGTGCTGCAGCGGCGAAACGGCCGCTTGCGGACCGCTCACGGCGGAGGTCGCTCGCGGCCCCGCGCCTGCCGGGCTCGAGATCGGCGACCGCGCCAAGACTGGCGCGTGAACGGCGGCTTCGACGCCGGCTGCAGCCCTCCGCCGCGCGCGTCCGCCGGCCTCTTCGTTCTCGAGGCACGGTCTCTGCTCCGGCGTCCGCGTCGAGGTGACCCCCGTGAAGATGCCGTCGAACGTCGCTGTCGTCCTCGCCGCCGTCGGTCTCGCCGCATGCTCGTCGTCGCCCGCGTCGCCGGCGTCACCGCCGTCACCGGCGTCGAGCGCGGAGCCCGTCCCCGTCGAGATCGGCGTCGTCAGGTCGGCACAGCAGCGGCACATGAGCCCGGAGCTGTCGGAGACGGAGCGCGCGACGTTCGAGAGGAGCCAGGCCGACTTCGCCGTCGACGTCTACCACGCCGTCCGCAAGGAGCCCGGTCGCGCCGACGAGGACATCTTCCTCTCGCCGCACAGCATCTCGACCGCGCTCGCGATGACGTACGCCGGCGCGCGAGGCGAGACTGCCGCCGAGATGAAGAAGGCGCTCCACTTCGCGCTACCGGACGATCGCCTCCACACGGCCTTCAACTACCTCGACCTCGCGCTCGCGAGCCGCGGCAAGAACGCCGAGGGCAAGGACGGCAAGCCCTTCCGCCTCGTCGTCACCAACTCGATCTGGGGTCAGCGCGGCACCCGGTTCGAGGCGCCGTTCCTCGACACGCTCGCCATCAACTACGGCGCGGGGCTCAACATCGTGGACTTCATCGCCGAGACTGAGAGATCGCGCATCACGATCAACGGCTGGGTCGAAGAGAAGACCGAAAGACGCATCAGAGACATCCTGCCCGAAGGCGTGGTCGACACGGACACGCGGCTCGTCCTGGTGAACGCGGTCTACTTCAACGCGGCGTGGGCGTCGAAATTCGAGCCGAGCGCGACGGCGCCAGGGCCGTTCACCAAGGCCGACGGCACCGTCGTGCAAGTGCCGATGATGAACCGTCAGACGTCCCGGCGTTACGCGAAGGGCGTCGGGTACGAGGCCGTCGAGATGCCCTACGACAACGGCAAGCGGCCCCCACCCGCGAAGGCATCGCCCTATGACTCCGTGTTTCGATTCCCGACGGGCGGGTTCGAAGACGCCAGCGAGCAGGCCGACGACGACACCGAGCTGGCGATGGTCGTCGTCCTGCCCGCGGCCGGTGCGTTCGCGTCCTTCGAGGCGTCGCTCACCGGCGGCAAGATGCTCGAAATTCTCGCGGGCCTCGAGAAGAAGCTGGTGGACCTCTCCTTCCCGAAGCTCAAGCTCGACGTCGCCGTCGGCCTGAAGGCGCCGCTGGCGACGCTCGGCATCAACCAGGCCTTCACCTCCGCCGCGGACTTCAGCGGGATGAGCACGACGGAGAGGCTCTCGGTCAGCAATGTCCTCCACAAGACGTTCCTCGAGGTGGACGAGAGCGGCACCGAGGCCGCCGCGGCGACGGCCGTGATCATCGGAAAAAGCTCGGCCGCGGCGGCGATCGAGATGAAGGTGGACCGCCCGTTCATCGCGGCGATCGTCGACCGTCGGACGAAGACGCTCCTCTTCCTCGGGCGTATTCTCGAACCGAAGCGCTGAAGATCGGAGTCGAGCGCGGATCCGATCAGAGGCACTCGCGCTTGGCGCGGCGCACTCCGTGCTCGTCGATCGTATAGGGCGGGTTGCAGTTGGGGGCCGCCGCCGCGCCCGTCGGAGACGCGGCGGCCGTGGGCGCTGCCGAGCGCGACGGGGGCGGCTCCTTCTTCACCGGCGGACGCACGCCGGGGCGGGCCGCGGCGACGGTCGACGCGACCGCGGCGGTCTCCGCGCTCTCCGCCGGCGCGGCGCTCACGGCCGCTGGCTCGCTCGTCTCGCTCGACGCGCTCGTCTCCGCGGGCGTCGCGTGCGCCTGGCTCGTGGCGCTCTCGGCCGGCTCGCTCGTCGCCGCGCTGCGCGGCGCGTCCGGCGTCGCCGCGTCCCCTCCGGTCGCCGCGAGCCGCCAGCCGACGAGCGGGAGGACCACGCCCGCGATCGCGCCGACCGCGAGCAACTTGCGCGTGCGCGAGCGGCGGCGCTTCGCGGCGTCCGGGGAGGTCGCCGACGACGAGACCGCGGAGAACGTCGCGGTCATCGGGAGCATCGCGACCTCGACCGATGCGTCGCTGCCCCGCGATGACGCGGGCCCGAGGGCGGCGGTCGCGACGAGCGAATCCTCGCCGGCGGGCTCGTCGGACGCGGGCGGGATGGTCGACGCGAGCGCGGCAGTCGCCTGGCGACGCCCCTCGCCGAGGACGCGACGAATGCGCGAGACACCGTGCGCGAGATCGGGCGATGCGAACGGGGCGATCGCCGCTGCGAACTCGCCGACGTCGGCGTAGCGCGCGGTGCGCTCCTTCGCGAGGCAGCGCGCGATCACCTCGTCGATCGCTTCGTCGAGCTCGGGCCGGAGATCGCGCGCGCGCGGCGTGGGCTTCTCGCGGATGAGGATCCCGAGGTGCACGATCGAGTCGCCCTCGAACGGGAGGCTGCCCGTGAGCAGCTCGTAGAGGATGACGCCGAGGCTCCAGAGGTCCGAGCGCGCGTCGACGTCGCGCGACGCCATGAGCTGCTCGGGGGACATGTACACGGGCGAGCCGAGAAGCGTCGCCGTCCTCGTCACGGCGCCGCCGTCGGGCACCTTCGCCACACCGAAGTCGAGCAGCTTGACGAGGTCGTCGCCGCCCGGACCGCGCGCGAGGAAGATGTTCGCCGGCTTCAGGTCGCGATGAACGATGCCCGCCGCGTGCGCCTCCGCGAGCGCCTGGCAGGCGTCGAGGAGGATGTCGGCGACCTGCACGGGCTCGAGGCGCCCGAGCCGCTCGAGGCGCGCCGCGACGTCCTCGCCGTCGAGGTGCTCCATCACGATGTACGGCTCGCCCGTGCCGAGGCGCCCGACGTCGAAGATGCGCACGACGTGCTCGCTCCGGATGCGCGCCGCGGCCCGCGCCTCGCGGAAGAAGCGATCGGCGTGGCCCGCGTGCTCCTTGTGCAGGAACTTGATGGCGACACGCTCGCCGAGCTCGAGGTGACGCCCCGCGAGCACCACGCCCATGCCGCCGCGCCCGAGCACGCCGGAGACCGCGTAGCGCCCCCCGATCACCTGCCCGATCGGAACAGGGAGGTCGCTGGACGACGGGGAAGACATGGATCGGGGAGCATACGGGTAAGGGGCGGATAACCGATCAACGAAAGTTGATGTTTGTCGCCTGCCGCGAGCGGCGCGCGAGCTCGCGAGGAGGCGGTCGCCTCCGTCGCGCGCCGATCGAGCAACGCGGGCTCGGAGCGCGTGCTCTACGGGCGCGTGTTGAGCCGCTCGGAGCGGCGCAACTTGAGCACGCCGGCGCAGCGGAGGCGGCCACTCGACTGGCCATGGGCCCATGCCTCGCGAGCGCGGATTGTTCAACTTTCGTTGGTCCTTCGCGGGCATTTCTGCTGTTAGTCTCAAACGCATCTCGCTGTTCGTTTGCCAATGAGACTCCCGTTTTCCGTGAATTCGAGAGTATCTGCGACGCGGCACAGCGGTTGCTGCAGCATCGGGCAACACCATCCTCTCTCCCGGAAGGACCCCAACCTCATGCCCCACCTCCGTCGTCTCGTCGTCACGCTCGCGACCCTTGGCTCCATCGCTCTCGTCGGCGGCTGCGCCGTCGACGACTCCGGTGACGCCGCCGCCAACGGTGACGTGAACGTCGAGGTGGACACGGATCTCGTCGCGGATCGCTCGCGGCCGGCCGCCTCGTGCGGAAAGAACCCCGCGGCGCAGCAGCGGACGGCGTCCGAGCTCGCCGCGTTCGTCCTCGGCGGGGACAACATCACGCCCGAGATCGCGGCGTGCGCCAAGCAGGATTGCATCCTCAGCCTGCGAAGCCGGCTCGCCAGCGGCGAAGTGACGGTGCAGACCTCGCTGCCGCTCGAGATCCAGTGCGGGAGCAAGAAGCTCCTGGGCATTCACTACGAGCTCACGGTCCCCGACATCGATCTCACGACCTGCGCCATCACCGTCCAGCAGTACTGCGACGTCGGACCGTTCTTCGCCCACCGCGCGAAGATGCTGACGATGGACCCCGAGCCGGCGACGACGAAGGAGACGCTCGGCAGCTCCACCGGCGCGACGGCGGCGGCCGTGTTCGTGAACAGCAACGAGGAGACCAGGGTGCTGAAGTGGCCGACGGCCTACACGACCGGCGGCGTGAATCCCCCCGCGGCGGGGACGCCCTGCTCGCCGACCGTGCTCGGCCCGAACGTCACGACGACCAAGGTAATCCAGGCCACCAGTACGCTCCGACGCTGCATCTGAGCGTGTCTCATCTCGCGACCGCTTCGCGTCCCGCACCCACGTTGTCGTGGATGCGGGCGCGGCCGGCCGGCTAGATTGAACGCTCACCCTGGGCGGCGCTCCGCCCGATCCCTCCCACGTGCTCGACGAGCGCAGCGTCGGCCGCGCAGACGTGTAGACCCTTGAGCAAGAACCTCGCGATCGCGCTCGTCGCCGCATCCTTACTCGTCATCCCTCGATCCGCGACGGGCCAACCCGCGGAGTCCGGGAGCGAGGGTCTCTCGGACGCCGAGGTCTGCAGCAGCGCCTACGAGCGGGCGCAGGTGTCGATGAAGCCGAGCCCGGGGCAGCCGGGCACGCTCCTCCAGGCGCGCGGCGAGCTCCTGACGTGCCTCCGCTCGGGCTGCAAGGACTGGATGGTCGCCGACTGCTCGCGGTGGCTCCCCGAGGTCGAAGCGCGGATCCCGACGGTCGTCTTCTCGGCGCGCAACACGGCGCGCCGAGACCTCATCGACGTCCGCGTGACGACGGCGGACGGCAAGGAGCTCGCTTCGCGTCTCGACGGCCGGATGCTCGAGGCGGAGCCCGGCGAGCACACCTTCGTGTTCGTCACGCCCGAGGGCGCGCGGGTCGAGCGACACGTGCTGGTGCGCGAGGGAGAGAAATCCCAGAGCGTCACGGCGGTGTTCGAAGCGCCGGCCGAGGAGCTCGCGGCGCTCTCTCCGGCGACCGGCGCGACCGCCAACGCTGCGGATCGCGGGCCCAAGTCCTCGACGAGCACGCTGCAGTACATCGGCTACGGCGCGGCAGGCGCGGGCGTGATCGGCCTCGGGGTCGGCGCCGTGTTCGGGATCTCGGCGCTCATGAAGAAGGGCGACGCGAACTGCGACGCCAACGGCGAGTGCGACGATCCGCACCTCTCCGACGCGGTCTCGGCCGCGCGCACCTCGACGATCGGCTTCATCGCCGGAGGCGTGCTGCTCGCCGGGGGCGTCTCGCTCGTGCTCTTCGCTCCGCCGCGCGTGAAGGTCGTCGCGAGCGCGACGCCCCGCCTCGGCGGCGGGACCTTCGGGATCGGCGGGCACTGGTGAGTACGCTCGCGCGCCACGCGCTCACGCTCGGCGTCCTCGGCCTCTTTGCGTGCGGTCCCTTGCTGGGGCTCGACGACCTGCGCGCCCGCACCGCCGGGGGCGACGCGGGCCCGGACGCCGGCGAGGACTCCGACGCTCCGCCGGGGTGCACGGCGAACGCGGAGTGCATCGCGAAAGCCGGAAACGCCCCAGCGCTCTGCGTCGCCGGGAGCTGCGTCGCCGTCGATCAGGAGCTCTGCTTGCCGCAGGTGCTTCCGTCGAACGACGTCCTCATGCGCGACAACGTCGTCGTGACGGCCTCGTTCATTCCCTTCGAGGTCGCGACCCCGCTTCGCAACCGCTTCGTGTACGCCTACGACCTGGCTCTCACCGAGCTCGCGGACGCCGGCGGCATCCCCGGCCAGACGCGTCGCGACGTCGCGATGATCCTCTGCGCGAGCGAGCCCGAGGTCGTCGAGCGGAGCGTCAAGCACGTCGTTCAGGATCTCGAGCTCCCGGCGATCATCGCGAACTTCAGCGCGGGGGACATGACCCGGTTCGCGACGGAGCTCACGGTGCCGGCCGGCGTGCTCACGATCAATCCGAACGTGACGGCCGAGACGCTGAAGTTTCAGCCGGTCGAGCAGCTCGTCTGGAACCTCCTCGGCACGCCCGAGGACGTCGCCCTCGCCTACCGTCCGCTGCTCGGGCGCGTGGAGAGCAAGCTGCGCCCGAACGGCCTGGCCGACGGGCCGCTCAAGGTCGCCCTCCTCGACACCAACGCGTCGATCGAGAGCGCGATCTCGACGGTCGTTCGGCTCGGCCCGCAGGACCGCACCGTCGAAGGCTCGGGGAAGCGCCTGCTCGAGAAGGCGATCGCCTTCAACGGAAAGTCGGCCGCGGACAACGGCGGCTACTTCAAGCGCATCCCGCTCCCCTCCATCGAGCAGAACGGCTCGCCGAACTACCCGGCGATCCGAGCGAGCCTGACCGAGTTCCAGCCCGACGTGGTCCTCGCGATCACCGCGGGCGAGATCGTCGACGTCGTGTTCGAGGTCGAGAAGGGGCTCTCGAACGCCGGCGCGCCGTTACCCCACTGGCTCCTCGCGCCTCGAAACGCACGCGCCGTGCTCGACAGCTACATCAACAAGGACGATTTCCAGGCCCGCGCCGAGAAGCGAAAGCGCTTCATGGGGGTCCAGTACGCCGGCGCCGTGGACGACACCCAGCGCCAGGCCTGGCTGGAGCGAATGCAGGCGCGCTTCCCGAACGTCCCGCAAGCGGAGTACGCGGCGGCCGAGAACTTCTACGACGCCGTGTACTGGATCGCTTACGGCCTCGCCGCGTCCGAGCCCGGCGCGCGCGCCACGGGCCGGAACATCGGCGACGGAGTCCGGAACTTGCTCTCCGGACCGTCGATTCATCCCGGCCCTCTCGACGCCATCGCCAACGCCTTCCGGCTCATCACAGCCGGGGAGACCACGTACGAGGGCGCGCTCGGGCCGCCGGACATCGACAAGCGGTTCGGCACCTGGAACAGCGTCGGCGGCGTCTACTGCTACGGCATCGCGGATACGCAGCCGCCGTCGTTCGCGCCCGTCTACGACGTCCTCCGTTTCGATCGGCAGTCGGGCGGCTTGACCGAGGCGCCGGACATCGCGGGCAAGTGCTTTATCGGCTTCTGACAACGCGCAAATAGGGAGAATGCGAACGATGATGTGTCGACGACGACTCTTGTCGATGGCCGCGTGCGTGGCCAGCTTGGCGACCGCCGCGGCTGTGCTCGTGGCCTGCAGCGACTCGGACACCACCACGCCCGACGACGGGACGTCTCTCGACGCAGGGCCCGACACTTCTCCCGGTGACACGGACGCCGGCGCGCCGGATGCTGCCGACGGAGCCGCCCCGGACGCCGCACAGGACGACGCCGGACCGACCTTCACGTCGGCGCTGGGCTCTACCGGCTACCTGCAGATCCGGGACACGTACATCGTCGCGCAGTTCCGCGAGGACGACACGGTCCTTCGCGCGTCGAACGCGCCCGAGTGCGTCGCGCACATCCGGTCGGCAACGAAGCCCCTCTCGGCCGCGGGCAGTTTGACCATCGGCGGCGCGATCGTCGGCGCCGACGGTGGACCCGAGCAGGCGATCGTCGTCGATCCCCTGGACCCCACCGATCCGCTGTACGTCTACCAGCCAGACCCCCCGCCCGACTTCGGAGGCGTCTTCCCGCCGACCGAGACGCTCGTCGTGCAGATCGAGGGATCGGGCTCGCTCGCGTTCCCGCCCATGCCGGCGCAGCCGCTCCCGTCACCCGCCGCGGGAGCGATCGCCTTCACCAAGCCCGCGGTGGACCTCGACAACCCCGAGATCGTCCTCACGACCAGCGACGCGTTCGAAGTCACCTGGACGCCTCCGGCGAATCCGCACGCGGACCACCGGATCATCCTCGCGCTCCAGGACGTCGATGCGGAGGAGGCGCCGCGGCTCGGCAGCCTACACTGCAGCTTCCCCATCGCCGCAGGTAAGGGCACGATCCCGGCGAACCTGCTCGCCGAGCTGAGGAGCCGCGTCGGTGGTCAGGGGACCGCCACCGGCCTCTTCCACATGATCGCCGGCGGATACAAGGAGTTCACCGGTGGCGGCGCCTCGTACGTGATCGAGGTCTCGCGCGACGACACCGGCTTCACCGTTCTCCCCGCCGAGCTTCGATAGCGCCAGCGCACGCGGGCGCTTGCTCCGCAGCGCCTGCTGATGCGGGCGC
>JAHBWC010000093.1 GCA_019637225.1 Labilithrix sp.
CTCTACGCCTACCAGCGCGTCCAGGGCGAGCTCTTCAAGCAAGAGGTGAAGACGACCGAGGTCGCGATGATCTCTCCGTCGCAAGCCGACGTCACCGTGACGGCGACGGGCTACGTGATCCCGCAGATCACCTCGAAGGTCGGCTCGAAGCTCCCGGGCCGGATCGCGAAGGTGAACATCAAGGAAGGCGACACGGTCAAAGAGGGCGACGTCATCGCCCAGCTCGAGGACGCCGACCAGAAGAGCCAGGTCGTCGCCGCGTCGACGCGCGTGGGCGCCGCCCAGGCGCGCATCGCGACGGCCCGCGCGAACCTCGCCGAGGTCTCGCAGCAGGTCGAGCGCGAACGCGCGCTCGTCGCGAGCGGCGCCGTCGGCAAGGCGAACCTCGACAACCTGGTCGCCCGCGAGTCCGCGCTGAAGGAGCTCGTTCGCGCGGCCGAAGCCGAGACGACCGTCGCGCAGGCCGACGTCGGCACCGTCGGCGTCGGCCTCAAGGACCGCGTCATCATCGCGCCGATCAGCGGGCGCGTCGTGACGAAGCCGGCGACCATCGGCGAGTTCGTCGGCGGCATCGGCAACGTCGGCCTCGTCGCCGAGATCGTCGACTTCGAGAGCCTCATGGTCGAGGCCGACGTCCCCGAGCCGCGCCTCCACCTCGTGAAGCTCGGCGGCCCGTGCGAGATCATTCTCGACGCCTACCCCAACAAGCGCTTCCGCTGCGAGGCGGCGCAGCTCGGCCAGCGGGTGAACCGCTCGAAGGCCACGATCATGGTGAAGGTGAAGTTCTTGCCTTCGAGCCCCGACGAGATGCAAGGCGTGCTGCCCGAGATGAGCGCGCGCGTCAGCTTCCTGTCGAAGGCGATCGCCGACGACGCGAAAGACGAGAAGCCGAAGAAGGTCGTCTCGGCCGACGCCGTCGTCGAGCGCAACGGCGGGACGGTGCTCTTCGCGATCAACGAAGGGAAGCTCCACGCGATCCCCGTGAAGGTCGGCGCCCCGGTGGGCGCGAACGCGGTCGAGCTCCTCGACGGGCCACCGCAGGGCACGAAGGTGGTTTCGAAGCCGACGAGCGAGACGGCCGACGGTCAGCGCATCAAGGAGACGGACAAGTGAGCACCGAAACGACGAAAGAGCGCGAATCCGATCCGAACCGCGACGTGCCCCCCGACGCCGCGGTCGCGGCGGACGAGCCGAAGCCGTACCGGAAGAACGCCTCGCCCGAGAAGGGCAAGACGATCATCGACATGAGCGCCGTCACGAAGACCTTCTTCCGTGGCAAGGAGCCGCTCACCGTCCTCGACGGGCTCTCGCTCGCGATCGAGGAAGGCGCGTTCGAGGCGCTCATGGGCCCGTCGGGCTCGGGCAAGTCGACGCTCCTCAACTTGATCGCCGGGCTCGATCGCCCGACGAGCGGCAAGGCGACGGTCGCGGGCCACGACATCGGCGCGATGAGCGACGGCGAGCTGGCGAAGTTCCGCGCGCGCCACATCGGCTTCATCTTCCAGTCGTACAACCTGATGCCGGTGCTGACGGCGCGCGAGAACGTCGAGCTCCCGCTCCTCCTCACGAAGCTCTCGGGCGCCGAGCGGAAGAAGCGCGCCGAGACCGCGCTCCGCGTCACCGGCCTCGAGAACCGGATGGATCACTACCCGCGTCAGCTCTCCGGCGGACAGGAGCAGCGCGTCGCGATCGCCCGCGCCATCGTCCACGACCCGACGATCCTCGTCTGCGACGAGCCGACGGGCGATCTCGATCGCAAGAGCGCCGACGACATCCTCGAGCTGCTCACCAAGCTGAACGTCGACTTCAAGAAGACCATCCTCATGGTCACGCACGATCCCGCCGCCGCCGAGCGCGCGACGGTCACGCGGCACCTGAACAAGGGGAAGCTCGAATGAGCCGCGCCGCCGGAGCGTCGTTCACGGTCCCCGGAGGGCTCTCCACGTGATCCGCCTCTTCTTAATCGCCGCGCGCAACCTGAAACGGAGCTGGTTCCGGACGACCTTCACGGTCGCCGGCGCCGCCGTCGCGCTGGTCGCGTTCATCATGCTGCGGACCGTGCTGTGGGCCTGGAACGCCGCGGCCGAGTACGCCGCGCAGGACCGCATCGGCACGCGCCACAAGGTGACCTTCATCATGCCGCTGCCGCTGCGCTACGCCGACGACGTCCGCGCGGTCCCCGGCGTCACGCAGGCGACCTACATGAACTGGTTCGGCGGGAAGGTCCCGACGCAGCCCGACGAGTTTTTCGCGAACATGGCGGTCGAGAGCAAGACGTTCTTCGACGTCTACGACGAGATGGTCGTCTCGCCGGAGGACAAGGCGCGCTGGCTCGCCGACAAGAAGGGCGTGATCGTCGGGCACGTCCTGGCGAAGAAGATGGGCTGGAAGGTCGGCGACAAGGTCATGCTCGAGGGGACGATCTACCCGGGCGACTGGGAGTTCATGATCGACGGCATCTACAAGGCGTCGCGTAAATCGATCGACGACTCGCAGTTCATCTTCCACTGGGACTACCTGAACGACACCCTGACCGGCGAAGAGAAGGACACGATCGGCTGGGTGACTTCGCGCATCGCCGACTCCAGTCGCAGCGCCGACATCTCGAAGGAGGTCGACCGCATCTTCGACGAGCGCGACACCCAGACGGTGACGATGAGCGAGCGCGCGATGAACGTGTCGTTCATGGCGGGCTTCTCCGCGCTCCTCACCGCGCTCGACGTCGTCTCGATCGTCATCCTCGGCATCATGCTGCTCGTCCTCGGGAACACGATCGCGATGGGCGTGCGCGAGCGCACCAAGGAGTACGCCGTCCTCCGGGCGATCGGCTTCGAGCCGTGGCACGTCCGCTTCTTCGTCATCGCCGAGGCGGCGACGCTCGGCATCGTGTCGGGCGCCGTCGGCGTCGGCGTCGCGTATCCCTTCGTCAACAACGTCCTCGGGCGCGCGATCGAAGAGAACATGGGCGCGATGTTCCCCTACTTCCGGGTCGAGCCGAGCATCGCGATCCTCGCGGTCGGGATCGCGATCGTCCTGTCGGCGCTCGCGTCGCTCATCCCCAGCATCCAGGCCGGCCGCGTGTCGGTCACCGACGCGCTCCGGCGCGTGGGCTAGCGGAGCCACCCCGATGGTCCCCATCAAGTACAACGTCCGGAACCTCGTCGTCCGCAAGAGCACCACCGCCGCCGCGGCCTTCGGGCTCGCGCTCGTCGTGTTCGTCTTTGCCTGCGCGCTCATGCTCGCCAACGGCATCGAGCGCACGCTCGGCCGCGCGGCGAGCCCCGACGTCGTGGTCGTCCTCCGCAAAGGCTCGGACACCGAGATGACGAGCACGATCGAGGACAAGCACGTGAACCTCGTCCTCGCGCAGGCCGCGCAGATCGGCGCGTCGAAGAAGCCGGTCGGCGTCGGCGAGATCCTCGCCGTCGTCCTCCTCGACAAGGTCGGCGCCAACGGCGTCTCGAACGTCACCGTGCGCGGCGTGACCGAGGATGTCCTCGCGTTCCGCCCCTCGGCGAAGATCGTCGAGGGCCGCGCCGCCAACCCGGGCAGCGACGAGGTCATCATCGGCAAGGGCCTCAAGGGCCGCTTCACGGGGATGACGATCGGCCAGAGCTTCGAGCTGAAGAAGAACCGGCCGATGAAGGTCGTGGGCGTGTTCGACGACGACGGCTCCGCCTACGAGTCCGAGGTCTGGGCCGACGTGCACATCGTCAAGCAGTCGTTCGGACGCGGCAGCACGGTGACGAGCGTGCGCGTGCGTCTCGACAGCGCGAGCAAGTTCGACGCCTTCAAGATGCTCGTCGAGGGCGACCGCCAGCTCGGCCTCGTCGCGATGCGCGAGGCGGACTACGTCGAGAAGCAGTCGCAGGCGACGGGGATCATGCTGAAGATCCTGGGCGGCATGATCGCGTTCTTCTTCGGCGTCGGCGCGATGATCGGCGCGACGATCACGATGAACGCGCAGGTCGCGGGGCGCAGCCGCGAGATCGGGACGCTCCGCGCGCTCGGCTTCTCGAAGGGGAGCATCCTCTTCTCCTTCTTGATCGAGTCGCTGGTGCTCTCGCTCGCCGGCGGCCTCGTCGGCGCGATCGCCGCCGTCGGCATGAAGGCCGTCAAGATCACCATGCTCAACATGGGGACCTTCACGGAGATCGTCTTCGGCTTCGAGCCGACGGCGCCGATCATCGTCTCGGCGGTCGTGCTCTCGGCGTTCATGGGCCTCGTCGGCGGGTTTTTGCCGGCCGTCCGCGCCGCGCGCGTGAGCCCGGTCGAAGCCATGCGCGGCTGACGCCTCGCGGGCCGCCGCGTCGGGGCCGCCGCGCGGGCGTGGGCGCGCTGCGGCGGCGTGACGGGCGACCTCCGCGGCGTCCGCGGCATCGAAGCCGTCGTCGCTGGACCGCCGTCGGGGCTTTTCAATCCGGCCTGGGCTGTCTAACGTGCCTGTCCCCCAACACCCCCGAAGGAGAGAGACCATGGCCATCGAGCTGCCGCCCCTGCCCTACGCGAAAGACGCCCTCGCCCCCCACATCTCGGCGGAGACGCTCGAGTACCACCACGGCAAGCACCACGCGGCCTACGTGACGAACCTCAACAAGCTCCTCGAGGGCAAGCCGGAGGCGCAGAAGAGCCTCGAGGAGATCATCATGAGCTCCGACGGCGGGGTCTTCAACAACGCGGCCCAGGTGTGGAACCACACGTTCTACTGGAACTCGATGAAGCCGAACGGCGGCGGCCAGCCGACGGGCGATCTGCTCGCCGCGATCAACCGTGACTTCGGCTCCTTCGACAAGTTCAAGGAGGAGTTCGCGACCGCCGGCGCGACGCAGTTCGGCTCCGGCTGGGCGTGGCTCGTCGAGCAGAACGGCAAGCTCGCCGTCACCAAGACGCCGAACGCCGACCTCCCGATGAAGCACGGGCAGAAGGCGCTCCTCACGATGGACGTGTGGGAGCATGCATATTACATCGATTACCGGAACGCCCGTCCGAAGTACATCGAGACGTTCCTCACGAGCCTCGCGAACTGGGACTTCGCGCTCGCGAACCTGAAGAAGGCCTGAGAGGCCGCGCGCCCCTCACGGAGGGCGCACGACGGAGAGGCGGGAAGGATCGTCGCGATCCTCCCGCCTCTTCGCTTTCGTCCGGCCCCGTCTCGACTCGCCGCGCGTGCGCCGCGTCAGCGGGGACGGTTCCAGCGATAGAGCTGCGCGGCAGGCTTCTTCGTGGGCGCCGCCGCCGCCGGGACGACGAGGTTCTGCTCGAGGAGCCGCTTCCGGAAGGTTCGCTGCGAGAGCGAATGACCGAGGACGACCTCGTAGACGTGCTGGACGTCGGCCAGGGTGAACCGGGACGGGAGCAAGTTGAACGTCCGGTCGCGCACCGGATCGTCCAGGTGCCCGCAGAGCCGCCGGTAGGCGCGTGCGACGAGGATCGCGTGATCGAACGCGAGCTGGATCCTCCCGCCGGTCCGCGACCGCGCCGCCGAAGGGCGGGCCTGGGCGCCGCGTCGCGCGTCGGGCGTCGACCGCGCCGTCGCCGCGCGCGCCGAGGGAGCGCCGTCGAGCGCGAGGCTGCGGAACGAGTGCCACGCCGCGGCCGCGGCGTCGTCCCCCGCCTTGATCTTCGCCTCCGCCACGAGAAACGTCGTGAAGGCGATCGTGATCGTGTGTCCGCGAGGGTCGCGCCCCGGATCGCCGAACGCTCCGAGCTGCTCGAGCCGCGCGCCCCCGATCCCTGTCTCCTCCGCGAGCTCGCGCGCCGCGGCGCGCTCGAGCGACTCGTTCTCGTTCACGTAGCCGCCCGGCAGCGCCCAGCGCCCGCGGAACGGCTCGTCCTTGCGCTGGATGAGCAGCACCGCGAGGTCGTCCGCGCGCATCGTGAAGACGACGACGTCGCAGGTGACCGCGGGGCGCGGATACGCGTACGAGAAGGGCACGACGCGAAGAGACCTCTCCTGCCCGGCGCCGTCAACCACCGTCGCGCGGACGCGCTCGTGCGATAGCGCTCAACAGGGGGGCGATGTCAGGCTAATGTCATCTTTGTCGCCGCGGTCGCCGTCGAGCACGAGCTCATGCTCGGACGACGCGCGAACACGTGCCCGATCGAAGCTCCCATGAAGCGCACAGAACGTCTCTTCGCGCTGGCGGAGCACCTCCGCGCGCGCCGCACCGGCGTCACCGCCGAGGCGCTCGCCGAGCGCTTCGGCGTGACCGTCCGCACGATTTACCGCGATCTCGACACCCTCCGCGCCGCGTCGCTGCCACTCGCCGCGGAGCGCGGGCGCGGCGGAGGCTACGCGCTCGACAAGAGCTACAGCCTGCCGCCGGTGAACTTCACCGCACGCGAGGCGGCGCTCCTCGTGGCGCTCGGCCGCTTCGCGACCGAGATGCGCCTCTTGCCCTTCACCGAGACGCTCGATCGCGCGCTCGACAAGGTGCGCGGCGCGCTCTCGGCGTCGGCGCAGCGTGAGCTCACCGGCCGCCTCGAGGAGCTCCAGTTCGCCGGCGTCCCGCAGCTCCCCGTCCCGCGCGCCGTCCGCGCCGCCGTCGAGCGCGCATGGTTCGAACAGCAGCCGCTTCGCATCGTGTATCGGAGCGGCAACTACGAGCGAACGACGCGAGACATCAAGATCACGTCGGTCTTCATGGAGCGCACGGAGACGCGCCTGAACGCGATCGACCTCGGCAAGAACGAGCCGCGGCAGTTCCGCCTCGATCGCGTCGAGAAGGCCGAAGTGATCACCGGCGGCTGATCGCCCGCGAGACGCGCGCGGTCACGACGCGCGCACCGCGAGCCGGGTGGCGACGGCGAACGCGACGCCGAACGTGATCGGCGTCATGTAGCCGTTCAAGCCCTGATCGCCCCAGACCTGCACGATGCAGATGGCGATCGCCCCGAGCGCGCTCAGCGCGCCGCTCCGCTCGAGCGGTGTGTACGCCGCGCGGTAGGCACGGAGCGCGAGCGTTCCCGCGACGGGGAAGATCGTCCAGAGGAGCGTGAACCCGACGAGCCCGCCCCACGACCACATCCAGAGGACGCCGTTGTGCGCGATGAGGCGGTAGTTGACGAAGACGTCGCTCAGGTCGACGGGCGGGTTGTTCGGCGAGTTCTGGTAGTTGAAGCCGAAGCCGGTCGAGAGCAGCGGGCTCTGACGCATCGTGTAGATGAGGTTCTCGTTCTCGATGTCGCGCGAGAGGCTCGAGCTGTCCTTCTGATCGAGGACCGACATCACGAGCTTCGCCGGCTTCACCAGCGCCGAGGTCGAGTTGATCTCGGAGCCGACGAGGATGTACCCGATGACGAGCGGGATCCCGACGACGAGCGCGGTCGTCACGCGCTGCTTGCGCTTGCTCGGCTTGAGGGCGAAGTAGATCACCGCCGGCGCGACCGAGAGGCTGACGAAGGCGAGGCGTCGGTTGTTCAGCACGATCGCGAACAAGATCACCGCCGAGACGCCGAGCGCACGGAGGATCGTCCGCTGGGTGCGCTGCTCGAACGCGTGCGTGACCACGATGAGGATCGAGACGACGAAGAGCACCGAGTCCGAGTGGTTCGTGCACCACTCCGGGAGACCCGGGCGATCGGTGATGCCCTGCGGCATGCACACGCCGAAGTAGACGTAGACGACGAGGAGGCTCCGGAAGAGCGCCGTGACCACGAAGATCGTCCCGATCGCCGACAGGTCCTCGGGGACGCGCAGCGCGTAGAGGAAGAGCATCGCGATGAGCGGGAGCTGCATCAGGTGGACGATCTGACGGAACGTCCCCTCGATCGTCCCGCCGTGCACGATGCCCCATGCGCTCAGCGCGAAGACCGTGGCGAGGAACACGAGCAAGAGGTTCTTCGCGAACTTCGGCGGGGCCCACCAGTCGGCGGGCTTCCTTCCCCAGACGGCCCGGTAGAGGAGGCCGACCGTGAGGAGGAAGAAGACGGGGAGCGACGCGCCGGGCAGCCCGCTCCACTCCTTGATCGTTCCGTAGTACGCGACGGCCGCGGGCCAGAGGACCGTGTCCCAGTAGCCGTCGCCTTGCTGGCGAAACATCGCCTCGCTGAACGGCTCGATGAAGAGCGACAGCACGAGGTAGATGCGGACGGCGCGCGCGAGCTTGAGCCGCGACATCGTCCACACGAGGAGCGGCCCCCACACGACCACGAAGGCGGTGTCGAAGCGGAAGGCGTTCGCCCACACGCCCGGCGCGTCGAAGTTCGGGCTGGCGGCGAAGAACGCGAACAGCGACGCGCAGAAGACGCCGACGATGATGCGCATCGTCGGCTTCGCGAAGTCGTCCGCGAGGATCGCGCGCTCGTCGATCCCGACGTCGTCCTCCTGGAGCGGCGGAGCGGGCATCGACCCGAAGGAGCCGAACTGCTGCCGCACGCGCTCGTGCAGCGCACCGCGATCGTTCGCGAGGTGCGGAGGACGCATCGATCCTCCAGGCCGCTCTGGGTTCATGCGCGACGAGAGGCTACCACGCGCCTCGACGGAGACGTGACACGGGAAGCGCCGACGCGAGCTCGACCGCCCGGCGCGGGAGCCGCTCGGGCGACGGCTTCGCCGCCCGCGTCAGCCGACGCGCTTCGCGAGCTCCCGGATCGCCTTCGGCTGCGCGGCGTCCTCGAAGAGCTGCGGGAGGAACGACGGAGGAACCGGCAGCTCCTTCGACAGACGCGCGAGCGCCGAAGCCTGTACGTGCTCGCGGAGGGCCCGGCTCCTGCCGGCGGCGACGGTGGCGTCGGCGGGCGAGTCGATCGGAGCCGCCTTCGCGCCCTCGAGCGCGGCGCGCTCTTCCTTCGAGAAGAGAGGGGGGAGCACGCAGTTGACGACGATCTTTCCGATCGGGAGCCTGAGCTCGCCCTGGAGGGCGTGGGCGAGCTCGATCGTCTCCGTCGTGGGCATCTCCTCCGGCAGCGTCACGAGGACGACGGCGCACGTCTTCGGATCCTGGAAGAGCTGCCACGCGCGCTCCGCGTCGCGGCGGAGGAGCCCCGGCGGCACGACGTCGAGGATCACCTTCGGCACGCGCAGCATGTCGAGCCCGTGCCCCGTCGCGGGCGCGTCGAGGATCACGACGTCGTAGAGGGGGCTGCCGTCCTCGCGCGTCTCGGTGGTGTGCCACCACGCCTTGCCGAGGAGCGTCCACTCCTGCATGCCCGGCACGGCGCGGAAGAACGTGCGCACGTAGCGGTTGTCGAACAGGAGCTTGTAGAGTGCACGCGACTTGAGCATCATCGCGCCGTACTCTTCGAGCGCGCGCGTCGGGTCCATGTTCACGGCCCAGACGTTGGGCGCCACCGGCGCGACGTCGGGTCCGATGAGCTCGGAGCCGAACATCGTCGAGAGCCGCTCCTTCGCGTGGCACATGCAGACCAGCACGCGCTTGCCCTTGTTCGCCAGCGCGAGCGCCTCGGCCGCGCAGACGGT
Organism: Labilithrix sp.; assembly: GCA_019637225.1. Classification (GTDB taxonomy): domain Bacteria; phylum Myxococcota_A; class Polyangia; order Polyangiales; family Polyangiaceae; genus Labilithrix. The sequence continues at coordinate 9,422 of JAHBWC010000093.1, forward strand.
CGTCTTGCCGACCCCGCCCTTGCCGGTGACGATGAGGAAGCGCTTGCTCTCGAGCCCGGGCCTCTGCGGCGGCGTGGACGGGACGGCCATTTCTCGACGCGGCACCATAGCACGCGTCGATCGCCGCTCGCGGCGACGCCCTCGCGCCGCCGGCCGCCGCGCCAGAAACCCCACGAAAAGACCGCCGAAGACGGCGCCTCACACGCGGCCCCACACGTGACCGACCTGTGCGCTGACGAGGCCGGCGGAATTTTATTCCGGCTCTCGCGGATTGATTGACTCTTGAAGGCTGATTGAGCTCCTCTGTCAGCATGGGCCAATACGTCTCGCGCGCAATCCGCGTAATGATCGCCTCGACCCTCGCCGCGGGTCTGATCGCGGCGTGTGGATCGGAGGCGGACTCGACGTTCACGAACGGTGGCGATGAAGACGGCGTCGACTCCGGGCCGCCGCCGCCGCCGCTCGGCAATCCGAACGACACCGACGCGTCCGGCGGTCCGGGCGGTCAGTGCAAGCCGCTCACGTGCGCCCAGCAGGGGATCGAATGCGGTCCGGCCGGTGACGGCTGCGGAGGCATCATCCCCGATTGCGGCAAGTGCGGAGCCGGCCTCCGCTGCGGTGGCCCGAACGCGCTTTCGAAGTGCGTCTCGCCCAGCATCGGCACCGCCTGCGTCCCGAAGGACTGCAACGACCTGAACATCGGGTGCGGGCTCGCCGGCGACGGCTGCGGCGGAATCCTGACCTGCGGGACGTGCCCGAGCGGCCAGCAGTGCGGTGCGACCGGAAGCCCCTCGCAGTGCGTGGCCGCGGTCCCGATGGGCCCCGACGGCGGCGCGTGCGTCAAGAAGACTTGCGCCGACTACCTCGCGGACGACAAGGACTGCGGCGTCCAGAGCGACGGCTGCGGAGGCACGATCAACTGCGGCCAGTGCACCTCGCCGGAGTTCTGCGGCGGCGGCGGTCCGAGCAAGTGCGCCGTCAGCGGCGGCGGCACCTGCACCCCGAAGACCTGCAACGACTACCCCGGCAAGTGCGGCCAGCAGTCGAACGGATGCGGCGGCGTCACCGCGGTCTGCGGCACCTGCACGGCGCCGCAGGTCTGCGGCGGCGGCGGCGTGGCCAGCGTCTGCGGCGGCGGCACCACGCAAGGCCCCGACGGCGGCGCGTGCACGCCCATCGCGGCGTGCGGCCCCGGCCAGTGCGGCCAGATCGCCGACGGCTGCGGCGGCGTCCTCGACTGCGGCACCGGCGGCTGCATCGCCGGCACGATCTGCGGCGGCGGCGGCACCCCGAACGTCTGCGGCGCGCCCGCGTGCGTCCCGATCGCGGCGTGCCCCGCCGCGATGAACTGCGGCTCGATCGCGGACGGCTGCGGCGGCGTCATCCAGTGTGGAAACGGCGACGGCTGCACGCTCCCGCAGATCTGCGGCGGCGGCGGGCAGCCCAACGTGTGCGGCGGCGGCGGCGTCGCCGGTGACGGCGGCGCGCCCTGCCAGCCGATGACTTGCGCGCAGACCGGCAAGCAGTGCGGTCCGGTCGCGGACGGCTGCGGCGGCATCGTCGACTGCCCGATCTGCACCTCGCCGGCCGTGTGCGGCGGCGGTGGCCAGCCGAGCATGTGCGGCGGCGCGAACCAGTGCACGCCGAGGACGACGGCGAATTGCCCGGCCAACGGCTGCGGGTTCATCGCCGACGGCTGCGGCGGCCTCGTCCAGTGCGGCACGACCTGCCCCGGCGGCAGCGTCTGCGGCGCGACCGCGCCGAACGTCTGCGGCACCAGCGGTGGCCCCTGCACCGGGTTCTGCCTCAACCAGGCCAACTGCGGCGCCAACCCGAAGACGCGCGTGACCGGCAAGGTCTACGCGCCGAACGGAACGTTGCCGCTCCCGGGCGCGCTCGTCTACGTGCCGAACGGCGCGACGACCTCGCCCTACGGCGTCACGCCGATCACGTCGGGCGTCGCGAACGGCGGCACCTGCGAGCAGTGCAACCAGCAGGCGAGCGGCTCGCCGCTCGTGAGCACGACGAGCGCCGCCGACGGCTCCTTCACGCTCGAGAACGTCCCGGCGGGTGTCTCGTTCCCGCTCATCATCCAGCTCGGCAAGTGGCGCCGCATGATCACGGTCGGCGCGGTGACCGCTTGCGACATCGCGACGCTCGACGGCGCCAACGCCAACCGGCCGCTCCCGCGTCTGCCCACGCGCCAGAACGAGGGCAGCAACGGCATCGACAACATCCCGTTCGTCGCGATCTCGACGGGCTACGTCGACGGGCTCGAGTGCGTGTTCCGCAAGCTCGGCATCGAGGAGAACCAGTTCGGCAACCCGCCGGGGACGACCGCCCAGGGAAACACGCCGGCCCTCGACCGAGGCCGCATTCGCTTCTACCGGGACAACGACTCCGGCAACGCGCAGGGCGGCGCGATCCTCAACTCGCGCACGCCTCGGACCGACGCGGCCCTCACCAACGACCAGGCCAACCTCGACCGCTACGACGCGGTCGTCTTCGGCTGCGCCGGCGCGGCCAACACGCGGAACACGGACCGACTGAACCGCGTCCGCGCCTACGCCGACAAGGGCGGCCGCGTGTTCGGCACGCACTTCGAATACGTCTACCTCAACACGAACGCGCCGTGGAACGCGACCGCCGCCTGGAGCCCCAACGCCAGCAGCGGCTCGGGGAGCGGCAACTGGACGGGCACGATCAACACGGACACGGCGAAGCGCCAGCAGTTCGCCCAGTGGCTGAACGCGCCTGGCGTGACGGCGCTCTCCAACGTGACCCCACCGCGCGTCACCATCGCCGAGGCGCGTCACGACGTGAACCAGCTCGTCGCCGTCGGCGCCGACGAGTGGATCACGCGCGACGACGGCAACGCGGCGACCAACGATCCCGTCCTCCACTACACGTTCAACACGCCGTGGGGCAGCGCTCCCGCGAACCAGTGCGGGCGCGTCCTCTTCAGCGACTTCCACGTGTCGATCGGCAGCACGCGGAATGCGGTCTTCCCCAACCACTGCGGCACGAACAACGGCAACCTGACGAATCAGGAGAAGATCCTCGCGTTCTTCCTCTTCGACCTGACCTCGTGCATCCAGGTGCCTCCTCCGCCGACGTGCACGGCGAGGACGTGCGCCAGCTACCCGGCCGGGACCTGCGGCTCGCAGAGCGACGGCTGCGGCGGTAGCACGCCCAACTGCCGGGTCTGCCCGAACGGCCAGACGTGCGGCGGCGGCGGCGTGCAGAACCAGTGCGGTGGGCCGACCTGCACCGCGAAGACGTGCAACGATCTCGGCGCGCAGTGCGGCACCGTCCCGGACGGCTGCGGCAACACGGTCACCTGCCCCGACTGTCCGCAAGGGCAGATCTGCGGCGGCGGCGGCGTCGCCTACCAGTGCGGCGCCTCGAGCTGCACCGCGCGGACCTGCCAGCAGCAGGGCATCGAGTGCGGTCAGACCGGCGACGGCTGCGGCAACCTCATCACGTGCGCTCCGTGTCCGCCGGGCACGACGTGCGGCGGCGGCGGCGTTGCAAACAAGTGCGGCAAGCCGGCGTGCACCCCGCTGGCCCAGTGCCCGCCGGGCAAGAACTGCGGCATGTACCCGGACGGCTGCGGCGGGGCGATCAGCTGCGGCGACTGCCCGAACGGCCAGACGTGCGGCGGCGGAGGCGCGCCGAACGTCTGCGGCGCGGCGAGCTGCTCGCCGAAGAACTGCGCGCAGCAGAACGCGCAGTGCGGGACGGTCAGCAACCAGTGCGGCGGCGTCGTGCAGTGCCCGATGTGCCCCGACGGCGACTACTGCAACGGCCAGAACATGTGCGTGAGCCCGAACTGCACGCCGAAGACCTGCCAGCAGCTCGGCGTCGAATGCGGGCCCACGGCGAACACGTGCGGCGGCCTCGTGCAGTGCGGCGACTGCCCGCCGGGCATGGGCTGCGGCGCGGGCGGCGTCCCCGGCAAGTGCGGGAAGCTCGCGTGCACGCCGAGGACCTGCAACGACCTCGGCGCGGAGTGCGGCCAGGTGGCGGACGGCTGCGGCGGTCTCACGCCGAGCTGCGGTGACTGCGAGGGCGCGCTCTCGTGCAAGAACGGCATCTGCGTCAACGCGTGCACGCCGAGGACGTGCGCGCAGGCGAACGCGAACTGCGGCGCGATCTCCGACGGCTGCGGCAGCCTCCTCGACTGCGGGCAGTGCCCGCCCGGCCAGACGTGCGGGTTCAACGGGCAGGCGAACCTCTGCGGCACGGACGGTCCGAAGTGACCGCGCACCGCGCACGCGCTTGACGGCGCGCGCGTGACGGCCAGGAGCCCCTCGATGCTCGGCGTCGAGGGGCTCTCGGCTTTTGTCGCCCCGCTCGACGGAGTCGCGGTGACGCCGAGCTCGAGGGCGCGCCGCGCTGCAGCTTCGGCGGCGCGCGGGCGGCCGCGGCGCCAAGCCTGGGCCTGGTGAGGCCGCCGCGGCCCTGTGCTAGATCCGCGCCGTGATCCGCGTCCTTCCACTCGGAGGCCTCGGCGAGGTCGGCATGAACTGCATGGCGATCGAGCAGCGCGGCGAGGCTCTGCTCGTCGACTGCGGCGTCACGTTCGACGACCGCGGCCTCGGCGTGGACGTGGTGCACGCCGACTTCGCGCCGCTCGACCGCCTCGGCGCACACGTCGCGGGCGTCGTCATCACGCACGGGCACGAAGATCACATCGGGGCCCTGCCCTACCTGCTCAAGCGTCACGACGTCCCGGTCTACGGTCCGCCTTACGCGCTCGGCCTCGTCCGCGAGCGCCTCGAGGAGCACGAGGTCCTCGAGCACGCGCGGCTCGTCGAGACCGCGCCGGGCCGCGCGTTCGAGCTCGGCTCGTTCCGGGTCGAGCCCATCCGCGTCACCCACTCGATCGCGGACGCGACCGCGCTCGCGATCCGGACCGACGTAGGCACGGTCATCCACACCGGGGACTTCAAGTTCGACGAGTCGCCGCCCGACGGCGAGGACATCGACGTCGATCGCTTCCGCGCGCTCGGCGACGCCGGCGTGACGCTCCTCATGTCCGACTCGACGAACGTCGACGTCGAGGGCGCGACCGGCAGCGAGTCCGACGTCGGTCACGTCCTCGAGCGGCTCGTGCTCGAGGCGTCGGGCGCCGTCGTGGTCGCGATGTTCGCCTCCAACGTCCACCGGCTCCGCTTGCTCGGCGACATCGCCCGCGCCGCCGGCCGCAAGATCGTCCTGCTCGGGCGCGGCGTCGGCACGCACGCGCGCGTCGCCCGGAAGGCAGGCTACCTGCCCTGGCCCGACGAGCTCGTGCTCCCCGACGGGCTGGCGCGCGAGCGCCCGCGGCGCGAAATCCTCGCGATCGCGACCGGCTCGCAGGGCGAAGCGAACGCCGCCCTCTCCCGGCTCGCGCGCGGCGAGCACCCGACGTTCGAGGTCATGCCCGGCGATCGCGTCGTCCTCTCGGCGCGCACGATCCCCGGCAACGAGCCCGAGGTCCACGCCATCATGGGTCACCTCATCCGCCGCGGCGTCGAGGTCGTGTCGCGCGCGACCGAGCGCGGCGTCCACGTCAGCGGCCACGGGCATCGCCCCGATCAGCGGCGGATGATCGAGCTCGTACGGCCGCGCTGCTTCGTGCCCGTGCACGGGACGATCCACCACCTCACGCGCCACGCCACGCTCGCGCGCGAGATGGGCGTGCCGAGCGTCGCCGTCGTCGAGAACGGCCGCGCCGTCGAGGTCACCGAGGAGCGCGTCATGCTCGGCGAGACCTTCGGCTCGGGCCGCGTCCACGTCTGGGCGGGGCGCGAGGTCCCGGCGACCGTGCTGCGTGAGCGGGCCGCGCTCGCGCAGGAGGGCGCCGCGTTCTGCTTCGTCACGATCGATCCCGCCGGGAAGCTCGACGTCTTCGTGAACACCCGCGGCGTGATGGACGACGACGGCGCGCGCACGGATCTCGCGGCCGCCGAGGAGGCCGTGCGGCGCGCCCTCGCGGAGGCCCCCGCGCACGCGACCGACGATTTTCTCGCCGAGCACGCTCGACTCGCCGTGCGAAGGACGTTCAAGCAGCGCCGCGGGATCAAGCCGGTCACGGTCGCGCGCGTGCATCGCCTCGGCGCGCTCGCGGCGGCGGCGCCGGCGGGCTCGACGGCGCCGGCGGGCTCGAGCGAGGGGGCCTCGTGAGCCACGCGCCCCGACCCGCAGACCACGGGAAGACCGCGCCCAAGGCAGGCGCCTACGTCCTCGCGAAGCTGCGCGAGCTCGACGCCTCGCTGACCGAGACGGCGCCGCGCGTCCTCGCCGAGGAAGCCGACGACGAGGCGATCCACGATCTGCGCGTCGCCATCCGGCGCATGCGCACGCTCCTCAAGATGTCGCGCGACGTCTTCGGGCGCTGGCACACGAACGTCGTCCGCGGCGCCTTCGCGGAGGTCATGCGCGCGACGGGCGAGCTCCGCGACGAGGAGGTCCTCGAGGAGACGCTCGAGGGCGCGACCGAGGGGCCGGAGCTCGATTCGTGGCTCCAGACCCGCAAGGCGCGCGAGGCGAAGCTCCGGCACGCCGTCGTCACGCGCCTCCAACGCGGCGACCTGGACCGCGCGCGCCTCCTCTTGAAGGCGCTCCTCGTGTTCCCCGTCGAGCCGGATCGCAACGTCGATCTCGCGCGCTTCGCGCGGCGCACCGTCGAGCGGGCGCGGCGCAAGGTCGAGAACAAGCGCGACGTCGAGGTCACCGACGTCACGGGGATGCACGATCTCCGCATCGCCTACAAGGAGCTCCGGTACTCGATCGAGCTCCTCGCCGACGCGCTCCCCATCGACGCGCGCGCGCAGCTCGAGCCCGCGACGGTGTTCCAGAAGCGGCTCGGCGAGCTCCACGACGTCGACATGGCGACCGAGGTCATCACCGCGGCCAAGGGGCTCCCCGTCGCGGCCCGAGAGCGGGTCCTCGCTTCGCTGGCCAGGCTCCGAATGAAGCGGGTCAACAAGTACCTCCGCGAGCTCGATCCCCTCGGCGCGGCCGAGCGCGGGGCCGAGAAGGCCGCGAAGGCGTCCCTGGAAGGCGACCCGCCCGGCGTCCAGCCGGAGCGCAACGGCGGCGGGCCCCCACGCCTACCCCCCGCCCCCGACGGCGCGTCGGGCCAGACGTCCCTCGAGGACGCCCCGACGGTGCATCTTCAGCGCTCCGAGCCGGGCCTGGAGAGGCGCAAATAGGGGGCCCCGCGGCGAAGCGGGCGGCTTTCGCGGTTCGGAGGGCCGTACCCCTTCGGCATCGCTACGATTTACTGCGCTTGACCCACGTTGACCGGGTGCAAGATACTCCCCCGGTGAACGCGAGTGTGGCTACGGGGCAAAGCAGCCTCCAAGAGAGGGTCTCTTGATCACCTGTCCCAAGTGCACGAAGGACAATCAAGACCACTACAAGTTCTGTCTCGGGTGCGGGGCGGAGCTTCCTCGTGACGCGGCGCCGAAGCCGTTCACCCCCCAGACCCCGCCGCAGGGCGTGAAGGCCGTGGGCGCGACCCCGGCTTCGGTCTCCGCCGCGCCCGCGCAGAGCAGCGGCGGTGGCCAGCTCCTCCAGCCGCCGCCCCAGCCGACGGCGCCGCCGCCCCAAGTCGCACCTGCCCCGGCGGTCGCGTCGCAGCCGCAGGCCACGCCGTCGCAGGCCCCCGCCAGCGCGACGGTGACGTGCCCGCAGTGCGGACACATCAACGCCCCGTCGAACCTGTTCTGCGGGTCGTGCGGCTTCCGCCTCGGCGGCGCCGCGGCGCCTCCGAAGGCCGCGGCTCCGCCGTCCGTCGCGCCGACGCCCGGCAACGTCATCCTCACGGCGCTCCGCGCCGACGGGAGCGAGGCCGGCACCTACGCGCTGCCCGGCGGCACGGTCACCGTGGGCCGCGAGACCGGCAGCATCTTCGCCGGCGACAGCTACCTCTCGCCGCGCCACGCGACCTTCAAGCAGACGCCCGGCCGCATCACCGTGAAGGACGAGGCCTCGCTGAACGGCGTCTACAAGAAGCTCGTTCGCGACGTCCCCGTCGAGCTCCACCCGAACGACATGTTCCGCATCGGGCAGGAGATCATCAAGTTCGAGCCGCTCGCCTCGCAGCCCGTCGGCGCCGACGGCGTCGAGCGCCTCGGCTCGCCGGCGAAGGGCTACGTCGGCCGCATCGCGCTCGTGATCGGGCGTGACGTCACGGGCAACGCGTTCCCCATCCCCGAGACCGGCGTCCACCTCGGTCGTGAGCGCGGCGACGTCCTCTTCCCCGAGGACGGCTACGTCTCCGGTCTTCACTGCCGGCTCTCGTGGGAGCCCGCGGCGACAGGCCAGGGCGGCCGGCTCATGCTGACCGACCTCGGCAGCTCGAACGGATCGTTCCTTCGCCTGCGCGAGGAGACCGACATCAAGGGCGGCGACGTCCTGCTCATGGGTCAACAGCTCTTCCGCGTGGCCGTCTGATGACGACCCAAAGGACGATCCGCGTCGTCGCGGCCGTCCTCGAGCGCGACGGGGAGTACCTCATCACGCAGCGTCGAACCACCGCGGTGCTCCCCCTCATGTGGGAGTTCCCCGGCGGGCGCGTGGAGGCTGGGGAGACCGATCAGCAGGCGCTGAAGCGGGAGCTTTTGCACAGGCTCGGCGTCGAGATCGACGTCGGCAAGCTGATCTCCTTCGTCAGCCACCCGTACGAGAACTACGTCGTCGACCTCTTCCTCTACGAGTGCATGCTCGTGGGGCCGGAGTCGCGGCTCGAACCGCGCGCGGTCAACGCGTTCAAGTGGGTCGCGAGCGGCGACTTCGATCAGTACCCGTTCACGCCGGCCGACGAGGCGAGCATGAACAAGCTCCTCGGCGTGAGCTAGGCCGCCTCGCGCCGGGCGCGCTCGCGAGCGCTCGCGCACGAGCGCGATGGCATGTGCCTTGTACGCCTCCGAGCGATGAGGCCGTCGCCGGAGCCCGAGGCGGTCGCCTTCCTGGCACTCGGGCTCCCTCTCGCCGGAGCCTTGCCATGAGCCTCCGCAATCGAATCGGCCTCTACGGGTCGTATCTCTTCGGCATGGCGGGCATCGGCTTCACGCTGCCCTATCTGCCGCTCTTCCTCACGCAGCGAGGTCTCTCGCCCAGCTCGGTCGGCTTGATCTCGACGCTGGCTGCCATCGCCGGCCTGGTCGAGTTTCCGATCGGGCTCATGTCCGATCGGGTGAACCGGCGGAAGCCGTTCCTCCTGATCGCGCTCGCCGCCCTCGCGATCGCGGCGGTCCTTCTGCGAACGGCGCAAGACCGCATCTGGCTCGCCATCTTGGTCGCGCTCTTCGCCGAGAACGGCGCATGTCGAGCCACCGTCGAGAGCCTCGCGGGCGCCGAGGCGACGTTGCTCTCCGGTGGTGGCCGGATCGGCGCGGCGCTCGGAGCCCTGCGCCTCTGGAAGCCCATCGGTGTGGTGCTCGTGGCGTTGACCGGGGGGGTCATCGCGGAGTGGAGGGGCCTCGACGCCGTCCTGGGGCTCGTGGCGATCTGTCAGGTCGGCGCCGTGGCGCTCGCGTTGCTCGTTCAGGAGCCTCGCGAGCTGCCCGCGGTCGTCGCGAGCGAACGCCCCCGCGCACCGTCGAGCGCGTGGTGGCGCGACCGAACGCTCTGGCTCTTCGTCGCCGCCATGGTCCTGTTCCACGTCGCGAACGCTCCTGGCGGCGTCTACCTCGGCCTCTTCATGAAGGGCGATCTCGGCGCGAGTGAACGGCACCTCTCGTACGCGTTCGTGATCAGCAACGTCGTGTGGATGTTGGCGGTCTGGCCGGCGGGGCGCTTGGGCGATCGGATCGGTCGTCACCCCGTGCTCGTCGTCGGATGGCTCGCGATGACGGTACGTCTTGCGCTCGTCGCCATCGCCAGCTCGCACCGCGAGGTCCTCCTCATCCAGGTCCTCGACGGTCTCGCGCAGGCGCTCTTCGCCGTCATCGCCGCCGCGTGGGTCACCGATCGTTTCGCCGACCCCGCGCGCACGGGAACGGCGCAGGTCCTCGTCGGCTCGGCGCTCGTGGCGGGGTCAGCGGTGGGCCCCGCGCTGGCGAGCGTCCTTCTGCCGTGGCTCGGATACCGTGGGATGTTCGGCGTCCTCGCTGCGATCGGCGCCGCCGCGACGTTGCTCGTGGTGTTCTTCATCCCCGAGACGCTCGCGCCGGCCCCGCCAGGTGCCGCCGGCGCTCAGGTCTCGACGACGGGGCCGAGCGCCAGGACACGCTCTCCGCTCACCGCGAGCTCGAACGCCAAGCGCTCGCGCGACGGCAGGAGCGCCGCGACGAGCGCCGTCGCGACCCTGCGGCTCGCGTCGTCGTGCTTCGGCGGCTCCGGAGCGGGCACGGGGTGGCGCGGCGTCCGCACGACGCGCACCTCGAGCCGCGCGCGAAGGCCGGGATCGAGCCGCCGCTTCACCTCCTCGACGGCCACGTCGAAGCCGCCGAGCGCATCGACGAGCTTCGCGTCGAGGGCGTCCTTGCCGGTGTAGACGCGGCCACGAGCGAGGCGCTCGACGTCGTCCTCCGGCAGCTTGCGCCCGGACGCGACGACGCCGATGAACGAGCGATACATCGCGTCGAGCTCGCGCTGGATCGTCGCGCGCCCCTCCTCGTCGAGCGGGCCGACCGGCGCGAGCAGCGGCGCGTGGCGGCCCGTCTGCACGATCTCCGTCGCGATGCCGAGCCGCGCGAGCAAGGGGTCGAGCGAGAGCCGCACGGCGACCACGCCGATCGAGCCCGTCACCGTCGTCGGGCGCGCGACGATGCACGCGGCCGGCGCCGCCACGTAGTAGCCGCCGCTCGCGGCCACGTTCGCCATGTACGCGACGACCGGCTTCTCCCTCGCGAGCTGCTCGATCTCGTGGTGCATCAAGTCGGACGCGAGCGCGCTGCCTCCAGGCGAGTCGATGTGGAGGATCACGCCCTTCACGCGGCGGTCGCGGCGGACGGCGCGCACCGCGCGCGACACGCGCTCGTCGGTCGAGAGGCCGCCGAACGGTCCGCCGGCGTGCGCGATCGCGCCGTGGACCGCCACCACGGCGATGACGGGCCTCGGCACGAGCGCCCGGACGAGCGGGCGCTTCACACGCGCGAGGTACTGCCCCGCGTCGACCGCCCAGCGGGCGCGAGCGCGACGCTTCGCCTCGACGCCGAGCTTCTCCGGGACCTCGTCCTCGTACGCGAGGTCGTCCGCGAGGCCGCGCTCGACCGCGTCGCGGCCGAAGAACGGCGCGCCGTCGACGAGCTCGACCGCGCGCTCGCGGGTGACGCCGCGCCCGTTCGCGATGGCCTCGAGCAGTGCGTCGTGGAAGGTCTCGAACAAACGCTCGAGCTGCGCACGCTGCGCCGGGCTCATCGAGTCGCGCACGAGCGTCTCGCCCGCCGCCTTGAACTCGCCGCACGCGAAGACCTGCGGCTCGACACCCGCGCGATCGAGCGCGGGCTTCAGGTAGCTCGCCGCGGCGCGGAAGCCGAGCGGCGCGAGCTGGGCCGTGGGACCGAGGAGCACCTTGCTCGCCGCGGTCGCGACGTAGACCTCCTTCGTCGCGCCGCCCATCGGCAGGTGAACGACGACCTCCTTCCCGGCCGCGCGGGCGCGCTCGAGGATCGCTCGCAGCGAGGACGCGGTCGCCATCCCGGCGCTCATCGACCGCAGCGTCACGAGGAGGCCCTTGACCCGCGGATCGCTCAGCATCGCCGTCACCGCCTCGTCGAGGACGTGGAGCGAGAGCGCCTTCTGCGCGCGGACCTGCCAGAAGCGGGGCTTTCCGACGACGTCGACCACGGGTCCGTCGATGGTTACCGTGAGCCATGTCCCGCTCGGGACCGTCTTCCCGCGCCGCAAGAGGCGCAGCGGCAGGACGAGCAGGTCGACGAGGACGCCGAGGAGCCTGAGGACGATCATCGCTCCACCATAGTCCGTCACGTACTCTTCCTTCGAGATGCGCGATCGCATCGTGACCGCGACGCGCAACCTTTCGTCGAAGCGCCCGCCGCACGGGTGAAACACAGTGCCTCTCCTCCCTCGAACCGTGTTCGTGCTCGCGCTCGCCGGATGCGCGCCGGCCGCGCGCCCTGCCGAGGGACCGCCCGCGCTCTACGTCCCGCCGCTCAGGACGCCCGCGTCGCAGACCACCCCGCTCCCCGTGCGCTTCGCCGAGGGCGCGGCGCCGCCTTCGGGCTGCTTCGGCGTATCGCGGCGGACGGGGGCGATCGCTTGCCTGGTCGGACAGTACGCGCTCGCGAGCGCCGCCGGCGAGCGCCGAGTCACCGTGCTCGCCAACTCGGACCAGGCGGTCCCCGACCTCCCGGTGCGGGTCCGAACGAGCCCGCACGGCGTCGAGCTCGAGCCCGCGTCGCGGCGCGCGCTCGATGCGCTCATGCTCGAGGGAGACTTCGTGGCGCTCGGGACTCCGGACGTCGTGCCGGTCGAATCGACGCGAGCGCTCGGCGGCCTCGTCGTGGAGCTGCGCCGCGTCGGGCTCACGCCCGAGGACGGTCTGCCCCCGAGGCCCGCGCGCGCCTCCGACCTCAGGGTCGTCGTCCGGGTCGACGCGCCCGACGCCGACGGCTCCGGGCGCGAGGCCGACACGACGACGGCGATCTTCGAGAACACGCTGTCGTCCGTCACGTGCACCGCGCCGAGCCTCACGGTGCGCGTGCTCGAGCCCACGGTCGTCCTCCTCGAGCGCGAGTGTCGCCTCGACGAGGGCGGCGAGCCCGAGGTCGTGGCCGGCGCGTGGCTCTGCAACAGCGAGCACGCCCGCTGCGATTGACGCGGAGCTCGCCCCGAGCTCGTGGTCGACCAGCCGCACGATCGACCGCGAGCGTCGTGAGGCGGTCATGCCCGAGGTCGTCCCGCGGCGGCGCGCGTGCGACAGCGGATGCGCGAGACCGATCGGGACCTGACCCGCCCGAGACGACGATCTAAGTTGCGCGGGGTGATGGGTGTAGCACCCCGCGTGTGTCCCTGGTTCCTCTCGGGCGGCGGCGCTTCCGGGGAGCTCGCGCGGTCGACGGATTGGTCGAAGACGCCCCTCGGCCCGACGTCTTCGTGGTCGCCGAGCCTGAAGAGCATGACGAGCCTCGTCCTCGGCTCGCCTCATCCGATGCTCTTGTTCTGGGGCCCGGAGCTCGTGCAGCTCTACAACGACGCCTTCTCCCCGAGCTTCAGCCCCGGAAAGCATCCCGCCGCGATGGGCCAGCGCGGCGCCGCTTGCTCGCCCGACGCTTGGCGGACGGTAGGTCCGCAGCTCGAGGACGTGATGCGCTCCGGCAAGGCGATCCGACACGACAATCGCCTCGTCGCGCGCCGCGTCGACGGGCGGCTCCAAGAGGTCTACTGGACCTACTCCTACAGCCCCGTCTTCGAGGTCGACGGGACCGTCGGCGGGGTCCTCGTCATGTGCAACGAGACGACCGGCTGCGTCCTCGCCGAGCGGCGCGCGCGAACGCTGCGCAAGCTCATCGCGCGAACCGCCGACGCGACGACCTCGTCCGAGCTGACCCCGCTCGCGATCGAGGCGCTACGCGACGCGGTGTGGGACGTCCCCTTCGTCGCGGCGTACGAGGTCGACCGCGACGGCGTCCCGAGGCTCTGCTCGACGACGCTCACCGGCCACGACGAGACGCTCCGCTGCATCGACAGAGCCGTGGCCGAGCGCATGAGAGGCGGCGCGCGCCGGATCGAACGAGACGGCTCCGTGACGATCGACCTGCCTCCGACCCGCCCCGCCGACCTCCCATGGCCCGAGCCGGTGACGCGCGCGCTCGTCGCGTCCGTCCCGACGAGCGCGACCTCGCGCTCGTCCGAGGTGATCGTCTTCGGCCTGAGCCCGCGCCTTCACGAGAGCCCGTCGTACCGCGCCTACCTGACGCAGCTCGTGGACGCGATCGGCCAGGTGCACCTCCGGCTCGAAGCGACCGAGGTCCGCGCCAAGGCCGAGAGCGAGCGACGAGACCTCCTCCGTCAGGCGCCGATGGCGACGATCCTCTCGATCGGTCGCGAGCAGCGGGTCGAGCTCGCGAACGCGGCGTTCGTCGACATCTTCGGCAGCGATCCGACGGGCAAGACGCTCGCCGAGGCGTTCCCGGAGCTGGTCGGCACCGAGCTCGATCGGCGGCTCGACCGCGTCTACGCGACCGGCGAGCCGTTCGGGATGGACGAGCAGAAGCTGGCGTTCCATCGCGGCGGCGCGCTCGTGGAGCGCTGGCTCAAGTTCCATGTCCAGCCGATCCGCGACGCCGACGGGCGCGTCTACGGGATGATGGCCATCGCCGACGACATCACGGACGCGGTGGAAGCGCGCCGGACGCTCGAGAGGTGCTCGGACGAGCGCGAGAAGCTGCTCGACACGATCAAGGGGGCGAGCCGCGCCAAGGACGACTTCCTCGCGTTGCTCGGACACGAGCTCCGCAACCCCCTCGCCCCGATCACGACCGCGCTCCACCTGATGAAGCTGAAGGAACCCAACTCGCTCGTCCGCGAGCGCGAGATCATCGCGCGGCAGACGGGGCACCTCGTCAGGCTCGTCGACGATCTGCTCGACGTCGCCCGCGTCGCGCGCGGCAAGGTCACCCTCAAGCGCACGCGCGTCGCCCTCGGCGACGTGATCGCGCGCGCGGTCGAGACCGCGAACCCGCTCTTCGAGCAGAGACGGCAGAGCATCACCGTCGATGTGCCGAGCCGCGGCCTCGACGTCGAGGCCGATCCGCTCCGCCTCGGTCAGGTCTTCGCGAACCTCCTCACGAACGCCGCGAAGTACACCGATCCCGGCGGCGCGATCGCGGTGCACGCCGAGCGGATCGGCGGCATGGTGGTGGCCCGGGTCGAGGACAACGGGATCGGGATCTCGCCCGATCACTTGGCGCGCGTGTTCGACGCGTTCTTCCAGGCCCCACGGCCGCCCGACCGGGTGCCCGCCGGGCTCGGGCTCGGGCTCGCGCTCGTGAAGAGCTTCGTGTCGCTCCACGGCGGGACGGTAACCGCTCGCCGCCGGCCAGGCGGCGGCAGCGTGTTCGAGGTGAAGCTGCCGGCGCTCGCTCCCGCCCGCGAGCACGCGGACGCGCCGACCCCGGAGCCGGCGGCAACGAACGACGCGCCGTCCCCGCGGACGCGCGTGCTCCTGGTCGACGACAGCGACGACATCCTCGAGCTCGTCGCCTCGTTCCTCCGCTACGCCGGCTACGAGGTCATGACCACGCGCGACGCGCCGAGCGCGCTCCGGCTGGCGTCGTCGTTCCACCCGAACGTCGCCGTGCTCGACATCGGTCTCCCGGCGATGGACGGCTACGATCTCGCGCAGCACCTCCGCGACGAGCTCGGCGACCAGGCGCCGAAGATGATCGCCATGACGGGCTACGGTCAGGAAGCCGACCGCGAGCGCGCCCTCCGCGCCGGCTTCGCCGCCCACCTGGTCAAGCCGGTCGACCCGCAGGAGCTCCTCGCGAGCGTCCGCGCGACCGTGGTCCCGTAGGCGCTCGCGTCGATTCTCAGCGACGAGGCCCGCCGGCCCGACGAGCCCGCGGCGTCAGTCCTTCACGGAGCCTTCCGGCACCAGGATCATCGCCCGCTGCTTCGGCACCGTGACGCGGAGCTCTCCGCTCGCCGGCACCGGATACGTCTTGCGCTCCGGATCGAGCACGTCGACGAGCGTGCCGCGTGCGCCGGCGCCGAGCTTCATCACCTCGTTGCCCTCGGCGGTGGCGCTGTCCTTCCGGTTGTTCGTGTTGATCACGACGAGCGCATAGGCGTCGCCCGCGTCGCCGCCGGTCCGCTCGTAAGCGATGATCCCCGCGTCCTCTTCGCCGCCGACGTGCGAGCTCGACCACACCACGTTCGTATCACCGCGGCGGAGCGCCTCGTAGCTCGCGCGCGTCCGCGCGAGCTTCGCGAAGTGGCGGAACGTCTCGCCGCTCGTCGCGAAGCCCGTCTCCCAGAGGACCTCGCGGTTCGCCGGATCGTTCCCGCCGGCGAAGTCCTGCTCGGTGCCGTAGTAGAGGCAGGGGATGCCCTCCTCGGTCATGAGGAGGACGAGCGCGTTGCGGAGGACGTCCTTGTCGTTCTGTGCCTCGAAGAGGAAGCGCGCGACGTCGTGGTTGTCCATGAAGTTCACGAGGGCGCGGCTCGGCGCGACGCCGATGCCGTTCGGCTGCGCCTCGTTACGGTAGTTCTTCTGGCGCTGGGCCCAGAGGCTCGCGATCTGCTCGGTGCCCTTCTGCTCGTTCTCCATGGGCGCACGCATGAAGACGTCGCGGAACACCTGGTAGTGCTGCGAGAAGTAGAACACGCTGTCGAGCATGCCCTCCTGCGTGTAGCTGCCGAGGAGCTGGTCGTTGCCGTCGAACGCCTCGCCGAACATGAGGAAGCGGTTCTTGTTCTGCCGGAGGAGGCGCTCGCGGACGCGCGTCCCGAACTCCGTCCAGAACTCGTACTCGACGTGCTTCACCGTATCGATCCGGAAGCCGTCGAGGTCCACGAGCTCGACCCAGCGCGTATAGAGGTCGATCATCTCGTCGCGCACCTCGGGCAGCTCGGTCGCCACGTCCTTCAGGCCGCCGGGAAAGTCGCCGAGGGTGCGCTGCTTCTCGTCGTCGTAGTCGAGGATGCGGCCGAAGCCGTGGTACGCGCGCGCGGTCCCGAGCAGGCCCGGCGGCGGGACGCGGTTGATCGACGGGTCCTGGAAGAAGATGAGCGGCGCGCGCCCGGCAGGCCCGAGCGACGTGAAGGCCTGCACGCCCTTCGGGTCCCAGTCGGGATCGTACTCGGTGATGCGCGACAGATCGGACCGGCTCGAGACCACCGGGAGCGCTCCGCTGCCGCCGATGTAGATGTCCGGGTTCCCGTTGAGGTTGGTGTCGTAATAGAACACCTGCCCCATGTGGTTCGTGACGATGTCGAGCACGACCTTGAGGCCCATGTCGTGCGCGCGCGAGGTCAGCCGGCGAAGATCGGCGATGTCGCCGAAGTGCGGGTTCAGCTGGCTGAGGTCCTGCGCCCAGTAGCCGTGGTACGAGTCGACGTCGGCGTCCGTCTCGACGTTCTTGACGATCGGCGAGATCCACAGCGTCGTGACGCCGAGCTCCTTGATGTAGTCGAGGTGATCGGTGAGCCCGCGCCAGTCGCCGCCCTGGAAGCGCGCGAGGTGGCCGGGGCGAACCCCGTAGTCGTTGTTCACGTCGCCGTTCGCGAAGCGGTCGATCAACACCTGATAGATGACCTCGTCGCGCCAGTCGCCGACGTGCGTACCGAGCTTCGGCTGCGCGCCCTCGGCCGGAACGTCGACGCAGCCGGTCCCCGGCGCGACGCACGCGGCGAGGACGAGCGCCGAGAGGAGGGCGGCCGAGGCGGGCTTCCGCTGCTGCGAGGACGCGCGTGACTTCATGCTCTCTCTCCTCGGGCTCCGCGGGTCACGGGTAAGACGACGAGTTGAACCACCACTCCGCGCCGACGCCCGCGAAGTGCTCGACGCTCCGCTGCGCGAAGACATCCTCGAGCGGGTAGAGCCCGCGCGTCCCGGAGTCGCGGAAGCTCGCGACATAGAGCAGACGGATCTGCGGGCGCTTGAAGCTGCCGCGACCGGCCGGAGAGAAGTAGGGGATGACGCCCGCCTTGAAGACGCTCGCGGTCAGCGGTCCGTCGCCGTTCGGATTCTGGATCGCGATGCGGCGCTGCTGGTAGCTGCCCTCGACGGAGAGTCCGAAGTGCTCGCCGAAGAAGACGTTCGGTCGCGCCACAAGCGCTCCCTCGTCGTACTTCTGGGTCGACGTCTCGCCGGGCGACCCGTCGCGGAAGAAGCGCACGTAGCCGGCGGCCATGACGCTGAAGACGTCCGTCTCGAAGTTCCCCGAGGCCGCGACCTGCGTCTCGCTCGCGCCGCTGACGGTGCGGTCGAGCGCGAAGGTGATCGGGACCGCGAGCGGATCGTACGCGGCGATGCCGCGCGCGTGGCGCATGACGAGCGACGCGAACGTGTCGCGCTTGCCGGTGAAGTACGTGAGCTGCGAGCCGAGCATCCAGCCGGAGTCGTTCGGCAGGCCACGGTCGACGTTCGTGAGGGGGTCGCGGAAGACGCCCGCCGCGAGCTGATGGAGCTCGCCGTAGAGGATCGCCTTGAAGCCGGCGGGGCCGCCGCCGGGGCGCACGAGGTGCGTGGCCTTGAAGGTCTCGATCGTGCGCGGGCGATCGAGCTTCGTGACGTCGACGGTGCCGAAGCCGATGGGCGCGACGACCGGGATCTGCTGAAACTGGTACGGGTTGTCGAGGCGCTGCTGGCCGACGTGCCCCTGGAGGATCGTCTCCTGCGAGCCGTCCTCCGCCCGGTAGACCGGTCCGCCGACGCCGCCGCCCACCGTGTTCTGGTTGTCGAGCGGCCACCAGTTGAGCAGGTAGATGTCGTCGCCGCGGTACATGCGCGAGCCGGCCCAGATGGTCGCTTTGTCGTACGTGCCCTGCGCGTAGAGGTTGCGGACGCCGATCGCCTGCTCGGGCTTGCCGGTGAAGTGGAAGAACGGCGGGAAGAGAGCGAGCGTCGCGACGATGCGGCTCTTCACCTTGTCGTTGAACTTGTCCTCGCGCCGGAGCTCGAGCTCGGCGTAGCTGCCCTCGTCGACGATGCGCGGCCCGAAGGCGACGACGTTGGTGCCCCGGCCGAGACCGCCGCGAAGATCGCTGGCCGCATAGACGCGGCCGTAGGAGCCGAACTCGAAGTGCCCCTCGTGCGTCTGCGGTGCTTCCTTCACCGTGCGCATCGCGTCCTGGCCCTTCGTCACCTCCGTGGGCTCGACCCGGCCGGGGTCGCGCGACGCCGACGGGGCGCCGCCGGGCACGGACGGTGCGCTCGTGTCGGACGAGAGCGGGGCGTCGGCCCGCGGCGGAGGCTCCGCCGACGGAACGGGGCCTGTCGCCGGAGGAGGCGGTGGCTGTGCGCTCGCGGGAAGCGCCATCGCGAGCGCCGTCGCCGCGGCGAGCATCGAGATGATCGTGAGCCGCACGGGGATTCGGACGTAGCACGCCGTCCAGGGTGCGTCCCGGAAAAAGGTAACTCAGAGGTGCGTGACGGACGTCGGGACGTGGTCGAGACGCCGGGGCCGTGCTCTCACGCGCCCTTCGGGACACGGCCCGAGTGAGAGATCTGCCGAGACGCCCTTTGCCACGCAGTGGCGCCGATGCCCGTGTCAGCGTCCCTGCGCGATGAAGGCGCGCCTTGTTTTTCGCGACGTCCTTGACGGGCACCACCGTTGCTGTCGGAGCGTCCATGTCGCCCGTCGCCACGGACAGCCGCGTCGTTCGAGACTCCAGCGATGCCACCGACGAGCCGAGCGCGGCTCCGGCGAGCGGCGCGCGGAGGCTCCTCACTCCAGGGCTCGTCGCGAACGCGCGGCGGGGCCTGCTACCCGAGGTGCAGAGCGCCCGCGCGAGCCTGACCCCCGACATCGTCGAGTCCGTCCTCGCGGCACGCAAGGCGGCTCGCGCCGAGAAGGCACGTGAAGCGCAGGTGCGCCTCGTCGTCCTCGGGATCTGGGGACTGGCCGTGACGCTCGGCGGTCTCTTCGCCTTTCTCGCGCTCCTGTATTGAGGGGCATGCGCCGCCCCAACGGCGAGGAGCCGACGCGCTCCTCGCGCGGCCGCACGCGAGCGCTATGCAAGGCACGATCCCAGCGGCCCAGAGGCACGCCTTGGTCTCCGCGCCTCGGGCAGCGTAGAACATGAAGCGTGAGGCTCGCTCGCAGGTCGGCGCTGCTCGTGCTCGGATCGTCGCTCTTCGCTGGTGCGAGCGTGAGCGCCGGCTGCGGCGACGACCGCGGCTCCAGCGGACCGCCGCCGATCGCGACCTCGTCGGTCAGCGACGCGGGCGCGCGCGACTCGGGCACGCTGGTCCCCGTCGAGACCGAGGCGAGCCGCGGCGCGACGACGTTCAAGGGAAAGCTCGCGACCACGACGGCGGTGACGTTCGGCGGCACTCCGTACTGCGAGTACTCGATGAAGCTCGAAGACATCGTCATCGAGATCGCGGCGCTCGACTCGGGCGAGCTCATCGGCGCGGCGGTGAAGGACCGCGCGGTCGAAGCCGCAGCGCCTCCCTGCCCGCACGCGCCGATGGCTCCGTCGCAGCAGGCCTTCGCGCTCTCGACGGTGACGCCGAACGCGGCAGGCTCGACGCTCGCCTTCGTGGGCGCGAAGGACAACCGACCCGAGACCGCGCTGGTCATCGAGCTCACGCGCGTCGGCGTGACCTACCAGGCGGCGGCCGAGTGGAGGCGCACCGATCAGCCGGCGCCTCTCGACTGGGCGGTGAAGGCGACGCTCACCCTCGCCGCGGAGTGATC
>JAHBWC010000094.1 GCA_019637225.1 Labilithrix sp.
AGACGACTCCGGCTCGATCAACAGTAGCCAAGTCCGGCCGATCCCGCGGTACGAAGTCCAGGGTGATCGTCGGCGAGATCGATAGTATCCGGCGTCGTGAAGCTCCTCCGGCTCTGGTTCGGTCTCTCCGCCACCGTCACGCGGCGGACTTACCTCTTGAGCGGCCTCGGGTTGATGGCGCTCAAGGTGCTCGTCGACAACGGCATCGCGATCGCCGCGACGGGCCGGCCGTGGTCGCTTTGGGCCTACCTCGCGCCGAGCATGGCGCTGAAGGCGAACCAGGCGGCCGACGTCGGGCCGACGCCCGATTGGATGCTCGTCGCGATGGTCCTCGTGGCCCTGCCGTTCGTCTGGATCGGCGTGTCGATGAGCGTGCGGCGCGCCGCGGACGCCGGCACTTCGCCGTTCCTCGGCCTCCTCTTCCTCGTCCCGATCGTGAACTGGATCGCGATGATCGTGCTCGCTGCCCTCCCATCGCCGGCGTCGGGCTCGCGCTGGCAGGGGCCTCCACCCGGCGTCTACCGCACGAACGTCGTCCCGGCGGACGCCGCGCCCGACTCGCTGCCGAAGCGCGAGATCGATCCAGGCGTCAAGGCGACGCTCATCGGCATGCTCTCGTCGGTCGCCATCGGCCTCGGGATGATCGGCGTCTCGATCTATTCGATGAAGCTCTACGGCGCCGCGCTCTTCTTCGCGACGCCGTTCCTGATGGGGGTGACGACCGCGTTCGCCTACAACTTCCGCGCGGCGCGCGGGCTCCCCGCGACGATCGGGCTCGCGCTGCTCAGCGTCGTCGTCACGGGCTCGGTCGTGCTCCTCTTCGCGATCGAGGGGCTCATCTGCCTCGCGATGGCCTTCCCGATCGCCGCCGTGCTCTCCATCCTCGGCGCGCTCGTCGGCTGGGCGCTCGCCCACCAGGCCGGCGCCCGTCCGACGCACGCGATGATGTCCGTGCTCGCGCTCCCTGCCCTCGCGGGCGCCGAGCACCAGATCGCCACGCCGCAGCTCCGCGAGGTCACGACCGCCATCGAGATCGACGCGCCGCCGGAGCGCGTCTGGCCGAACGTCATCGGCTTCAGCGAGCTCCCTCCCCCGTCCGAGCTCACCTTCCGCCTCGGCATCGCGTACCCGATGCGCGCGCGGATCGACGGCGAGGGCGTCGGCGCCGTTCGTCACTGCGAGTTCTCGACCGGTCCGTTCGTCGAGCCGATCACGATCTGGGAGCCGCCGCGCCGGCTCGCGTTCGACGTCACGGCGCAGCCGCCGTCGATGAGTGAGCTGAGCCCCTACAAGAACGTGAAGGCCGCCCACCTCGAGGGCTACATGACCTCGAAGCGCGGCGAGTTCCGGCTCGTCCCGCTCCCCGACGGCCGGACGCGCCTCGAGGGCAGCACCTGGTACACGCTCTCGATCTTCCCCGAGGACTACTGGACGATCTTCGGCGAGGCCTTGCTCCATTCGATCCACGGGCGCGTCCTCGGGCACATCAAGAGCCTCAGCGAAGCGCGCTGAATCGCCGCGCCGACGGCGTCGCCTCACCAGGCGACCGCAGGCGCGAGGCTCCGAAAGCGACCCTCATCCTCGTCATCGCCTCGATCGTCGCGTCATCTGGGCGCGCACGCCGGATCGTCTCCGTCGATGAGACCGTCTCCGTCGTTGTCGATTCCGTCGTTGCAGATTTCGGCCGTGCAGTTGTCGACGACGCAGTCGCAGTTGTCGTCCTTGCCGTTCCCGCACACCTCGACGGCCGCGCAGACGGAGCAGCCGGGCTCGTCGGCCACGCCGTTGCAGTTGTTGTCGATCCCGTCACCGCAGATCTCGACGCACCCGCACTGCTTCTCGCCTTCGACGTGTGTCCAGAACGCGCGGTGGTTGCCCTCCGGCATGCTCTGGAACGGCGCCCAGAACGCCGCGTAGCTCGGGTCGGGCTTGCTCGGATCGATCGCGGCGATCCAGATCTGATCGAGCTTGGCGTCCGCGGGACGGAGGCTCGCGTACGCGCGTACGCTCGAGAACGCGACCCAGAACACGCCCGGCTTCGTCGACGGAGCCCACGTCGGCATCGAGTTGCCGACCTTCACGACGCCGTCCGCGTTGTTCACGCGCTGGTTGAGGCGCGTGAGCGCGATCGGGGTCCCTCCGGCGGACGGGACGAGCTTCAACGTCGACGTAAGCGCGTCCTTCGACTTCCCGGTCGCGTTGACGAACGCGATCCACTTGCTGTCGGGGCTGAACACGGGGAAGAAGTTGTTGTCGCCGGCGCCGACCGCGGCGACCAGCGTCGTCGGCGAGCCCCACGTGCCGTTCTGGTACGGCAGGATCGCGATCTCGCCGCCCTCGACCTCCTTGTTGCCGCCCTTCGTCCCGAGCGTGAAGACGACGCGGTCGCCGAGCGCCGACCAGTCCGGATGCGTGGCGACCTTCCCGTTCGGGATCGGGACGACGCCGTTGTTCGCTCCGATCGGCGCGCCGGTGTCGGAGTCGATGAGCGTCAGCACTCCCTTCGCGGCGACGAGGAGCTTCTTGCCGTCCGGCGAGAACGTCGTCCATGCGCTGTCGCGTGCCGCCATGTTGCCGGACGGGACGAGCGTCGCTCGCTCGGGCACGGAGACCTCGCGGAGCTTCTCACCGCCGTAGCCGACCGCGAGGCGCTTGCCGTCGCGCGAGAGCGTGTGGCACGCAACGCACGTGTCTGCATCGGGTGCGGCCGGGTCCGTGTAGAACTTCTGAGGCTGCCGGTCCGAGACGAGGGCCTTCATGATCCCCTTCGATCCGGTCGACCAGTAGTAGATGCCGCCTTCCACCTCGGCGGCGCTGAAGTGATACGTGACCGATTTCGCCTGCCACGCGGTCTGCGGAGACGACTGCGAGAGCGCCGTCACCGTGAGGACCACGGCGTTGCCGCGGTTCGACTCCGCGATCCAGTCCCATTGCTCGTTCGTCGGCTCCCATTCACGCTGCGTCGTGTAGACGGTCACGGTCGTCTTCGGCCCCTTGAACGTGAGCCGGAAGAGGTCGTTCGTCCCGCCCGCGAGCCACTCGTGCCGGATGTGCGCGACGTTGATCGGGAACATCGTCTCGTGGCTCGGATAGACGACGTTCGGCTCCTGCGCGGCGTTCGTGCCATTCGGCTCGACCTTCGCGCCGCCGAAGAGGGACGGCGAGCTCGCAGGCGCGCCGGGCTCGACGAAGTCCTTCGATCCCGTGTGGTTCGCGCACGGCGACCCGCCGCACGTGTCTCCGGGCTGTGGGCCGCCGTCGTTCCCACGGCTGCCGTCCGGGTCGCCCGACTGGAAGCCGCCCGACGAGCCGTTGCCGCCGTCGCCGCTCCCGTCGTCGAACATCGAGAAGCCGTCGTCACCGCAACCGGGCACCAGCGCGATGAACGTGGGCAGAGCAACTCCGCAGATCGCGACGACGGCCGAGGAGCGACGGTACAGGGTTCGGATCATGATCCCTCCGCAGACCTAAGAACCACGAGACACGCTTTCGGCTCATGCGTGTTTCACAATTTCGTCGAGACGCCTGCGTTCGCTCCCACCATCACGCCGGACAGTCCGGTGACCGGGTCGAGCCCGTCGCGTGCCTCCACCGCGCGCAACGTCACGCCCACGCCCACCTCGAGCCACATGAAGACGCTCGGCGATGTCGCGAGCGTACCGCGCACGGCCGCGCCGCCGACGAAGGCGACCGCGGTGCGCTCACGACCACGCGCCGGCGGTCGCGCCTCGGATACGAAATGGACGGGGACGAGCGTCGTCCGGACGGCGAGATCGAGGCCGAGCGCGCGCCGCGGATCGGTCAGCGCGAGCCGTGCGCCGACGGCGATCGGCACCGCCGTCGACCGGACCTCACCCCGCGGCGCCATCGCCGGCAGCCCGAGCCGCCCGCCGAGAGAGCCGTGGATGCCGGCGCGCGGAGACATCCAGTAGCCCGCGACGAGATCCCCGCCGAGCTGCTGTTGTCCGCCGCCGAAGACCTCTCCCGCCGCCTGCGCGCCGAGCTCCGCACGGGCGGCGCGCTCGCTGGTCGCGGCGGGCGGAGGAGCCAAGCCTGCCTCCGGAGCGGGCGCGCCGACCGCACGCCGGATCTCCGAGGGCACGGGCTTCTTCGATGCCGGAGCGCCCGCGACGAGCAGCTCGGCCCAGGCTGCGCGGAGCAGCTCGTCGGTCGCGAGGGCGAGCATCAAGGGCAGGCCGTCAGTCGGCATCGCGGCGACGTCGATCGTTCGCTCCACCCGCTTGTCGAAGAGCACGTCGCTCGCGACGATCCGGATCTCGTCGCCCTTCGTCTCGATGTCGACGACCGCGACCACGCGGTCGTCGTCGCAGACGTCGATCTCCCGTGCCGACAACGCCGCGCCGAGCTGGGAAAGGAAGCGCGCGCGCAACGTGCCCTCGAGCGGGATCGTGCGGAGGTTGACCGCCGGACCTCGGCCGGAGCAGCGCAGCGGACGTGGCTCGCCGCGCGCCGCCGGAGTGGCGCACACCAGGACGGCACCGACGATGGCCGGGAGGAGCGACCTCACTGTCTGCGGCAACGCGCTCCGACAATAGCGCGATGGACGCTCGAGCGGTGACGTTCGAGGAAGGTAGCCTTTGCCTCCTCGCAGCGCGCGCGCTCCCCTGCGGCGTCATAGGCCTCCA
Organism: Labilithrix sp.; assembly: GCA_019637225.1. Lineage (GTDB taxonomy): Bacteria > Myxococcota_A > Polyangia > Polyangiales > Polyangiaceae > Labilithrix. The sequence continues at coordinate 4,647 of JAHBWC010000094.1, forward strand.
CGAGCCGCGCCTCTGCGTCCTCGCGATAGGGAGCGTTCGGCGCGAGCCTGATCGCGTCCGCGAACGCCGCGGCCGCGCCGCGTGGATCGCCGAGGGCGTCGAGACGGAGGCGTCCGAGCTCGAACGCAGCGAGCCCCGCTCGCGGGTCGCGCGGGTAGTGCGAGCGGAGCGCCTCGAACGCGGCTGCAGCTTCCCGCGGGCGGTTCGCGGCGCGCGCAGCCTCGGCGCGTGCGAGCAGATCCGAGGGCCCCGCGCGCTCGGGCGCAGGACGAGGCGCGCCGGTCGGCGCCGGAGGAGCGGCGGATCGCTCCGGCGGCGCCTCGGCGGCTTCGTACGAAGCACGGCTCTCCGCGGACCGCGCGCTCTCCACGGGGGCTGTTGCATCGAACGCGTCCGGGATCGCTGCCGTGCGCTCCGACCACGTCTCACCGGCCTCGAGCACGCGCGTCGGCACCTCCCCTACGCGTCCCACCGCGACGCGCCCGCGCTTCACGTGGACCTCGACGCCGTGGGTGGCGGAGGCGGCTCGGACGACGAAGCGCGTGCCGAGCACGGACGCCTCCCACCCGTTCGCGGCGACGACGAACTTCCGCCCGGGGACGTGCGACACGTCGAGCTCTGCGCCGCCGCGCTCGATGGTCCATCGGACGAGATCGGGGCGCGCCGACGTCAACGTCGCCCGGCTCCCCGGCTCGAGGACGATGCGGGAGCCGTCGGGCATCGTCACCGTCTCGCCTCCGCCCACGCTCTCGACGGCCGTACCTTCGAGCGCGCCGGGCGCGGGTTGGAAGCCGCGCACGAAGAGCACGATCGCCGCCGCGAGCACGGCGATCGCGGCGAGAGCGCGCGTCGCGCGGCGCACACGGACGTGGTGGACGACTCGCGAGCGCGCGCCGGCGAGCTGCCGGTCGATCCGTTCCGGGTCGAGGCGCACGACGACCCGCTGTGCGAGAGGACTGCTCATCGTTCGCCTCCTCCTCCGTCCACGACTGGCTCGAGGGCTTGCTCCGCACGCGCCACCCGTCGCTTCACCGTCGCGATGGATGCGCCGGTGACCTCCGCGATCTCCTCGAGCGACAGCTCGTCCACTCGGCGCAGGACCAGCGCGAGCCGGAGATCCGCCGGGAGCTTCTCGACGGCGGCATAGACGCGCCGGAGCTCGAGCGACTCCTCGGGCGAAGCGCTCCTGGAGACGATCGTGTCGAGATCGACCTCGAGCGCGCGTCGCCCGAACCCGAGGCGGGCGAAGACGCGCCTGCGTCGCAGCGTGACCGAGGCCACCCGCACGAGGATCGCTCTCAGCCATCCGGCGAACGCCTGCGGCTCCTTCAATCGATGGAGCGAGACGAACGCGCGCGCGAAGGTCTCCTGCACGAGATCATCCGTGTCGGCGTCGCGGCCCATCAACCGGAACGCGAGCCCGTTCAGCGCGGGCGCGTGTCGCCGGAAGAGCGCCTCCGAGGCCCACTCCTCACCACCTCGCGCCGCGACGACGAGCGCGGCGTCCGACGGGCCCGCGCCCGACCGGGTCGACGACGATGACGAGGCAGCGGGAGAGCCCACACCCCCAAAGTATCGCGAACCGTCGGGCCGGCTCACGCGCGTCCGAAAGACGTAGGCACATGTCGGCGGCAGGTGCGCTCGGCACGTTTTCGCCGCGCCGAGGGCGTCCGCCCTCACCAGGAGACCGCAGGCGCGAAGCTCCGACACGCGACCACGCGGCGCATCTCCTCATTTTCTCGGGCGCCTCCGGAGGTCATCCTTGCGTGAGTGAAGCGCTCCAACAAGCGAACGCCGCTGGTCCTCGTCGCCGACGACTACGAGGACACGCGGCGGATCTACGCCGACTACCTCGAGTTCGCGGGCTTCCGCGTCGTGGCCGTCGACGACGGCGCCCGCGCGATCGCGATGGCGCAGGAGCTCGGGCCGGACGTCGTCGTGATGGATCTGGCGATGCCGGGCGTCGACGGATGGGCCGCGACACAGCAGCTCAAGAAGGACCCGCGCACGAAGGACATCTACGTGATGGCCGTGACCGGGTTCGTCGAAGACGAGCACCGGCTCCGCGCGTGGCGCGCGGGCTGCGACGCCTTCCTCTCGAAGCCGATCCTCCCGGCCGAGCTCGTACGGCGCATCGTCGGGCGGCTCACCACGCGGCCGGCGTGACCCTTGCCCGCGGAGGCCCCGTTCCGCACGGGCCGTGAGGCGGTAGTCGCTGGAAATCTCGACGGAATGCGGCTAAAGTCTGTCCGCGAATCTCCGATGGTCGAGCGTAGCCGCCAGGACAGCACACGCGATCTCCTCGAAGAGCTCGAGGACGGATGGGCGACCCCTCCGCCTCCCGAGGCCGGGACGCCGCTCGGCGAGATCGTCAAGGCCGCGCAGCGCAACGCGCCCATCGCGGCGCCCTCGAGCCCCGACGTCGACGCCCTCGACGAGGGGTGGCTCGACGATCTCTTCCCTGGCGAGGAGGACGACGACGAGGACGACGAGGACGACGAGCCGGAGCCGGAGCTCCCCGACGAGCGGCTCGATCCCGAGGCCTTCGCGCTCGCGAAGAAAGAGCGCGACGAGCGCGCCGCCCGGAAGAAAGAGAAGAAGCGCGCGAAGGCCGAGGCCAAGCGGGCGCGCCAGAAGGCGCGCGCCGCGGCGATGCGCCAGAAGCAGAAGTCGAAGAAGAGCCGCGCGGCGGCGCCGGTGCGTCGCGGGCCGGAGCCGACGTCGAAGAAGGCGCTCGCGCGCGCGAAGCGGAACGAAGCCGAGCTCGAGCGCCTCGCGCGAAAGCGGCGCGACGACGCGGACGCGAGCGACGACGACGGAAGCGACGACGACGCGAGCGACGACGCCCTCGCGGCCAACGATCTCCCTGCGGCCAAGCCGCGCGCCAAGGCCAAGACCAAGGCCGACGCCGCGGCGCCCCCCGCCCCGAACACGATGGCGTCCGTGAAGCTCCTCGCGATCGTCCTCGCCATCCTTCTGGCGCTCGCCGCGGCCGCCTTCGCGATCGCGAAGTGAAACGGCGCGCCGTCGCCTGCCTCCTCGTCGCGTCGTGCGCGACCGCGGCCGTCGGCTGCGCGCGGCCCGCCGGAACCCGCGCGCGGGCGGCCCAACAAGGCGCGCACCGCCCCTCCCCGGTCCACGGCCGCGCGCTCCGCCAGATGTGCGCGGACCTGACGCCCGGAGCCTGCGCGAAGGCGTGTCCGTCGACGCTCCCGGCGCGCGAGCACGCCGAGTGCCTGATCGCGTTTCGCTTCGCCGGCGACGACGCGGCGCTCGAGCTGGCGCGCGCGCTCTACGCGAAGACCGGCGTGCTGCCCGGCGTCGACACGACGCAGTCGCAGGGGACCTACGGCGGGACGCAGATCGCGACGCGCCCAGCGCTCCCGATCGGCGACCACCGGCAGCACCTGGCGTGGATCATCGCGAGCTTCGATCGCTACGACGCGATCTTCTCGAGCCTGGCCGCGCGCGCGCCGCGTCCGATCGACTTTCGCCTCCACCCCGACGCGTTCGTCTTCTTCAGCACCGAGACGCAGGCGTACCCGTCCGCCTGGGGCCAGGGCGGCGTCGTCGGCTACAACCTCGAAGGCCCGCTCCACACGAACGAGCGCGACGTCCTCGAGACCGTCTTCCACGAGCTCTTTCACCTGAACGACGAGCGCCGCGGCGGCTGGTCGGCGACCGCGCTCGGCGATCTCTTCGAGGGCATCGTGCACCGGTGCGGCACCGACCACGAGTGCTTCGGCGACTTCGCCCCGCACGACACCCGCGTGCCGGACGGCACGTACTATCCGTTCGACGAGAAGACACGCGACGTCCGCGAGTACGCCGCGGAGCTCGCGCTCCGGTACTTCCGCGAGCACGAGGCGATCCTCGAGGGCGCGCCGCTCGAGCCGCCGTTCAAGTGCGGGAGCGAAGACAACCGGGTCGCGTGGGAGCGCCTCGTCGAGGACTTCTTCGGCGGGCTCGACCTGTCGCGCGACTGCGCGCTCGGGCCGCCTTCGGACGAGGGCCCGTGAGCGTCAGCGCCGCTTGAACCAGGGGCACTTGTCGACGAGGTTCTGCTCCGGGATGTACTTGCACTGGAAGCCGACGCGCGAGCCGTTGACCGACCAGTCGCTGCACTCGCGGACGAGCGCGTAGGAGGCTTCGTCGTTCGGGTCGTGGACGCGGGGGCAGTCGCCCACCGTCCGGATCGTCCACTTGTAGTGACCTTCGTCGCTCCACTCGTGATCGATGCCGACCTTGACCTTGTCGCCGACCTTGAACTTGCTCGCGCACGGCGCGAACTCGAGGCCGCCGCGGACGACCTCGAGCTGCCCGCCGGGGCACTCGGAGTAGCTGACCTCGAGATCGAGGACGAGCGGCTTGTTCGCTTCGTCCTTGCGAACGGCCGACACGCGCGTGATCTCGACCGTGGTCTCGTAGTGCTTCGGACGGTGACACGCGCTCGCGACGAGACCGACGACGACCGCCGTGAGGAGCACGGCGCGCGACGCGGAGCGTGGCTGGGTCCGAGGACGCTCGACGCATGCGCCGACGTGCATGCATGATCGATTACCACGCTCGCCCCTCACGGGCGCCGGAATTCAGCGCGCGCAGGCGACGCGGAGCTGCGGCCTGCGAGTACGCACGCGCCGGTGTGACGAGCGAGCCACGCCGTCGTTGCTCGATGCAACGTCGTAGGATGCATCGTCGCCGGACGCGGCACGTTCGCGGCTATTGAACGGCGACGATGGGGGACGCGACGAGCAGATCGAGCAGGTTCGCGGTGTCGTTCGGCTCGGCCATCGCGAGGTCGGTCTCGTCGGGATCGTCGCCGTCGAGATCGTGCAGGAGCGGCGGGCCACCCGCGCTCGGGAGGATCAGCTTACGTCCGCCGGCGACGACGCCGTACATCGTCGGCTTGCCCTCGCTGCTCGCGTGCAACAGCAGCGGGAGCCCTCGCTGCGCCTCGGGATCGACGTAGAAGCGCATCAGGTCGACGCCGTGAAAGCCGGTCATGTTCGACGCCGGATCGACGAAGCGCGAGATCGTCGGCGCGATGTCGACGAGCGACGCCTGGTGCGTGACCTCGCGCGGCTCGAGGCCGGGGACGCGGATCGCGAGCGGGACGCGGATGAGCGACTGCCAGAGGAACGTCGAGTGCGTCCAGAAGCCACGGTACCCGAGGGCCTCGCCGTGGTCCGAGACGAGGAGCACGATGGTGCGATCGGCCAGCTTGAGCTCGTCGAGCCCCTCGAGGAGCAGGCGGAAGCTCTGATCGACGAGGCCCGCGACGGCGCGGTAGCGCGCGTCGGGACGCGCGGTCTCGTCGACGGGACCGACGTGCTCGTCCTTCATCTGCCGCCAGCCGTGCAGATCGAAGTTGTAGATCCACGAGAAGAAGCGCGAGCCCTGATGCGCGCGCATCCACGAGAGCGCCGACCGCGCGACCGCGTCGCCGGTCGGCGTGTCGGCGCCGTATCCCCAGACCTCGATCTCGGGCGGGTGGTCGGGAAGAGCGACCACCTCGTCGAAGCGGAACTCCGGCAGCTGCGCGGAGAGGTAGTCGTTCGCCGACGTCGAGATGAAGAGCGCGTTGTCGATCCCGCGCGAGCGAACGCGCTGGAGGACGCTCCCCTCGCGCTCGTCCGGCTGACCGTCGTAGCGGCCGACCAGGAGGCTCGAGAGCGCGCGGAGGGTGTCGGACGCGGTCGAGTACGTCTGCGGAAACCGGATCGACGACTTCGTGAAGAACGAGGCCGCCGGCATCACGTCCGGATCGCTCGCGGTGTCGGCGCGGAGCGTGTCGACGAAGTAGACGACGATGTTGCAGTCGACGCAGCCCGCGCGGAGCCGCGCGGCGAGCTCCGTCTGCTCGGAGGTCTCGTGCTCGCCGCTCTGCCAGCGCTCGATGTCGAGGCGCGACGGCGCGGGCCCCTCGACGCTGCCCATCATCGGGAGCGCGCGCGCGTAGACGGTGCCGGCGGTCGACGGATCGCCCGTGAGGTGACGGAGCGCGACGAACCGGTCGCGGCGGCGATCGGGCGACGCGAAGAAGAGCGCCGACCAGCCGAGCGCGACGACTCCGACCGCGAGGGCGGGCCGGCGGAGCCACGCGACCTGCCGCGTCGCGAGCGCGATCGCGCCGCCGAAGCAGAAGAACGCGCCGAGCTCGAGCGCGAGGTGCCCGCCGCTGTGACGGCCGCGAAGGACGTGCGCGTCGAGCCACAAGAGGCCGACCGCGATCACGAACGAGGCGAAGACGTGCCGGGCCGTCCGGCGCCTGCGCCGTGCTCGCTCCGCGCTCCGTCGCCAGACGACGGCCGCCGCGAAGGCGCCGCCGAACCCGACGATCGGGACGAGGCTCGTCAGCTTCGCGAACGGGCCGTGGAGCACCACGCTCTGGAGGGCCGCCGTGACGAGGGCCGCGACCAGCGCCGCCACGAGCGCGTCGGAGCGCCGGACCCCGAACCAGCGGCGCGTCGAGCCGACGACCGACATGGCGGCCAGCGTGGCGGCGACGACGGCGGCCATCACGCACGCGCCGATCGCGAGGAGGAGCCCGGTGAGCGCGCCGAGGTGGCTGGCGACGCCCGCGGAGCCCCACCGGTCTCGGCCGACCAGGTCGACGAGCGCGATCGCCACGGCAGCGCCGGCCCCGGCGCCCGCGCCGTGGAACACCCGGCGAACTGCTCTTACTGCACCGGACGCGCGCATCGGCCTCGTCTGGCGTTATCCCGGATGCGGTGGAGCGACAAGTGAGCCGACCTGCAGGCGAGCGCTCGAGAGGGCGAAGGCCCCGCCCGTCAGCGCCGCTTGAACCAGGGGCACGCCTTGGTCAGCTCGCTCTTGTCCTCGTAATTGCACTGGAAGCCGACGGCGGCGCCGTTGACGCTCCAGTCGGAGCACTCGCGGATGATCTTGAACGACGCCTCGTCGTTCGGGTCGGGCGTGCGCGCGCAGCCGCCGATCTCGAGGACGTCGAACGTGTAGTGCCCCTCGGCGTCCCAGTGGTAGTCGAGCTTCACCTTGACCTTGTCGCCGATCTTGAGCTTCTCCACGCAGGCGGAGAACTCCTTGCCGCCGCGCACGACCTCGGTCTGTGTGCCGGGGCAATCGACGTAGCTCACCTCGACGTCCGTGGAGGTCGCCTTGCCGAGCTCGTCCTTGCGCGCGGCGCTGAGGCGGGTCACCTCGACGGTCGCCTCGTACTCCTTCGAGCGGTGGCAGCCGAGGAGCGGCAGCGCGGCCGCGCAGGCGAGCGCCGCGACGGAGATTCGTTTCGACTGGGCGCGGTAGTTCATCGTTCGCATCCTCGATCAGAGCACGATGGCGAGGGCCATGACGACGAGGGTGACGGGCGCGCAGATGTACTTCGCCCAGCGGAAGATCACCTCGGTGCGGCTCTCGTCGAAGACGAACCAGATCCACGACGACACCATGTGGAGGAAGAGGCACCCGTAGACGGCCATCATCAGCTTGTCGGCGCGTGAGAGGTACGCCGTCGCCGGGAGCTCCTGCATCAACGCGAAGTGGAAGAGCACCGCGGCCGCGAGCATCGGCGTCGTCGCGTTCGAGCGCACCTCGAGCTCGCTGCGCGGGAACCAGAGACCCGAGAGCGAGATGAGGACGATGACGAGCGCGGGGACGAAGACGGTGAAGACCGCGCTCGTCGCGAAGCGCTTCACGCCGAGCGTGAACATGAACCGCGAGTAGTAGAGGTCGTCGTTGTCGAAGCGATCCGGGTAGTAGTGCGTGAGGATCCGGGCGCGCACGAAGGACGTGTCCCAACCGGGGACGTTGAAGCCGGCGTCGAGGAACGTGTGATCGACGTCCGGGTGGAGCGTCACGACGTCCTGCCCGTTCGAGTCGTCTTCGAGCTCGATGTCGAGCTCCTGCGTGTCGAACGGATACGCGTGGAGATCGGGCTGGACGTGGAAGGTGCCCGTCACCTTCCACATCTTGAACGTCGGCAGATCCGCCAGCGTGTCCTTCTCGTCGATCTTGCCGTTCGTCGGCTTGAGATCGATCTTCGAGGGCATCGGCTTGTCGCTGGTCAGCGACAGGTAGAAGTGCGCCGTGAACGCGCCCTTCTTGATGTCGAACTCCTCGACCGTCTCGAGCAGGAGGCCGACGCGCGCGTGGACGGGCGGCTTGTTCGGCGACGCGAACGGCGACCTGAAGCCGCCCTCCTTGTGGATCGGGACGCCGCCCTTGCTCGGGTCGACGAGGACCGCGCTCTTCAGCTGCTCGACGGGATCTTCGTCGCCCGCGCCCGCGTGCTTGCCGCCCGCTTCCTCGGCCGGCGCACCGGCAGCCTCGCCCTTGTCGGCGGGGGCTTCCGGTTTGTCGCCGGCCTTGGCGTCGGCGGCGTCGCCGGCAGGCTTCGCGGCCGCGGCCTTGACCTCGGCGGGCTTCAGCTTCGCCGCCGCCGCCGCCGCTCCCCCGCCCTTGCCCCCGCCCGGCTGCGCGCCGACCTTGTTCGCGAACGCGAACAGGACGACGAGCACGAGGACCACGAGCCCGAGGAGCTGGACCTTGTCGATGCGCCGCCGAAGCCGAGGCTCTCGTGCGCGTCCGTCGCTGGTCTCCATCGCGCGCGACACTACCTGGCTTCGGCGCCGATCGAACGGCTTTTTTGGCGTGCTCGGGCCCGCGGGAGCAGGGCTCGGCTCGACGCCGGAGATGTAGTCAAGGGTGGTCTGGGCCGCGGCGCGGGCTCGACCTACCGCGCCTGCCAAGAACCACGAAACGAGCCCTCGCACTCCTGGCGAGCGCGCTCCGGTTCGTAGGCGCTCGCCCCGGTGCCGTAGAACTTCCGGACCTCCCCCGTCGAGAGGGTGCAGGCTCCGACGACCGACGTGTTCGGGCACTCCGCGTAGACGAACGTCCCGCCGAGCCTCGAGCAGCTCGACGTGAGGAGGACCTCGTTGCTCACGAGGTACGCGCCGGCGTACTCGGAGCACGTCCCCGTGCTCGGGGCGCGATCACAGCTGCCGACGCGCTCGAACGCCCCGCGCGCGGGCCCGCGCAGCGACGGCCCGGCGTCGTTGTCGCTCGACGTCGAGGACCGGTTGCACGCCGTGAGCACGCCGAGCATCGACGTGATGCAGACAAGCTCCCGCACCATGATCGACATCCTAGACCGGCCGAGCAAAAAGCGACCAGGTCTCCTGGACGAACGCGTCCCCTGAGACGGATCGTACGCAAGCGGATCGCGAAGCGCAGCGCGCCTAAATTCCCGCGTGATCGCCTCCGCCGAGCGCCTCTCCTGCCGGTCTCCGATCGGCGCGAACGCGCGGCACGACAAACGCAAGAAGGCTCAGCGGACATCGAAGGCGGCGAGACGGCGTCCCACCGCTCCCCCTCTCCTCGGCGCTGGCTCGCCGCCCTCGATGCCTGATCCCTCCCGCGAACGTCACGCGAGCGCATTGCGCGGGCACGTTCGCTTTCCCGAGACCGCGCCGCCAACCGAGCCCGGCGGCGCGGTCTCTTCCTTTTTGTTGCGTCGTACGCGCCGCGCGACCGCCACGCGCGCGCGGACGCCGGCGGCCGATCTTGGTCGGCGCGCGGCCCATGGCGCCGGCGCCGCGGTGGATCTCCCGTTAGCCAGGCGCTCGCGCGAGCGCCCTCCGAGCGTCGGGCCGGGACCGGGAAGCCTCCTGGTTTCGCGGACTCCGCAACGGGAGCACCTTGTCCTACACTGGCATTGCGCGTGCAGCTCCGCGCGTCGTAGGCGAGGATGTCGAGGATGGTCTTCCCGGAGCAGAGGACGAAGCGGGGCTCGGTCGGCAGGCGCGCCGCGGCCGCGGTCGCCGCGCTCGGCCTCCTCGCCGTCGCGAGCGACGCCGCCGCGTTCTGTCGCTCGACGACCTGCCGAACGACGAAGGACAAGGAGTGCCCGACCGACGCGGACGGCTGCTCGACCGACGGCGCGAAGCTCTTCTGGCCGACGTCCTGTATCAGCTACGCCACGAACAGGCTCGGGACGTCCGACCTCGATCCGGCCGACACGCGCGCCATCATCCGCAAGACGTTCCAGGCCTGGAGCGACGTCGACTGCGCGGACGGCACGGTGGCCGCGATGACCTTCCAGGAGCGCGAGCCGGTCTCGTGCAAGAAGAGCCAGTACAACAAGACCGGACCGAACGTGAACGTCGTCCTCTTCCAGGACAGCAACTGGAAGTACCGCGGCATCGACGGCACGCTCGCCAAGACGAGCGTCACGTACAACGACGAGACCGGCGAGATCTACGACGCGGACATCGAGGTCAACACCGCGAACAACGAAGTGACGATCACCGACGATCCCGCAAAGGTGCAGTACGACCTCCAGGCGATCCTGACCCACGAGGTGGGTCACTTCATCGGCGTCGCGCACTCGCCCGATCCCGGCGCGGTCATGTTCGCGTCGTACTCGCCCGGCTCGATGACGCAGCGCGAGCTGCACCCGGACGACGTCGCGGCGGTCTGCGGGATCTACCCCGAGAACGGCGGCGTGGCGTGCAACACCGAGCCCCGCAACGGCTTCAGCGCGGAGTGCGACGATCCGGAGCCGAAGGGGCTATGCTCGGTGCAGCCGGCGAGCAGCGGCGTATCGTACGGCGCCCTCGCGATCGTGCTCGGCTCGGGACTCGTCGCGGCGCGCGCGCGCCGACGGAACAACGCTTCGATGACCAGCTTGACGGATGGAGGGCGGCGATGAGGCTCGGCAGTCTTTTGTTCTCGGTGGCGGCGGTGGCGTCGCTCCTGATCGCCACCCAGGGGTGCGCGATCCTCGGAGGGACCGACAGCACCAAGGAAGAGAAGCTCTGCACCCCCGGAGCCTACGTCTTCTGCCGATGCGCCGACCGCACGCCGGGCACGAAGCTGTGCAAGGAGGACGCGAAGTCGTTCGACGCGTGCATGACGGACGACAGCGGCGAGTGCGTCGGCGGCGAGGTCGACGATCCGCAGACCAACGAGCCGATCCCGCCGGCCGGCGACGACGATGACGACGAGGTTCCGCCGGGCAAGGCGAGCCCGCTCGACAGCTGCCCCGGCAAGTCTACGGCGGTCCAGCCGGGCGCGGACATCAAGCTCGAAGGCGACACGTCGACCGCCACGGGCGATCGCAAGGGCCGGCAGGGCGCGTGCGCCGTCGGCGCCGGCGGCAACGACCACGTCTACCGCCTCATCCCGTCGGGCAGCGGCTCGCTCGACGTGAAGGTCCAGGGCGAAGGCGGTCTCGATCCGGTCGCGTACGTCCGGTCTACGTGCGACGACGAGGAGTCCCAGGTGGTCTGCGGCCCGCCGTCGGGGAACAAGCTCGCGCAGTTCAAGCTGAACGTCGTCACCGGCAAGGAGTACTTCCTCTTCGTCGACGGCGCGTCGGCGTCCGCCGGCAAGTACGTCGCGAACCTCAAGCTCACCACGGGATCGTTCTGCGGCGACGGCAAGGTCGACACGAACGAGGCCTGCGACGACGGCAACAAGGTCGAGGACGACGGCTGCTCCAACGACTGCAAGAAGGTGAACGGCAACCCGACGACCGGCGGCGGCTGCGCCGAGGGCGGGCACCCCGTCGACGTGTGGACCGGGCAGACGGTGACCGGGAGCGGGTCGACCAATGGCTACGGCAACGCGTGGACCGCACCGTCCGCCGCGTGCGACACCGGTTTGACGAACAACTACCAGGACCACATCTACGCGGTCACGCCGCACGCGACCGGGAACCTCGTGGTCACGCTCTCCGCACCGGCGGTCGGCACGCTGCCGAACCTGATGCTCTCCGCGCGCCGCACCTGCGCGAGCGCCACGCCCGCGACGTCGAACATGTGCGCGAACAACGGCGGAGTCGGCGCCGGCGAGACGATGACGTTCTCCGTCACGAAGGACACGAAGGTCTTCGTCGGCGTGGACGGCGGCGGGACCACGAACAACAAGGGGGACTACTCGATCAGCTTCAGGCTGCAGTAGTCACGAGAGGCATGATCCCGTCCGCGCTCGCTCGCCTCGCTCGCTCGGTGGCCCCGCGCGCCGCCCTCGCGTCGCTCGGCGTCGTCACGCTGCTGCTCGCGTGCACGACGACGCCGAAGACGAAGGACGACTCGCTCTGCAGCCCGGGCAACTACGTCTTCTGCCGGTGCCGCGACCGGCAGGACGGCGCGAAGCTCTGCAAGGACGACGGCCAGAGCTTCGGTCCTTGCGAACCGTGCGAGTCGTACGACAACCCGGAGGGCCCGCTCGAGCCGGGCGATCCCACGCCCGACGAGCCCCTGCCCGATCCGGACGGCGGGCAGCCGGATCCGAACGGATCGTGCGGCGACGGCGTCGTGCAGCGGGGCGAGGACTGCGACGACAAGAACACGAACGAGACCGACGGCTGCGACTCGAGCTGCAAGCTCGCGGGCGCGACCCCGCAGAAAACCGTGGGGTGCCCCGGCCTCGACGTCCACGTCTGGGGCGGCACCCACAAGCCGACCCTCGCGGGGACCACCGCGAACTCGGGAAACCGCAAGGTGAAGACGACGTGCGGCAGCTCGACCGGGAGCACGCCGACGAGCGGCGCGTCGTCGGAAGACCGCGTGTTCAAGGTCCTGGCGCACAAGACGGGGTCGATGACGGTCGCCGTCACGGACACGAGCTACAACGCCTTCCTCTACGTCGCCGAGACGTGTCCGAGCGACGACGTCGAGTGGATCGCCTGCGCGAACAAGGTCGACGGTGTCGGAAACGAGACCGTCACCCTCCCGGTCGACGAGGGCAAGACCTACTACGTGTTCGTCGACGGCGCGCTCCCATCGAACCTCGACACCACGAAGCTGAAGGGCAACTTCCGCGTCACGTTCTCGATCCCCTGACGTACGCCGAGCTGCCCGTGGGGCCGCGCGCGCGACGCTCAGTCCGGGAGGCGGCCGCTCCGGTCGCGCTCGGTCTCCGCGAGCGCGCGGTACTCGTGCGGGCAGTGCGCGGAGAAGACGCGCACCGTGCGCCCGTGCTGGCGGTGGAGCTCGCGGATGCGCTCGGCGTTCGCGCGACGCGCCTCGTCGTCGACGGCGATGGTCGCCTGGAAGTTCCGGAGCAGCGGCGGGCAGCAGTCCGGATCGTCCTTCTCGAGGTGGAAGAAGTACCCGTCGCCGCAGTGGAGGAGCCAGTCCGGCCCGGCCGGCTCGTCGGCGCGCACCGCGACCGCGGAGTGCCCGCGCGTGTGCCCGTGGAGCGGCACGAGAAGGACGTCGTCGGCGACGATCTTGAGGCTCTCGAGGCCGAACCAGCGCTCGCCGCCGCCGTCGTGGAGCTCCCACTTCGGGCCGTTCGCGAAGTGCGCGCGGCGGTAGCGGTTCCGCTCGTTCAGCGTGCGCGGGTGCATCGCCGCCGCGTGCTCGCTCCTGTGGACGTGGATCTTCGCGTCGGGAAAATCCGGGATGCCGCCGGCGTGATCGACGTCGAGGTGCGTGACGACGACGTGGCGCACGTCGTCGCGGCGGAAGCCGAGGCGCTCGACCTGGCGCGCCGCGGTGTCCTCCTCCCGGAGGCGCGGGCGCGCGAGGGTGACGAAGCCGGGCCCGAGGCGCCGGAGCGGTGAGCGGACGTCGTCGAGGCCCATCCCCGTGTCGACGAGGACGAGGCCGTCTCTCGCGGTCTCGACGAGCATCGCGTGGACGATCATCTCGCCGGGATCGAGGATCGACTTGTGACCGCCCGAGACGAGCCGACCGCCGTACGGGCACATCGTGCACAGGTTGAGGTGGTGGATCTTCATCGGCGGAGCGTCAGGCGGCCTGACCACGTTTAGCACAGCGCGAGCCGCGCCCGCGGCCGAGGTCCGACTTTCGCGACGGCGCGCCCGCACTTTCGCTAGTATCGGCGCCCCGTGAAGTTCGTAGATTCGTGCGAAGTGGACGTGGTCGCCGGCAAGGGCGGCAACGGGTCCATCGCGTTCAGGCGTGAGAAGTTCGTCCCCTTCGGCGGCCCGTCGGGCGGAGACGGAGGACGCGGCGGCGACGTCGTCTTCGTCGCCGACGAGGGGCTCTCGACGCTCCTCGACTTGACCTACGGTCGCGTCATTCGCGCGCCGAACGGCGAGCAAGGGCACGGCAAGGACATGTACGGACGCGGCGGAGAGGACCGCATCGTCCGCGTCCCCGTGGGCACGCAGATCCGCGATCGCGAGACGGGCGAGCTGCTCTTCGACATCTCGACGTCGGAGGCGCGCGTCGTCGTCGCGAAGGGCGGCAAGGGCGGACGCGGGAACATCCACTTCGCGACGCCGTACGATCGCGCTCCGCGGCGCTCCGAGCCGGGCGGCGACGGCGAGGAGAAGAAGCTCCGCCTCGAGCTCAAGGTCATGGCGGACGTCGGGCTCCTCGGCTTCCCGAACGTCGGCAAGTCGACGTTCATCCGCGCGGTGTCTCGCGCGCGCCCCAAGGTGGCCGACTATCCGTTCACGACGCTCACGCCGCACCTCGGCGTCGTCCGCATCGGCGATGAGGCGTCGTTCGTCGTCGCCGACATCCCGGGCCTCATCCCCGGCGCCGCCGAGGGGGCCGGCCTCGGCCACCGCTTCCTCAAGCACGTCGAGCGGACGCGCGCGCTCCTGCACCTCGTCACCCTCGACTTCGACGAGGGCCGCGACCCGCTGAAGGACTACGACGCGCTGATGACGGAGCTCGAGCGCTTCGATCCGGAGCTCGCCGAACGCCCGCAGATCGTCGCGATGACGAAGTCGGATCTCCCCGAGGTCCGAGAGGCGTACCCGCAGGTCCGCGCGCGCTTCGCCAAGCGCAACATCGCGATCCACCTCGTCTCCTCCGCCACCGGTGAGGGCATTCGCGAGCTCAGCATCGCGCTCTACAAGCTGTGCACGGGGCAGAGCGAGATCGAGGACTGGGACCGGCCCGCGCCGGCTCCGCGCGCGAGCGCGGACGACGCGACGCGCGCGAGCGCGGTGGACGTCACGACGGGCGCGGACGACATGACGGCCGACGAGACGACGGGCGCGGAAGAGCCGCCGAAGAAGACCGCGACCAAGAGAGCCGCCCCGAAGAAGGCCGCCGCCAAGAAGCCGGCGCCGAAGAAGGCCGCCGCCAAGAAGAAGGCCGCGAAGAAAACGGCTGCGACGAAGGCGGCACCGAAGAAGAGCGCGACCAAGAAGAAGGCCGCCACCAAGCAGGCGACCAAGAAGGCCGCCACCAAGAAGGCCGCCACCAAGAAGAAGGCCGCACCGAAGAAGGCTGCCACCAAGAAGGCTGCCACCAAGAAGGCCGCACCGAAGAAGGCCGCACCGAAGAAGGCCGCACCGAAGAAGGCCGCACCGAAGAAGGCCGCCACCAAGAAGAAGGCCGCCACGAGGAAATAGGACACAACGAGCGCGCGGGCCGGCCGACGAGGGGAGCACTGGCCAAGGCGCGCGACGATCGCCGAGGGCCGATCGCGGCGCTGCTCCCGTCGACGCGCGAAGCGTGAACGGCCAGCGAGACGACGCCTGAGCCCCCAGCGATCCCGAGATGAGCGACAAGACCGAAGAGCCGACGCCAAAGCGGATCCGCAAGGCGCAAGAGGAGGGCAATAGCCCCCTCAGCACCTTCGCGAGCCAGTCGGTCGCGTTCCTCGCCGCCGTCGCGATCGCTCCGGCGGCCGTCGTCGCGCTCGTCGCGCGGAGCAGCGGCGATCTCCGGGCGGCGATCGCGCGCGCGGGTGACGCCTCTCCCGCGATCGACTTCGACCCGATGGCCGTCGCGGGCGCGGTCATCGCGCTCTCGCTCCCGATCCTCGTCGCGGCTGCCGTCACGGGCGCCGTCACCTCCGTCGTGCAAACGGGCGGCGTCATCGCGACGAAGAAGCTCACGCCCAACCTCGGAAAACTGAACCCCGTCGAGGGCTTCAAGCAGCTTTTGTCGGGGCAACGACTCGTCGCGATCCTCCGCTCGGCCCTCTTCGCCGCGGCGGTGGTGTGGATCGTCCACGGCGCGCTGCGCTCGAACGCGGCGAACCTCGCCCGCGCCGCCGGCAAGCTCGACGCGGCGGTCACGCTCGCGGGCGCGATGGCGACCGACGTGGCGAAGCGCGCCGCCGTGATCGGCCTGTTCCTCGCGGTGCTCGACGTCGTCGTCACCCGCCGCTCGTGGCGGAAGAAGCTGATGATGTCGAAGGACGAGGTCAAGCGAGAGCACAAGGAGAGCGAAGGTGACCCGGAGCTCAAGGCCGCACGCGAGAGGGCGCACCACGAGATGCTCGCCTCCGCGACCGTCGGCAACGTCAAGACCGCGAGCGTCGTCATCGTGAACCCGACCCACATCGCCTGCGCGCTCCGCTACGACAGCCCCGATCACGGCGGCAGCGACGAGGCGCCGGTGCTCGTCGCCTCGGGCCACGGCGATCTGGCGAAGCGCATCGTCGAGGCCGCGCACCACTACGGCGTCCCCGTCCTCCGCGACATCCCGCTCGCCCGCGCGCTCGTCGAGCTCGAGATCGGCGACGAGATCCCCGAGGCGCTCTACGAGGCGGTCGCCGAGATCTTGCGCGAGGCGTGGGAAGAGAGCCCGCCGGAGCCGGCCCAACCCTGAGCCGCGCGCTCGGCTCGGCGCTACGACGAGCCGTCGCGGAGCAGCTCGGCTTCGGCCTCGCGCGAGACGGACGTGTAGAGCTTCGCGAGGAACGCGAGGCACGCCTTGGCGCCGCGAGCGTCGCCCGTCTGCCGCGCCCGCGCGAGGGCGTCCATCCCTTCGAGGAGCGCCTCCTCTGCGCGACCCGCGCCGCTCAGCGCCACGCCGAGCGCGAGCGACGTCTGGCAGCGCCGCCGGTGGTCGGTCGGGTCGAGCGCCGCGCGCGTGCGCCGGAGGACGCGCAGCGCGTCGCCGATGTCCCCTCGACCGAGCCGCGCCATCGCGCGCATGCGCTCGGTGAACGCCGGGCTCTCGCCGGCCGCGCGCAGGCCGTCGACCCAGCGCTCGAGCGCGGCGTTGTCCGCCGCGAGCAGCGCCTCCTTCGCGAGCTCGCCGAGGCGGACCGCGATCTGGCTGCCCGGCGCGCTCGACGGCGGCGGCGTCGAGGCGAAGCCGGCGCGCCTCCCTTCTTCCTCGCGCGTCCCCTGTTCGCGCGTCCCTTCTTCGGGTGTCCCGGCCTCCGACGCGAGCGTCCCCACCTCCGACTCGAGCGTCGTCTCCGGCGGATGGCTCTCGCTCATCGGGGCGAGCTCCTCGTTCATCATCGTCGGCGGCTCGCTATCCGACACGTGCGCCGCCGGCGGAGCGTCCTCGTCGCCTGCCGGCGGCGTGCTCCCCGGAGGCCCGTATTGCCGCTGCTCCGGGCCGACGATCACCGCGCGCTCCACGACCGAGTCCGGCTCCTCCGGCGGGACGATCATCGCGCGCTCGACCATCGAGTCCGGTTCTTCGGCGTCGACGTCGGGCGGAGCCGCCGGCGGAGGCGCGGACGGCGCGGCGGGCGGGGCGACCGACGCCTTGTGCCGGACCGGCGGCACGGACGCGATCGCGGCGATGCGCGCGGGCCCGTTCCGCGGCGGTACGGACGGCCGCGACGCCGGGATCGACGCGTGCGCCGTCGACGTCGGTAGCGACCGCGGCGACGGGATCGACGCGTGCGCCGTCGACGTCGGCAACGACGGCGTCGTCGCAGGCGGGAACGAGCCGGGCGGCGCGTAGCTCGGCGCGCGCTCGAGCGCGTTGCCAAGGAGCTCGAGCGCCGCCTCTTCGCAGGACGGATCCGCGCGACGCGCGAACGCGATGAGCTGCGTGCAGCTCGCCTCGAGTCGGGCCTCGGCGGTCGCGCGCGCGCCCTCGAGCAGGGCGGCCGAGGCGCGACGCCCCTCCCCCGCCTGCGCCGCGTGCCACGCGCCCTCCACGCGGCCGAACGCCCCCCGCTCTTCCTCGATGACGCGCGCGATCGCGAGGTGGAGCTTCTTCCGCGCGTCGTCCTCGAGCGTGTTGAACAGGGCCTTGTGGTGCGTGCGCGAGGGGAACGCGACGCTGCGCTCTCCGCCGCTCTCCGGCTCGTCTGGGACGAGCCAGCGAGCGCGCTCGAGCTGCGTGATCGTCCCGATGACGTCCATCCGGAGGCCCGCGGCCTCGAGCACGCGCGACAGGAAGCCGACCTTCGCCTCGCCGCCGACCACCGCGACGAGCGACAGGAGCGCGCGCGCCGGCGCGCTCTCGGCGTTCGCCCGCTGCCGGATCCACTTGGCGGCCGGCTTCGTCGCGCCGCGTCCCGCCGCGCGCGAACGCGGCGCGGCGCGATCGCCCGACCAAGCGATGTCGCCGCTCGCGATGCCGAGCGTGACCGCCTCGACGATCGCGAGGGGGCTGCCGCCGCCGAGGCGCGCCCATCGCCCGCGCGCCAGCGCGTCGAGCGCGCCGCCGGTGGCGCCCACGGCGATGTCCTCGGCGCCCTCGCGCGACACGTGCGACAGCTCATGCTCGGCGGCCTTCGGGAGCGTCGCGAGGACCGACGGCAGGCCGCTCGTCGCGTCGAGCCGCGCGACGAGGCCGAGCGACGCGCTCTGGCGCACGGCGCGAACGCACGCCTCGAGAGTCGCGGGATCGACGGCCTTGGCGTCGTCGATGAGGAGCGCGCTGGTCGTGCCCGACTGCTTCGGCCAGAGGAACGCCGTCACGAGCCGGGTGGCCATGTCGAGGCTCGCGCCCTTGCCGGCCAAGAGCGCCTCGAGCGGACCGGCGAGCTCGAGGAGGAGCGGGTTGATCTCGCGCCCGATCGAGCGGCTGAACGCGCGCCGGAGCGCGCCGAGCGGCTCGAAGCCCGACCCCGCCGGCGAGACCAACAAGACCCTCGGCGCCCGTGACGCGAGCTCGGTCAGGAGGCGCGTGCCGCCCGCCCCGGGATCGGCGCGGACGAGCACGAGCGCCCCCGGCGCGATCGTCACCTCGGGGAAGTGACCGCGGAGCAGGCGCGGCTCGGTCATCCGGCTCAGGTTCTCGGCGGCCGTCTTGCGCCAGGGCTGCCGCCGGTCGATCCGCGCGCCGCGCACGCGGAGGGTGCCGTCGCGCGCGATCCGGAGGCCCGACGTGACGAGCTCGCCGGCGCGCAGCGCGGGCACCGTCTGCGCGCAGAGGATCTCGCCCGGCCGCGCGAGGCCGGCGAGCGCGGAGGCCGCGACGATCGGCGGCCCCGACCAGAGGAGGCCGCTCTCCATGAGCGCCGAGCCCTCCTCCTTCACCGTCCGGATGTCGCCCTGCGCGATGCCGACGGCCCAGAGCGGCTCCTCACCCTGCGTCTCCGGTCCCGGCGTGCTCGCTGCCTCGAGCACCGCGGAGAACTTCGCGGCTTCGAACGCGAACGTGACCTTGAGCACGTCCCAGCCGACGTGGACGGCGCCGAGCGGCGCGAGGCGCGCCATGAGCGAGCGCGCCCGCTCGAGGAAGGCGCGGCCCGGGCCTCCGATCGCCCGGAAGCTCGCGACGATGCGCCCCTCGAGGACCGACGGCAAGAGGCCTCGATCCCTCAGACCCGGATTCGCTTCTTCAGCGCCGCGAGCTCGTCCTCGATCTCGGCGTCCTTCTTCGTGCCGGAGCCCCCCGTCAGCCCGCGCTCGAGGTCGCGGAACTTGTCCTCGAGGTCGCGCTTGTCGGACGTGCCGAGCGCGTCCTCGACCTCGGCCATCGCGAGGCTCTCCTGCTCGCGGCCCTCGATCTTCTCTTCCATCTTGCGGAAGTTGTCGAACGCGCTCGAGCCGCCGCGCGCGCCGAGCGACTCGGTCCCGCCGCCGGCGCGCGCCTGCGAGGCGCGGGCGGCGATGGTCCCCTTTCGCATCTTGAGCTCGTCGAGCTTCTGCTCCATGCGCTCGAGCTCTTCCTTCATCTTGAGGGCGGTGTCGCGCTGCTCGACGCGCGCCTTCTCGACGTTGTCGAGCTCCTGCTCGGTGCGCTTCTTCTGCTTGAGCGCCTCGCGCGCGAGCGCCTCGTCTTCGCTCTTCAGCGCGAGCTCGGCGCGCTTCTCCCACCTCTCGACGTCGGACTTGAGGTCATCCGCCTTCTTGCGGAGCTGCTTCTCGGCGGCGACCGCGGCGATGACGTCCTGGCGGCCGGCCTTGAGCTGCTCGGCCATCTCCTCGAGGTTGAGCTCGAGCAGCTTCTTGTCGTCCTCGGCCTTGTCGAGCATCGAGTTCAGGTTGCTCGAGATGACCCTGCCCATACGATCGAAGATGCCCATCGCTCATGCCTCCAGAGCCCACGAGAGGAGCCCGCGCGAAAAAGCCTGCGCGGTGGTTGTCGCCGGATATGATAACGCGCGTCGACCGAAGGTCGACATCCAACCGGGGTTCGTCGGGGTGCACCCAAGGTAGGTTCGCCCCGGCGAAAGCGCTGCAAAAAGCGGCGCCGGCCCCGACGAGGCGCTGCCGAGGGAACAAGCGATGCCCACCTGCAAGGGATGCGACGACGAGGTCGAGACGCTCGTCTCCGTGAAGGTCGACGGCAAGACCAAGAAGCTCTGCGAGGACTGCGCCGACCGCGCCCGCGAGAGCGACGAGATCGCCGAGCAGAGCGAGGCCGTCGTCCAGCAGATGATGGGGTTCAAGGGCCGCCGCTAGACGCGCGGAGCCGCGCCCTTCGCGGGGCGCGGCGCCTCGACCCGGACCTGCCGCCCGGTGCGCGGGGCGGCGAAGGACGACCCGCCGCGCGGCGGCGAAGGACGCCCGCCACGCGGCCGCGGCGGACGCTACTTCTGCTCGCGGTTCAGGATGTGAATCGCGTGGCCGAGGCCGTTCATCGCGGCCTCCATGAAGCCTTCGCCGAGCGTCGGGTGCGGGTGGATGGTGAGGCCGATGTCCTCGAGGAACGCGTGCATCTCGAGGGCGAGCGCGCCCTCGCTGATGAGATCGCTCGCCTCGGGGCCGACGATGTGGACGCCGAGAAGCTCGTTGGTCTTCTTGTTCGCGACGACCTTGAAGAAGCCCTCGGTCTCGTGGACGGCCATCGCCCGGCCGAGCGCGGCGAACGGGAACTTGCCGATGCGGACCTCGTAGCCCTTCTCCTTCGCCTGCGCCTCGGTCAAGCCGGCGACCGCGATCTCGGGATCGGTGAAGATCGCCGCGGGGATCGCGACCCAGTCCTTCGCCGCTTTGTGACCGGCGATGACCTCGGCGATGACCTCGCCCTCCTTCGTGGCCTTGTGCGCGAGCATCGGGTGCCCGCTCACGTCGCCGATGGCGTAGATGCCGTCGACGTTCGTCTTGCCGAGCGGGTCGGTCGGGACGAAGCCGCGCTCGACCTTCACGCCGATCTCCTCGAGCCCGAGGCCGCCGCCGTTCGGGCGCATGCCGACCGCGACGAGCACCGTGTCCGCGACGAGCGTGTCGTGCTTGCCGCCGCCGAGATCGACCTTCACCGCGAGCGAGCCGTCGGCGTTCTTCTCGTAGCCCGTCGCCTTCGCGTTCTTGAGGACCTTGGCGCCGCGCTTGACGAGCTTCTTCTCGACGACCGCGGTGCAGTCCGGATCGACGCCCGGCAGCAGGCCCGCCGTCGCCTCGACGACCGTGAGCTCGGAGCCGAACTTCTGGTAGACCATGCCGAGCTCAAGGCCGATGACGCCGCCGCCGATGACGATCAGGCGCTTCGGCACGCTCTGGAGGCTGACGGCCTCCTTGGCGCCGATGATCTGCTTGCCGTCGAACTTGAACGACGGGATCTCGATCGTCGACGAGCCGGTCGCGATGACGATCGCCTTGGTCGCCTCGAGCGTCTCGGTCCCGCCCTCGTTGGTCTTGACCTCGACGGTGCGCGGCCCCGTCACGCGCGCGTTGCCCATCACGAGCTCGACGCCGTTGCCCTTGAAGAGGCCGCGGATGCCTCCGGTGAGCTTCTTGACGATGCCGCCCTTCCACTCCTGCATCTTGTTGACGTCGACGCGGATGCCGTCCGTCATGATGCCCATCGTCGCGCCGTGGTCCTTCACCTTCTCGTAGGTGTGGCTCGCGCTGATGAGGGCCTTCGACGGCACGCATCCCCAGTTGAGGCAGACGCCGCCCACCTCTTCTTTTTCGACGCAGACGACCTTCTGCTTCAGCTGGCCGAGGCGGATCGCACACCCGTAGCCGCCGGGGCCGCCGCCGATCACCACCACATCGTAGGTTCGCTTCGCCATGTCGAGGTCACTCCAGGCACGAGACGGGAAAGAAGTAGGGTCGATTTACACGAAGCAAAGCCCGACGAGAAGCACGGTCGGCGCGCGGCCCCGACGCGCCCTCTCGCGCGGCCCCGGCGCGTGCGCTCGAGCTTGGGCCGATGCGAAACGCGACGTGGCTCAGTGGCTCGGCGCCGGCGGGACCTCGGCGAGCAACGCGCGCTGCTCCCGGAGGTTCCACGTCGGCTCGGCGTAGACGTCGTCGAAGAGCGAGAGGCGCTCGGGCGGCGGGAGCTCCTCGACCGCCTTGATCACCTCGGCGATCTCGGCGCCGAGCTCCTCGTCGAGCTGCTTCTCGACGGCGTCGTCGAGGGCGCCGATCTTCCGAAGGTGCCGCGCGAGGCGGTCGACCGGATCCTTCTTCTTCCAGCTCTCGACCTCGGCGTCGGTGCGGTAACGCGTCGGGTCGTCGCTCGTCGAGTGCGCGCCGATGCGGTACGTGAGGGCCTCGACGAACGTCGGGCCCTCGCCACGGCGCGCGCGGTCGGCCGCGGCCTCGAGGACGGCGTGCACGGCGAGCAGATCGTTGCCGTCGACGCGGACGCTCGGGATGCCGTACGCGCGACCCTTCACGGCGATGGTGCGCGACGCCGTCTGGCGCGCGGTGGGCACGCTGATCGACCAGTGGTTGTTCTGGCAGACGATGACGACCGGCGCCTTGAACGCCGCGGCGAACGTCATCGCGGCGTGGAAGTCCGGCTGGCTCGTCGCGCCGTCGCCGGAGAAGCCGAACGAGACGGCCTCCTTCTTCGCCTGCTTCATCGCCCACGCCGCGCCGACCGCCTGCGGGATCTGCGGCCCGATGCACGACGACCAGCTCACCTGATGGACCTGCTTGCCCGACGGATGGCTCGGCATCTGCCGGCCCTTGAGCACGTCGCCCGAGTTTCCGAAGACCTGAGCGACGAACTGGCGGAGGGGGAAGCCGCGCACGAGCATCACGCTCTGCTCGCGGAGCGCGGGGAACACCCAGTCGTCGGGTCGCGCGACGAGCCCCGTCGCGATCGGGACGGCCTCTTGACCCGTGCACGCGCCGTAGAAGCCCACGCGTCCCTGCCGCTGGAGCAGGATCATCCGCGCGTCGAGCAGGCGGAGTCGCCGCATGTGGCGGTAGGCGAGGACGAGCCGCACGGTCGGGATCTTCGGATCGGCCGCGGGATCGACGCTCCCGTCCTCGCGGAGGACCGTGAAGAGGCCGACGTCGGGGTCGGAGTCGCGCAGGGTCGCGTGCGGCTCGGTGATCATCGGCCGCGACGGTAGTCGAACGCCCTCGCCGCGTCAGCTCGTAGGCGCGGCGAGGCCGCGCGAGCGGGACCGGAGGCGA
This sequence comes from Labilithrix sp., assembly GCA_019637225.1. GTDB lineage: Bacteria > Myxococcota_A > Polyangia > Polyangiales > Polyangiaceae > Labilithrix. Next base: position 28,093 of record JAHBWC010000094.1, read on the forward strand.
GCGGCGGCGCCTATTGCGGCTGAGGCGGCGCGAGCGGAGCGGCCGCGTCCTCGCCCGTCAGGTAGTGCGGGGTCGGACCGCGACGGCGAAACGGGTGGCGGCGTCCGCCGTCCCAGGACGTGCGGAACGCGCGCTCGCCGCTCGTCGCCGTGGCGGGCGGATCGCTCTCGGGCTGGGGCTTCGACTCGCCGCACGAGCTGCAGCCGCCGAGCCCCGCGAGCGAGGCGGCGGCGACGAGCACGACGACGACGACGGCGCGCCTCGGTCGCTCGGCTCCCTGGATCGGCATGGTGCGCTCTCCCTCTCCGCTCCCGCGCGAGCGGCGGAGCTGGGATAGCACGACTGCGCGACGCTGGGGCGTCGCGCGGCCGCCCGTCGGCGCCGGAGCCCCGCCCGAGGCGCCCGACGCCCGCGCGCCCCGTCGATGCCGCGGCGGAGCGAGCGGCGGCGAGCGTGACGGGCTACGCCGCTACTTGGCGACGCCGCCGTTGATGCACTGCACCTTGATCGGCCCCTCGAACGTGAACGCGTTGCCCTTGCACGCGGCCTCGTACGTCGGGAGCTCCTTCGCGCCGCACTCCTTGTCGAGGTCGTCGTAGGCGCTCTTGCACGGCCCGGAGAAGATCCCCTGGACGTCCTGGAGGCAGGCCGTAAACCCCTCGGCGGTGTCGCACGTGTTCGAGCACGCCTCGAGACGACACTCGGCCACGTGCTGGTACGCACGCCCACAAGCCTCCTTGCCGCTCGCGATCTCGATGCAGCCGCCGCGGTTGACGTCGTCGAGCTTGTTGTCCTTGGTGAGGATCGGCGCCCATTCCGCCCCTGTGCCCTCCGAGAAGACGCACGAGGCGCACCCCTCGCTCACGACCTTCGCCCAGTCGCTGATGACGATGTCCTGCGCGTTCTGCGCCTTGTTCCGGAAGAACCCGGAGAGGTCGTCGAGCTCCTTCGTAGTGCACGCGTTCGCGGTCTTCTTCGCGCGTGAGTAGGGGACGCGCGTCATGTCGATGTCGCGCGTCTCCATGCACTCGGCGCCCGGCCTCGTCCCTGTGCCGGGCCTGTCTCTGTCGGGCGTCTCCCCGCCGTCCTTCACCTGCGTGGGCGGCGGCGCCCCATCGGCCGCTCCGGCCTTCGTTTCCTCATTCGAAGAGCAGCCCGCTGCCGCGGCAGCGGACACCAGCCCCGTAAGTGCCGAGACACTCGCGAGGGCGAAGATCTTCTTCACCATGTCCTTCGCCTCCTGCTGCTGTCGGGCTTCGACAGCTTTCGAGGGTTTGGGAGTGCAAGGAGCCAGCCGCCACGAGACGAAGCCTCCCCGGTCTCAGCGAACGATCGCCGCCACCCCTGAGCGAACGATCGCCGCCGATCGCCAACGAACGACCGCCGTCGATTCCCAGCGAACGATCGCCGCCGGCCCTGAGCGAACGATCGCCGCTCGTCGATCCTCAGCGAACAATCGCCGCCGATCCTCGAGGCTGCGGCCGCCGCCTCGCGCGGCCGGATGGACGGACTCGCGTGACGGCGAGCGATCGCGCGGCGCGCGCGGAAGCGACGTCAGCCGCCGTCGGGGAGCTCGCAGAGCTGCAGCCAGTCGGGCAGGTTCTGGAAGC
>JAHBWC010000095.1 GCA_019637225.1 Labilithrix sp.
GCGGCCGCCGAGGATGGACGTGGCCGCGTGCGCGACGAGGTTCGAGAGCGCGCGATCCCAATCGCTGACGGAGAAGATCGCCTTCGCGGGATCCGCGACGCGGAGCTCCACCCAGAGATCGACGATGACGGTCGTGCCGCGCGAGTCGTTCACGTGGACGTTCTCGAAGCGGCGGAAGTCGCGGCGCAGTGACACGCGCGTGCGCTCCGTCCACGGCATCAGCTTCGCCGGGTACAGGTGGAGGCCGGGCTCGGTGAAGGTCTCCGAGAGCTTGCCGAAGCTCGTGATGAGCACCGCCTCTTCGTCCTCGACGGAGATCGTGACGGCGCGGAAGAGCACCACCAGTACGGGGATGAGCGCGAGACCGACGACGACGCCGATCGCGAGCTGCATGTTCTCGCTGTTCATGCCTTCGCTCCTTCCTTCAAGAAGAGCGTGCGCGACTCGCTCGTCACCTCGGCGCGGCGCCGGGCGACGTAGGCCGAGAGCACGCCCTTCGCGTCGAGGTCATCGAGGAACGACGCGAGCTCTCGGATCTCGGTCTCGATCGCGCGCGAGCGCGCCGCCGCGATGCTCACCCCGCGCTCGGCGGCGAGGATGCGCTGCTGGCACTCCGCCTCGACGCGATGCAGGCGGGCGTCCGACTCGCTGTGGGCCTGGATGACGGCGTTGAGCGCGTCGGCGAGCTCGTCGGGCGGGAGGATATCCGCGAGGTCGACCGCGTTGAAGCGCACGCCGTAGCGATCGTCGATCTTGTGGCGGCAGAACGACTCGATGCGCTCGTTGAGCAGCCGCCGCTCGCGGCGGATGAGCGCGTACGATCCGGCCTGGCTGGCGAAGTCGAAGCGCGTGGCGAGGCTCTTGTCGGCGGTGTCCGCGCGCGGCTCGCGGCCGCGGAAGTTGGCGATCTCGTTTCTGAGGAGGCACGTGAAGAGCCCGGTGATGTGCTCGAGGGGCCGCTCGAGGCCGAAGAGGAGCTCGTAGAGCTCGCGCTGCACGGGCACGTAGCGGACGAACGACTCGAGGCGGAGGATGGTCCCGTCGTCGGCCATCGCGGTCCCGCCGCCCTCCTCGCGGTTGAGGTCGAGCGTCTGCTCCTTCGTCGAGACGACGACCGCCCGCTCCCACGGCTTCTTCCAGTGAATGCCGGGTCCGTAGGTCCTCAGCTTTCGCCGGCCGCCCTGCGTCTCCGCCTTGCCGAACGCGACGAGGACGGCGAGGTGACCCTCCTCGACGCGGAAGCTGCAGCGGTAGAAGACGAAGATGCAGTAGAGGGCGAGCCCCGCCGTCACGCCGATCTCGAACATCAGAACTTCTCCTTCGGAAGGTCGGTGGCCCAGCGCGGCTCCCAAGCCGCGGGGCGTCGCGCGCCGTCGTCCGCGCGTTCGCGCTCCGCTTGGCCGCGCTCGCGCTCGCGCTCGTGGTAGGCGACCGCGAGCCCGCGGTTCACCTCGACGACGTCCTCGTTGAACTCCTTGTGCGCGTCGCTCACGAGCGGGAGCGAGTCGACCGCGTCGGCGCTGTCGACGATGCGCCCGTGCGGGACGAAGCGTCCGTCGGGGATCTCGACGCCGACGACGACCGCGCCGATGCCGACGAAGCAGTGCGCGCCGACCACCGAGTCGTGGACGACGGCCTTGAAGCCGATGAACGTCTCGTCGCCGATGTAGCAGGGGCCGTGGACGAGCGCGTCGTGCGCGATCGACACGTTCTTGCCCACGTAGATCGCCCACGGCTCGCCCGCGACCATGACGCGCTTGTCCTTCAGCGCGTGGAGGACGACGCCGTCCTGGATGTTCGTGTTCGGTCCGATGTGGAAGGGGGAGCCTTCGTCCGCGCGGACCGACGTGTCGGCGGCGATGTGCGCGCGGTCTCCGACGACGACGCGACCGATGACGGTGGCCGCCGGGTGGACGTAGGCGCTGCCGGCGACGAGCGGCTCTTCGCGGATCTGGCCGAGCCACTTGCGGTACTCGCTCGGCAGGTGCTCGAAGTGAGACGGGCGCCGCGCCGCTGCCTTGTCCTTCATCAGCACCGCGCGGATGCCCTGCTTCTTGTTGTCCGCGGCGGCGAGCGACGACGCGCGCTCGTGGCGATTCAGACGGCGACCGACGAAGTGCACGGCCAGTCCGCCGAGCAGGCCGCCCATCAGGTGGCCCGACACGGTCCCTCCCGCGGCGATGACGAACGCGACGGCCTCGAGCTTGTGCTCGCGGTAGAGGTGGATGAGCGTCGAGAGCTCGATCAGGCGGAAGCCGATGACGCAGAGCAGTCCCGCCAGCGCCGCGAGGGGCACCTGGGCGATGTAGCCGCTCAGGAACATGACCATCGCGCCGAGGAAGAGCGCGTGGAAGAGCGCGGCGAGCCGCGTGCGCGCGCCGCTCTGGACGTTTACGCCGCTCCGCGCGACGACGCCGGTGACGGGCATGCCCGAGAAGAGGCCGACGAAGAGGTTCGCGATCCCCTGGCCGACGAGCTCGACGTTCGAGTCGTGCGGCTTCTTCGCGTTCGCCATGCGGTCGATCGCGCTCGCCGACAGGAGCGACTCGGCGGCGGCGAGGAGCGCGAGGGGCGTGGCCTTCACGAAGAGATCGATCCACGCCTCGTCCGGCACCGTGGGGAACCGCGCCGACGGGAGCGTCGACGGCACCGCGCCGATGCTCGCGACGCGCTCGACGTCCCACTGGAGGTAGATCGACACGAACGTGATGAGCGCGATGCTCACGATCGCGGCCGGAAACCGCTTGAACGAGCGCATCGCGGTCACGAAGAAGATCACGAAGACGCCGCACATCGCGGCGAGCCACGAGACGTCGTGCAGCCACATCGGGTGGTGCATCATCGTGACGATGTCGATGGTGTCGGCGTGGTGATCCGGCGCCCAGTCGACGACCTCGGGGAAGCCGAGGAGCTCGGGCATCTGCTGGTCGAGCAGCTTCAGGCCGACGCCGGTGGTGAAGCCGGCGAGGACCGACTCGGGGACGTACTTGGCGACGCGGCCGGCGAGGGCGAGGGCGAGGGCGAGCTCGACGACGCCGATGTACATCGTCGCCGCGGCCACGCCGGAGACGCCGAAGTCCTTCGCGAGCGCGAGCACCATCACGCTCAGCGCCGCCGCGGGGCCGGAGACCTGGAACTGCGAGCTGCCGGCCAGCGCCGCGATGGCGCCCCCGATGACGCCCGCGACGAGGCCGGCGGTCGGCGGCATGCCGCTGGCGATCGCGAGCCCGACGTTGAGCGGCAGCGCGACGGCCGAGACGGTGAGCCCCGCGAGGAGGTCCTGCCCCCAGGCGCGCGCCCGGAGCGCGTCCGACCAGGACTCGCGGTAGCGGCGGCCGAGCGCGAGCAGATCCGTGGCGTATGCGCTCTTCGAGCCGCCGCGTCTTCCTTCCCCCATCTGCCTCCCGTATACCGATCCCCGAGGGCAAGCGCGACGGGGAACGGGAAAAATCCGCGGCCGTTGCGTCCTGCAGCGGACAGTGAATAAGGTGGGCCTCGATGAGTAGTGTGCGTGGAGGTACCGAAGCGAACCCCGGCGTCGTGGCGCGCACGGAGGTCTCTCCGAAGCTCGTCGCGGTCACCGGACGTTCCGCCGGACGCGCCTTCGCTGTGGTCCGCGCGAGCGCGACGGTCGGTCGTCACCCCACGAACGACTTCGTCATCGACGATCCGCGCGTCAGCGGGGCGCACCTCGAGCTGACCCGGATGCACGACCGCGTCCGGGCGCGCGACGTCGGCAGCACCAACGGCACCTGGCTCGGGCCGCACCGGGCGCTCGACGTCGAGCTCGCGATCGGCGGCGAGCTGACCATCGGCGACACGCTCCTCCGGCTCGAGGTGGACGAGAACGCCGTGGCGGCGCCGGTGAACGAGCGCGAGTCGTTCGGAGAGTTCGTCGGCCGCTCGACGGCGATGCGGGAGCTCTTCGCGACGCTCGAGCGCATCTCCGTCAAGGACCTCGCCGTCCTCGTCCAGGGCGAGACCGGCACCGGCAAGGAGGAGCTCGCCCGCGCCATCCACGCCGCCTCGCCGCGGGCCGCCGGGCCCTTCGTGGTCGTCGACGCGACGGCGCTCCCCGAGGCGCTCGCCGAGGCGATGCTCTTCGGTCGCGAAAAGGACGAGGCCGCCGGGCTGTCCGAGGCGCGCGCCGGCCTCCTCGAGAGCGCGCACGGCGGCACCGTCTTCATCGACGGCGTCGGCGAGCTCATGCCGGCGCTCCAGGCGAAGCTCCTTCGGGTGCTCGAGCGGCGCGAGATCGTGCGCGCCTCCGGGCAGACCCCGACGCCGATCGACGTGCGCGTGGTGTCGTCGACGAGCCGCGACCTCCGCAACGCGATCGACAAGGGGAGCTTCCGCGAGGACCTCTACTTCCGCATCGCGCAGGTCCGCGTGTTCGTCCCGCCGCTCCGGCAGCGCAAGGAGGACCTCCCGTTCGTCTGCGCGAAGCTCCTCGCGCGGGCCGGCGTGGAGGCGATGATCGACGTCGACGCGCTCGAGCACCTCGCGTCGATGCCGTGGCCGGGAAACGTTCGCGAGCTCGACAACGCGCTGCTCCGCGCGGCGGCGGTCGCGCGCGACGGCGTGATCCGCCGCCAGGACGTCGCCGGCGAAGGCGAGGGCTTCCGCGGGACCGCCGGCGAGCGCGCGCCCCTCGACCTCTCGGGCACGTTCGCCGAGGCCAAGGATCGGGCGATCGAGCGCTTCGAGAAGGCTTACCTCACCCTCCTCATGCGCGGCTCGCAGGGCAATCTCTCCGCCGCAGCACGTCAAGCCGATGTCGCGCGGCACCACCTCCGTGATCTGCTAAAAAAGCGAGGACTCTATGGAGTCTCGCTCGATGCGATCTCGCTCGATGACGGCTAGGCCTGCGCGCGCGCGGGGACGACACCAAGACAGGTCGCGCGGCTTCGTGCTCGCCGTCGTGCTGGCGGCGAGCTTGCTCGCGCCGCGCGCGTTCGCGCAGTCGCCCGAGGAGCTGCAGGCCGCGCGCGATCTCTTTCAGGAGGCGTTCAAGGACGAGCAGGAGAAGCGCTTTCCGGACGCGCTCGAGAAGTTCCAGCGGGTCGCCAGGGTGAAGGAGAGCGCCTCCGTGCGCTACCGCATCGCGACCGTGCTCGCCGGGATGGGACGTCTCCGCGAGGCGCGCGACATGTACCGAGCCCTCGCCGCGACGAAGGCGTCGCTCCCGCCGAGCGATCAGGAGACCGCGGACAGCGCGGCCGAGAAGGTGGTGGAGCTCGACGGACGCATCCCGCGCCTCGCCGTTCGCGTCGAGGACGACGCGCCTGCCGACGTGCGCGTCACGGTCGACGGGGCGCCGGTGCCGGTCTCGACGGCGCCGCGAGCGGTCGACCTCGATCCGGGCGAGCACATCGTGGCCGCGACCGCGCGCGGGTACGAGCCGACGGAGCGGAGCGTCACCTTGGCGGACGGCGGCGGCGAGGTCGCGCACACGGTGAAGATGATGCCCGAGCGCCGGGTGACGCGGACCGACGACACGCTCGGCTGGATCGCCCTCGGCGGCGGCGCCGCGCTGGTCGCCGCGGGCGCCGTGCTGCTCGTCGCGCGCGAGAGCGCCATCGACGACGTCGAGGCGGCCTGTCCCGGCAACATCTGCCCGACGAGCCGCCGCGCCGAGGTCGAGAGCGATCGCGATCGCGCGCACCTGTTCGGTCCGCTCGGGGCCGGCGTCGGGCTCGTCGGCCTCGCGGCCGTCGGCGCGGGCGTCTACCTGCTCCTACGCGCTCCGCCGTCCGACAAGGCGAGGGCGGCGCTCGTCATGCCGTCGCCCGGCGGCGCCCGTTTCGCGTTCACGTTCTGAGCAGGGCGAGCCCATAGCCCATGGAACAAGAAGTCTATGGAGGCGCACTCCGGGTGGGTGGGGGGAGGGTCGAGGCGGTAGATTCGAATGGACGAATCTTGTGGTGGTGGTGCCCGCCGTCGATGCGTGTACTCGGCCTGCTCGCAGTCCCGGCAGGAGGAGAAGCGATAGTACTTGCCGAACCCGTTGCTGCCTTGCCTGTGGGCGTGCAGACCCTGTTCCGATGTCGGTCTGATGGGACGCTGGCGTGGACGGCAGAAGTGTTGACCAATGGGGACGCTACGTATGTTGCCGCGAGGTGGAGTGGCGAAGAACTCGTAGCGAACACATGGGACGGTCGGCGAGTCACTATCGATCCGGCAACAGGTCGCATCGAGGGCGTGAGTCTTGTGAAGTAGCCGTGGGCCACGAAGAGTCGTCCGCGAGCGTTGTGATGCGACGGCCCACCGGGGGAAGTTCGACGTGCTGCTCGTCTGGAGCCGCGACCGGCGCCACCCGAAGCATTGTCGGGGCCCTCCGTGGTCGATCTCGATCGTCGTGGTGTGCGGGTCGTCTCCTAACTGGAAAGGCCGGCCATGGTCGAACCGGGGAGAGGCGGCCCCGCTTGCGAGATTCGCGTATCTGCTGCACGAGCAACTTCTCGACGTGTCGATCGTCCGGAATATCGCGGATGAGCAGGGCGCCCGAGCGTGCCGGTCGGCGGTGGCCGGGGCATACACGGCGTGATGCTCGCTTCCCTGCATATTTCGGTCGAGCTTCGCGTGCGGCCAACTAGACTGTGGATGGCGCATGCGTGCTCCTCACGTCGTCCTGGTGAGCGTCGTCTCGTGGCTCGCGCTCGCGTGCTCGTCGGTGCCCGACGTCCAGTATGTCGACGTCGAGGCCGGGGCGGATGGCGGCGCGAGCGGCGCGAGTGAGGCGGGCGCGAGCGGCGACGGGGGCGCGAGCGAGGAGGGGGGCGCCGACGCCTCGGTCAGCTGTCCGGACAACCCTCCGCCGGCGGGAAGCGGCGTCTGCTGCGGCGCGCAGCTTTGCGTGCGCTGCAGCGCGAGCCACTGCAGTCGTTGCGAGCGCGCGAGCTGCGACGGCGACGAGGTCTGCTGCGCGCGCAATTCGTTCGGCGGCGGCAACATCGATTGCCGCCGCGCCTCGGCGTGCAACTAGGCTCCGGGCCCGTCACGGGAGCGTGCCGCTGCGACCGCGGCCTCGTAGCCGGGCGCGCTGAACCGCGCGCGCGATCGGCCGTGGCTGGGCGCGACACGTCCGTGCCGCGGCTCGGGGCAAAAGGCTTCGTCCGACGTGCGCGCATCATTCGAACGCGCCGTTTCGGACCCACTCTCGATGCTTTGGGCGGGTCCCCTCGTTGCAGTCGTTCGCGGGCGCTCCCCGTGCGGCGCATCGAGAAAGGAGATCTCAATGAGGCGAAGCTCCGCCTGGATGGCGATCGTGTCCGTGGGCGCTGCCGCGACGGCATGCTCTCTGCCGCCCGACACCGGCGACGAAGAGACGCAAGCCGAGAGCCAAGCGCTCTCGAGTCGAGTCTGCTTCGTCGCGACCGGCCTCGGGACACTCGGAGGCAACTCCAGCAGCGCGACGGACATCAACGATCGCGGTCATGTCGTCGGAGGGGCACAGAGGCTCGACGGGCAGAGCCACGCGTTTCTCTGGAGGCGCGGGCGAATGAAGGACCTCGGGACGCTCGGCGGCTTCAGCGGCGCAAGCGACGTCAACGATCGCGATCAGGTCGTCGGCCAGTCCGAGACCGCGACCGGCGAGCTCCACGCATTCTTCTGGGACGGCGGACGGATGAGGGACCTCGGGACGCTCGGCGGCAACTTCAGCGGCGGAGCGAGGATCAACGACGAGGGGCAGGTGACCGGCGGCTCCACGACGGCGAACGGAGAGTCGCACGCGTTCCTCTGGGAGCGCGGCAGCCGGATGAAGGACCTCGGGACGCTCGGCGGGGAGAGGAGCCTCTCGAGCGGCATCAACAACCGTGGGCAAGTCGTCGGCTTCGCGCAGCTCGCCAGCGGGTCGTTCCGCGCGTTCCTCTGGCAGCGGGGCCGGATGAAGGACCTCGGGACGCTCGGCGGGGACCATAGCGCCGCCGGAGGGATCAACGAGCGGGGGCAGATCGTCGGCTCTTCGACGACGAAGAACGGAGAGGAGCACGCCTTCTTGTGGGAGCACGGCCGGATGAAGGACCTCGGCACGTTCGAGGGAGGGACCTTGAGCTCCGCGTCGGCGATCAACGCACGCGGGCAGATCCTCGGCTTCGCCAGGACGGGCACCGGCGAGTTCCGCGCGGTGCTCTGGGAGAAGGGTGGGGTGAAGGACCTCGGCGGGATCAACACCACGGCCTTCGCCCTCAACGACCGCGGCCAGGTCACCGGCATCTCTCAGCCGACCGTCGGGGGCTTCCTCCACGCCTTCTTCTGGCAGAAGGGCACGATGACGGATCTCGGCACGCTCGGCGACAACTTCGGCAGCAGCGGCCTGGCCATCAACAACGAGGGTCAGGTCGCGGGCTCCTCGCAGGGCCTCGTCTCTCAAGCGGTCGTCTGGGAGCAGCGACGGTGCGGCCGCAAGGACCGGTCGCGTCCCGACACTCCGCCCGACGACGGACGTGACTGAAGTGCCGTCCGGGTGCGCGCTCGACGCTTCGGCGTCGGGCGCGCCGGCGCCCGCCCGTTCGGGGCGTCGCTCGCGTCGCCGTGCCGAGGTGCGCGACCGGCGAGGACGCCGGCGGCCGCCCGCGGGGCGTTGCTCGCGTCGCCGTGCCGAGGTGCGCTAAGATCGCCCCAGAGAGGCGTCTTGGCGCGAAGCGAAATCCCGCCCGACACGTTGCTCGGGGGAAAGATCCGGCTCATCAAGCGCATCGGGCGCGGTGGGATGGGCGACGTGTGGGTCGCGCGTAACGAGGCGACGCAGGCCGAGCTCGCCGTCAAGACGCTCCACCGCTCCGAGCGCTCGCCGGTCCACGACGAGCGGTTCCGCCGCGAAGCGCGCCTGTCGGCGACGATCTCGCATCGTCACGTGGTGCGCGTCTTCGATCTCGTCGACGAGCCGGACGGCACGCTCGGCCTCGTGATGGAGCTGCTCCGTGGGACGACGCTCGAGGACGCGATGAAGGAGCGGGGGCCGTTCTCGACGCTCCAGACCGTCGCGGTCGCACTGCCGGTGCTCTCGGCGATGCACCACGTCCACCAGAAGGGCATCGTGCACCGCGACGTGAAGCCGGCGAACGTGTTCTTCGCCGTCGATCCCGACGGGCACCTCATCCCCAAGGTCCTCGACTTCGGCATCGCCAAGCTGCCCGCGGCCGGCTCTGCGCTCACGATGGATGGCAGCGTCCTCGGGACGCCGCACTACATGTCGCCGGAGCAGATCCGCGGTCAGGCCGACATCGACGGACGGAGCGACATGTTCTCGTTCGCGGTGCTCCTCTACGAGATGCTGACGGGCGCGCGCGTCTTTCAGCGCGACGCCGCGTCCGCGTCACTCGCTTCGGTGCTCGAGCACGAGGTGGACCCCGACCCGCGCATCGAGCCACGGCTGTGGATCGCGATCTCGCGGGCGCTCGCAAAGCGTCCCTACGAGCGCTACGCCTCGTGCGCCGAGCTCGCCGCCGAGCTCCGCGCGTCGGTCGACGCGACGGACGACGATCTCGCCCAGGCGCTCCAGGAGCTCCGCCCGCGCGGCGACGTCGCGTCCTCGAGCTCGACGAGCGCGTCGAGCATCGTCGTCTCGACCGAGCATCCAGCCGCCGCGGCGCGCCGCGGGCAGCCCCGGCGGACGCTCGCCGTCGCGACCGGCGCCGCGGTGGCCGCCGCGCTCTTCGCGGTCGGCGTCACGCTCGCGTTGACGCGGCCGCGCGAGCCGTCGGCCACCGAGACGTCGCCGCCGTCGGTGACGCCCGCGATCGCTCCGGGCGCGGCGGGCGCGACGACCGGCGCGGGCGCGTCGAGCGCGACGACCGGCGCGGGCGCGTCGAGCGGTGAAGGCGCGTCGAGCGGTGAAGGCGCGTCGAGCGTCGCCCCCGTCGCGCCGCCGAGCGTCGAGAGCGCGTCGAGCGCGCCCCTCGCAGCGCCGCGATCGAGCGCGCCGGTCAAGCGCCCGCCGTCCGACAGGCCGCCGCCGAGGCCGCGCCAGCCGAGCGGCGTCGCGACGACGCCCGGCTTCTGATCGCGTCGCGCGTCGCGTTGCGCGCCCTCGTCGCGACGCGCACGCATTACCTCGCGCGTCGCGCGCGCGTCCACGCGGCAACGACGTTCAGCGCGACGCGAGGATCGCCAGGACGAGGAGCACCGCGACGGCCACGCCGACCATCAGGATGAGCCTGCGCTTGTCCTCCGTCACAGCCGCGGCCGGCGCGGCGGCGAGCTCCTCGCGGCTCTTCTTCTTCGTCTTCTTGGCCTTCGACTTCTTGTCGGTCTCGGTTCGAGTCGACTTCCGGCCGCTCGCGCTCGCCTTCTTCTTCGCCGGCGGCGGGCTCGAGGCCTTGTCCTTCGAGCCCTTCGCTTTCGCGTCCGCCTCGCGCTTCGGCGGCGGGCTGGGGGCCGGGAGCTTCGGCGGGCGGGGGAGGGAAGACGGCCCGCTCTCCTCCTCGAGCAGGCTCGACGACGCGATCGGCACGGGCGCGGGGGGAGCCATCGTCCCGGCGGGGATGCGGACGGCCGCGGCGTCGCGCAGCCACTTCGCCTGGCGCGCCTCGCCTCCGGGGAAGAGTCGCTCGACGAAGGCGGCGAGCTTCGGCGCGTGCGGTCCGGTCGCGCGCGCGAACGCGTCGAGGTCGGTGCGCATCTCCTCGGCCGTCGCGTACCGCTCGTCGCGGTCGCGGCGGAGCGCGCGATCGATGATCTTCCAGAGCGCCTCGGGGAAGTCGGGATCCTCGTCGCGCGGATCGGGCACGTGCGCGTCGCGGATCGCCCGGAGGGTCGCGACGTCGTTGTCGCGCTTGAACAGGCGCTTCATCGTCACCATCTCCCAGAGGGTGGTGCCGAGCGCGTAGACGTCGATCCGCCGATCGATCGGCTGGCCGTGCGCTTGTTCGGGAGCGAGGTAGGGGATCTTGCCTTTGACGATGCCGTCGGCGCTCTTCGACGCGCGGACACGCGCGCGCGCGAGCCCGAAGTCGATGAGCTTCACCTCGCCCGCGTGGGTCAGGAAGATGTTCGTCGGGTTGACGTCGCGGTGGATGACGCTCAGGGGCGCGCCCGTCTCGTCGACGAGCTCGTGCGCCGAATGGAGGCCCTCGGCCACCCGAGCGCACACCCACGCGGCCGTCCCCTGGTCGAAGCGCTCTCCCTCGCCGGCGACCACGTCCCAGGCGTCGGCGACCGTCCGCCCGGTCAGGAGCTCCATGGCGATGAAGCGGTGATGCCCGGTGACGCCGTACTCGAGCGTCTGGATGACATTGGGGTGCGAGAGGCGCGCGAGGATCTTGGCCTCGTCGACGAACATTGCCGTGAACTGTTCGTCGTTTGCGAACTCGTCGCGGATCACCTTGAGGGCGACCAGCGCCTCGCTGCCGTCCTCGCGAACGTCACGACCGAGATAGACGGTGGCCATTCCGCCGCCGCCGATCTTGGCGCCGACCTCGAAGCGGCCGAGTCTCTTCGGGAGTTTGCTCGGGGTGGGGAGCACGCGCTTCGTAACCTACCAAAGAAGATCCGAGAAAGTGGAATCCTAGGCTGAACCTGGAACTAACGGCCCCTTCGTTCGGGCATGGTAGAGTCCGGTCATGGGAAGAGCGAGTCTCTCGGGGGTTCGTGCGTTCGCGCTCGCGGTCGTGATGCTCGCGCCGGCAACGGCGGCCGCGCACGCGTACATCATGCAGCCGCCGTCGCGTGACGTGGGCGAGGCCAACCTCGACGCGCGCGCGAAGAAGTTCGGTCCGTGCGGTGGCTCGGTGCGGACGAACATGCCGACCCAGTACGACGTCGGCGCCGACATCGAAGTGAAGTTCGAGGAGACGATCGGTCACACCGGTTGCTACCAGATCGCGTTCAGCCCGGGCGGCGACAAGGACTGGGTGACGCTGCTGCAGGTCAACGATCCGGCGGGGCGGCAGAACGTGCAGACCGCGAACGTGAAGCTCCCGGCGGGAGTGAGCTGCAAGGACTGCACGCTCGTCGTCCGCCAGCTCATGTTCAACAGGGCCTGCGAGCCCGACGCCGCGCCCAACTCGATCAGCGCGGGCGACACGTACTTCTCCTGCGCCGACATCCGTGTTGGCGACTTCCCGGACGCCGGGCCGACGATGCCTCCGCCGAGCGGCGGTGACGACGACGACGACGACGCGACGAGCTCGGGCGGCGTCTCGACGACGCCGACCGACGGCGGCGGCAAGACGTCGAACGGCTCGGGCAGCCGCAAGCTCACGCCCGTCGAGTCGGGGGACAGCGGCTGCAGCGTCGCGCTCGGCGCGACGAGCGGCTTCTCGCTCGCCGTGTCGCTTGGCCTCGGTCTCGCGGCGGTCGTCCGCCGGCGTCGCCGCAATCAGCGGTACCGCGACGGATCGTAGACCGACTTCTTCCGCGGAGTCGGCCGCGGGGCGGGCGGCCACGGAGTCGTGGTCGCGCCCTTCGCCGCGCCTGCGCTCGCGGAGGCTGCCGCGCTCGCGGAGCCCGTCGCGCCCTCGGCTGTCGCACTCTCGGCCGCGGCGGAGGGCTCGGCCGGCGACGAAGGCGCGGAGCCCCGCGTGTCCGGCGACGAAGGCGCGGTGACGAGCGTGTCCGGCGGCGCGGGGCCCTCGGCGGCGGTGGCTTGATCGACCGGCGCGGAAGAGCGGAGGAGCGCCGCCGCGCCGGCGACGCAGACGAAGAGCGCCGCCGCCGCGACGATCGCGACGCGTCGGGCGCGTCCGCTCGGGCGGCCGAGGGCGTCCGGCGTGGACGCATCGAGCGCGCTCGGCCGGAGGTCGACGACGAAGGGCGTGCGCGTCGAGGGCTCGCGTCGCGGCGTGGCCGGCGCGGCGTCCAACGGAGCGGCCCACCGCGGCGCGGACGGCGCGGCGTCCAACGGAGCAGCCCACCGCGGCGCCGTCGGCGCGGCGTCCAACGGAGCAGCCCACCGCGGCGCCGTCGGCGCAGCGTCCAACGGAGGGCCCGACACCGGCGCGGATTCGGGCGCCGCGCGCGGGCTCTCGACCTCGGGGAAGTAGGGCGCCGTTGCGACCTCGGCGGCCTCTGGCTCGTCGAGGCCCTCGACGTCGAGCACGCGGCTCGACGAGCGCGGTCCCTGGAGCGCCTCCGCCGAGAGCTGGTCGAGGTAGTCGTCGTCGGGCGTGCTCTCTCGCGGCCCCGGCAGATCGTCGTCGTCCTCGTCGGGCGGCGGAAGCGACGACGTCACGGCCTTGCCCGGAAGCGGCAAGAGGTGGGCGGGAAGCTCTGGCCGCTCCGAGGGCGTCGCCGCGTCGCGCTCCGCGCTCGGCGATGGACCCTCTTCGCCCCGCGTCTCCGCGAGCGGCGCTGGCGGCGTCGCCACGCGCATCTCGCGCGCCTCCATCGTGACGAGCGACGGCGCGGTCCGTCGAGGCGCCTCGTCGTCGTCCGTCGCGACGGCGCGCGCGTGCGTGCCCGAACCCGCCGGGTCGGCCTCGCGCTCCACACGCCGCCGTCCCGAGGATCGCGGATCGAGCTCGGCGCGACGCGTGCGGATGCGCTCGCCGGCGAGATCGGTCACGAGCTGCGCGACCGCGCTCCCCGAGGCCACCGTCCCCGCGAGCGCGCGGATGCTCGCCGCCATGTCCTGCGCCGTTCGGAACCTCAGCGCCGGATCGAAGGCGAGCGCGCGCATCGCGACGTCCGCGAGGCGTGCGTTCGGGGCCGCGACGTCCTCCTCGCGCTGCCGCTGCGCGACCCGCGCGGGGCTGATCTCGTCGTGGAGCCGGCGCTCCGCCAGCGCCTCCCACAGCATCACGCCGACGGCGTGGACGTCGGCGCGCGCGTCTTGTGCGGCTTCGCCGGCGAGCGTCTCGGGCGCCGCGTAGCCGACGGCCTCGCTCTCCGCGTGGATCCTCGGCGGGCGCGGCCGGAACACGTTGACGATCCGCGCGACGCCGTCCTTGCCGACGACGACGTTGGCCGGGCAGAGCTCGCCGTGGAGCGCGCCGAGCGGCGCGTTGATGCCGTCGCGGAGCGTGTGGAGCGCGTACAGGCCCGCGAGGACGTCGAGGAACACGCGCGCGAGGATCGCGTGCGAGAGCGCGGGCTCGTCGGGATGCGCTCTCCGCGCGCGGGCGAGCGCGAGCAGCTCGTCGAGCGTCACGCCGTCGACGAGCTCGGTCGCCACGTGGAGGACGTCCCCCGCGAGCTCGACGTGGCGCACGCGCGCGATGTTCGGGTGCCAGTTCTTCGCGAGGCAGCGCGCGTCGCGGAGGACGATTGCCATCTGCTCGGCCGAGACGAGCTCACCGTCGAGGTCCGCCGCGCTCCGCGTGAAGCGATGCAGGACGACGATCGAGCCGTCACCGCGCACGGCGGCGTACGCGCGCTGCGATCGCTTCCCGAGCTCACGCACCACGCGATACGTCGCGAGCGCGCCCTCTGACTGCGCGGACCCGTTCGACATCGGTGACCGAAGTCTACCTCACGCCGCTCTGCGATCGACGCGCGGCGCGGCGCGCGACGTCGCTTTGGTGCGAGAGCGCCGCCGATGATGGCAACACCCCGCAACGCGCCGCTCCGTCGACGCCGCTCGCTGCGGCCGCGCCGACGAAGCCGAGCCGCGCGCGCCCGCGACCGCGGCCCCAGCGCGAGAGCGCGCTCTTCGCGTGAAGAGCGCGAGAGCGCGATCTTCCGATGCGCCCGCCTCGCGGTCGTTCTGCGGCTGCCTAGAACGAAGCGCCGATGGTCACGATACGGCCGCCCCGCACCTCGGTCGTCGCGAGGCGGGAGCGCTGAAGGATGCGGCCGAGCTCGGACGTCGCCGTCGTCGGCCGGTGAAAGAGCCACGGGACGCCTCCGCCGACGACGAATCCGATGGTCGTCCCGGCGAGGACGTCCGTGAAGTAATGGCGGTCGGCGGCGATGCGCGTGTAGCCCGTCGCGACGCCGAGCATCGAGCCGGCGATCCAGATGAGCGGCGCGAGTCGATAGCCGCGCATCGACGCGATCGTCCCCATCGCCGACGTGACGGCGAACACCGACATCGGATGGCCGGACGGAAATGACAGGAGCGGCTCGGTGACGGCGTCGACGCCCTTCTTCGACTCGGCGTCGAGCGCGTGGTAATCGGGCCGCTCGCGGAGCACGATCGCCTTCATCGCTTCGCTCACCGTGAGCGCGGCGAGGGCTCCCTCGGCGGCGAGGAGGAGGTTCAGCGGCGTCTCGTCGAGGCGTCCGTCGGCGCTCGCCGCGAGGACGCCGAGCCCGACCGTCACCGCGGGCCCCACCCCGTAGCTCAGCACGTTGCTGATCGCCTTCGCCGGCTCGATGTCGGGTCGGCGGAGCGCGGTACGGAAGAAGTCGTCGACCGCGTTGACCTCCCCAGGCGCCGTTCCGTCGCACCAGCGACACTCCTTGGCGACCACGTCGTTCTTCACGAGCGTCCACGTCACGACCCCCGCCGCCATCGCCACCGTGACCGGCACGTCGATGCGGAGGTCGTGGCGGAGCTCCACCCGTGGCGTCACCGGTGCGGTCGCGGCGGAGGACGCTTGGGCCAGCGCATCCGATCCGGTGAAGCAAGCGCCGGCGACGACGGCGAGGGCCGCGAGGCGTCGCAGGGGCCGACGCGACGGCCCGTGCTCGACGGGCCCGCGCTCGACGGGCCGGCGCTCGACGAGCCCGCGCTCGACGAGAGAACGCGTCGCGCGGAGGACGCTGACTCCGAAGGAACCACGCTCGGGCGGTCCCATCGCGCGTCGCCGGTGTGTGGACGCGCCGCTCACTTCGCCGGGAAGAGGTGGCGCTGCTTCCACGCCGGAAGCTCGCGGAGGTCCGCCCAGACCTCGCGCGCGCTCGAGTAGCGGAACGCCTCGCGGCGGCGAAGCATCTTCGCGATGAGCTGGCCGAGCGGCGTGCCGAGCTGCTCGGCGCGCTGCCGCGGCTCGCCCTCGGAGACCTGACGTACGAGCTCCTGGTACGGGACGTCGAGCTGCATCGCGGACTCGCCCGTGAGCATCCAGTACATGAGGAGACCGACCTGGTAGAGGTCGCTCTGCCGGCTCGTGTACCCGGTGACGAGGATCTCCGGCGCCATGATCGCGTGGTGGACGATGTTCGGTCGCACGGCCGTCATCCCGCGCAGCTCGTTGCTGATGCCGAAGTCACTGATCTTCACCGTCGGGCGATCGGTGTGCGTGATGAGGACGTTGCCCCCGTGGAGATCGTCGTGGACGACGTCGTTGTCGTGGAGGAACTGCACCGCGGCGAGGAGCTGCCGCGAGATCTCGAGCACGAGCCCCTCTTGCATCGGCGAGCCGAGCATCATCTTGAGCGCGTGGTCGCAGCGCTCGAGCGCGAGGTAGAAGAGGTGGTCGTGCGTGAACGAGTCGTAGATGTAGACGACGTTCGGGTGCCGGAGCGAAAACAGCCGCTGGACCTCGCGAGCCCACTCCGCGTGCACCTCCGAGTACGGGCGGTTCGACGGCCGCACCATCTTGACGGCGTAGATCTGGTCGAACGGCCCGATGCACTCGTAGACCGCGCCGAACTCGCCGGCGCCGATGACGTCGCGGACCTCGTAGGTCCCGCGCGTGCCGGGCAGCTTCGAGCCGACCTGCGGGTACTGCACCATGATGCGCGGGAGCGCGACGTTCGAGGTGGGGAAGGCCCGCGCCGAGGTGACGGGGATCGTCCCGCTCGTCGCGGGACGGCTCGGCGCCGGCGCGGGGACCGCGGGCGCGACTCCCGGCATCTGCGGGGTCGTCGCCAGGGGGATCGCCGGGAGCGTTCCGCGGTCGCGCTTTCGGGGGTTCACCGTGGGCGGCGCGTGCGCGGGCGGGATCGGCACGCCGTGCTGCGGCGTCGTCGCGGTCGGGTACGGCGCCGGGTGCGGATAGGCGTGCGACGGCGGGATCACCTGACTCTGGAAGGGGTTCAGCCCGGGCGGCGGCGGAGCTCCCTGGAGCGTCGGCGCGGGCCCGTACGGACCCGGCGGAGAAGGAGAGGGCGCGGGCTGGTGCACCGGCGTCGGGATCCGGTGGCCGGGCTGCGACGACGGCGCGGGCTGGTGCACCGGCGTCGGGATCCGGTGGCCGGGCTGCGAGGAGGGCGCGGCGGGGAGGATCGGCGACGGGACGATGCCGCTCGGATGAGTCGCGGGCCGGCCGAGCGGCGGCGTCACCGACGACGGGTGTGAGGGGCCCCCGCTTTGTCCTCCCCCGAGCGCAGGCTCTCGAACGGATGAAGGCCCCGCAGGTGGCCGCGATTCACTCACGTCCCTGACTCTACCCTCGCCAACCGCGCGGCACCACGTCGATCGCGGTCAGAGCGGCGTGCAGGAGTCGATCCCCTTGATCCAGGCGCGGATCTGCTGCACGGCGCGCTCGTCCACGACCGAGGTCGCGAGCGGGGGCATCCGGCCCATCTGCTCGCCGCGCATCCGCGCGACGAGGATCGAGCCGTCGGGATCGCCGGGGATGATGACGCGGGGATCGTCGCGCCCGAGGACCTCGAAGAACGCGGCGCTGTCACAGCCGATCTGGGCGAGCGGGCTCGAGAACCGGAGGTCGGCGTTCCCGCGGCCGGGGCCGCCGGGCCGGTGGCAATGCGAGCAGTTCGCGTGGAGGTACGCTCGGGCCCAGTCCTCCGGCGCGGCCTTGACGTCGTCGCGCTGCGGGAAGCGCGCGAGCATCGTGGACGGTCCGAGAGGCTCGTCGAAGAGCCCGACGTGCTCGAGCGTCGCGAGCTGGTTGGCGCGGCGGCGGTCCGGATAGACGATCGCGTGGTTCAGCTGCGCGGTCTGGAGCCCGAGCGTGAAGCCGGCGGCGGGGGTGTGGCAGGAGACGCACTGGGCGCGGCTCGGGAACGTGTAGGCCGCGCCGTCGACGACCTTCACCTTGCCGCTGTCGAGCAGCACGGCGTCGCGTCCGTCGTCCGACCACTCGTAGGTGTAGCCTCCCCACTCGCCGTCGGCGTGGCGCACGAACAGGCGCGTCTCGATCGGGCGCTTGCCCGAGAGGAACGTCTTCACCAGCACCGATCCGCTCGGCATCTCGAAGTCGCCGTCGTCGGCGACGTGGATCGTCGCGCCCTCCGGCACGGCCATCCAGCGCGTCTTGTCGATGCCGTCGGACCAGAGCGGCATCGCGACGGAGTAGGGCACGAGGCCCGCCGGCGCCTCGGTCGGGCGCGCCATGTCCACGCAGCCGGTGTCGGCGAGGCGCAGAGGTACGGAGCGCCCGCCGATGTTCGGCTCGACCGTCCAGAGGCCGCCGACGTGGTCGGCGAAGAGCAGCTCGCCTGCCGGCGTCACCGCGAACGACGTGACGTTCTTCCCGGACTCGACGAGGAGCGCTGCGGTCGTGCTCGTCGACTCCGACGTGGTTCGGGGGATGCTCTCGATGCGCCCGCTGACGAAGTCCGCAAACACGATCTGCCCGCGGAGCCAGGGGAAGCGCGCGCCGCCGTAGACGGGCCCGCCGACGATCGCGCCGCCGCCGAAGTTGACGTACTCGTGAACCGGATCGACGAGGCCGGTCGTGTCGCACGGCCCCTCGTCCTTGCAGTGGGCGCCCTCGCGGATCGGCCAGCCGTAGTTGAGGCCGCGCTCGACGCGGTTCAGCTCTTCGTAGGAGTGGAGGCCCACGTCGCCGACCCAGAGGTCCGGCGTCTCGGGGTCGAAGCTCCAGCCGTGCGGGTTGCGGAAGCCGAGCGCGAAGATCTCGGAGCGCGCGTCCGGCGTGGAGACGAACGGGTTGTCGGTCGGCACGCCGTACGGGCGGCGCGACACGTCGATGCGGAGGATCTTGCCGGCGAGCGAGGTGAGGTCCTGCGCGAGGGGGCCCGAGTCCCAGCCGCCGTCGCCGACGGGCACGTAGAGCATCCCGTCGCGGCCGTAGCCGGGCGGCCCACCGTGGTGGCTCGTCTCGGCGGGGCGCTCGATGGTCAAGATCTCCTCGACCGACTCCACCGCGATCGACGCGCCGTCGCGGCTCTGTGCGTGCGCGACGACGAGCCGTACGCGCGTCGGGTCTTCCGTCGCGGCCGTGTACTTGAGGATCACGCCGCCGGTGGTCGAGAACGCGGGATCGAACGCCAGACCGAGCAGCCCGTCCTCGTAGCCGATGCCCTTCACGACGCCGCGGAGATCGGCGACGAGCTCGGCCTCGGCCACGTCGGCGCGATCGGCGAACCGCTTCACCGTGCCGCGCTGCTCGACGACGTACCAGTACGCGTTGGTCGGGTGCCGGACGATCGCGACCGGACCCTCGAAGGAGAGCGCGGGGTAGGCGCGTACGGTCCTCGCCTCACCGGGGCGGACGTCGAAGCCCTGGCAGCCCTGGGGCACCGGCCGAGCTTCGTAGCCCGACGGCACGTCGTGCACGGCCCGGCTGCCACGTTCGCAGCTGGGAAGCGCAAGGAGTGCAGGAAGAAGCAAGCTCGCGAGCCAACAGCCTCGCATGGACGGTGAAGTCTACTCGGCGACACCGCGCGAGCGCGAGATGCTTGCGCCTCAAACCGACGAGCCGCGCGCTGGGTCGGCCGATCCGTCGCCTCGAAGCGACGCTCGCGCTCGCGCTCGACGCGCTCGTGGTCAGCTCGCGCGAGCGCTCAGCGCGCTCGTGGTCAACTCGCGCGCGCGATCACTCGAGCGGCTCGAGGCCGAAGAGCACGTCGGTGCCGACGTCCTTCTCGTCGGTCGCGACGAACGGCTGCCCGCCGGCGAAGGTGAGGCCCTCGGGCTTGGCGATCCGCGCGGGGAGCTTGTAGACCGCCTCGAGGTCGATCTTCGACTCGTCGACGTCGAGCTTGCGCTCGATGCGCGCGACGGCGCGCCCCTGGTCGCTCAGGAGGAAGAGGCGCCCTTCGGCGTCGAGCGCGAGGTCCGAGACGTCGCCGATGAGGCGCGTGTCCTTGTCTTTCAGGAACCAGTGCTTGAGCGGGACGAGCGCGCTCGTGCCCTCCTTCGGCAGACGAAACGCGGCGCCGCCGAGCGCGAGCTCGGGACGGAAGCCCTCGGGCGACGCGCCCTCCGGCCCGAACTCGACGATCGCCGACGGTCGCTTCTCCTTCGCGACGAGCACGTGTCCGTTCGCGAGGAGGACGAGGCCCTCGCCGCGTGAGTTCGCGTCGGCCGCCCAGTCGGCGGCGAGCGCGTGCTTCTTCGGGATGACGAGCTCGAGCCGATGCGTGATCCGGCGGAGCGCGGGATCGAGGACCGAGATCGTGTTCGTCGACTCCGCGAGGATGAAGACGCGGCCCGCGCCGTCGCCCGCGACGGCCTCCCACTGCGAAGCCCGCTTGCCGAAGAGGTGCGAGAGGTCGTGGGTCTCGACGTCGCGGACGCGTCCTTCGCGCCCGACCGAGAACGTCACGAGCGACGGCGACGAGTCGCCGACCGCGAGGTACTTCGTCGCGCTCCCGATCCGGCGCTGCCCCAGTCCCGACACCTCCGGGATCGGGAGGGGCATCCCGGAAAGCGCGTCGACGGCGGCGGGGCGGATCTCGTCTTCGCTCTCGCCGAGCGCGTCGTTCTCCGTGCCGGGCGAGCCGGTCGAGGCCGCACACGCCGTCGACAGGAGGAGGGCAGGGAGAAGGCGCAAACGCATCGTGCCCCGCAGACGCAACCTTGGCGCCACCTTGGCGACACATACCTACATATGAGATTTCAGCTACTTGCGGCTGGGCGCGCGGGGCCCGCGCGCGTCTTGTGAGGGATCGCCGGCGATCCAACCCGCGCGACGTCGGACCGAGGGCTGCGCAGCGGCGCGCTCAGAACCCCATGTCCTTCATGCCCTGGGCGTTCAGCTCGAGCGCGTCGCTCCGCTGGGCGGCCTTCGGCTTGCTCGGCATCGCCTGCGTCGTGGCGCGCGCGGCGGCGACGCGGGTCTGCGCCTCGGCGATGCGCTTCTTCTCCGTCGGCGCGGTGACGACGCGAGCCTGCGCCGCGAGCGACGCCTCGGCGCGCGCGAGCTCCTTGTCGGCGTCCATGAACCGGCCGTCGTTGATGCGCTGCGCGGCGGCCATCTGGATCTTGGCCGATTCCTGGATCGCCACGATCGCCTTCGTGCGCGAGCTGACGTGGCTCGCGACGGCCGCCTCGTCTCCGGTGAGCTGCGTCCGCGCGACGACCTCCTGCACGCGCTCGAGATCGCTGTCCTGCGCATCTCGGAAGCGCAGGCGCACGCTCGCGAGCGAGCGCGTCTGCCCCTCGAACGACGCCGGATCGGTGATGCGGACGCGGACGAGCGCCTCGCGGTGCTGGCCCGCGTGGAGCGCGCCGAGCGGGATGCGCAGCGCGCCGCCCTCGTGCCAGTCGGCGCGGATCCCGTCGGCGCCGATCAGCTGGACGCCGGGCGCCGGGACGACCTCGACGAACGAGTCGCTCGCGAGAGTAGCGTTGAGGAGCGCGAGCTCTCCCTGGAGGATGTTCGCCATCTCGCGCGGCTCGGTGAGGTGGTAGAGGCGGCCGCTCGATCGGACGGCGAGCGCGTTGAGCGTGCGCTCGTCGTAGTCGTTGCCGACGCCGAGCGAAGTCACCTGCGCGCGGAAGCGGAGGCCGCGCTCAGCGATCGCGCCGAGGGTCTCGGGGGACGAGGGACCGACGTTCGCGATGCCGTCCGAGATGACGACGATGCGCCGGATGCTGTGCGTCGGCGGCGCCGCGGCGACCTGACCTTCGGCCAGCGTGAGGCCGTCGAACATGTTCGTCGAGCCGCTCACCCCGAGGCCGGCGATCGCGCGGAGGAACTGCTGGCGGGTCTCGGCCGTCAGCCGCGTCGGCGGGACGACGGTGCGTGCGGTGTCGGAGAAGGTGTCGAGGGCGACGATGTCGCCGTCCGCCAGGTTTTTCACGAGCGTCGAGGCGGCGCTGCGCGCGCTCTCGATCTTCGCGCCGGCCATCGAGCCGGACGTGTCGATGACGAGCGCGAGCTCCATCGGTGGCCGGACCTCGGGGCGGATCTCGGGGACGTCCACCCACACGCCGAGGAACGTCTCGCGCGTGCTCGAGGTCAACATGTCGCCCTCGGCGGAGGCCCCGATCCACGTGCCGTCTCGGGCGGTGCGGCGCGCGTCGGCGGGCTCGGCGCCGGGGCTCGTCGCCACGGCGTGGTCGACGGTCCCCGCGGTGGTCGCGGCCGGGGGGGCCTTCGGCCCAGGAGCCGCGCCTCCGGCCCTGCCGCACCCCGAGCCCGCGAGCGCCATCACCAGACCAAACCCCACGACCGTCGCCTTGCGCATGAGCGTCCCTCTCGCCCGACCCGCGGGCGTCTCTCGAACCGTTGGAGATCGCGAGCCCAGGCCCCCGCGCGCGGGTGCGCCCGGTCCGGCTTCGATCGCGAGACGGCTCTGCCGTGCCGCCTCGGCCTAGGACGCGGCCCACGACCAAAGGATCTACGGCTCGTCGGCTTTCGGCGCGGGGCGCGGGGCGGCGCCCTAAGATCCCAGGCGTCGATGCTCAAGAAGGCCGCGTCCTGGATCGTCCTCGTCGTGGTGCTGGCCGGCGTGGCGTTCGGCGTCTGGAAGTGGCGCGCGAGCGGCGCCGCGCCCGACATCACCTACCGGACCGCGCCCGTCGAGAAGCGCAAGATCGTCGCTCGGGTGACCGCGAGCGGCACCCTCCAGGCGACCGTCACGGTCCAGGTCGGCGCGCAGGTGAGCGGCCGCGTCGCGAAGCTGAACGCCGACTACAACTCGGCCGTGAAGAAGGGCGAGCTCATCGCCAAGATCGATCCGCAGCTCTTCATCGCGGCGGTCGAGCGCGAGCGCGCGAACTTCGTCGCCGCGAAGGCCGGCGTCGTCCGCGCCGAGGCTCAGCAGCGCGACGCGGACCTCGTCCTCAAGCGGACGAAGTCGCTCGCCGACCAGGGGCTCGCCTCCGCGGCCGAGCTCCAGACGGCGGAGACGAGCGTCGCGGTCGCGGTCGCGCAGACCGAGGTCGCGAAGGCGACGCTCCAGCAGCAGAGCGCCGCGCTGAACCAGGCGCAGGTGAACCTGTCGTACACGGACATCATCTCGCCGATCGACGGCGTCGTGATCTCGCGCAGCGTCGACATCGGCCAGACCGTGGCCTCCTCGCTCCAGGCGCCCGTGCTGTTCACGATCGCCGAGGACCTGAAGAGGATGCAGGTTCACACGAGCGTCGCCGAGGGCGACGTCGGGCGCCTCCAGCCGGGGATGGATACGTGGTTCACGGTCGACGCGTTCCCGGGCCAGCGCTTCAAGGGGAAGATCGCGCAGATCCGAAACGCCGCGCAGACGGTGCAGAACGTCGTCACGTACAACGCGGTGATCGACGTCGACAACGACGACCTCCGTCTGCGTCCCGGCATGACCGCGACGACGACGATCGTGTTCGCCGAGAAGAGCGACGTGCTCGCGATCCCGAACGCGGCGATGCGCTTCAAGCCTCCGGCGGAGATCGCGTCGGCGATCGCGACGAGCCCGGCCTCGTCGCTCTCCGTCACGGCGGCCGGCGGCGCGCCGCCCACGAGGACGCCGGACGCCGGCGCGCCGTCCGGAGGCGAGGCCACGCCGCCGGCGGGCGCGTCCCGGCGCCCTTCGCCCGGGGCCTCCGCCGAGCCGGCCTCCCGCAGCGTCTTCGTGCTCCGCGGCGGGCGCCCCGAGGCCGTCGACGTGAAGACCGGCCTCTCCGACGGGACGCTCACCGAGGTCGCCTCGGGCGATCTCGCGGAGGGCGACCTCGTCATCCTGGAAGCGAACGTCGGCGGTCGTCCCGCGAGCGCGGGCGGCGCGGCCCCGCGCATGGGACGCATGTTCTAGAGGCGCGCGTGGTCGACGAGCCCCTCATCCGCGTCGCGGACGTCGAGAAGGTCTACAAGACCGGCGACGTCGAGGTGCGCGCGCTCCGCGGCGTGTCGCTCGACGTACGCCCCGGCGAGTTCGTCGCCATCATGGGCTCCTCCGGCTCGGGCAAGTCGACCTTGATGAACCTGCTCGGCTGCCTCGATCGGCCGACGGCGGGCTCGTACCGCCTCGCCGGGCGCGAGGTCGCGCGGATGAACAAGAACGAGCTCGCGGAGGTGCGGAGCGAGATCCTCGGTTTCGTCTTCCAGAGCTTCAACCTCCTCGCACGGACGAGCGCGCTCGAGAACGTCGAGCTTCCGCTCGTCTACCGCGGCGTCGGAGGGGCCGAGCGACATCGCCGCGCCAAGCACGCCCTCGAGCGCGTCGGGCTCGGCGCGCGCCTCGACCACACGCCCGCGCAGCTCTCGGGCGGCCAGCAGCAGCGCGTCGCGATCGCGCGCGCGCTCGTCGGCGATCCGAAGGTGATCCTCGCGGACGAACCGACCGGCAACCTCGACTCGCAGACGAGCGTCGACGTCATGGCGCTCTTCCAGGAGCTCGGGCAGGCCGGGATCACGATCGTCCTCGTCACGCACGAGCCCGACATCGCCGAGTGCGCCTCGCGCGTCGTCGTGGTGAAGGACGGGCTCATCGTCACCGATCGGCGGCAGGAGCCGCGGCCCGCGCGCGCGGCGTCGACGGCGAGCGCGGAGGTCCATCCGTGAGGCCGCCCCCGAAGACGCGCGCGCCGGAGCGGGGGAGGGCCCCTTGAACCCGCTCGTCACGATCCTGGTCGCGTTCCGCGCGGTGCTCCGGAACAAGATGCGCTCGTTCCTCACGACGCTCGGCATCATCATCGGCGTCGCCGCGGTGATCGCGATGATGGCGATCGGTGCCGGCGCGAAGGCGCAGGTCGAGCAGGCGTTCGCCGCGATGGGCACGAACCTCCTCATCGTCATGCCGGGCTCGACGACCTCCGGCGGCTCGTTCGGCGGGTTCGGGAGCATGCCGACGCTCACGTGGGACGACCTCGCGGCGATCCGGACGGAGGTGCCGTCGGTGAGGGCCGCCGCGCCGCAGCTCCGATCGAACCAGTCGATCGTGAGCGACGAGCTGAACTGGACGACGTCGGTCACCGGCACGTCGCCGGACTACTTCGAGATCCGCAGCTGGCCGGCCGCCGCGGGCGCCGTCTTCACCCAGTCCGACATCGACGCCGGCTCGAAGGTCGTCGTCCTCGGGCAGACCGTGGTGGAGCGCCTCTTCGGCGAGTCGGCGAACCCGATCGGGCAGACCGTGCGCATCGGCCAGTCGCCCTTCGCCGTCGTCGGCGTGCTCGAGAAGAAGGGGCAGTCGCCCTCGGGGCAGGACTACGACGACGCCGCGTTCATCCCGATGACGACGTTCGCGCAGCGCATCCAGGGCGGGCTCGGCAAGTACCTCACGGGGACGATCTTCGTGCAGGCCACCGGCTCGGAGACCACGCAGCGCGCGATGAAGGACGTGCAGGCGCTGCTCCGCGATCGCCATCACATCGCGCCGGGCGGCGAGGACGACTTCTCGATCCGCAACCTCTCCGAGGTGGCGAGCGCGCAGCAGCAGGGCACCGAGACGATGACGACGCTGCTCGCGAGCGTCGCGGCCGTCTCGCTCCTCGTCGGCGGGATCGGGATCATGAACATCATGCTCGTGAGCGTGACCGAGCGGACGCGCGAGATCGGCCTCCGCATGGCCATCGGCGCGAAGCCGCGGAGCATCTTGCTTCAGTTCCTCGTCGAGGCTCTCGTGCTCTCGCTCACCGGCGGGCTCATCGGCGTCGGGCTCGGCGTCGGCGCGGCCTCCTGGCTCGCCGACAAGTTCCGCTGGCCGATGCAGATCCAGGTCGACGTCATCGCGATCTCCGTGGTCTTCAGCGCGCTCGTCGGCGTCGTCTTCGGGATCTATCCCGCGCGGAAGGCGTCGCAGCTCGATCCCATCGACGCCTTGCGATACGAATGACCGCCCCCGTCCCCGCGAGCCGTGGGACGGACGCCACCATGCCCACGCGCGCCATGAAGAAGACCGAACCGTTCGACGCCGACTACTACGATCGCTACTACGGGAGCTCGCGCACGCGCGTCCACTCGGCCGAGGAGGTCGCGCGGCTCTGCACGGCGGTCGTCTCGTTCATCGAGTGGTGGCAGCACCCGCTCGAGACCGTGCTCGACGTCGGCGCGGGCGTCGGCCACTGGCGTCAGTGGTTCGCCAAGCGCCGCCCCGGCGTGGCGTACCGCTCGACCGAGTTCAGCGCGCACGCGTGCCGCGAGTACGGCCACGAGCAGCGCGACATCACGAAGTGGCGTGCGAAGCAGCGCTTCGACCTCGTCGTCTGCCAGGGCGTCTTGCCTTACGTGGACGACGCAGGCGCGGCGAAGGCGATCGACAACCTCGCCGCAATGACCGCGGGCTTTCTCTACCTCGAGGCGATCACGAAGCGGGACATCCGCGAGGTCTGCGACGAGGGGCGCACCGACGTGAAGGTGTACGAGCGCACGGGCGCCTGGTACCGCGCGCGGCTCTCGAAGCACTACGTCGAGGTCGGCTGCGGGATCTGGGCCAAGAAGGGGGCGGGGGTCCTCTTCTACGAGCTCGAGGCGCGCTGAGGCGCCGCTCACGCCTCGAGGAGGAAGTCGGCGACCGGCGCGAAGACGCGTGGCGCTGCGCCGTTGCAGAGGAACAGGTCAGCGTGGCCGATCGGCGTCTCGCCGTCGCCGACGAAGAGGATCTCCTTGTGCGTCGATCCGATCGCGTCGAACGTGTGGCGCGACGTGGCCGGGAGCACGATGCCGTCGTCGTTCGCGACCACGCAGAAGAACGGGTGCGTGAGCTCGGGCAGGCGCGCCGACACGTTGACCCCGCGAACGACCAGGTCGCCGCGGCGGATCCACTCCGCGATCTCGCGGTTGATGATGGGGTGCGGATCCTCGACGGTCTGCACCATCCGCGCGGTCTGCGAGAGGTCGGTCGAACGCTCGTTCAGGTAGACGGAGAGGAGCGACGGCGCGAGCTTCGAGACGACCGGTAGCGCGAGGCGCGCGAGCCGCCGCGTGTTCTTCATCCGCATCAAGCTCGCGACCCGGCGCGAGCCGAACGCCAGCCGCACGAGCGGGTGCGCCTCGCGCCACGTGACGAGACCGGCCATCGAGACGATCGCGTGGACCGGCGCTCCGTCGACGACGGCGACGTGCGCGAACGCCAGCGCGGTGCCGAGGCTGCACCCCACGAGATCGAGCTTCGTCGCGCCCGTCGACGTGTTGGCGAGCACGTGCGCGATCGCCGCGCCCATGTCCTCGACCGCGAGGTCGCCGAGATCGTACCGGTGGTTGCCGCGGGCGCGGATCGAGCGACCCTGGCCGCGCAGGTCGACGGTCCACGTCTCGAGCCCGCGCGCGGCGAGGCACTCGACCATCGAGGGGCCGGTCGGATGGAAGGTGAAGATGAACGAGTTCATCCCGTAGCCGGGCACGATGAGCACGGGCCGGCCCACCGGCGCGCCTGTCGGGCGGTGCCGCGTGAGGGCGAGGCGCCAGCCGGCGCGGTTGTCGACGAGGAAGCGATCGACGTTCATGGGCACATCATCCTTAGCTCGAGGGGTTTCACCCCTCCGAGCTCCCCGAATCGTCCAATTCTTGGGCCGCTCTTCACTCGAGCAAGCAGAGCTTCAGGTAGCGGCCCTCCGGGAACGCGGGCAGCGTCGGGTGATCTGCGGGCGGTCCGAACTGCTCGAGCAGACGCAGGTCGGCGCGGTCGAGCGCGGCGTCGTCGAGCGTGCCGGCGAAGTCCTCCGCGCTGACGTGGCTCGAGCAGGACGCGGCGACGAACGTGCCGCCCGGAGCGAGCACGCGCGCGCACGCGCGATGAAGCGAGCGGTACGCCGCGATGCCCTTCGGCTTCGCCTTCTCGCTCGGGGCAAAGCTCGGCGGATCGCTGATGACGACGTCCCAGCGGTCGCCGCGCCCGGCGGCCGCCTCGAGCCACGCGAAGCAATCGGCGGTGACGAACGTATGCGCGCGTGGATCGACGCCGGCCAGTCGGAAGCTCTCTTGCGCCGTCGCGTGCGCCGCCATCGCGACGTCGACGCTCGTGACGGTCCCGCCCGCGAGGGCGGCTCGGAGCGAGAAGCCTCCCGCGTACGAGAAAAGGTTGAGCACGCGGACGGGCGCGCTGCTCCGGCGCGCGCGCCGCGCGACGAGCTCGCCGACGCGCCGCCGGTTCTCACGCTGATCGAGGAACGCGCCGGTCTTCTGACCGCGCGCGACGTCGACCACGAACGGCACGCCGTGCTCGGCGACCTCGACCTTGTCGCGCGGCGGGCCGAAGCGGGCGCGGACCTCGGGCGCCTCACCGCGGCGGCCCGTTCGCTCGAGCAGCGTCGTGACCCCGATCGCGCGGAGCGGCGCCTCGACGTCGCGGAGGAGCTCCGCGGAGACCGCCCGCGCGGCGTCGCCGTCGATGCGGAGAACTGCAACGTCTCCGTAGCGATCCACTACGAACGCCGGTACACGATCGCCCTCGCCGTTGAGGAGGCGGTACGCGGTCGTCTTGCCGTCGGCGAAGAGGCGCGCGCGAACCTCGATGGCGCCCTCGAGGCGTGCGCGAAACATCGCGGAGTCGAGGCGCGCGCGCGGGTCGAGCGACCAGACGCGCACGGCGATCGGCGAGACGGGGTCCCAGACGCCGCAGCCGAGGGGGTGGCCGCTCTCGTCGACGATGCTTACGATCGACGCCTCGTCGGATTGTCCGCGGGGCGGTCCGCTTCGAGACGTAGAATGTTGGACCACCGCGGAACGGTAGATCCACGGGTGTCCACGACGGATCGACTCGATTCCGCGACGGGAGACGCCGACCGTGGCCATCCCTTCTTTCGGAGCCGTTCGGCCTCCTTCTTCTCTTCGCGATCCCGGTCTCGACGGCATGTCACGCGTGTCTCGCCTCGAGCCTCGGTTGTCCGGGCTTCGCGGCTCCGGAGCCCCCGATCGTCTCGAGCCGCTCGATCCTCCGCGGCGTGTATTCACAGGTAGGCTTCTTTCCGGCGATTCGCGGCTCAAGGTGGCGCAACGTGGGACCTATTTACGGTCGGTCGGTCGTGCGTGCGTTGACGGTGGCCGCGTGCGCACGTTCCAATACGTCAACTTCACTCGAAGAGCACGGGTGGCCGCGGAGCGCGGCGGTCGTGCACGATGCTTGCAGATGATCGCGCCGCCATGTCGGAGGCTGCTCCGACCACCACCCCGGTTCGACGAGGATAAATGAGAAAGGGACGTTCAAGCAGGCGGGGCCGGGTCTCGCGACCGCTCATGGGGGTGAAGGCGCCGCCGTCGGCCGACGCGCTCGCCACCGACGTCGGCCCGGCCAACGCGCCGCGCGTCGTCGTGGGCATGCCCACGTCCGATCCGCCGCCCGCGGACACCGGCGACTCGATGAGCCCGCCCTCCGTCGAGACGAAGGGGGCCGTCGACGGGCTCGCCCCGGCCGGCGTCGATCCGCTCGACGCGCTCGAGACCCTCGAGCGGCCGCTGGCGTCGGAAGCGCCGCCGGTCGTCGCGCGCGTCGACGAGGCGCCGGCGCCGGACGCGGCGAGCGCGCCCGAGAAGGCATCTTTTGCGTCG
>JAHBWC010000096.1 GCA_019637225.1 Labilithrix sp.
CGCGCGCTGCCACAAACCGGACGAGGGCACGCCGCTGGTCGCGCTCACCAATCACCTCGTGATGGGATCGACCGAGCGCGAGGTGCTCAGCCAGGAGGCCGAGCCCTTCGACGCGCGCGAGGCGCTCCACACGAAGCTCCGCGCCAAGTGGGACGGCGTGCCCATGGCGTTCGACATCTACGTCCTCAAGAAGGACGGCTGCATCTACGACTTCGTCTACATGGGCGATCCGGCCGCGTTCGAGCCCGGTTCGAAGGAGTTCGAGCGCTTCGTGCGCGGCTTCCACACGCTGCCCGGATCGGGCACCGCCGGCGCCATGGCCGGCGAAGGCCGGCGCGGATGAGCAACGTCGATCGCCCGAGCGGCACGTCGAGCCTCGGCGACGAAGCGCCTCCGTCGAGCGGTCGGCCCTCGGGTCGGTTCTCGCTGCCGGCGCCGCCGCCCGAGCCGGGGCTCATCGAGTTCCACAAGGCCCGCGTCGAGCGGTTCATCGGCCACCTGGGAGAGCTCGCGCAGCTCACGGCGCGCACCGCGCGATCGCTCGTGAAGCGACCGTTCGAGCTCGAGACGACCATGGCCCAGCTCGAGTCGCTCGGCGTCAAGTCGATGGGCATCGTCGCCGTGACGTCGATCTTCATCGGGATGGTCATGACCATCCAGTTCGCGTTCGGCTTCAAGCGCTTCGGCGCGGTCGAGTACATCCCGCGCGTCGTCATCATCTCGTTCTGCCGCGAGCTCGCGCCGACGCTCACCGCGGTCATCGTCGGCGGCCGCATCGCCAGCGGCATGGCGGCCGAGGTCGGCGCGATGAACGTCACCGAGCAGGTCGACGCGATCCGCGCGCTCGGCGCGGATCCGGCGAAGAAGCTCGTGCTCCCGCGCATGCTGGCGGCGATCATCGTGATGCCCGTCCTCAGCATCTACGCGCTCGCGCTCGGCATCGGCGGCGCGGTGATCATCTGCTCGGCTCAGTTCGACATCTCGCCGACGTTCTTCATCAACTCGTCGCTCGAGTCGATCCGCATCATGGACTTCGTGGCCGGCGTCGCGAAGACGCCGTTCTTCGGGTACATCATCGCGATCGTCGGCTGCCACTTCGGCCTCCGCACGACCGGCGGCACCGAGGGCGTCGGTCTCTCCACGACGCGCACCGTCGTCGCGGTGTCGATCGCGATCTTGATCGCGGATTTCGTGCTGACGAAGGTCCTCATCATGTTCCAGACCGTATGAACGACGCGCGCGCCAGGGCGATCGGCCTCATGCTCCTCGCGGCCCCCGCGCTCGTGATCGGCGTGCTCACGGTCGACGCGCGCTCGCGCCGCGCCGCCCGGCGCGCGGAAGAGCCCGCGCTCGCGCTCGTCGCGGCGCGGCTGCCGACGAGCGATCTCGCGCTCTCGGGCGGCGCGCGCTGGCTCCGCGCGGCGTCGCTCGAGGAGCCGGGCGCGGCCTTCGCCGACGGTCCGGCGCTGCCCGATCCGGATCCCGCCGGCGGCGCGATGGCTCCGCCCGTCGAGGTGTGGTCCGTCGCGGCCGAGCGTTCGCTTCCGCCGCGCCGCGAGGGAGACGCGCCGAAGCGATGAAGGGATCGCTCCTCGCGCACGCGCTCGGCGCGCTGGCCCGCCGCAAGGCGCGCTCGATCGCGCTCGGCGGCGGGCTCGCGTTCGCCGTCGCGCTCGTCGCGGCCGTGCTCTTCCTCACCGAGTCGCTGCGCGCCGAGGCGGAACGTGCGCGCGACGCGCATCCCGACATCGTCGTGCAGAAGCTCGTCGGCGGGCGCCCGACGACGATCCCCGCGAGCGAGCGCGCGAAGCTCGGCGACATCCCGTCCGTGCGCGAGGTCACGCCGCGCGTCTGGGGCTACATCTTCCTCCCGGCGCTCCAGGGCAACGTCACCGTCGTCGGGGCGCCGCGCGGCGCCGCGCCGATCTCCGTCGCGAACGGCGTCCTTCATAGCGGCCGCGATCTGTCGCCGGGCGCGCACGAGATGATCGCCGGCGTCGATCTCGCGCACTTCCTCGGGATGCTCCCCGGCGACGAGCTCGGCCTCCCCTCGGCCGATCCGCGCGCCCACGCCATGAAGCTCGTCGGCACGTTCAAGTCGTCGCTCGATCTGTGGACCGCCGACGTCATCCTCTGCGACGAGGACGACGCGCGCGCGCTGCTCGGGTTGCCCGAGGGCGACGCCACGGACATCGCCGTCACGCTCGCGAACCCGGCCGAGGCGCGGGTCGTCGCGGCGACGATCGTCGAGCGGCTCCCGGGCGCCCGCGTGATCGAGCGCGATCTGCTCGAGCGCGTCTACCACCTGTCGTACGGTCGCCGCGCGGGCCTCGTCCTCGGCGCGTCGATCCCGGCCATCCTCGCGCTCCTGGTGCTCGCGTGGGATCGCGCGAGCGGCGTCGGCGGCGACGAGCGCCGCGAGATCGCGATCCTCAAGGCGGTCGGCTGGTCCACGGGAGACGTGCTCTGGGCGAAGCTCCTCGAGTCGATCCTGGTCGGAGCGCTCGCGACCGCGCTCGGTCTCTTGCTCGGCTACGCGTGGGTGTTCTGGCTCGGCGCGCCCGGGCTCCGGCCGGCGCTCGTCGGTTGGAGTGTCCTCTATCCGCGTGCGTCGCTCACGCCTGTGGTCGACGTCGCACAGCTCCTCGGCGTGACGGTGGCGGTGCTCGGGCCGTTCGTCCTGCTCAGCGTCGTTCCGGCATGGCGCGCGGCCACGGCCGATCCGCTCGAGTCGATGCGGTCGTGATAGACTGCGACTCGTGGACTCTCGCGACTCTCGCGTCTTCACCCTCGAGGAGGTCAACGACCTCGTTCCGCAGCTCGCCGCCGCCGTGAAGCGGCAGCTCGAGCGTCGCACGGAGATCGAGGGTCGCCTCCTCGAGCTCGGTCGCGAGCTCGGCGACGTCCCGGAGCGCATCGTCCTCGATCCGGCCGATCCGGCCGACGTGCGGGACCTCAAGCGCGATCTCGTTCGCCGGATCGAGGAGTACCGCGCCGGCTGGAAGGCGATCGAGGAGACGGGCGCCGTCCTGAAGGACGCGCGCACGGGGCTCCTCGACTTCTACGGCACCGTCGACGGCAAGCTCGTGTGGCTCTGCTGGAAGTACGGCGAGAGCGAGGTCACGCACTACCATGCGCTCGAGGAGGGCTTCTCGGGGAGGAAGCCGATCGCCGAGAGCATGCGTTTTCGCTTGTTGAACTGACGGGCCCGCGTCGCGACGCCGGCTCCGAGCACGGAGCGGGCGTCCGCGAGGTCAGCGCGCCGGGACGCGGCCGCCGCGCCACGCGACGGTGAGCGCTCTGCCGCTCGGATCGCGCAAGGTCGATCGATCCGCGCGGAACGCGATCGCGGCGCCGTCGCGGCTCTTCCTCGTGAAGGTGAGCGCGCCGAGCAGCGTCTCGCCGGTCGCGTCGAAGCCGTCGCCCGTGCCCTTCTCCGTCCAGGTGACGACGAGCTCGCCGGGGATCCCCTCGCGCGCGAGCGTCAGGGCGCGGCTCGACCACGCCTCGCCGGCGCGCGCCTCGACGAACCCGAGCTTCTCGGGCTCCCAGCGGAGCCGGAACGCCGCGCCGTGCACGCTCGGACCGACGCCGCGCGCGACGACGTCGACGGTGACGCGCTCGGCTTCGACGCCGTCGCCGTCGGGATCGCGATCGCCTTCCTGGGCGCCGTCTCCGCGCGCTGGCCGAGGACGGCCGCGGAGGAACACGACCGAGTCCGCGGGAGGCGCTTCGTCCGTCGTGAAGTCCGCGGGAGGCGGCGGCGCGGGCGGCGCCGGCGCGTCCGAGCCGCAACCCGCGACGAGGACGAAGAGAAGGATCGCCGGTGCGCGTTTCATCGCGCCCTCAGCTTTCCGAACTCCGCCGCGATGGCCGCGAGGTCGTCGTCGTCGATCGTGAGGTCGTCGTTCACGTCGCAGCGAGGGTCGAACGTCTCGCCGAGGTTCCAGAGCCCCGTCGAGCTCGACCCGTCATAGCGGCGTCCGACGAGCCGCGCGCAGCGGAGGACGTCGAAGCCGTCGGTCTCTCCGTCGAAGTCGAGATCCCCGTCGACGCGCGAGCGCACGTCGACGAGCACGTCGTGGCGCGGGCTCGCGGCGACGTGAGCGACGGCCGCGGGAGCGTCGAGGTGGACGCGCGTGGTGCGTGGCCCGAGGTCGACGTGGCGCTTCATCCGCGCGCCGTCCGCGAGGGTGAGCCACAGCTCGAGCGTCATGGGGCGATCGTCGTCCTTGGTCAGCACGACGTCGGCGCCGCCGTCCGCCGGCGTGAAGCCGACGAGCACGCGGGGCCGCTCCTTTCCGGTGACCCAGCGCTCGAAGAACGGCCCGAGGTCCTTGTCGCTCTCGGCGCTCGCGATCTCGCGGAGGACGTCGGGCCGGCACCCGACGAAGCTGCATCGCGCGACGTAGAGGCCGAGGGCGCGCGCGAAGAGCTCCTCGCCCACGGTCACGCGGAGGTGATCGAGCGTGATCGCCGTCCGGTAGTAGGCCCAGAGCGTGTAGCGACGCGTGCGGAAGTCGTCGGGCACCTCGGTGCCCGGCAGGAGCTGCACCGGCGGGAGGTCCTTGCCGCGCGCGCGGAGGTCGAGCCCCATCGGGAGCAAGCGGCGCGCGAGGTAGAGGTCGCGATCCTCGGAGGCGAAGTGGCGGCCGAACGTGTAGTCGAGCTCGGTGAGCGTCGCCATGCCCTCGCTCATCAGGCGGCTCTCGTTGGAGTCCGTCTCCGGCGCGACGATGCCCCAGAAGAGGTGCGCGTTCTCGTGCGCCCAGGTCTCCTCGTACATGAGGTCGCCGGTCCGGGCGTACGAGTCCGAGAGCAGCGTCATCCCGAAGGTGGCCGTCCCCGGATCGCCGATCGTCTGCGGCAGGCGGACGAGCGATAGCCCGCGATCGAACGGGAGCCTCGAGCCGCCGACGGCCTCCACGAAGTCGAGCGCGGGCGTCGACCACGCGACGAGACTCTGGTCGATCGCCTTCTTCGGGGCGGGGAAGACGAGCGTCGTCGGCACCCTTCGCCCGCCGACCGGCAGGAGGCCGAGCCTGCCGGCGAACGCGTAGAGGCCGACGACGCGCGAGAGCGGCCGGTCGATCGCCCAGCGCGAGACCCGGGTCGACCCCTCGATCGTCTCGGCGACCTTCTGACCCGTCGCGACGACGTCGTGCTCGGCCGGCACCCGCAGCACGATGTCGCGCGTGAGCCCGTCGAACACGAAGCTGTTCGGCGCGTCGGTGTCGAAGACGTACGGGAAGATCGACTGGTGCGCGAAGTACGAAAAATCGGCGCCCTTCGAGCAGACCACGGCGCCGCCTTCCGCGGACGCGCACGAGAGCGTCCCCGAGTAGGGCATCGTGATCACGGTCTCTTCGCCGGCCTCGAGCGCAGGCGTGAGGTCGACGCGCACGATCCGCGTCGGCGCGAACACGGCCTGTGCGATCGACGCGTCGCGGTCCGTCGCCGTGATCGTGCCCGGCTCGAGGCCCGCGTCGAGCGCGAAGCTGATCGACCCGAGCGGCGCGCGGGCGGCCTTCACGCGCAGCTCGACGGTCGCGTTCGTCGCGCCGGTCGTCGGATCGAGCGTGATGTCGTGCGTCGCGTGCTCGCAGTCGAGCGCCGATCCGGTGCCGCGCACGAACGGCGGGCGGGGGATCGCTGCCGGCGGCACGTGCGATCCGAGGAGGCCGGCCCGGACGTGGAGCGGCGAGCGCTCCCTCTCGACGAGCCGGTGGAGGAGATGGCTCGACAGGACGTCGTCGTCGCCCGGAGCAGGCGGAGGCGCCAAGGCAACCGGCGACGCCGTCGCCGGCGGCGCCAGCGCGAAGGCGAGCGACGAGAGCCAGATCGATGCGCGCACCGCGATCTCCTGGAGCAATCGTCGTGCCTCCAGGTCCCTCTCGCAACGACGGACCGCGGGATCGGGCGCGCGCGTCGCAGCCGCAAACGCGAGCGTCGTCCCACGACCGTTCGGCGTTTGCTAGGCTCGCCAGGCCATGCCCCAGCAGAGCTCGACCTCCGCCGCGCCTCGCTCGCCCGTCGATCGGACCCAGGCGGCGGCCGCCGTCGACGCGTTCCTCCGCGCGATCGGGCGCGACGAGGCGGACCTCTCCGGCACCGGCGCGCGCGTCGCCGACATGTTCATCGACGATCTCTGCGCGGGCTACGCGGTCGACACGCGGAGGCTCGTCGAGGGCGCCGCGATCGAGGCGACCTCGCCGACCCTGGTCGTCGTCCGCGACGTCCCGATCGTCACGACGTGCCCGCATCACCTCCTCCCGTCGCTCGGGAGCGCCACGGTCGCGTTCAAGGCGACCGTGCGCTTGCTCGGCCTCGGCGCCGTCGCGGCGCTCGTCGACGCGCACGCGCGCCGGCTCGCGCTGCAGGAGCGGATCGGCGAGGGCGTCGTCGACGATCTCGACGCCGTGCTCTCGCCCGAGTGGGTGGGCTGCCGCCTCGTCCTCGCGCACGGCTGCATGATCGCCCGCGGAGAGCGCGCGGTCGGCACGACGGTGGAGACCGTCGCGATGCGCGGTCCGCCCGATCGCGTCGCCGAGGCGCACGCCGCGCTCGGCGTCGGGCGGGGGCCCGCGAGGTGATCGCCGTCGTCACCGGCGCCGGTCGGGGGATCGGGCGCGCGATCGCGCTCGAGCTCGCCGATCGCGGCTGCGACGTGGCCCTGCTCGGGCGCCGGCAGGAGTCGCTCGCCTCCGCCGCGGAGGAGATCGTCCGTCGAGGTCGCCGCGCCCTCGCGATCCCCTGCGACGTCGCGCGCTCGGCCGACGTCGAGAGCGCGACCTCCCGCGTCCTCGTCGAGCTCGGTGTTCCGCGCGTCGTCATCTCGAACGCGGGCGTCGTTCACCGCACGTCGATCCTCGACACCACCGACGAGCAGTGGGACGAGGTGCTCGACGTCAACCTCAAGGGGACGTTCCTCGTGACCCGCGGCTTCCTCCGCCCGATGCTCGGCGAGCGACGCGGTCGCTTCGTCGCCCTCGGCAGCATCTCGGGGACCATGGGCACACCACGCCTGAGCGCTTACTGCGCGTCGAAGTGGGGCACGGTGGGCTTCGTCAAGTCCCTCGCCGAGGAGCTCCGCGGGACGGGGCTCCAGTCGATGTGCGTGATGCCCGGATCGGTCGACACGGATATGCTCCGGGGGAGCGGCTTCTCTCCCGCGATGACGCCCGAGGACGTCGCCGAGGTCGTCGCCTGGGTCGCGCTGGACGCGCCCGACGCGATGAACGGGAGCTGTGTCGACGCCTTCGGACCCTGAACCTCGCCGAACATGAATCGACTCGACGACGAAGCCCTCGCAGACGTGCCGGTCTTTCCGCTGCCGAACG
This sequence comes from Labilithrix sp., assembly GCA_019637225.1. Classification (GTDB taxonomy): domain Bacteria; phylum Myxococcota_A; class Polyangia; order Polyangiales; family Polyangiaceae; genus Labilithrix. The sequence goes on from JAHBWC010000096.1 coordinate 7,341, forward strand.
TCGTCCTGTTCCCCGAGGCGCTCCTCCCGCTCCACATCTTCGAGCCTCGCTACCGGGCGATGCTCTCGGACTGCCTCGACCGCGACGGCACGATCGTCATCGCGCAGGTCGACCGGGACGGCGCGCGCATCGCGGACGTCGCGGCCGTCGGCGTCGTCATCGAGCACCACCCGCTGCCCGACGGACGATCGAACATCGTCGTCGCCGGCTCGGCGCGGGTACGCCTCGACGAGCTCCTCGTCGAGGCCCCGCCGCGCTACCCGTACAAGCGCGCGCGCGCGACCCGGCTCCACGAGGTCGACGTCGCCGTGAACGACGCCGACTACGCCGCGCTCCTCGCCGCGGCCACGATGTTCGTCACCGAGGTGAAGAAGCACGACGCCACGTTCGAGCTCCGCATGCCCAAGGGGCTCCGGGGGAACGAGGCGGGCCGCGCGAAGGCGGGCGTCCTCGCCGACATCTGCGCGTTCCAGCTCGTGGTCGACGCCGGGGTACGGCAAGGCATCCTCGAGGAGCTCGACCCGCGCGCGCGCGTCCGCAGGGTGACCGATCAGCTCGCGGCGCAGCACGGCGCGATGCTGAGCGAGACGAAGGGCTCGGTCCTCAATTGACGGTCGTGTCCGGATCGGCGCCGCGAAAAGAGGTCGGACGTGTCCCGCTCGCGGACGTGAAGGACAAGGGCCTCGTGCGCCTGCCCCATCCTCCGTTCGACGTCCTCGTCGCGTGGGCGGACGGAGAGCTGTTCGCGATCGAGGACGCGTGCAACCACGCCGGCGCGAGCCTGGCGGAGGGCTGGCTCGAGGACGACTGCGTCGTCTGCCCGATGCACGCGTACGTCTTCGAGCTGAGGACCGGTCGGCTCCTCCGTCCGAAGGGCCTCTGCGGCGATCAGCGGACCTACGAGGCCGAGGTCGAAGGCGACGAGGTCGTCGTCTACGACACCTTCAGCCTCGTGATCGGCTGAACGTCAGTCGGTGACCTCGACCTCGCTCGCCGGCATCGTGCGGTAGTTCTGGTCGATGTAGTCGACGACCTCGGTGAACCACGCGTCCATCTTGGCGCCGTTGTCGCGCGCGGAGTCCATGTAGAACGTGCCGCGGATGCACTCGTCCTTGCCGTTCGGTGAGCGGCAGCGGCCGTCGACGTAGACGATGATGAACTTCGGCAGGCGCGTCGCGTACGAGCGGTTCGTGCCGTTCATGAAGTTATTGGTGAAGATCGCGACCGCCTCGAGGTCGCGCGGGTCCTGCCCGTATCCGTGGAGGACGTAGAGGACCGGGTAGCGGACGTCGCGCGCGACGTTGTCCTTCTGCGCGTAGCCCGGCGGGAGGGAGACCGCGATCGGTCCGGTGCGCTTGGTGACGGGGCCGGTGAAGAACGTCTCGCACTTCCCGAAGACCTCGCACTCGACGCCGAGCTCGTTCTTCGTCGTCGTGGCGGCGTCGTCGCGGGCGTCGATCGTGGTCCGTCGGTTCGCGTCCGGCCAGCGCTGGCCAACGTAGAAGAACGCGGTCTCGAGGCGGAAGAGGAGCTGGTTCGCCTTGCCGACGTGCTGGCCGTCGCCCTGCTCGATCTGCTGTCGCGTCGCGTCGAGGTCGCCGTAGCGGACGCTCGGCATGTCGGCGATGTCGGCCCAGCGGAGGAGCGACGGCGAGAAGTCGTCGGGCTTGCCGCGGACCTGTCCGGGCAACATGTCGAAGCCGTTGTAGAACGCGACCGATCGGAGCGGCAGCCCGTTCGGGCCCGTGCGTCCGAAGACCTGGCCCTTGAGGTGGCTCGCGACCGACGCGAAGTTGAAGAGATCGCGGACGCCGCCGTCGGTGAGGATGTCGACGCGCTGGAGCGCGGCGTCGGTGACCGGGCCTCCGGGGATCGCCGTCGTGCGGCGCGCGAGCATGCTGTGGGCGTCGTTCGCGTAGAAGTTCGCGAGCCCCGGCGCCTCGCTGTACTTGCCGTCGCCCTCGCCGGGATCGCCGGCGACGTGACGGCTCGCGGTGTTCGGCACGCCGTCGAGCCCGACGTCCTCGAACGGCTCGCCCGGATCCCAGCGGTGGTTGCCCTCGAGCCCGTTCGGGTTGAGGACGTAGTCGTAGTCGTCCTGGTTCGGGTCGGGGTTCGTCTCGGGGTCGTAGCCGGGCTCGTCGGGGTTGCAGAGGCCGTCGGCGCCGCAGTCGCTGTACGGCTCGTGGCCGCTCCGGATGATCGGCTCGCCGGCGTCGCGCACGCCGTTGCCGTTGAGGTCGACGGCGAGGACGAGGTTCACCGGCTTGTTTCCGCCCGGCGCGAAGGTGTTCGTGTACGGGCTCTCGCCGTTCTGGTTGCCGTCGCAGAACGCGATGACGGGCTTGGTGCCGTCCGGGTTGTACTCGTCGTCGAAGTAGTCCTTCTCCGCCTTCCACACGTTCGCGGGGTCGCAGCGCCACGCCCGGCACTGGGCCTCGCGCTCGCGCTGCTTCTTCTCGTTGGGGTCGTCCTTGATCGGCTCGACGGCGTAGGTGCAGTCGAGGCCGTCCGGGCCCTTGACCCAGGGATCGCTCGACTTGGGGCCGGGCGCCATGTGGAGCAAGCCCGGCTCGGTGTTCCAGCCGTTGCCGTTGCCCATCGAGAGCGCGAGGTCCTCGAAGATCTGGACGTACTCCGAGCGCGGGAAGCTCCCGCCGTTGCCGTTGCCCTTCTCGTACCACCAGTGGTCGTAGTCCATCGTGTGCGCGAAGGGCTCGTCGAGCGGGTAGCGGTTCGGCGCGATCGTCGGGCAGGTCTGGCCGTCGGGGCAGAAGCCTCCGAGCGGGTATTTCTCGAGGTACCAGAGGAGCCACGTCCAGTCGCTCGGTCCGCCGAGCGGCGCGATGACGTCGAACATGTCGTGGTGGCGCATGCCGAACACGGCCGCGCCGCCGCCGCCCATCGAGAAGCCGATGACCGCGCGGTGCGTGAGCTTGCGCGTCCGTCGCTTCGTGCCGGCGTCCTCGGAGACGGCGGCCTGGTAGGTGCCGAACCAGGGCGAGGCGAACTTGAGGACGTAGTCGTCGCCGTCCGCCTCGATGCGCGCGTTCGATACGGGGATCGGGCGCGGCGTCTTCGCGCGCGGGCCGGAGTAGAGGACCGTGAGGTGACGGAGGCGCGCGCCCGAGGGGAACGCGGCGGGGTTCACCGGCACGGCGAAGTCGATGTCGCGGCGCATCGCCTTCGTCATCGAGAGCGGCGCGCGCGCGGCGAAGGTGACCGCCGGGCCGAGCCTCCTCAGCTTCGCGTTCGGCACGCCGGCGGAGAGGTCGTCCGCGCAGGCGATCTCGGCCGGGAACGACGGCAGCGCGAACTCGTCCTGCCGCGTGAAGGCCTCGGGGCGTGCGGAGACGGACGCCTTGGCGAGCGCGCCCTGACCGCGGAGCGCGACGTTTCCGGCGTCGAGGGTCCCGCGCGCGCCGCTCTGCGCGTCGCACGTCGGGGGCGTCGCGTCGCGCACGTCGATCGGGAGCTCGACCGTCGCGGTGTACGGGACGTCGTTGATGTCCTTGCCGTCCATCGACGCGGTGATCGTCGTCTTGCCCGCGACGCCGCCCGTGACCAGGAAGTCGAACGTCGCGTGGCGAAGGTCGAAGCGCGCCTCGCCGGGAGCGGCCGCGACGGCCGAGTTCGCGGTGACGAAGCGCGCCGCGGTCGGGTCGCACGCGTCGGGCTCGATCGTGAGGCGCACCGGCCGCGTTCTTCCCGGGGCGACGACGACGTCCGGCGGGTCCATCGACAGCCGGAGCGCATGGCGGTTATCGCACGTCTCGCCCGGCTCGAGCTTCGCGGGCGGCTCGCTCGCCGGGGGAGGATCGTCCGAGCACGAGGCGACGACGACGACGAAGAGGGACGCGTGGCCGAGCGACCTGGCGATCGAAGAGAGGCTCATCCGGCGGCGGAGGATACAGGCCGCCGAGAGCGATCGGGCTCGGCGATGCCGTCACGGCGCAGGACAAAGAAAAAGCTCGCGCAAAGGGGCCGGGGGGGCAGCCACACTCCACGCGAGCGATGGGGATATATGCGGGTTCCGTGCCAGAGCCCCGATGGGTGAAAATTGTCGTAATTTCGAGGCCTGTTCATATTTGAAATGGCCCCCTACGATGCAGTTCTGCAAGAGGTCTTGCAGCGAAATTGCACGACGCGGCGCAGCGCCTAGCGGGTGCTTACCTCCGCGCGAGACGCAGTTGAGCCGCGTGGGCGCGCGTCACTTCGCTTGGCGGTCGAGCGAGCACCGGAGCGGGAAGCGCGTCTGCGCGCTCATCGCCGTGGCGAAGAGCTCGCCGGGGCGCAGCGCGGGCGTGCCTCGCGCCGCGCTCGCGCCCGCGCCCGCGCGCGCGAGCTGGGCCGCGCGCTCCTGGGACTGCCCGTCGTAGGTGCCGGCGACGCGCTCGACGCAGGCGCGCGAGCTCGTCAGCCTCAGCCGCGCGAGCACGGCGCTGAGCGCGCCGCCGCCCTGAGGCAGACGCAGGCGGACGGACGAGGAGGGCATCGTCGTGTCGAGCACCCAGCCGACCACGTCGTCGGTGCACGCCTCGAGCGTGCGGCCGGCGAGGTCGACGTAGCCGAGGGGCTCGGGCTCTCCGGACGTGCCGGTCTCGAGATCGATCGGCAGCGCCCACCGCACGTTCGTGGAGCGCTCCGCCGTCGGCTGACCCTCTGCCACGAGCGCGATCGCGCGGCCGTCGGAGCGTCGCGCGAGCTTCGTCCGCGAGCTCGACGACGTCGGCGAGCTCGCGCGCGGGACACGCACGAGCTCACGCGCCACGCCGCCCTCGATCTGCCAGACGACCGTCATCGGCGACGCGGCTCCCGGAGCGGATGGCGACGTGACGAACCACCGTCCGGCGGAACGCACGACGCCTTCGATCTCGCCGAACGGCTCGCCGTCGGCGCGCCGGACCTCGACGGGGGCGCGATCGGCCTCGAGCTCGAAGACGACGCCGTCCAGGCGGCCGACGCGCTTGCCGGTGAGCAGGGCGTGCGACGCGTCGTCTCCGGGCGCGAGCTGGAAGCCGCTGCTTTGCGCCCCCAACCCGTAGTAGCTCTGCGTCGCGCGAGTCATGTCGATGATGATCTGCGGTGGCGTTCCGGGGAGGCTCGCGCGCACCTCGCTGTAGCCGCTGAAGGGCGAGAGCCACTTCACCTGCCAGCGACCGAGCGTCTCCCATTCGCCCGTCCTCGGCCCCCAGCCGTAGACGCGCGCGAGCGAGCCGAGGTTCGAGTAGCGCTCGATGTGCTCGCGCACGTCGACGTTGAGCCCGCGCTCGGAGTCGCGCAGCGACGGCGCGGCTTGCGAGAAGAACGGCGGTAGCTCCGCGAGGCCGTTGAAGGTCGCGAGCACCGCCGTGTTGCCGTAGGAGCTGAAGTGTCCGAGGCTGCTCGACGGCGCCGGCGGCGCGACCTTTGGCTTGCTCGCGGGCGCGGCCTGCGGCATCGCGGCGAGCGGCTCGCACGCCAGCTGAAGCTGGGGAGTCGTGAGGCTCGCGCTCGGCGCCCGATACGGAGGGGGCGGCGCCGCGGCTGGATTCTGGCTCGACTCGCCCCAGCCGACGCGCAGCCACCCGTGCGCGAGACACCCGATCGGACCGCACGCGCGCCGTTCGACGCGCGCGGCGGGGACGAGCGGATCGGGCAGATCGATCGTCGACCACGTCATCCCGCCGTCGGTGGTCTCGTAGCCGCGTCGCGAGGCGGTCCATCCGAGGCCGTATCGCCCCGCGACGAACGGCATGCCGGCGTCGCGGATGAACTGGCCAGGCGTCGCCTTGCCGTCGAGCGCGATCTCGAGGCCGAGCATGACGCCGCCCGCTTCGATCCATCCGCCGACGACGCCGGGCCTGCGCTCCTCGAAGCCGTCGAGCCAGAGCCCGAGGCGGAGGACGCGGCCGACGTCGTTCGCCACGCGCGGGAAGATGACGGGCATCGTCGTCGCGCGCGCCGAGCTGCCGGCTCGATCGAGGATCGTGATGCGCGCCGGCGTTCCGAGGCTCTGTGGCGGGGAGACGACGACGATGCGCCCGTCCGCGAGCACGACCACGCGCTCACCGCCGACGTCGCCGCGCACGTGGATCTCTCGCCACGTGTTGTCGTGCCCGAGGACGCAGTAGGGGTGGACCTCGCTCACGGGCGCGCGCGGCGGCGTGCCTTCGCCCTCGGGTGCCTTCGCCGGAGGCTTGGGCTCGCCCCCGCTCGGCGCCTTGGCCGCGTCCGCGGCGCCCGCCGCGCGTGGGTCGTCCTTGGCCTTGCCGTTCGCCTTCGTGGCGGGCTCCTTCGCGCGGTCGCGCTCGAGCTCTTCCTTGCTCCGCTCGAGCTTCGCCGGATCGGGCCGCGGCGGCGGGGTGGGCTCGCCGTCTTCGGCGCACGGGCCGCGCACCGCGAGCGCGCCGTTGCCGGACGAGGTGACGACGCGCGGGCGGTCGAAGCGCTTGATCTCGGCGAGCCGTCCGCGGAGCGGCTCGTAAGCGTAGATGACCGTCGTCCCGCGAGGCTCGCCGCAGACGAAGCCGAAGGCGCCGACCGCGTTCGGCCGCGTGAGGGTCAGCGGGTGACAGCGCGCCGACTCGAGCGGGAACGCGTCACGGACGAGCTCGAGCAGCGCGCCGTCCGCGAGCCGCACGCGCGCGAGCGCGCCGTCGCGCGCGATCACCGCGGTCCCGTCGGTGAGCGGCCAGCCGTCTTCGATCGCGGTCGCGAGCGGCCGCTTGCCGAAGGTCTTCGCCGCGACGTCCTCCTTGTCGGTGTCGGGTCGCGCGTCGCGATCGCTGCCCGAGCGCGGCGTCATGGGCGGGAAGGTGAGCGGGAGCACGCCCGGCGTGGGCACCGGCGGCGGGGCGAGGCCTCCGCGCGCGTGCGCCGGCTGGGCCGAGGGCGAGCTCGTGAGCAGCTTCGCGCCGCGCGGCGCGGCTCCGAGGCGGGCGATGCTCCCGTCGGCGCGGAGCTCGTACCAGCTCTCGGAGCGTCCGCCCTCGTAGCCGCCGATCGCGAGGCTGTCGCTCGAGACGACGACCTGCTTCGCGTCGAGCGGCAGGTCGAGCGCCTTCCAGGTCGCGCCGGCGTCGAAGGTGGCGACGACGCCGCGCATGTCGGTCACCGCCGCGGCGCGCCACCCGTCGGCCGCCGCGTAGCTCGCGACGTACGGGCTCGCCGGCCAGGGTCCGAGATCGAGCACCTGTCCGCTCCGGCCGTCGATGGCGAGGACCGCGTTCTGCGCGCGCACGTACACGCGATCGAGCCCCGGCAGGATCGCCTGCATCGGCGAAGACGACGTGAAGATCGGCTTCGCCGGACCGAGCCAGCGATCGGCGCGCCAGAGCGTGGTGCCGATGACGAAGAGGAAGCCTCCTCCGAGTCGATCGGGGAGGGCGACCGTCGTGTGCGGCGCCTGCGGGAGACGATCCTCGGCCGCGACGATCGCGCCCTTCGGGTACGTGACGACGCGGAGCCCCGCGGTGATGACGCGCGATCCTCCGCCCGCCTCCGTGCCGTAGGTCGTCGTCTCGTCGACGTTCTCGGGCAGGAGCCTCGCGGAGCGGAGCGTCGGATCGGCGTTCGCGCCCACGCCTGCCGCGCGGAAGCTCCGCATCTCCGCGTTTCGCGCGCCGGAGCCCGAACGCCCACACGCGGCGAGGAGCAGCGCGAGGACGACGACGCCGAGCACCGGAGCACGCATCACTTCGCAGAGTAACACGCGAGCGTGGGTCTTCCTGGGGCGCGCTCGGCTGAAGATGCTCGGTGGCGGGGGAGGAAGCGGCGGTCGCGCGTCTTCGTGTCCGAGCGCGCGTCGTCCGCGCGGCGCGGCCGCGGCGTGGACCGCGTGGCGCGTCGGCGCTCCGTCCCGACCCCTTCCGTCTCGAGCCGCAAGGTCGACCGTTGAGAGGCGCCTCGCCGTCGCGCGAGCGCGACCGGGCGGTGTGCGGACGTGTAAGATGTCGATCGTCCCGTCGCGCTCTCGGGCCGGCGCTAGCTCGACCGCGCATTCGGCAAGCGCCTCTCCTCTTCTCGACCAGTCCTGGTATGGAAGCCACCATGTCGAAAGCCTCCTTCGTCGTCGCCGTCGCCGGCGCGACCGGCGCTGTCGGTCGCGAGATGCTCCGCACACTCGAGCAGCGAAGCTTCCCGGTCTCGAAGCTGGTCGCGCTCGCGAGCAAGCGCAGCGCGGGGCAGAGGCTGCCGTTCGGCGCCGGCGAGGTCGTCATCGAGGCGCTCGGCCCGAAGTCGTTCGAGGGCGTCGACATCGCGCTCTTCAGCGCAGGCGCGAGCGTGGCGCGCGAGTACGGGCCGATCGCCGCGAAGGCCGGAGCGGTCGTGATCGACAACTCGAGCGCGTGGCGGATGGACCCCGAGGTCCCGCTCGTCGTGCCCGAGGTCAACATCGAGGCGGCGAAGACGCGACCGAAGGGCATCATCGCGAACCCGAACTGCTCGACGATCCAGATGGTCGTCGCGCTGAAGCCGCTCCACGACGCCGCGCGTGTGAAGACGATCATCGTCAGCACCTACCAGGCGACGAGCGGCAAGGGGCAGGCGGCGGTCGAGGATCTCCTCCAGCAGACGCGCGCGGCGCTCGCGGGCGAGGCGGTGACCCCGGCGGTGTTCCCCGGACGGATGGCGTTCAACGTCCTCTGCGACTGGAAGGCCGGCGAGAACGACTACTCCGAAGAGGAGCTGAAGATGGTGCACGAGACGCGCAAGATCATGGGCGACGCCTCGATCGGCGTGTCTCCCACGACGGTGCGCGTCCCCGTCGTCAACGGGCACTCGGAGTCGGTCCACGTCCAGTTCCACCGCGCGATGTCGGCGGAGGAGGCCAAGCGGCTCCTTCGCGGCGCCGAGGGCGTCGTGCTGATGGACGACGCTTACGCGCCCGGCAAGCACCCGCAGCCGTTCTCGGCGGCGGGGACCGATCCGGTCTACGTCGGCCGGGTGCGCGACGACCTCGCCGTCGCCGGTGCGATCAAGATGTTCGTCGTCGCGGACAACCTCCGCAAGGGCGCGGCGCTGAACGCTGTGCAGATCGCGGAGAGGCTCTTCGTCCGCTGAGGCTCGTCGGCCGCGCGGGCCAGCGCGTCGGCTAGGCCGTCGGCTGAGCTTCGTTCATCATCGCGGCCGCGGCTCGGACGAGCGCGAGATCCTTGACGGTCTCACGCTCGCACGCCGCGATGCGCTCGCGGAGCGCGAGGTCGTCGGGGACGTCGACCGAGACTTCGTCGCCGGAGTCGCCCGTATCCCGCCCGTCGTTGCGCTCGAGCTCGATGTCCGTCGGAGGGGAGTCGCTCCGGGACGCGCCGTGCACCGCCCACCACGAAGAGTCACCGGGGTAGTCGAAAGGGGATCGCATGGGCCTCGACGTTGGAGTCGTCGGGCCGCGCGAAAGGGGTCATGATCGCTCCGTCTCCGCGGCGCCTCAGCGTCCGCCGCGATCGCGACAAGCTCGACCGGACGCGCGTCGATCAGCGGCAGCAGCAGCGCACGTCCATCACCCCCGCGCCGAGCGGCAGGACCGGATCGTTGCAGAGCCCGGAAGAGCTCGTGCTCGGGACCGAGCCGAGATCGCAGGTCAGGCCGGGCGTCGCGTAGACCATTCCGGCCTTCGCGGCGAAGTCGCCGAGCTCGTCGTACGCGCAGCAGCTCTCGACGCAGCTCGCGCCCTTCGCCTGACAACGCTCGGCGCACGTCGCGAACGTGTCGGCCGTCTCGCAGCTCGTCCACGTTCCCTGCGCGCCGCACTGCGCGGCCGCGGGAGCGCGGTCGGCGCCGGCGTCGTCGCCGCCGAGCCCGAACGTGGGCGGAGCGTCCGCGCCGGGGGCGCTGCCTTCGACGGACGCGTCCGCGGCCGCGTGGCGATCGCCGAGCTCGAGCTCCTCTACCCCCGAGAAGTACGTGCACGCCTGCGCGAGCGCGATCGCCGCCAGCCCGAGCACCCTCGACGCGCGCATCGTCAGAAGGTCCCCTTCACGAGCGCGCCGTTCGCCGTCGCGTGGACGCCGATGCTCCGCTGTCCGACGCGGTCCGTCGTGACGACGAGCGCGTAGGTCGCGACGGCTCCGCCGGCGATCGCGAGCGCGAACGACGCCGTCGAGATCCAGCCGTACGTCTTCGACGCGTCGATGTAGGGCTCCGCGGCCGGGTCGCAGCTCTTCGTGTCCGGGCCGCATCGGCTGCGCGCGTCGGCGGCCTTGTCGAGCGACACGAGCCCCGTGATCGTCCCGACGGTGAGGCCGAGCGCGGCGGCCGAGAGGCCACCGAACGCGAGCGGCGGAAGCCCGAGGATCGCGTCCTCGCCCGAGCGCCCCCACCCGCCCGAGCGGAGCTCGATCGGGACGATGGCGCGCTCCGACTCCTTCAGCGTGATCTCGCGGACGAACGGCGCGCGTCCCCGCGTCTCGACGCGCACCGTGTGGCCGCCGGGATCGAGGCGTCTCGGGACGCCGATCGCGCGGTCGGCGAGCTCCTCGCCGTCGATCCACGCCCGCACGGTCGCCGGATCGACGCCGGCCGGGAGCTCGAGGCGTACCGTGGGGATCTTCACGACGAGGCGGTCGGCGAGCTCGGCGGCGTCCTTGCGCGCCTCGGCGAAGATGCTCGACTCGGTCCCGGCGCCGGGCATGCGCGTGACCTCGAGGGCGACCTCGCGCGCGGCGACCAACCTCCCGAGCGTGGTCAGCGTGAGGGCGACGTCGATCCCCGTCGTCGGGACGTGCATGATCGCGTGGGCCGACTCGTAGGCGGCGAGCGCCTTGTCGAACTTCTGCTGCTCGACGTACCTGTCGCCGTCGTCCATCAGCCGGCGCGCCGTCTCCCGCGCCGCAGGCGTCTCGGCGCTGGAGGTGGCGGCGAGGCACGTCGTCGCGACGAGGGCCCCCGCGGCCACGAGCTTGATCATCATGCGCTTCACCACCGACGACAGCGCGCGTGCCTTAGCACCGGAGCGCCGCGGCGCCAGTCTCTCCGGGCGTGGTTACGGCGGCGCGCTCCGGATCCTTCCCCTTGATTTCATGTGAAAGCGAGGGCGCCGTCGCTCGCGCGAAAGCGCGATCCGAGACGTGCGCGAACGGGGGCCGTGGACTATAGCGTGCTCGCTTGCTCGTCGCTCCCGGCTCCATGTTGACGCCGAACCTGCGGCTGCTCCGGCTCCTCGGCCGAGGCGGCATGGGCAGCGTCTGGCTCGCCGAGCACCTCGTGCTCGGGAGCGAGGTCGCGGTGAAGCTGCTCTCGCACGAGCTCACGAACGACGCGGAGGCGCTCGAGCGGTTCCGGCGCGAGGCCACCGCGGTCGCGCAGCTGAAGAGCCCGCACGTCGTCGGCATCCACGACTTCGGCGCGACGGAGGACGGCGTCCCGTTCTTCGTGATGGAGCGCCTCGTCGGCGAGGACCTCTCGCAGCGCCTCGATCGCGTGGAGCGCCTGCCGATCGGCATCGTCACGGCCGTCGTCGTCCAGACCTGCAAGGCGCTCGCGCGCGTGCACGAGCTCGGCGTCGTCCACCGCGACCTCAAGCCGGGGAACATCTTCCTCACGAACGTCGACGGCGATCTCGTGGCGAAGCTGCTCGACTTCGGCGTCGCGAAGACGCGCGGGTCGAAGGCGCTCCACGAGACGTCGGACCAGGCGGTGCTCGGCACGCCGATGTACATGAGCCCGGAGCAGATCCTCTCGCCGAAGAGCGTCGGGCCGGCCTCCGACCTCTACTCGCTCGCCGTCGTCGTCTACGAGTGCCTCGCCGGACGTCCGCCGTTCGACGGCGAGACGGCCGGCGCGCTCCACGTCGCCATCGTGAACGGCCGCTACGCGCCGGTCTCGAGCGTCGATCCGTCGCTTCCCGGGACGCTCGACGGGTGGTTCGCGCGGGCGCTCGCGTCCGACCCGGCGAACCGGTTCGGATCGGCGCGCGAGATGGCCGACGCCTTCCTCGCGGCGGCGCGCAGCCGACCGTTCGCGCTCGACGACTCGCCGGTGCACGAGCCGATGCTCTTCCGCTCGTCGCCGTCGTTTCCGGTCGCGGCCATGCTGCAGCCGCGTGCGGCGGCGCCTTCGTCGAGCGTGCCGATCGCCGCGGGGATCCTCGCGGTGCTCGTGCTCGTCGGCGGCCTCGTCGGCGTCACGCGGCTGACCCGGCGTGCGGAGGCTGCCTCGGTTGCGGCGCCCACGGCCACGAGCGAGGCGGCGCCTGGAGCGAGCGTCGCGCCGGCGGCCTCGCCGGGCGCCACGAGCGTGCCGGGCGCCGAGGGCGCGCCGGCCGCCGAGGGCGCGCCGGCCGCCGAGGGCGCCGACCGCCGAGGGCGCGCCGACGGCCGAGGGCGCGCCGACCGCCGAGGGCGCGGCGACCGTCGAGATCGACGACGCGCCTCCGGCGAGCGAGCCCGCTCCGGCGGCGCGACCGGCATCGGCCCCGAGCGCTGCAGCGCCGCGAGCGAGCAAGCCCGCCGCGCCGCGCCGCAAGAACCGCGGTTTCTGAGCGCCCCCGCGCGCGCTCGGAGGTGAAGCGCGCGCCGACCGCGAGCACCGACCTTCGGTTCCTCGGGCTGGACTGTCGACGTTCGGGCTACGATCGTGGCGGAGACGGAGACGATGGCGGCGAAGAAAAAGACGAACACGAAGAAGAAGACGAAGCTTCCGAAGTTCGTCAAATACGACGATGCATCATGGCACTATGGGGGCACGTATCCTGACGATCTTCCGCCCGAGGCCGCCGCCACGCACATCGGGATGTTCGTCGCTTGGTGCCTCGCAAAAGGGATGGGGAGCGACGAGCACGTCGAAGATCTCGGGGCCCTGCTGAAGAAGCTGGTGAAGCGATCGGTGACGCCGGGGGACTTCCTCATGAAGAGCGGCGAGAAGTTCTGCTCGGACGATCTGAACGACGAAGGAAACGCCTTCACGCTCGCGTACTACCAAGGAAAAAACCACGACTCGCGCTACGTCGACGACTTCCTCGCTGCGTTCAAGGTCGACGAGAAGACCATCTACGGCGTCCCGGACTCGTGGAAGAACTTCGATGTCCTCTGTCCGAAGATGGACCGGCGGTACGCCGCGTGGGTCAAAGCAGGTCGCCCCAAGTATCTGAAGTAGCGAAGCCCGACTCGCGAAGTCCTCATTCGCTCGACTCGAACGCGCGCCTCCGCGCCGCGATCGTTCGCGGTCTCGAAGATCTCCGAAGATCTCCACCGCACGTCAGAGCATGTACCCGCCCGTCACCTCGATCCGTTGACCGGTGATCCAGCGGGTCTCATCGGCGAGGAGCGTCGCGACGACGCCGGAGACATCCTCCGGCTCTCCCATCCGGCCAAGCGGCGTCTGCCCAGCGACGGCTTTCTGGAGACCCGGATCGCGGAGCACTCCCCCGCCGAAGTCGGTGACGATCCCTCCCGGAGCGACGACATTGACGGCGATTCGACGCGGACCGAGCTCGACGGCCATGTAGCGGGTGAGGACGTCGACGCCGCCCTTCATCACTGCATAGGCCGATTGACCGGGATACGTGTAGCGCGAGAGGCCGCTCGAGATGTTCACGATCCGGCCACCATCGGCGATGAGAGGGAGGAGCTTCTGCGAGACGAAGAACGTCGCCTTCAGGTGGACGGCGTACTGCTCGTCGAGCTGCTCTTCCGTGGTCTCGACGAAGCTCGCATGGGCGCCGCTTCCTGCGTTGTTCACCAGGTAGTCGATGCGATCACGCTGCCAACCGGCCAGGTTTGCCCTCACCGCGTCGGCGAATGCGGGAAACGTCTCGCTCTTTCTCACGTCGAGGGCGAGCGCGGCTGCCTTGCGCTGCCTTCTTTCGATCTCGGCGACGAGCGCGAGCGCCTCGTCCACGGCTGTCCGATAGGTGAAGAGGACGTCGATGCCTTGGTCGGCGAGCTTCAGCGCGAGGCTCCTCCCGAGCCCGCGGCTTCCCCCGGTGATGAGAGCAATGGGCGCCTTGTCGTGGTGCGTCTTCATGGGCGCCACTATGGGGACGAGGCCTCGAACGCGCCTACGCTCCCTTTGTTCTCATATCGACTTAGCGGTACCATACGTACCAACGGGTAACCATGGCGCGCATCATCAAGGAGCTGCCTGCTGTCCCGGCCGAGCGCACGCTCCGGGTTCTCGGCGGCCGCTGGAAGATCTTCATTCTCTATTTCCTCTTCGAAGGGACGAAGCGTCTCTCCGAGCTGAGACGCCTCGTGCCCGGGGCGAGCGCGAAGATGCTCGTCCAGCAGCTTCGCGAGATGGAGGAGCATGGCATCGTTCATCGCGAGGTCTTCGCGCAGGTGCCCCCACGGGTGGAGTACTCCCTCACGAAGCTCGGTGAGACCCTCCAGCCGCTCGTCGCTTCGCTCTGCGAATGGGGGCGCCGGCATTCGTCCGAGCTGAAGCACATCTCCGTGCGATGACCCTACTCGGGCGGGTTGTCTGCACGGCCAAGGCGCCCGTCGTGCGTCCGTGCCCCCGCCACCTCTGCCACAGCACCGGAGCCTTCTCATTCAGGCCGCTCCGACGCCTCTTGTGCATGGGAACGAAGCGCCGATACCCTCGCGCCATCATGCATCTTCGGACCCCCTTCCGCTCACCGCTGGTCGCCCTCGTCCTGTCCGCTGCCGCGGGCTTCGTCCTCGCGAGCTGCGGAGGAGGAACTCCGGGTGAGCAAATCCGGCCGAAGGATCAGACCTTCGCCGGCGCGATGGGAGAGACGAGCTCCGGCTCGTGCCACGAGCCCGAGAGCGGCGCGGAGCCGCTCGTCGTCGACTGGAAGCCCGAGCAGCGCGGCGACCTCGAGGTCCTGATGAAGGACGGGGTCGCGGTCGTCTCGTACAGCTGCAAGGGCTTCAAGCTGCTGAAGGACTGCAAGGTCGACGGGAAGTACGGCTTCCTCGGCATGAGCAAGAAGGAGCAAGTCGTCAAGCTCACGAACGCCGACGAGGTGAAGGCGAACCTGCCCCTCGCCGGCGCGGGCATCGCGGCCAACATCGGCGCCGAGATGCAGCGCGGGGCGACGCTCGACGTCGCGCTCATCATGATCGGCAAGGTCAAGACGACCTGGGGCAAGGTCGCGGCCGACGAGCTCACGGGCGAGTGCGACGGCGCCACCCACTTCGTCAAGGGCGCGACCGTCGGCGCGTTCGTCATGGAGACGGGCGCGAAGGGCGAGGCGAAGACCGCCGCGCAGCTCTTCGGCGCCGGCGCCTCGGGCGGATCGTCGAGCACGAAGAACGTCCGCAACCAGGACGGCGATCTCTCCGACTGCGCCAAGGCGCAGCCCGACTCGCCGAAGGCGCCCGCGCAGTGCCAGGCGATCGTGCGCCTCGAGCTGAAGGCGATCCTCCCGAAGGCCGCGAAGACCGAGGCGCCGCCCACCGAGAAGGCCGCGCCGCCCCCCGATCCGAAGGCCGCGGAGGTCGCGACGCCGCAGACGAGCTGCCCGAAGGGCCTCGTCTTCGCCGACGGCAAGTGCACCGAGCCGAGCTCCGCGCCGGCGTTCCAGTGCAAGCCGAGCGACGCGACCGAGTGCCTCGATCAGTGCGGGAAGGGACACGCGGGGAGCTGCGGAGCGGCCGGCGCTCTGCTCGCTTCCGGCGGCGGCGGCGCGTCGAAGGACGAGGCGAAGGCGCGCGAGCTGCTCGGCAAGGGCTGCGACGGCGGCGACGTCGGCAGCTGCACGAACCTCGGCCTCATCCTCATGAAGGGCCGCGGCGGCGCGAAGGACGCCGCCGGCGCGGTGAAGCGCTTCGAGAAGGCGTGCGGCGAGGCCGACGCTCTCGGCTGCGGTCTCCTCGGCGCCGCCTACGAGTCGGGCGACGGCGTCTCGAAGGACGAAAAGCAGGCGGTGACCTTCCTCCAGAAGGGATGCGAGGGCGGGCACGAGGCGAGCTGCGGCGTGGTCGGCAAGATGCTCTTCGACGGGCGCGGCGCGACGAAGGACGTCGCCAAGGCGACCGATTTCCTCAAGCGCGCCTGCGACGGAGGCCAAGCGCGGAGCTGCGTCGACCTCGGCGACCTCTACGACGGCGCCTCGAAGGACGTCCCGAAGAACCCGATCCTCGCCAAGATGCTCTACCAGCGAGGGTGCTTCCGCGGCGAAGCCAAGGGCTGCACGGGCCAGGGCCGGCTCGAGCTCGGCCAGGGCGGCAGCCAGGACTCCGCGAAGCGCGCGTTCGAGATGGCGTGCATGCGCTTCGACGATCTCGGGTGCGCGGCGCAGAAGGTGCTCTTCGGAGGCACGCGCCCGGTCGTCCCGAAGCCGGCCGAGATGATGGAGCTGCAGAAGGCCTGCATGTCGGGTTCGATGCGCGACTGCGCCGCCGCCGGCACTCTCCAGGTCGCCGCCGGTCAGAAGGCGATCGCGACGGCGTCGCTCGACCGCGCGTGCATCGCGGGCGATCCGCTCGCGTGCGCGGTGAAGAAGAAGTAGCGCGTGTCCGTCAGCCGGGCTCGAGCGGGACGGCGAGCGTCGAACCGCACGGGCAGTTGCGGAACTCGAGACGGTAGGCGTGGTCGACGCCGACGAAGGGGAGCTCGCGCCAGCTCTCCTCCTCGTAGGAGGCGCCGCAGCCGCGGCATTGCTTGGGCCACGAGACGATGTCGTCGTCGTTCTTCGTCACGCGTCTGGCGTGGCAGCGTAGACCACTGAACGGTGTTGCGGACGTAGTATTTCTCCGGTGAGGGCGATGGGGGAGGACGAGGCGGCGGCCGAGAGCACGGCGGACACGACGATTCGCGAGCCGAGCGACGCGACGACGCGCGACCGGACCGCGCGGACCGAGGTGGTGCATCGCGAGGAGGCCGCGCGCGCGGCGGCGTTCGGGCGCGGCGTCGCGACCTTCGCGTTCCTCGGCTTGATCGTCGGCGCGGTGCGCGACGTCCCGCTCCGTTCGCGCATCCTGACCATGGCCGCGACGGGGATCCTCTTCGTCTCCGGCGCCGGCGTCTGGTGGCGCTCCCGCAACGTCGATCACTACTCGATTCGCACGTTCCGCCTCTTCGGGAGCGCGTGCGCGCTCTCGTCGATGATCCTCATCTACACGCTCGGGACCTTCTCGCCGATCGTGGTGATCGTCGTGCTCGGCCTGTCGTTCTTCGTCCACGGTCGCGACAGGACCTTCATCTTTCCGTTCTCCCTCACGGTCATCGGCGGGTACGCGCTCCTCGCGCTCCTCGTGACCGCCGGCGTCCTCCCGGACGACGGCGTGTGGCGGACGCCTGCGACCCAGCAGCGGCTGTCGATGACCGTGATCGTCTCCGCGGCGATGATCACGCAGTTCGTGCTGGCGCGCTCCAACCATCGCGCGCTGCTCGACGCGATCGCGCGCGCGCAGGAGGCGATGAAGGTGGCGCAGACGCGAGAGGCGCAGCTGCACGAGGTCCGCGAGAACCTCGACGCCGCGCTGCGCGGCGGGAACGCCGGTCGCCTCACGGGGACCCTCCTCGGTGACTGGCGCGCCGGCGAGGTGGTCGGCCGCGGCGCGATGGGCGAGGTCTACGCCGCGCAGTCGACAGAAGGCGAGCGAACCGCCGCGATCAAGGTCCTGCGCACGCCCGACGACGAGGTCATCGCGAAGCGCTTCGCGCGAGAGGCGGACATCGCGCGTCGCGTTCGTGGTCCGAACCTCGTCGACGTCTTCGACTCGGGCCGCGCCGCGGACGGATCGATCTACATCGTCATGGAGCTCCTCGCGGGCCAGGACCTCGCGGCGATCCTCCGCGAGCGGCCTCAGCTCTCGCTCGAGGAGGTCGTGGTGCTCGTCGAGGAGACCGCGCGCGGCCTCGCCGTTCTGCACGCCGCCGGCGTCGTGCATCGCGACCTCAAGCCTCAGAACCTGTTCCGCGCGGTCGGGCGCCCTCCGGTCTGGAAGATCCTCGACTACGGCGTCTCGAAGCTCGTCGGGGCGGGGACGATGACCGAGAACGATCTCGTCGGCACGCCCGGCTACATGTCGCCCGAGCAGGCGGAGGGTCAGGAGATCGACCTTCGCTCGGACGTGTTCTCGCTCGGTGCCGTGGCCTACCGTGCGCTCACCGGGCGCCGGCCGTTCAGCGGGCCCGACACACCGCAGATCCTCTACCAGGTCGTTCACGGGACGCCGACGCGTCCCCGTGAGATCGTGCCGTCGCTGCCGAAGGAGGTCGAGACCGTCCTCGCGATCGCGCTCGCCAAGCGGCCGGGCGATCGCTTCGGGACGGCGATGGATCTCGCGTCGGCTCTCCGCGCCGGGGCGCAGGGCTCGCCGCCGTCGATCCCGCGCCTCGCGGCGGCGAAGGCCGGGCGTGCGTGGCGCGCCGAGGTGACGACGCTGACGATGCCGCGCGCGGAGCGAGGAAGCTCCCGCCGCGCGGCGGCCAAGCGGCGGAGCTTCCCGGACGCCTAGGCCGTGGCCGGCCCGCCGGCCTCGAACCTCATCGCGTCTCCGAGTCAGCTCGCGATCTCGCGGACGCCCTCGAGCAGGAGGTCGATCTCCTCGGTCGTGTTGAAGACGTGCGGGCTCGCGCGCACGGTGCCGGGGAGGTGTGCTCGGTGGTGCAGCACGTGGGTGCAGTGGAAGCCCGCCGAGACGCAGACCGCGAACATGTCGCAGAGGGCGCGCGCGACGCTCTCCTGGGTCATCGCGGGCGCGTCGACGACGAAGGTCGCGAGCGCGATCCGCTTCTCGGGCGGGAGCTTCTTGGCGAGGACGCGCACGCCTGGAATGTCGGCGAGCCCGTCGATGAGGTAGCGGCTCATCGCGAGGTCGTGCTCGCGGATGGCGTCCATGCCCACGCCGCGCATCCACTTGATCGCGGCGCCGAAGCCGATCGTCGCTTCGATCGCCGGCGTGCCGGCCTCGAACTTGAACGGCGCGTCGCGCGGGACGAAGCCGCCCACGTCGATGTCGTTGTTGAGCGAGATCATCCCGCCGCCGACCTGATAGAGCGGGCACTTCTGGAGGAAGTCCTTCTTGCTCCAGAGGATGCCGACGCCGGACGGGCCGAACGCCTTGTGGCTCGAGGCGGCGAGGAAGTCGACGCCGAGCCGCGTGACGTCGAGCGGCAGGTGCGAGAGCGACTGCGCCGCGTCGAGCAGGACGGGCACGCCGCGGGCGTGGGCGATCTTGACGAGCTCCTCGACGGGCGCGACGGCGCCGGTGACGTTGGAGACATGGCCGAACGAGACGAGCTTCGTCTTCGGCGTGATGAGGGAGTCGAGCGTCTCCCAGCGCGGCAGACCGTCGTCGTCGATCGGCATCGGCACGGGCTTGCCGTGGACGCGCCAGGGGATCCAGTTGGCGTGGTGCTCGCTCGCGGGGAAGACGACCTCGTCTTCCGGGCCGAGCTCGAGGCCGTTGGCGACGAAGTTGATCGCCTCCGTCGTCCCGCGGACGAGGACGATCTCGGCGGGCGACGCGCCGATGAGCGTGGCGACCTCGCGCCGCGCGTCGTCGAAGAGGCGCGTCGCCTCCTCACCGAGCGAGTGGACGCCGCGGTGAACGTTGGCGGTGGACGACTCGTAGTAGCCGACGACCGCGTCGATGACGGCCTGGGGCTTCGGCGTCGTCGACGCGTTGTCGAGGAAGACGAGCGGGCGGCCGCCGAGCTCGCGCGCGAGCAGCGGGATCTGCGCGCGGACGCGGGAGGCTACGTGGCTGATCTGGTCCTTCATCGCTCATACTCCTTCGCATGCGTCGAAGACGCTGGAGAGGGCGAGGGGCGCTCGCCGCCGTGTCGTTCGGTACTTTCCAGTGGGCTCCGCGCCGATCGCCGTCGAGCTGCGGACCGTCACGCGCATCCCGGACAAGAGCGGCGCGAGCGCCTGCTCGACGTGCGCGGGGGACCCGCCGACGATCTCGGCCTCGACGGCGCCGGCGTCCACCTGCACGACCTGGTAGGCGCGCGGACCGGCGCCGCCGAGCGCGCGGTCGATCGCGCCCGGCGTCACGAGCGCGCCGTCGGGGCGGACGAGCGCGTCGTCGACAGAGCCCTCCGCCGTGGCGATCGGCGGGACGGTCGTGAACCGGCCGTCCCGCCGCGGCTCCGCGCCCTCTCCGCGCGCGACCTGCACCAGATCGCCGAGGACGTAGCGAACGAGCGGCTGGACGTCGCGCTCCAGCGTGGTCACGACGACGAGGGCCACGTCCTCGGCGCCCGGCGTGGCGACCTTCGCCCGCAGGAGCTCGACGTGCGTCGAGAACGGGGCGTGATGCATGAGGTCGTCGCCTCCCCCGACGAAGAGCGCGCCGACCTCGCGCGCGGCGAGGACGTCGACGACGGCGCCGCGGTAGACGCGGGCGAGCGCGTCACGGTGCGCCCGCGTCGCGCGCGCTCGCGTCGTCGCGATGAAGCCGCGCACGTCGAGGCGTCGCCCGAGGACCGCGGCGTGGCGCGCGAGGACGTCGAGGTAGAACGGATCGGCCGAGAGCGCCGTCGTCTCGTGGGTCGACAGC
>JAHBWC010000097.1 GCA_019637225.1 Labilithrix sp.
GTCGCATCAGCTCGCTCCGTCCGCCCGCGCCCGCGACGCCGTCGTCGATCCCGCCGGGCGCGCTCGTCCTCGAGGGCTTCGACGAGGGGTCGATCGCGTTCGCCTTCGACGCGCTCGTGTCCGAGGATCGCGCGAGCCTCCCCGGCACGCACGAGTTCGACCTCGCGCCGGTGCGCGAGCTGTTCTCCGAGCTCGCCGCCAACCACATGCGCCACGTCCGCGATTTCATGATCGACGTGAAGTGGGGAGAGGTCACGCGCGACTGGATCCACATCTGCGTTCCGCCGGTCCGCACGCTGCGGAAGGCGGCCGAGCGCCTCGAGCTGACCTCGCTCGGCGCGTCGCTCGAGAAGCTCGGCGACGAGCTCGACGCCGCGAACGCGGTCGGCGGGCAGATGCTCGACGCGAACGAGAAGCAGCGGCTGCTCGACGCGTACGGCGAGCTCGTGGAGATCCTCCCGCAGGCCTTCGCGCTCGATCGCGACAAGACGCAGCGCGAGGCCGTCATCGTCCAGGCGCTGCTGCTCCAGGTTCCGGACGTGCGCAAGGTCACGATCGACAAGCTGCACGCGGCCGGTCTGACGAGCCTGACGGAGCTCTTCGAGGCGAACGCGCACGACATCGCGCACGTCGCCGGCATCCCTCACGCGCTCGCGTCGCGCATCGTCGAGCGCGTGCAGTCGTACCGCGCCGAGCTGAAGTCGTCGTCGCCCCAGGACGCTCGCGCCGCGGAGCGCGAGAAGCTCGCGGGGCTCAACGGGCAGCTGAAGCAGCACCACGACGCGTACGAAGAGGCGGCGAACGCCTGGGGCCCCGAGGCCAAGGCGAAGAAGCGCGATCACTTCCGGGCGCGCGAAGAGACCTGGCTCGAGATCAGCGTCTTGCTCGCGCGGTTCGGCGAGGTCGATCGTCTCCAGGGGATCGAGAAGGTGCCCTTCGCGCAGCGTATCGCGCAGCTGTCCGACTATCTCGAAGAGGCGCGGGACAAGTACCGGAGCCCCGAGGGATGACGAACGACGTGACGGATCACGCGCGCGCTTCGCGACTTCGCTGTCGACAAAGATCGAGAAACCGGGTTTAGTTTTCTTCCCTCACGTGCGAGCTCCCTAGCGGCGCGCGTGACATGGTCACTCCTCTCGAGGGCATCGTCATATGGCCGAGCTCACTGCGGATGCCGTTGTCAGCAAAGTCAAACGCGGCGAGAAGATCGACCGCGCGGATCTCTCGGGAATCAACCTCGCGAACGCGATGCTCGAAGGCGCGAGCTTCCGGCGTTGTGACATGGTCGGCGCGAACCTCGAAGGCGCGAAGCTTCGCAACGCGAACCTGAAGAGCGCGAACCTCTGCGAAGCGTTCCTGTCGGGCGCGGACCTCCGCGACGCGAACCTCGACAACGCCGATCTCGAGGGCGCGAACCTTCAGCGCACGCTGCTCGCGGGGGCGAACCTCTCGCGCGCGAACCTCGAAGGCGCGAACCTCCAGGGCGCGAACCTCTCGGGCGCGCGCCTCACGCACGCGCAGCTCGATCTCGCGAACCTCGGCGGCGCGGACGTCGCGGGCGCGGTGCTCACCCACGCAGATCTCGGCGAGTGCTACCTCGGCGCCGTCAAGATGATGAAGGCGGAGCTGACGAACGCCAACCTGAACGACTCGAACCTCGAGGACGGTGACTTCACCGGCGCGACGCTCGCCGACGCGCAGATGCGCGGAATCAAGGCGCGCGGCGCGAAGCTCGTCGGCGCGGTGCTCTCGAAGGCGGATCTCGGCAAGGCGAACCTCACGAACGCCGACCTGACCAACGCCGACCTCCGGAACGCGTCGCTCGGCGACGCGAAGCTCGAGGGAGCGAACCTCACCGGCGCGAAGGTCTACGGCCTCACGGCCAAGGGCGCGCAGCTCGTGGGCCTCAAGGCCGACTGGCTCGACAACAGCCCGAACGCGGACGGCTCGGTGCGCGTGCAGGCCGCCCAGGTGCAGGCGGTCCTCTCCGGCGAGGCGCCGATCTCGTCGGCGCGCGAGTCGTCGCGCTCGGCGAACCACCGCTACTTCGGTCGCGGCGACGTCCTCCGGAACGCGTCGTTGCAGTTCGACGAGGGCGCGACGGTCGAGATCGAGAGCCTCTTCGAGTCGTGCACGATCGCGCTCGGCCGAGGCACCGAGCTGCTCATCGGACCCGACGGGATCCTCGCGGGGTGTCAGATCACCGGCGCGGGCAACATCACGATCAACGGCAAGTTCTTCGAGGCCACCAGCGGGCGCAAGAGCGGACCGGCGATCGTCGGCGCTCACCAGCTCGTCGTGTCGTCGACCGGCGCGATGGTCGGCGCCGTGCAGCAGCCGCAGGAGCTCACGCGATTCGCGTTCGAGCCGGGCTGCCAGCTTCGAATGCGCATCACGACGGGGAACGGTTCGGGCAACGGTAACGGCGCAAAGGGCGGCAAGAAGTAAGGTTCAGGGAGGAGCGAGGGCTAATGAGCGATCTGAGAAACCCCATCGGCTCGGCGACGGAGAAACGCACGCTCGTCGAGGAGGGAACCACCTTCAAGGGATCCCTTTCATCGACGTGCCCCATCTTCGTGAAGGGCGGCGTCGAGGGTGACATCCAGGCACCGTCGCTGACCGTTGCGGCGAGCGGCACGGTCTCCGGCAAGGTGAAGGCCGGCGAGCTCAAGAGCGAAGGCTCGATCGCCGGTGAGTTCGACGTCGACAAGGTCCAGCTGTCCGGGTCCGTGAAGGACAACACGGTCATCAAGGCCAAGTCGCTCGAGGTGAAGCTGACGACCTCCAACTCGAAGATGCAGGTCGTCTTCGGCGAGTGCGAGCTCGAGGTCGGCGATCAGCCCACGCGCGAGAAGGCGGCCGACAAGGCGCAAGAGAACGGCAAGAGCGTCCCGCCGCCCGCCGACACCTGAGCTCCTGCCCTAAGCTCGCCGGCGCCCTACCTTCCGTCGGAGCGGCGAGCCAAGGTCGTCGCTCCGACCCTTCGACGCCTCTCCGCCCTCTCGACCCGACGCGGTCGCGCCCGGCTCGCTCAGGAGCGAGACGGGCGCGCGAGCATTCGATAGAGCGTGCTCCGCGCCACGCCGAGCGCCCGCGCCGCCTCGCTCATGTTCCCCCCGGCGCGCGAGACGGCTTCCTCGGCGAGCGTCTGGAGCGCGCGCTTGCGTGACGACGGCGCCTCGGCGTGCGCGGCGCGTCCGCCGACGATCAGCGGCTCCGGAAAGTGGGCTCGTTCCAGCTCGACGACGTCGGCGGCGTTCGAGCCCGTAGCCGCGCGGCCCGCCGTCGCGAGCGCCAGCGCGTGGGCGAGCGCCGTCTTCAGCTCGCGGACGTTGCCGGGCCACGGGTGATCGAGCACCCACGCCTCGGCGCTCGGCGCGAGGCACGCGCGTCGCTTCGAGGGCGGACGCGTCACGCCCGGCGCGCCGGCGCTCGGCCGGGGCGAGCCCGCGGTCAGCCGCTCGAGCAGCTGCCGGGCGAGCGCGAGACGATCGGTCCGCTCCGCGAGCGCGGGCAGCCGGATGTTGCCGCCGTTGATGCGGTAGAAGAGGTCCTGCCGGAACGCGCCGGACTGGACGAGCGCGGGGAGGTCGCGGCAGGTCGCAGCGAGCACGCGAACGTCGGCGTGGCGGGGCGTCGACTCGCCGACGCGGTGGTAGGAGCCGTCTTCGAGGAAACGCAGGAGCATCGCCTGCGCCTGCGGCGACATCTCCGCCAGCTCGTCGAGGAAGAGCGTCCCGCGGTGGGCGGCCGCGAGCTTGCCCTCGCTTCCGCGCGGCTGCGCGCCCGTGAACGCGCCGGCGCCGTACCCGAAGAGCTCGGTCTCGAGGAGCCCGCCGACGAGCGCGCCGCAGTTGATCGCGACGAACGGCTGCGCGGCCCGCGCGCTCGCGCGGTGGATGGCGTGCGCGAAAAGCTCCTTGCCGGTGCCGGTCTCCGCGAGGAGGAGGATCGGGACGTCCGAGGGCGCCAGGCTCGCGGCGACGTGCTTCGCGCGGATGACGGCCGGATCGTGCGCGAAGACCTCTTCGAAGGCGGAGAGCGAGACGTGCGCTCTGGCCGGCGTCGCGAGCGCCGCGCGCGATCCCGCCGCGGGCGCGAGGGACGCACGCGGTCGCGGCGCCGGTGAGAGGAAGCAGGCGAGGGCGAGCACGCGGCCGTCGGCGAGGACGGGCTCGAACTCGACCGTGTAACGTCGCCGGCGCGTCTCGAACGAAGCCGGACCGGAGCGCGCGGCGAGCGCGAGCTCGTCCCACGGCATTCCGAAGACGTGCTCGACGCTCGTGGCGCCCGCCGGGAGCTCGAGCTCCGCCGCCGCCGCCGCGTTGCGGGTGCGGACCGTCCCCGGCGCCTCGACGAGGAGCGACGGGCCGGAGCAGCGGTCGATCATGCGCGACAGGAGCGGGAGCGAGCCGGCGTTCGTGCGGCAGTACGCGCGCGCCCGGAGGATCTCCTCGAGGGACGCGGCGGCGCCCCGGACGGCCACGCCGATCGCGCGCTCGTCGAGCTCGACCGGACCGGTCACGTCGAGGACGGCGAGGAGATCGCCGAACGGATCGAGGACCGGCGCCGCGTAGCAGAAGAGCCCGTGGTTGACGTGCTCCCAGTGCGCGCGCCCCACGACCGCGATGGGCTGCCTCTCGACGAGAGCCGTGCCGATCGCGTTCGTCCCGCGCGCCGCCTCGTCCCAGCGCGCGCCTTCGACCAGGCGCGTGCGCGCGACCTCGCGCGGGAACGCGTCGCCCCCGGTGGACCGCACGATCACGCCGTGCGCGTCCGCGACGAGCGCGAGGAGGCCGCGGCTCGCAGCGTCGTTCGAGAGGCCGTCGAGGATCGTCCTGCCGTCCGCGAACGCGTCGAGCGATGCGTCGCGCCGGACGACGAGATCGTCCGCCGCGACGCCTTCGGGCGGGGCGGGACCGTCGGCGCGAACGCCGAGCCGCGCTGCGCGTTCCCAGCGGGGAACGACCGGAGCTTCGACGGAAGGATCGCCCTCTTGAAAGAGCTCCCAGAGGCCGTCGCGTTCTTCGATGAGCCGCAGCATGAGGAGGAGGGGGCGGGCGCGAGGGCGGAGGATGGCGCGGCGCCCCACGCGCGTGAGGCGAGGCCGCCCGCTCCCCGCGGGCGAGGCGCAGCAGCGGTCACCTCTCCACAAGAGGAGCGTAGCGAGCAGTGCCGCGGACGCCAGACGCAAACGACCGCCGCGTCGCGTCGGCCTGACTCGAAACGCGACAGTCGCAGAACGTGTCGCGGAGCAGCGCGCGTCAGACGCCGCCGCGCGGAGCGGCGCGGGCCGTGCGTTCTCGTCGACGCACGGCGACGCATGGTCGGGACCACGGCATGCAATCGAGAGCGCATTCAACTGGAGGAGTCATGACCTACGTACCCCCGAACCATGACGGCGCGATCGTGCGGTTTCGCGCGCGCTACGAGAACTTCATTGGCGGCGATTGGGTGAAGCCCGCGAAAGGACAGTACTTCGAGGACATCACGCCGGTCACCGGCCGCGCGTTCTGCGAGGTCGCACGCGGCTCGAACGCAGACATCGAGACGGCGCTCGATGCGGCGCACGGCGCAAAGGCTGCGTGGGGCAAGACCTCGCCGGGCGATCGGGCGAACGTGCTGTGGAAGATCGCCGATCGCATCGAGCAGAACCTGGAGAAGCTCGCCGTCGCCGAGTCGTGGGAGAACGGCAAGCCCGTCCGTGAGACGCTCGCCGCCGACCTGCCGCTCACGGTCGATCACTTCCGCTACTTCGCCGGCTGCATCCGGGCGCAGGAGGGCGGAGTCAGTGAGCTCGACAGCGATACGGTCGCGTATCACTTCCACGAGCCGCTCGGCGTCGTGGGGCAGATCATCCCGTGGAACTTCCCGCTCCTGATGGCAGCGTGGAAGCTCGCGCCCGCGCTGGCCGCAGGCAACTGCGTCGTCATCAAGCCCGCCGAGCAGACGCCCGCGAGCTTGATGCTCCTCATGGACCTCATCGGCGATCTCCTCCCGCCGGGCGTGGTCAACGTCGTCAACGGCTTCGGCGTGGAGGCGGGCAAGCCGCTCGCGTCGAACAAGCGGATCGCGAAGATCGCGTTCACCGGCGAGACGACCACGGGGCGCCTCATCATGCAGTACGCGTCGGAGAACTTGATCCCGGTGACGCTCGAGCTCGGCGGAAAATCGCCGAACGTCTTTTTCGAGGACATCTTCGCGAAGGACGACGACTTCGCCGACAAGGCGCTCGAAGGCTTCGCGATGTTCGCGCTGAACCAGGGTGAGGTGTGCACCTGCCCGTCGCGCGCGCTCGTGCAGGAGTCGATCCTCGGCCGGTTCATCGAGCGCGCCGTCGAGCGCGCCGAGCGTCATCGGCCGGGCAACCCGCTCGATCCGAAGACCACGGTGGGCGCGCAGGCGTCGAACGATCAGCTCGAGAAGATCCTCGCGTACATCGACATCGGCAAGAAGGAGGGCGCCAAGGTCCTCACCGGCGGCGCGCGCGCCGAGCTCTCGGGCGATCTCGCCAAGGGCTACTACGTGCAGCCGACGATCTTCCAGGGCACGAACGAGATGCGCGTGTTCCAGGAGGAGATCTTCGGCCCCGTCGTGAGCCTCGCGCCCTTCCGCGACTTCGATCACGCGATCAAGACCGCGAACGAGACGCTCTACGGCCTCGGCGCCGGCGTGTGGACGCGCGACGGCAACACCGCCTACCGCGCGGGCCGCGCGATCGAGGCCGGGCGCGTCTGGACCAACTGCTACCACCTCTACCCGGCGCACGCGGCGTTCGGCGGCTACAAGCAGTCGGGCATCGGGCGGGAGAACCACCGCATGATGCTGGCGCACTACCAGCAGACCAAGAACCTGCTCGTCAGCTACAGCCCCAAGGCGATGGGCTTCTTCTGAGGCGACGCGAGCGATGGGCGTCACGCGCGTGAGCTCCACCGAGGCCGCGGATGATCTCATCCGCGAGCTCCGCGCCGAGCACGGCGAGCTCGTCTTCCACCAGTCCGGGGGCTGCTGCGATGGGAGCGCGCCGATGTGCTTCCCTCGCGGCGACTTCCGGATCGGCGGCGGCGACGTCCTGCTCGGCGAGGTCGCCGGCGTCCCGTTCTACATGGGGGGCGCCCAGTTCGAGTTCTGGAAGCACACGCACCTCACGGTCGACGTGGTGCCGGGCCGCGGGAGCGGCTTCTCGCTCGAGGCGCCGCGCGGCGTCCGCTTCCTCGTCCGCTCGCGCGTGCTGACGATCGAGGAGCTGCGGGAGCTCGGCGACGCGGACTGAGCGCGCGGCGCGACTCGCGTCGGGCCGGCGAGGTCGATCGGGGCGGGGGCTCAGCCGGCGAGGCCGGCGGCGAGCACCCGCTCGCGATCTTCCTCGTGCTTGACGAGCGCGCCGAGCGTCGAGGCGACGAGCTCCGGATCGAGCGCGCTCGCGCCGAGGGCGAGGAGCGCGCGTGCCCAGTCGAGCGTCTCGGAGATCGACGGGTGCTTCCGCAGCTCGAGCTTCCGCACGGCGTGGACGAAGGTGACGAGCGACTCCGCGAGCGCCTTTGCGATGCCGGGGACGCGCAGCTCGAGGATCGCGAGCTCGCGCGACGGCGGCGGATAGTCGAGGAAGGCGTGGAGGCAACGTCGCCGGAGCGCGTCGGTCATGTCGCGGGTGGCGTTCGTCGTGAGGATGACGAGCGGCGCGTGCTTCGCGCGGATCGTCCCGAGCTCGGGGATCGTGATCTGGTTCTCGGCGAGCACCTCGAGGAGGAGGGCCTCGAGCTCGGGATCGCCTCGGTCCACCTCGTCGACGAGGAGGACGGCGGGCACGTCGCTCTCGAGGGCGGCGAGGAGAGGGCGCGAGATCAGAAAGCGCTTCCCGAAGAAGGCGGCCTCCGCCCCGCTCAAGCGCTCGACCGCGTCCGCGACCGACGCGGCTCCGTTGGGCCCCGCCGCGACGTCCTTCGCGACGGTGTCCCGGAGGAGCTGCGTGTAGAGCATCTGCTTGGCGTAGTCCCACTCGTAGAGCGCCTTGGCCTCGTCGAGGCCCTCGTAGCACTGGAGGCGGACGAGGGGGCGCCCGAGGGTGTCGGCGAGCGCCCGCGCGAGGTCGGTTTTTCCGACGCCGGCGGGCCCTTCGACGAGCAGCGGCCGGCCGAGCTTCAGGGCGAGCCAGGCGCCGATCGCGGTGCGCCGGTCGGCGATGTAGGTGCGCGCGAGCGCCTTTTCGAGCGCCTCGGGCGTCGTCGGCTGCTCTGGGGGCGAGGGCGGTACCGGAGGCGCTGTGTCGACCGACATCGGAGCCCCTTTTTAGGCGCCCTCCGCTCGAACCGCAAACTGCGCAAGTCCGCGAACCCTCTGGTAGCTTAGGGGACGATGTCCGATCGCGACGACCTGCTGCGCGTCGACGGGACCGGGACGGTGCACCCGGTCGGTCGGGCCGCGAGTCAGCTCCTGCGACCGCGCGCAGGCGAGTGGCGTCTCATTCCGAGCCCGCGCGAGCTGATCATCGCGCGCAGCATGAGCGGCGGCGACGCGGTGCTGAAGCTCGCCGGCGAGATCCGCACGCCGGGCGCGCTCTCGGACATCATCTCGCTCGCCGCGCAGTCGCAGTGGACCGGCGAGCTCATCATGCTCGCCGAGGTCGGGACGCGCTCGTTCTACTTCGACCGCGGCACCGTCATCCACGCGTCGACGACCGTCGCCGAGGAGCGTCTCGGCGAGA
Source organism: Labilithrix sp. (assembly GCA_019637225.1). Classification (GTDB taxonomy): domain Bacteria; phylum Myxococcota_A; class Polyangia; order Polyangiales; family Polyangiaceae; genus Labilithrix. The sequence continues at coordinate 8,705 of JAHBWC010000097.1, forward strand.
CGCTCTACCGCTTCGGCGTGATCACGCGCGAACAGCTCGACAAGATCATCACCGTCAGCACCGAGACGAAGAAGCGCCTCGGCGAGACCGCGATCGACCTCGGGATCGTCCCCGCCGACAAGCTCTACGCGATGATGGCGCGCCAGGTCGAAGAGGTCTTCTACGCCGCGGTCCACGTCAGCGAGGGATCGTTTTACTTCTTCGATCGGTACGAGGAGAAGAACATCATCCGGCGGCACAACCTCAACGCCGGCGGTCTCCTCATCGAGGCCGCGCGCCGGATGGACGAGATGCGCTTCTTCCGCGAGAAGATCCCGAACGACGGGTACATCCCCGTGCCCGTCCCCGGCAAGAAGCCGCCGGACGACCTCGTCGACATGTTCTCGAAGATCGACGGGACGCGGAGCATCGCCGACATCGGGCGCGCGCTCGGGCAGCTCGAGTTCGAGGTGACGCGCGGCGCCTTCCAGCTCGTCTCGAGCGGCTGCGCGTTCGTCGTCGCGCCGCGCCCGCGCGGGCCCGAGGCCATCGTCGAGACCTTCAACCCCGCGCTCGCGGCGATCCACGAGCGTTGCGACGGGGCGGGCAAGGGCGGCGAGCTCCGCGACGGCCTCTCGCGCTTCGCGACGGGCGGCGGGATTTACGATCCGCTGTTCATGGGCGCCGGTCCGCTGCACGACGGGACGCTCAAGCCCAACCGCATCGCGAACAACATTGCAGCTCTGGCGGGCGAAGAGCCGGACGCCTGGCTGGTTGGGCTCATGAACGACTACGTCGGATTTGCGCTCTTCCAAGCAGAGTCGCTCTTGCCACGGGACCAACAATCGAGCCTCATGGCGCAAGTGATGGACATACTCAAGCCGGTTCGGCCCCTCCTCGAGGCGCCATTCTCCAGAGGCGCGGCGTGACTCCCGGGGGGGAAGACACGCCGCCGTCGCGACCGCCTGCACTTCGCAAGCGGAAGAAGCTGCGGAAGGAGGAGATCGTCGCGGAGGCGACGCGCCTGTTCGCGGAGCGCGGCTACGAAGGCACGAGCATGGGCGACCTCGCCGAGCGCGTCGGCCTCCGCAAGGCGTCGCTGTTCCACCACTTCGAGTCGAAGGACGCGCTCTACGCGACCGTGCTCACGCAGCTCATCGCCAGCGTACAGGAGGCGATCGCTGGCGCAGCCACGGCCGAGGGCTCGTTCGTCGACCGCCTCGACGGGCTGACCGACGCGATCACCGCGACGCTCGGCGCGCAGCCGCACGCCGCGCGCCTGTTCATTCGCGAGGCGATGGACTGGGGGCCGGTGATGCGCGAGCAGCTCGCGGACACCGTCCAGGTGGTCCTCGCCGCGTCCGTCGCGTTCGCGCGGGCGGGGCAGGGGGCGGGCGTCTTCAGGCCGGAGCTCGATCCCGAGCACATCATCATCACGTTGATCGGCGTCTACTTCATCCCGTTCGTGATCGACCGGACGATCGAGGGCTTCACGGGGCAGTCGCCCTTCGAGGCGCCGTTCATCGACGAGCGGCGGCGCACCGTTCGCGAGCAGATCCGGAACCTCGTCCTGGTCCCCTCGCTGCGCTGAAGCCCCGAGCGTGAGCTCGCGCACCCGGCGGTCGGGCGCGCCTCTCGGAGGGGCGGGCCCGGCGCCGGGCGATCAGCCGAAGGCGCCGTGCCGGCCCTTGCCCGCGGCGAACGCGGCGGCGCCGCTCGCGGCCTCTCCGGTCGCGAGCGACTCCATCCCGATGGCGAACTCGTTCGTCAGGGCGTCCTCGAGCGCGAGGCCGGTCCCGGCGTAGGCGCTCCTCCGATCGCCGCGCATGGTCGCCTGCGGGAAGCTCGCGATCTCGGCGGCGAGCGCCTCCGCGGCGGCGCGCGCCTCGCCCGCGGGGACGACGCGGTTCGCGAGCCCCATCGCGAGCGCTTCCGCCGCGCCGACGGGCCGGCCCGTGAGGATGAGGTCGAGCGCACGCGACAGCCCGATGAGACGCGGCAATCGCACGGTGCCTCCGTCGATGAGCGGAACGCCGAAGCGGCGGCAGAAGACGCCGAAGATGGCCGTCTCGTCGGCGACGCGCAAGTCACAGAGCAGCGCGAGCTCGAGCCCGCCGGCGACGGCGTGGCCCGAGACCGCGGCGATGACCGGCTTCGAGAGCAGCATTCGCGTCGGCCCGAGCGGCGCGTCGCCGTCCGCGGCGAGGCGGTTGCCTTCGCCGCGCGTGTAGGCGCGGAGATCGGCGCCCGCCGAGAAGGTGCCGCCCTCGCCGAAGAGCACGGCCACGCGCGCGTCCGGGTCCGCGTCGAACTCGCGGAACGCGGCGGACAGCGCGTCGGCGGTCGCGCGATCGACGGCGTTCTTCGCCTCGGGCCGGGCGAGGACGATGGTGGTGACGGGGCCGCTCTTGTCGACGCGCACGCTCATGGCGCGCCAGCATACCTCGCGCGCACGACATCACGCCGGATACGCGCGCGCGGTCCGCGATCGCCGCCCGCCGTGCGGCTTCCCCCTCGCGGGCGGATCGATCCCCCCCGTGCGGCGCTAGCCCCGGGGGCGGCGGCGGAGCAGCTCGTAGAGCGCGATGCCGCCCGCGACCGACGCGTTGAGCGAGTCGAGCACGCCGCTCATCGGCAGGCGCGCCAGCTCGGTGCACGCGCGCTTGACCGGCTTGCGGAGCCCCTTGCCTTCGGCGCCGATCACGAGAACGACGGCGCCGTCGGCGGTCACGTCGCGGATGTCCTTGTCGGCGTTGGCGTCGAGGCCGACGACGGTCGCGCCAGCCTCGCCCAGGCGCTCGAGCGCGACCGTGAGGTTACCCACCCGGCAGAGGCGCGCGTGCTCGACGGCGCCGGCCGACGCTCGGAACGTGGCCGGCGAGAGCGGCGCGGCGTGGTGCTCCGGCCAGACGATCGCGGTCGCGCCGAGCGCCACCGCCGAGCGGATGACGGCGCCGAAGTTCTGCGGGTCCTCGATCTCGTCGAGCGCCACGACGACCGCGTCGTCCGCGAGGTCCTTCGTGAGCTCCTCGAGCCCGACGATCGCGAGGTCGGGCGCGTAGGCGATCGCGCCCTGGTGGCGCGCGCCCTTCGATGCGCGGTCGAGCTCGCCGCGGGTGACGCGGGCGACCGGCGCGCCGCGATCGGTCGCGAAGCGCGCGACGGCCTCGATCTGCGGACCGCCGTGCTCCTCGACGAGCACGCGCTCGATGCGCTCGCCGTGAACGCGAATGGCCTCGCGGACGGGCTGGAGGCCCGTGACGAGCCTCGTCACGGCGTGGCCCCCGATGCCGCCGTCGCCTCGTCGCGGATGGCCTGAGCCGCCGCGCGTCGATCGGAGGCGTCGCGGATCGGACGGCCGACGACGAGCCAGTCGGCGCCGTCGCGTATCGCCTGCGCGGGCGTCGCGGTCCGCTTCTGGTCGCCGTGCGCCGCCGTCGCCGGACGCACGCCGGGCGTCACGAGGACGGCGTCCGGCCCGAGCTGCTGCCGGAGCGACGCGACCTCGGCGGGGGAGCAGACGAACCAGCGCACGCCCTCTTCGTAGGCGAGGCGCGCGAGGCTCTCGGCCGCGAGGCTGGTCTGCGGGCGCTCGTCCGGAGCGTGCGACCCGTCGGCGGCCGGCTTCCACGCGGGGAGACGGCGCGTGACGGTGATGCCGACGTCGTCGAGATCCGCGTCGTCGAGCGACGTCAGGATCGTCACCGCGCAGACGGACAGGGTGCCGCCCTCCTTCGCTGCGCGCTCGACCGCGCGCCTGAGCATCGCGCGTCCGCCGCTCGCGTGGACGGTGACGAGGCGTGCGCCCAGCCGAGACGCTTGCGCGACCGCACGCTCGACCGTCTCCGGGATGTCGTGGAGCTTCAGATCGAGGAAGACCGGCAGCCCGAGCTCACGCCCCACGTCCAGCACGGCCGGGCCGGCGTGGACGAAGAGCTCGAGCCCGACCTTGAGCATGCCGACCGCCGGCGCGACCTCGGCCGCAGCGGCGCGCGCCTCGTCGACGCCGGCGAAGTCGAGCGCGAACACGATGGGAGAAGGCATCGCGCCCGACCCTAGTTCAGCGAGCCCGAGGTTCGTACCGCTTTCGGTTCGTTTCTCGGCGATCAGAGGCAGGAGCAGAGCGGGTCGCCCGCCTGGCAGGTGCACGCCGGGCGAGGCGTGCCGCCGCCCGTCGACGCCTTCGAGCCGCCGCCACCGCCGCCGGCCTTCACCGCGGCGATGTTCGCCTGCGTCTTGCGCTGCTGCTCCTGCGCGGCGACGAGCTTCGCCTGCGCCGAGGCGCGGTCGGCGTCGCTCTTCGCGCTCGCGATTTCGGCTTGCGCGGCCGTCATCGCGTCTTGCTGCGCCTTGAGGTCGGCCATCAGCTTGTCGAGCTGCGCGTTCTTCTCGGCGATCTCCTGGTCCTTGAGGGCCTGGATGCGCTTCTGCTCCTGCGCGCTCGAGTAGAACGCGTAGCCGCCTCCGGCGCCGCCGAAGATGAGGACCGCGCCGATGCCGACGACGAGCCACGTGAGCTGCTTCTTCTTCTTGTCCTGCGAGAGCGCGGCGAGCTGGCGCTCGTGGTCCTGCTGCTGCTGCATCGCGCGGAGGCGCGCCTGGTTCTCGGCGTCGTGGCGCGCGCGCTCGACCTCGCCCTGGCGGATCGCCTCGAGCCGGGTCTGCTCCTCGCGCTGGCGCTGCTCTTCCTGACGACGGCGCTCTTCTTCGCCGCGGAGCCGGGTCTCCTCCGCCTCGCGCGCGCGGCGCTCGGCGTCCAAGCGCGCCTGCGCCTCGGCCTCTTCCCGCTTCTTCTTGTCGTCATCCTCTTGCCGGATGCGGTCCTCCTCGAGGCTCATCAGCTCCTTGAGGGAGAAGAGAACGGAGGACTCTTTCTGTTCGGCCATGTCGTAGGTCCTTGGGGTCGTCGGGTCTCCCGAGGTTTGCCTGGGAAACGTACCTGCCAGAGCCCGGCTTCGCAAACGATATCGCTCACGAATCGTTCCTCGCGGTTCACCTCGAGGGCGGTACTTTTCGTCGGGGAGGCTCGGGGTCTGCGATCTGGAAGACGTGAAGGGGTTGGACGAGATCCGGCGGGGGGCGACCGGAGTTCGACCCACTAGCAAAGAATTGCTTGGGGCGCCTCGCGCGCAGCACGCGGCCCGCGAGAAATCATTGCGCCGCCGCGGCTCCCCGTGGACGATGCGCGGCATGGCGACCAACGTGAACGCGCACATCACCGGAACCGTCTGGAAAATCGAAGTGAAGGAGGGTGACGCGGTCACCGAGGGCCAGACCTGCGTGATCCTCGAGTCGATGAAGATGGAGATGCCGGTGGAGGCTCCGCAGTCCGGAAAGGTGGAGAAGATCGCGTGCGCCGAGGGCCAAGCCGTCAACGAAGGCGACGTCCTTCTCACGATCGCGTAGGTCGTCCGGCGGACGATCGCGTAAAATAGCTCCACCTTGACGCGACTTCGCTGGCTCACGGGCGCGACGAAGCTCTCTCGCAACCTCGCCGCCGGGCTCACGGCGACGCTCGGCGCGCTCGTCGTCGCGGCGGCGTGTGCGCCCGAGTCGAGCCGGGTCGGGCCGGGCGGGGAGTGCTTCCTCGCGACCGACTGCGAGCCGGGCCTCATCTGCATCGAGCAGGCGAACAAGACGCGCATCTGCAGCGACGACCTGTCGCGCGTGTCGGGTCGTCCGCCGCCCGAGGGCGGCGACGAGGGCGACGCGGCGAGCGAGGGAGGCGCGGGGGAGCCGCTCCCCGACGGCGGCCAGCCGGAAGACACGGGCGCGCCCGACAGGAACGCGCCGCCCGACACGGGCACGCCGGTCGACGCCGGCGAAGACTGACGGCGGGCGAGGGGCGCGCGCGCCGTGAGCGGTCAGCGCGCGCCCGGCGCGGGCGCCTGCGCTTCGGCGTCGAGCAGGCGCGCGGACGTCACTCGCGCCAGAGGAACTTCCAGGGGTTGTGCTTGAGGTCGCGCACCATCTCCTGGACGTCGTCGTAGATCGCCTCGTCCATCACGAGCGCGCCGACGGTGCCGTTGCCCTTCTTGATGTGCGAGACGATCGACTGCGCGTCGGCGGCCGTCGCGTTCGCGCGCGCGGCGAGCTGGGCGACGTCGTCGATCGTCTTCTTCAGCTTGGCCTGCTCCTCCTCGCCGCCGATCACCTTCGAGGCGCGGTTGAGGTTCGCGACGGCCTCGCGCGCGTCCTTGATCATCGGGCCGCTGTCCTTCTGGAGCTCGGCGGTCAGCTTGTCGATGTTGTCGATGGTCCGCGCGATCTTCGGGTTGTCGACGTAGTTCGTGCGCGCGTGCTTCGTCAGCGTGTTCGCCTCGACGGAGAGCGCCTCGAGGTTCTCGACGATCCGGTTGATGCGCTCGCGGTTGTCGGTGAGCACGGTGTTGAGGCCCTTCAGCAGGCCGGCCGTGTTCGTCGCGATGTCGCTGATGAGCTCGCGATTGTTCCGGATCCCGTTGATCGTCGTGTCGAGCAGCTCGTAGGCCTTGGCGAGGAACAGATCGAGGCGCGGGGGATCGATGCCCTTGACGATCGTGTTCTCGGCGAGCACCGGCTTCTGCGGCGAGCCCGGGTCGATGGCGAGGAACTGCTCGCCGAGGACGCCCTGCGTCGTGACGTAGAAGTCGGCGTCGTCGTGGATCGACTCCTTCACGCGCTGCTCGATCGAGACCTTCGCGCGGACGAGCGTGCGCCTGTTGGTCTTCGGGTCGACCTTGCCGCCCATGAAAGACAGCTCGCTGACCTTGCCGCACTTGACGCCGGCGACGCGTACGGGCGCGCCCGACTGGAGGCCGCCCGGGTTGTCGAAGTCGACGTAGACCGTGTACGTCTTCTCGAACGAGAGCCCGCCCATGACGAGGACGAAGGCGGCGAGGATGCCGAGGGAGACGAGGATGAGGATCCCGACCTTGACCTCGATCGATTTCTCCTGAGCCATGGGAAGCGGTGTCTCCTTCGAGGCGGGCGAGGCGACGCGACGCGATCGCGCCGCCCTCGGACGCCCAACGTTACGGCATCCGGGGCCTCGAAGAAACGCGCTTCCGCATGAGCCTCGCGCGGCTCCGCCGCGGGGCGCCGCGCCGGCTCAGGGGCTGTCTTCGCGGGCGTAGACCTTCATTCGGTTCACGACCACGTCGAAGAGCCGGTCCTTCTGGTCCGGCGACGCGGGGGTCGCGAACGCCCAGCTGTAGTCGGCCGGGAAGCCCTTCCGGATCTGCGAGCGACCGGCGAAGGGGAAGTTCGCCTCGTCCGTGAGCACGCCGTTCAGCGCGTTGATGTCGCCGGCGTGCTGGTGGCAGCCGATGCAGTTGGTCTGCGCGTTGTGCTCGCCCTTCTCGATGAAGCCGTTCGAGCACCAGGTCGTCTTGCCGTGCACGGCGGCGAGCGCGTCTCCGAGCGAGCCCTCGAACCCACCGCGCGGGTCCTCGTCCTTCTCTTCGAAGTCGGTGACGACGCACATCTTGTAGTTGTTCCAGGGAGCGCCGAGGGCCTTGATCTCCTCGGGGCGGTCCTGGCCGAAGTCCTCGTCGGGCTTGTCGGACCACCAGACGGTGACCCACACCCAGTGACGGAGCTCCTTGGTCATCACGTGGAGGCCGACGAGCGAGTAGCCCGTCTGGTCGGAGAGCGTGACCGAGTACGCCTCTTCGGGGCCGGCGGGCTTCATGGGGACGCCCCGGAGGCTCCAGCCGCCCTTGTCGAGCTCGCCGCTCATGCGCTTCGAGAGCGACTCGGCGCCGGTGTCGATCGCCGGGAGGCCGACGGTGACGAGCGCGTCGTTGCGCCGCCACGACGCCTTGATGACCGCCGCGTCCGCGTCGAACTCGCTCGAGAAGCAGTTGGTGAAGTTGGTGTCCTCCGACTTCGGGAGCGTGTCGACCTTGAGCTCGTCGATCTTGCAGCCCGCGATCGTCGGGTAGTCGGCGAGGTACTGCTTCACGTAGCCGGGGCTGTACGCGACGCGTCCGTTGCCGCCGAGGCCGTCGACGCCCTGCTGGCTCGTGATCTGCGCGAGGCGCGCGAAGTACTCCGCCTCGCTGCTCGGGCCGAGCGCCTTCGAGTTCCAGTCGAAGATCGCGTCGATCTCGTTCGTGGTGGGCACGTCGCCGGCGACCCGGCGATCCCTGCCGAGGTCGTGGTACATCTTGGCGAACATCCGGTCGATCTCGTCGCCGCCGAACCACGTGCGGAAGAGCGGGAGCGTCCGCTCCGCCACCGGCCGCGTCGGCGCGGCCCCGCCCGCGGGCTCGGGCTGCGCCGCGATGCGCACCGGCTTGAGGGCCTTCGCGAGGACATGCCAGCCGAGCTCGCGCCGCGCCTTCTTCGACGTCGCGTAGAGCTCGGCGTCCGCGTCGGTGTAGCGCTCCGCCGGGTAGGCCTGCGCGGGACCGACGGCGCGGCGCTCGAGCTCGCGGATCTCCGACTCGCCCTCGGTCGCTTCCTCGGCTTCGTTCAACGCGCAGCCCGCGGCCACGCCGAGGACGCCGAGGAGGACCGCTGCTGCCGGACCGAACTTCACGTGTTTCGCCGCTCCCGTGGACAAGATTGTCGACTTCGATTCGTCTCGTCGAGGCTCCGCTCTCCGTCGGAGCCTCGACGCCTCCGGGCTCGCGCCGCGGAGGCTCGCGACCGTCCGACGCTCAGGGCGTCGGCGTCTTCTCCGCAGCGCGGATCGCCCAGTCGGAGGCCACCGTGTAGTACTTGCCCGTCTCGTGATCGACGACGAGGAAGTAGAGCCAGCCGTCGGAGCGGAAGTGCGGGTAGAGGGCGAACTGGCCGGGGCCCATCTTCGTGACGACTTCCTTCTTACCGGTGATGAAGTCGATCACGATGATGTCGGCGGAGCCCTTCTCGAGGTACGCCGGGTCCGCCGCCGCGCCGAAGTCCTCCGGCTCGTTGTAGTGGTGCGTCGAGAGGAAGCGCTCGTCGAACGAGAAGTTCGCCTTGTTGCCCTTGAGGCAGACGTTGCCGATCGTCGTCATGTCGAAGCGGTAGTGACCGTTGACGATCGAGCGATCGAGCTTCTCGATGGCGTAGCCGGCGGCCGTCTTGCCGTCCGCGTCCGCGCCGTAGGCCCAGCGGCTCCCGATGAGCTGACCCGAGCGGCCCATCATCGTGTCGCCGCGGTACGGCGTCGCGACCTTCACCGGCTCGCCGGCGATCTGGTAGCCCTCTTCGACGTCGTTGCCCTGCGCGACCGCCGTGTAGATGTTGATCGCCGAGTCCTCGCCGCCGCGCGGGGGCGTGTCACGCGCCGAGGCGCTGTACTGGCCGGAGTCGCCCGCCCAGATGCTGTAGAGGATGAAGCGGTCGCTGATCGAGTTGTCGCCGACGACCTGGCCGACGGTCTGGTAGAGGCCGCTCGCGGCGCTGAGGCTCGAGCACTCCGGCTCGCCGAAGGTGACGAGCTCGGTCGACGGCTTCTCGAGGAGGCTCTGGGCGCAGAACTTCGTGCCGCCCTGGAACATGAAGGCCTTGTTGTCCGGCCAGAAGTCCGGGTCGTAGTTCGCCTGGAGGCCGATGTCGCGCGACTGACCGTCGAGCGTCGCCTGGAGGTCGATCGCCTGGGCGCCGCCGGTGCGGCCGCCGCCCGTCGCGACGAAGCGTCCGTCGGCCGAGGCGCGGACCCAGAAGGAGTTCGGGGCCGAGAACTCGCGGAGCATGCGGATGTTCGAGCCGTCGAGCGGCCAGCTGCGCGAGAACGCCGCGTCGACGGCGCGCGGGAAGATGTCCTTGCCGTCACGCTGCTGCGTGAAGCAGTTCGTCGCGCTGACCGGGTTCTCCGGGTTCGGCGCGGGGCACGCGAACATCGGCATCCGGTTCGAGAAGTTCTTCGCCGCCCAGGTCTGGTTCTTCACCGCGCTGGTGCGCGCCTTGAGCTGCTCGAAGTCGTCGACGCACTCGGTCGGACGGTTCTCGCGGATGATGTCGTTGACGTGCGGAAGGCCCTTCTGGAACCAGGTGAGGACCGTCTCGTACTGCGAGGCCGTGAGCCGCGGGTAGTCCGCGAGCACCGGCATGAGCATCTCGCGGCGGAACTCGGCGTAGAGCGCCTCCTTGCCGCGGAAGATCTCGGCGAGCTTCTTCCCCTGCTTGTACGTCTCCGGGTGGCGGGCCTCGCTCACGTTCGCGCCGAGCGCGAGGTGGGCGCCGGCGGAGAGGATGCCCACGCGCTCCGGCGTGAAGCCCGTACGCTCGTCGTTCGGGTTCTGCCGGAAGTAGTTGATCTTCTCCTCGTTCGGGCGGTCGCTCTCGAGGATGTCGATCGCGCGGCGGTACTGGTCCTGCCAGCCGGACAGCGTGATCGGGTTGATGCTGTGGCAGCCCGTGAAGCTGCAGGAGGCCTGGTCCCCCGACTCGCGCGGGATCTGGGGGGCGCCCATGATCTTGAGAGCGGCCTTCGCCAGGTCCTCGTCCGTCAGGTCGTGCGCCGAGACCTCGGCGTCGTCCTCGTCCGACGAGGAGCAGGCGAGAGCCGTAGCAGCGCCAATGACAACGAGGAGAGCGGTCAAGCCGAGCTTACGCATGGTGCTCAGACCGTGTGCACCGCGTGTGCCATGCAGCGCACAGGGTAGGACAACGTTGGAGCGCACTAGATCTCGGGGATTTAGGTTCAACGGCATCTCAGTGTGTGGCTGTGTGGGTATGAGTCGTCTACGGCCCGATGGATGACGAATGATCCGCTACCAGCGTTAGAGAGGGGGATCGGAATCAAGCACTTAGAGGCGTTTCGAGGGCGTTCGGAGCGATTCGCGGCTTGGCACTGCGGGTGCACCTACATCTCCCGCCATGCGTTCCCTCAAGCCGACCCTTCTCCTTCTCGCGTCTCTGGCTGCTGCCGTCTCGTCGGCGGCTCTCGTCAACTGCGCTGCCCCGGAAGAAGAAGAGGAGGCCGCGGAGGACGCGGTCACCGGTGTGAACAACACGCTGGGCCTGGGGCTTGTCTACGATAGCTCAACCAGCAAGGTGAAGGCGACCCTGAAGAAGCCCCTCGGTGTCGGCGAGAAGCTGTTCATCCGGGTCCGGCGCGGGACGATCACCCACGAGTCGCAGAAGAACCTCGATTGCGGGGCCCTCACCGAGGCCACGCCGGTCACGAAGGGCGACGCCCTGTCGAACGGCAAGACGCTCTACGACGGCCCGTCGGTCGACAAGGAGCTCGTCGACCTCCTCACGATCTACAACGACGAGCGCTGGTACGGCGGCAACGAGACCGCGGAGATGCGCGCCGAAGTGGCGAAGGGCGCCGACGCGATCGTCGAGGCGTGCGTCCTCCACGGCGGCAAGGTCCGCGCGAAGCTCCTCACGAACCTCGCCTACGCCTGGGATCGCGGCGAGGACCTGAAGAAGGAGACGAGCACGCGGAGCCGGAGCGGCTCGATCCGCTTCCTCGCCGGCGACGGCGGCGCCGACGGCGACGAGGAGCCGGGCGACATCGACGACGGCAGCGACGGCGGCGCCGCCGAGCCGTCGGGCCTCCCCGAGGGGCCGGCCTACAACACGATCGACTACGCGAACCTCTGCACGCAGGAGCTCGGCGAGATTCCGTTCTTCAAGAAGCTCGGCGACGGCAAGTACGAGACGTTCGACTGCCGTGACTTCGTCGGCTCGAACGGCGACGAGGTCGGCGGCGCCATCGAGGGCGTCGAGGGCGCGATCGTCCCGCTGACGATCGACGACCAGCCCCAGACCGAGTGCAGCGAGGGCCGCACGTCGTCGCGCAGCTACGACTGCGTCGACAAGTGCGACAACGCGATGTGGCTCACGGCGTCGTCGCACACGGGCCTCGGCCGCAAGGCCGCCTGCCAGCCCGGCGTCACCGTCACGACCGCGAAGAACGCGCAGGGCACGCACTGGGTCCTGCTCTGCCGCAAGGTCGACAACAGCAACGGCGAGTCGATGATGAAGACGAAGGTCTTCAACGACATCGCGATGATCGGCAGCAACCCGAAGACGGGCAAGACGTGCTTCTTCCAGAACAAGGAGAACATCGGCAACGACGGCGCGCGCGTCACGCACCCCGGCGACGTCGCCCGGTCGAGCGCGATCTGGCCGGCGACGCCCTCGAGCTACTGCACGAAGAGCTGCCACGGCTCGGACGCCTTCGTCCACTCGCCGTGGATCGACCGGGCGCTCCGCTCGGACGGCAAGGCGATCGTCCCGAAGATGGGTGAGCTGCGTGACTTCCCGATCTCGAACTTCGAGCTCCCCTACAGGCTGATCAACGGCCCCGCGCAGGGCTTCCAGGTGCCGAAGCAGCTCATCAGCGAGGAGGCCGCGGCCTGCACGACGTGCCACCGCGTCGCCGGTACGGCGTTCGCCGAGTTCGCCGAGTGGTCGACGGGCGAGGGCGAGGCGTACTTCGGCAAGATCACCGACAGCTACAAGCGCTTCGAGAAGTCGCACTGGATGCCGCTGCGCCTCGAAGGGCTCAACGCCGACAACTTCCCGACCTCGAAGTGGGGCGTCGCCGTGAAGCACATCCGCAAGTGCATGGACAACGCGAGCGCCGAGGGCTGCGAGTTCGCCGACATCCCGCAGGAGTGACGTTCCCGCGGGCGTGAGCCGCCCGCGCACCCGACCAAGCGCCTCCGCGTCGCGAGCCGACGCCGGAGGCGCTGTCGTGTCCGGCGAGCGCGTCCCCCGCGTCGGCCCGGTCGCGACGCCCGCGACGGATCAATCGTCTCCGGAGTGCTCCCCGTCGGAGCTCCCCTCGCTCCCGCGGGACGAGCGCGGCTCGACCGAGTCGGCGGACGCGTCGGGATGCTCCTCGGGCGACCTCGGCGAGGCCTCGACGAGCGGCGGCGGCTCCTCGAAAGGCAGCTCCAGCCCGGGCGGCCGCGGCGCGTAGCGCGCGAAGCCGCGCACGTTCGAGATGTCGTCGACGCCGACGCTCCGCCGCGGATCCAGCGGCGCGGCTCCGTTCATGCCGTCCGGCATGTCTTCGGCCGGCATCGTGCTCGGATCGGAGCACGTGAGCATGACGGCGCTGCTGCACTCGGCGACGCACTGGGCGGCGACCTTGGCCTTGCAGGTGGTGAAGCCGTCGACGGAGCAGCGGATCTGGCAGGCGACGTGAGCCTCGACCGAGCAGGTCGCGTTGCACGAGGCCTTGCACGTGCCGTTGCACGAGGCGTCGACGCGCTTCTGGCAGTGCTGCTGACAGCTCTGGTCGCACTGACCGTCGCACGTCTCCCGGCACTGCTCGGCGTTCCACGCGCCGGCGCAGAGCTTCCTGCAGTTGTCCTCGCAGCGGCCGTCGCACGCGACGTGGCAGGAGACGTCTCCGTTCGCCGCGCAGTCGACCCCGCAGTCGGAGTTGCAGCTGTCGAGGCAGGTCCCCGTGGCCTCGGCGCCGCACTGACCGTCGCACGCGGCGCCGAGCGTGGCGTCGCAGACGGCGTCGAAGTCGATCTCGGAGCAGCGGAGCGGGCAGTCGATCTTCGCCGTCATGAAGCAGCCCATCATCGGGCCGCCGCTCTGGAGCCCCGATCGGGAGTCGTTGTTCGGATCGGTGGCGAGCGCGCAGCCGAGCACCCAGCTCGCGGCGGTGACGCCCATCGCGACGAGCGGTCTGAACGGACGCGCCGACGGGCGGAGGTCCTCCGGGATCATGAGCTGAGACGAGTGCATGTGAAGCTCCGGGGCGTCGGGTGCGGTCCCGACCGAGGCGACGAGGTACGAGCCATGAGGACGAGATTTCGAGACGCGAGCGCCGACCGCAGAGGCCGCGGACCAGCCACGACCTCTGCGGCGGCACGAGTTACGGACGTATCCCTCGGGGGGTGCCCGTCACTCCGGCTTCGCGACGCGGTCGCCGAGCGGCGCCGCCTCGACGGCCTCCGCGGCGGCCGGCGCGATCATCGGACCGACGACGGGAGCGATGATCGGAACCGCTCCGACCCCGCCGATCCCGCAACCGGCGAAGTTCTGCGCGAAGCTCTGGTTCGCGGCGACGTTGTTGGCCGAGTTGCCCGTGAACACGTTGAGGACCGCGTTCTGGTTGTTCGCCGTGACGTTGACCGCGAGCACCATGTTGTTCGACGCGAACTGCTGGAGGTTCGTCATCGCCTGGTACTGCTGGCTCATCGCACTGCGCGCCGCGCGCGCCGTGCTCTGCGAGGCAGCGGTCTGGCTCGCGAGGTTGTTGCTCTGGTTGAGCGAGCCGGAGTTGATCGCCGCAGCCGACGCGTTCCGGTTCACGCTCGCGAGGTTACGGAGGCTCGTCGCGCTGTCCGCCGTGTTCGCGAAGTCCGCGAAGCCCGTCGTGTTGCGGACGAAGTTGCCGTTGTTGTACGCGTTCTGCGACGCGGTGTCGTTGTGCAGGTTCGAGCGCGCCTGGACGGCGTCGAACGAGTTCAGGTTGTTGAACGAGTTCGACGTGACCGCGTTGCGCGAGTTCGACGCGATCTGGTCGAACGCGAACTGCTGCGCGTTGCTGAACACGTTCGAGAAGTTGTTGTCGAACATGTTCGCGTAGGCGCTCGTGTTCTGCGCGGCGGCGAGCTGGTCGAACGAGGCCGAACGCGCGTTGCTCGACAGGTTCGAGAAGTTGTTGTCGAACATGTTCGCGTAGGCGCTGGTGTTCTGCGCCGCGAGGATGTTGTTGAGCGAGGCCGAACGCGCGTTGCTCGACAGGTTCGAGAAGTTGTTGTCGAACATGTTCGCGTAGGCCGTGTTGTTCTGCGCGGCGGCGAGCTGGTTGAACGAGCTCGAGCGCGCGTTGTTGAACAGGTTCGAGAAGTTGTTGTCGAACATGTTCGCGTAGGCGCTGGTGTTCTGGATCGCGTTCAGCTGGTCGAACGACCCCGAGCGCGCGTTGTTGAACACGTTCGAGAAGTTGTTGTCGAACATGTTGGCGAACGCGCTGTTGTTCTGCGACGCGAGGATGTTGTTGAGCGAGCTCGACCGCGCGTTGTTGAACACCGAGTTGAGGTTGAACGCGCTGAGGTTGTTGATGTCGCCCCAGCCGAAGCCACCCCAGCCCCAGCCCACGGGGGCCGCCCCGATGCCGACCTGCGTCGCGAACGTGTTCGCGCCGTTGACGGCGTCCGAGCTCTGGACGGCGTTGGCCGCGTTGAGGGCGTTCGACGTCACGCCGGCGTTGCGCGCCGAGTTGGCGACGTTGGACGCGCCCTGGCTCGCGTCCGCGAACTGCGCGGCGTTCGCCGAGTTCGCGATGTTCGAAGCCGAGCCGGCGTTGCGCGCCGAGTTGGCGACGTTGGACGCGCCCTGGCTCGCGTCCGCGAACTGCGCGGCGTTGGCCGAGTTGAACGCGTCGGTGGCCGAGCCCGCGTTGCGCAGCGAGTTCGCGCCGTTGGCCGCGTAGGTGTTCGCGTCGGCGAACTGCGCGGCGTTGGCCGCGTTGAACGCGTCCGACGCGGAGCCGGCGTTGCGCGCCGAGTTGGCCGCGACCGACGAGGCGGTGTTCGCGTCCGTGAACTGCGCGGCGTTGGCGGCGTTGAACGCGTCGGTGGCGGAGCCGGCGTTGCGCGCCGAGTTGGCCACGGTGGACGCGCCCTGGTTGGCGTTCGCGAACTGGCCCGAGTTGGCGAAGGTGTTCGCGTCCGAGCTCGCGGCGTTGAAGGCGCCCGCGTTCGCGCTGTTGGCGGCCTGCGCGGCGTTCGCGCTGCTCGCCCAGCTGTTCGCGTCGTTCGACGCGAAGTTGTTGTTGAAGCCCGAGGCCTGGTTCCGCGCGAACTGGGTGCTCGTGCCGGTGGCCGCGTGGTTCGACGTCGTCGCGGTCGTCGCGATCGCCGTGCTGTCCATCGTGTCGATGGCCGTCGCGTTCTGCCAGCTGGCCGCGTTCTGCTGCGCGAGCAGGTTCGCCTGCTGGAAGGCGCTCGTGAAGTTCGAGACCTCGTCGAGCATCGACGTGAAGCTGCTGTCGAGCGCGCTCGAGTTCTGGCTGCTCGCGATGAGCGTCTGCTGGTTGTTCTGATCGAGCGCGTACAGCTGCGCGTTCACGTTCGAGAACGACGACTGGTCGAGGGCGACGAAGTCGATGAGGTTGTTCGAGTTGATGTTGAAGATGCCGTTGCCCATGCAGCCGTTGACGGCGAAGCCCCGCGAAGTGATCGCAGACTTCGTCTGTTGCGGCGCCTTTGTCTCCTCGTCCCCACATCCGGTCAGTGCGGCAGCGAGCAAGCCGAGGACCACACCGCTCACAGAGAAATGCCTTTTCATGACGATACTCCTTGGTCGTCTCACGTATGGAGAGCCCCCTGCGTGCGATCGCAGGCGAGCCCACGTCCCCGCGTCGGGCGAGTCGCGGGTCGAACGTCGAGCAACCGACATGCCCCGGCTCGGGCACGTCACGAACGCGGACGCGAGGTCGGCTCGCGCGAAATTGACGCGCGGCGGAGGCTGCCGAGACCACGCGCGGGACCGCGCTCGAACGGCGGAGGCTGATCTCGCGCACAGCGATGGACTCAGCGTGAAGCGAAGATCTGCACGGTCGTGAGAGCAGAGCGACGAGGTGAGTGCCAGCGAGACCGTTCATGGATCGAACGCGAGCGAGGCATTCGTAACGGCTGACGCCCCCTACCTCGCTCTGCCGCGCATGACTTCGTCTCGAACTGTGAACGGGACGCTCGCGTCCTCGTTCGGTCGCGTTCATGGC
Source organism: Labilithrix sp. (assembly GCA_019637225.1). Taxonomy (GTDB): domain Bacteria; phylum Myxococcota_A; class Polyangia; order Polyangiales; family Polyangiaceae; genus Labilithrix. Next base: position 25,311 of record JAHBWC010000097.1, read on the forward strand.
TCGCGCTCCGGCTCGGCGCGAGGACGGACGAGCGAGGGTGATCGAGCGCGGCCGAGGCCGCTCTCGCGGTCCGGCTCGCGAGGCTCGCAGCGAGGAACGGTCGAGGCGCTCAATCGCCGTGCTCGTCGACGGCGGACGCGTCCCGCGGCGGGGCGTCGCCCGCCGTCGCCGCCTTCGCGGGCTCTGCTGCGGGGGCGTCGCGATCGTTCGCATCGGAGCACGTCAGCATGACGGCGCTGCTGCACTCGGCGACGCACTGGGCGGCGACCCGGGCCTTGCACGTGGTGAAGCCTTCGACGGAGCAGCGGATCTGGCAGGCGACGTGGGCCTCGACCGAGCAGGTCGCGTTGCAGGAAGCCTTGCAGCTGCCGCTGCACGAAGAGTCGACGTTCTTCTGGCAGCTCTGCTGACAGCTCGAGTCGCACTGGCCGCGGCAGGTCTCGTTGCACTGCTCGGCGTTCCACGTGCCCGCGCAGAGCTTCCTGCAGTTGTCGTCGCACCGGCCGTCGCAGGCGACGTGGCAGGAGACGTCGCCGCTCGCCTCGCAGCCGACCCCGCAGTCGGAGTTGCAGCTGTCGAGGCAGGTCCCCGTCGCCTCGGCGCCGCACCGGCCGTCGCAGGCGGCGCCGAGCGTGGCGTCGCAGACGGCGTCGAAGTCGACCTCGGAGCAGCGAAGCGGACAGTCGACCTTCGCCGTCATGACGCAGCCGAGGCCGGGGCTGCCGCCGCTCTGGAGCGCGGAACGGGCGTCGTCGTTCGGCGAGCTCGTGAGCGCGCACCCGAGCACCCAGCTCGCGATCGTGACGCCGATCGCGACGGACGGTCGGAACGGGCGTCCGCACGGGCGGAGGTCGGCGGGGAACATCAGCTGAGAATTCATGAGCTCGTCTCCGTTGGGCCGTCGAGCGCGGGTGATCGCGCCGTGGAGCGCGGGTCACCCGCGCGCGGGTCGTCGAACGAGGGCAAGGGAAGGGAAGGAAGCGCGAAGCAAGGAAGGCGAGCGCCGGCCGCAGAGGTCGTGGGATGCCGCGACCTCTGCGGCGGCGAACGGGGGAGAGCGCGGCAACGCGTGGCCGCCCGGCGCGTCACTCCGGCGGGCCGGCGCGGACGCCGGGCGTGACCACGCGCGCTGCGTGCGTGGCTATTCCGGCTTGGCGACGCGGTCGCCGAGCGGAGCGGCCTCCGCTGCCTCGGCAGCGGCAGCAGGCGCGATCATCGGCGCGACGACCGGGACCTTGACCGACGAGCCGCCACCGCAGCCCCAGAAGTTCTGGTTGAAGTCCTGGTTGGCGGCGACGGTGTTCGCGCGGTTGCTCGTGAAGACGCGGACGATGGCAGACTCGTTGTTCGAGGTGACGTTCACCTTGAGAACGAAGTGCTTCGACTGGAGCTCGCTCAGGTTCGAGAGCGCCGTGTAGCGCTGGTTGTTCGCCTGGTTGCGCTGCGAGTTCATGCTGTCCGCGCGACGGCTCTGGCTCGCGCGCGTGTCGAACTGCGAGTTCGCGGCCGACTGGTTCGCGTTGGCCGAGGCGGCCCTCGTGTTCCGGTAGAGGTCCTTCTGCGTCATCGCGGCGTCAGCCGTCCTGACGTCGTCGTGCAGCACCTTGGTGACGTCGGTCTCGTTGC
>JAHBWC010000098.1 GCA_019637225.1 Labilithrix sp.
GGCGCCATCTTCGCCGTCGCCGAGATGACGTTCAGCCCGCGCTTCTACGACTTCATCGGGAGCTTCGCGCCGAAGGGCAAGGCCGGCATGTACATGGGCCTCGCGTTCGTCCCGAGCGCGATCGGCGCGTGGATCGGCGGGCAGGTCTCGGGCCCGCTGATCAAGGCGTACCTCCCGAAGGAGGGCCCGCGGAACCCGCTGCTCATCTGGTCGATCTACGCCGGCCTCGGCCTCGTGTGCGCGGCCGGGATGCTCGTCTACCGGCAAGTCACGATGCGCCCGCTCGTGACCACGCCGAAGGACTGAGGCACGCCCCCGCGCGTCGCGGCGACGGCGGCGCTCGGTCCCGATCTGACGCGCGGCCGGTCGCTCGAACGCGAGCGACTCGACCCGCGCGGCCACAAAACGCCGGCGCCGCGCTCGACCCCCGAGGGTGCGAAGCGCGGCGCGGCGGGACGCTCGAAGCGAGGACGTTACTTCGGCGGCTGCGGCTCGACCTTGTCGTCGGAGACGCACGCCGAGAGGTCGAAGAAGAGGAACTCGACCGCCTTCTGCTGGGCGTTCAGGCCGCCCGAGCCGATGGCGCAGCTGCTGATGGACTTCGGCGCGGCGTCCGTCGGGTCGACGACGTGCAGGCCGGTGACGACCGCTCGCCCGCACTGCTCCTCGGGCTCGGTGAGCGTGCCGTCGTCGTGCAGGATCGGCGTGTTGACGGTGAAGTAGACGGGGTTGCCGTTCGGCGCGGAGATCCACGCGATGGCGGGGTCGTTCACGCCGGTGGCCCGGATCGCCTCGTCCTCGAGGTTGATCTTGCCGAGGGTCGGCGAGGCGCCGATCTCGTGGAGCCACTCGGCGAGCTTCTCGCCCTTGGGGAAGGTCTGATTCACGTCGTAGCTCGCGCCGCCCGCCGCGGACGACGCCCACTTCGCGAGCTGGCGGAACTCGTCGGCCGGCGAGTCCTTGAACCACGCGTCGTGGTAGTGGGTCGCGAAGACCTTGCCGCCCGCGTTGAGGTACTCGTGCATCGACGCGCGCGCGCCGGGGGTGCTGCCGCCCTTGTTCTCGAGGTGCTCACCCGCCTCGCACGACAGGAGGACCATGTCGTACTTGCGGAGCTGCGCTCCGTCGTTCCAGAAGTCCTGCGCGGGCGTGCCCATGCCGCCGCCGGAGCCCTTGAAGACGTGGACGTGGCCCGAGTCGTCGTGGCCCATCACGAACTCTTTGTCGTCGATGCCGATGCCGCGGAGCAGGCACTCGAGCGCGTCGTAGCTGCCGCTGGTGACGGCGATCTGGGGCATGTTCCCCTCTTCGCCGTTCTTCGGGAGCTTGAGCGTCTTGTCGGCGACCTTGTTGACCTCGCACTGCTTCGTCACGTCGACGTGCAGGAGGCGGCGCCACTTGCCGACCTGGATGACGATCGGAACGTCCTTGTCGACCGGCACGTCTTCGAGGACGAACTCGCCCTTGCCGTCCGTCAGCGCGGAGCGGAGCGGATTGATGACGACGCTCGCGCAGGTCTCGCACGCGATGCCGTCGGGCTCGACGGTCGAGTCCTTCATCGGCGGGAGGTTGTCGGGGTCCGTCCCTCCGGGGATGTAGACCATCACGTTGTAGAGCGGGTTCGATCCTGCCGGGTCGTAGACCTTGCCCTTGATGGACGTCTTCTCTTCACCCTTGCAGTCGACGATCTTGCACTCGAGGCCCTCGCAGGGCGTCTGGTCGGGCGTGAAGCTCTGGCTGCCCTCGAAGCCGCCGTCGTTCCCACCGCTCGAATCGAACGCGCTCCGCCGTTCCGCACCACACGCACCGATGACGGCCGCGATGATGGCAATCGGAGCGACGACGAGGACTCCCTTACGCATGGTGCTGTCTCCTTCAGGACTTCGAGAGCAGAGAAGAAAGGCGTCGTCGTGGCGCAGACCTACATCGCCCGACGAGGGCCCCGTGTATTGATGCCTCCATGACCGACGTGCAAGATTTTTCTACGTCTCTTCGGCCCCTTCAGTGGGCTCCCGGAGCGTCGGCCGGGCCCGACGCCGCGGTGGCTTGCAGGCCGGGGACGCCTGCATCCCCGTCGTCCGAAGGCCGGCCCCGGATCGACGAGGGCCGCGGTCCATTCCGAACGGCATAGCTCCGGCCCGCTCGACAGGTCCGTTCCCGTTCAGCTCGCGGCGCGGCGCGGCGATCGCGCCGGTCCGCGGTAAGGTCTCGCGATGCGCCGGCGCGACGGACCCCAGACCCGAGGCGCGCCTCCGCTCGCAGGGCCGGACTCGAGCCCGGCCCCGACCGGGACCTCGAGCCGCGGCGCCCGGCTCGGAGGCCGCCGCCGGCTCCTCCTCGGGCTCGCGGCGAGCCTCGTCGCCGGACGCGCCCGCGCGGACGGCCCCGCGCCCACGAACGCGTTCGACGCCGACGCCGATCTCCGCAACCTGAAGCTCACGGACGCGACCGAAGGCGGACGCCGCTTCGTCCTCCTCACGCCGCGCTGGCAGAACCCCGACGCCCCGGTGCCGCTCGTCGTCTTGCTCCACGGGCTCGGGGAGACGACGAACGAGCGCCTCGGCGCCTACGCCTGGCTCGAGAGGTACGGCCTCGGGAGCGCGTGGCAGCGGCTCAAGCGCCCGCCGCTCGAGCGGACAAGCAAGCGCGGCGAGTGGACCGAGCCGCGGCTCGCCGAGGTGAACGCCGAGCTCGCCGCGCGCCCGTTCCGCGGCTTCGCCATGGCGTGCCCCTTCATGCCGAACCCGCGCGGCGCCGCCGATCTCGACGCCTACGCGACGTGGATCGAGCGATCGCTCGTCCCGCGCTGCCGCGCCGAGGCGCCCGTCATCGCCGATCCCGCCCGCACGTACCTGTGCGGCGTGTCGCTCGGCGGCTACGTCTCGCTCGAGATGCTGGTGCGGCTGCCGCACGTGTTCGGCGCGTGGGCCGGACTCCAGACCGCCATCGGCACATGGGCCGCGCCCCGCTATGCCGAGAAGATCGCGCGCTCACCCGGCAAGCCGATGCTCGTCCTCACGAGCACGCTCGATCACTGGCGCACGTCGAGCGAGGCGCTCGTCGCCGCGCTCGACGCGAAGAAGATCGCCAACACGTTCCGCGTCGTCCCTGGACCGCACGATCAGCCGTGGCTGCGCGAGGCCGGGACCGTCGAGGCGCTCCACTGGCTCGATCGGCTGCACGAGCCGGCACCGACCGCGCCATGAGACCTCAGCGTCGCGCGCCCGAGGCACGCGCGACGCGAAAACGAGGGCAGAGGGGCGTCCGCTCGGGCAGAGGAATCGACCCACGGCCGGCCTCGGCTTTGTACAGCCAGGGCGCCGGCGGGTAGCTTCGCTCGCGTGAAAGCGCGCACGCCGAAAGGCTCGATGCACCAGGGGTCCACTCAGCCGAAAGGCTCGACAGAGGAAGAGTCCATGAACGCGATGCCGATGATGGGGATGCCGATGAACAACATGCCGATGAGCAACATGCCCATGATGAGCGGCATGGCCGGCATGATGCCGATGCAGATGCCGATGCAGGGCGGGATGACCGGCATGCCGATGCAGGGCGGGATGACCGGCATGCCGATGCAGGGCGGGATGCCGATGCAGGGCGGCATGATGCCGATGATGATGCCCATGAACATGCCGATGATGAACGGCATGATGATGCCGATGATGATGCCCATGATGGGCGGCGGCATGATGCCGATGATGTGCAAGATGTCCTGCGAGATGACGAAGGACGGCATGATGATGAAGATGACGCCGATGGACGCGTCGATGATGCCGCGCATGAAGGAGCGCTGCGAGGCCATGACCGCGATGATGGCCATGGGCGCGCCGATGATGATGATGTGCGGCGGCATGCCGATGATGATGTGCATGCCGGCGAAGTGACGAGCGCGAACGCGTAGCGCGGCCGACGCGGCCGCCACCTCGAGCCCGCAGCGGTCTCCGCTCGCGGGCTCGACGCATTTTTCTGCTCTCCCGAAAACGTCGGCCGTCCGGGAACTTCGCCGGCCCATGACGGTCCACCTCCTGCGTCGAGGAGGTCCTGATGGCTGGTGTGAGCGTCGACGAAGGCAAGGGCAAGCGACGGTCGATGGACTCGGAGATCAACATGATCCCGATGATCGATCTCCTGATGGTGACGGTCTCGTTCCTCCTCATCACGGCCGTGTGGGTCCAGTCCCAGCGGCTCGAGGCGAACGCGCAGGTGCCGGGCCCGGTGACCGAGCCACCGCCGTGCGGCGCCGACTGCAAGGAAGAGGCGCGGCTCCACGTCGAGACGTCGGACCCGACGAAGTTCGTCCTGGCCTGGAAGGAGGGGCGGACGGTCCTCCACAGCACGGAGATCGCGCGCGAGCCCAGGCGAGCGGGGTCCTACCCTGCCCTCGCGGCCAGGGTCTCCGAGGAGTGGAAGGCGAGCGGCAGCCATCGCGACGCGAGCGACAAGCGCTTCGATCGCGCGGTCGTGCACGCGGCGAACGACATGCCCTACTCCGAGCTGATCGCGGTGATGGACGCGGTCGCGCACGCGAAGCGCGGCGTCTCGAGCGGCGGCAAGCTCGTCGAGACGACGGCGTTCGAGGTCACGTTCGCGACCGACTGACGCGGCCGCGCGCCTCAGCGCTCCGCGCGGCTCAGCGATCCGCGCGCGCCTCAGCGCTCCGCGTCGTCGTCCGAAAGCTCGCGGGTCATCTCGAGCATCGTCGTCCGGAACCCGGCCCGCGCGAACAGGCGATGCGCGGCCGTGTTCTGCGACGCCGTCAGGAGGACGACGCGCGGCGCGCCCTTCGCCTTCGCACGGCGGAACGTCTCGCGGAGCAGCGCCTCGCCAACGCCCCGCCGCCGCGCGCGCTCGTCGACGTAGATGTCGTGGAGCTTGGTGCACGCGTCGAGGAGCTCGTTGTAGCTGCGAGGCTCCATCCGTGCGTAGACGTACCCGGCGATGCCCGCGTCGTCGGCCGCGACGAGCAGGATGGTGTGGTCGGCGCCGATCTGCGTCGCGAACCATCGCTCGTAGCCGCGCTCGGGATCGACGGGCTCGAGGAAACGCTCGGCGTCGTAGGCGTGGTGGGCCCGTACGAGGCGCCCGGCGAGGATCCCGACGGCCGGGAGATCGGCGGGCACCATGTCTCGGATGAGGACGTCGCTCACGCGCCGACCTTACTCGCACCGCGTCCCGCTCCGGAAGCGCGGAGGGCGCCCCGTCCGAGGCTCGGCCGGTCGTGCTCACGCCCCGCGCGGGCTCGTACGGACGTCGCCCGCCGGATAGAGTGCTCGGGGATGCCGGAGCTGCCCGACGTCGACGTCTACATCGAGCACATCGCGGCGCGCACCGTGGGCCACCCGCTCGAGCGCGTCCGTCTCGCGAGCCCGTTCGTCTTGCGAACGGCCGACCCTCCGCTCGCGGCCGCCTCCGGCCGGAAGGTCGTCGGGGTCTCGCGCCTCGGCAAGCGCATCGTCATCGGGCTCGGCGACGGCCGGTCCGCCGAGCTCTACCTCGTCATCCACCTCATGGTCGCGGGGCGCTTCAAGTGGAAGCCCGCCGGCGCGCCGATCCCCGGCAAGCTCGGCCTCGCCGCGTTCGACTTCGACAGCGGCACGCTCATCCTCACCGAGGCGAGCACGAAGAAGCGCGCCAGCATCCACCTCGTGCGCGCCGGCGGGCTCGCCGCGCTCGACCCCGGCGGCGTCGAGGTGCTCGGCTCGAAGCTCGACGCGTTCGCCGCGCGTCTCCGGAGCGAAAACCACACGCTGAAGCGCGCGCTCACCGACCCGCGGCTCTTCAGCGGCATCGGCAACGCGTACTCCGACGAGATCCTCCACCACGCACGGATGTCACCGGTGAAGCTGACATCACGGATCTCGGACGACGAAATCGAGCGGCTCCACGCGTCGATCCACGTCGTGCTCGAGGAGTGGACCGACCGGCTCCGCGCGGAAGCCGGCGACTTCCCCGAGAAGGTGACCGCCTTCCGCCCGGAGATGGCCGTCCACGGCAAGTACGGCAAGCCCTGCCCGCGCTGCGCGAAGCCCGTGCAGCGCATCCGCTACGCGAGCAACGAGTCGAACTACTGCCCCACGTGCCAGACGGAAGGAAAGCTCCTCGCCGACCGCTCCCTCTCCCGCCTCATGCGCGGCGACTGGCCCAAGACGCTCGAGGAGCTCGAGGCGAAGATGACCCAGGGCCGCGCCGCCGCCGCCCCCACAGGCAGCTTCGCGGCGCGCGCCGCCTCGTTCATCCCCAACCGCCCGCCGCCGCCCCCACAGACACCCCGCGCCGAGAGCCCACCGCGCGCGACTCCTCCCAAAAAGAAGGCGCGGCCCCCAGCCAAGCGCCCCGCACGCTAGGGTACACCCCTCACGACGCGATCCGCCGCGCCGCAACATACGAGCGAGACCGCCTCTCGTCTCCCCCGTGCCCGTGCCCGTGCCCGTGCCCGCTCTTGCCTCTCGCTCTTGCCGCTCGCTCTCGACGTCACACCCGCAACCTCGCAGCCACGGCGCCACAGCCCGCGCCAAGCACCACGAATCACGCTCAGGGCGGCGGCGTCGCGACGACCTTGTCGATCTTCTTCTGCTTGTCGTCGACATCGAAGCGGCAGACGCCGATGTGGACGTTGCTCGCCTCGGGCTGCTTGCACGCATAAAGCCGCAGCGTGGCCTCGTCGCAATGGCAGGCCGTCCCCGGCGCGATCGCGCTGTCGCACGACGGCTCGGCGGGCTGCGTGAGCGCGTAGCGGCGCCGCGCCTGCGCGGTGACGAACGCCGCCGGCACGCGGTCCTTCGCGACGAGCGCCGCGTACGCGAAGAGGCCCGGCCGCGTCGCTCCGCTGTCGAGCACGTCCCGCGTCGTTCGCCCGAGCTCGCCTGCGATCGCCTTCGCGAGATCGGCCTTCGTGCAAAGCGGCTCGTCCTGCTTCGAGGTGTCGCTCCACGACACGGGACCGGCCTCCGTGCAGCGGTAGTACGGCAGGCACGCATCGGCCACGACGGCCTCGAGGAGCTTCGGATCCGGACACGCCGCGTCGGCCGCCGCGATCGCGAGCGTCGCGGCCTCCACCAGCGCGGCCCGCTCGGTGTCCGCGCCGTCGGCGCCCTTCGCGAGCACCTCGCATCCGATCTCGGCGGCCTTCGCCTTGTCGGTCACGATCGCCGCGCGAAGCAGCGCCGCCACGGCCTTGGGCTCCGCCGTGCCGGCCGCGAGCTCCTTCGCGCGCGCGAGGACGGCCTTCGCGCGCGCCGGCGCCCTCAGATCGACGACGCTCACCGCGCGACGGAGGGCGATCGCCGGCTTGCCCACCTCGAGCCCGCCCGCGAGGCCCTCGCGCAGCGCGGCCTCGTTCGCCGGAGGGAGCTTTTTCTGCGCGTCCTCCCACGCCGAGTCGTCGACGTACGCGGCGTCGATGAGCAGGCGCACGACGCCCGCCTCGCCTTTCTCGCGCCGTACCTCGCCCACGAGGTCGCCGCGCCGCGCGCCGGCCGCCTCGAAGAGCGGGCCGAGCGCGTGGTCCGTGTCGGGCGCGGCCCGGAAGTCGGCCGGGAACGCGACGAGCGGACCGACGAACAGCCCGTCGCCGACGACGTACACGATGCGCGCCATCCCGGCGCTCGTCTTGTAGGCGAGCCTCCGGCCCGCCTCGTCCTGCGTCACCACCGGCGGCTCCTTGCCCACGTCCTCGGCGGGGAGCGGGGCCTTCCTCGCGCCGAACGCGATCTCGGCGCCGGCCTCGGTGACGGAGACGCGGGCGTCGCTCGAAGCGCCGCCGCTCGAGCGGCACGCCGACGAAAGAGAAACCAAGGCCAGCGCGGAGACGAGCGCGACCGTCGCTGCATGCATGCGCGTAGGTGAGGCCACGGCCGCATCGTACCGGCGAACCGCCCACGGCGCGCGCCTTGTCGACACCGCGCCGGCTGCGCGAGCAGATTGTGCGTTCTCGGCCGGGCGTGCCATTTTCTGTCGATGCGCACCGACACACGCTCTCCCGCGTGGCCACACGGCGAGCTCACGCCGTTCCTCGACGAGCTCTGGTACGTGATGGGCACGAACCGCGTGCACCACGCGGGAGTCGACCTACAGACCAGCCGCACGATGCTCGTGGTCAAGGACGGCGAGCACCTCACGCTGGTGAACACCGTGCGCCTCGACGACGACGGGCTCCTCGCCCTCGACGCGCTCGGCAAGGTCCGCGACGTCGTGCGCCTCGGTGCGTTTCACGGGCGCGACGATCCCTTCTACCGAGAGCGCTACGACGCCCGTCTCTGGGCGGTTTCGGGCAGCGCGCACGCCGACGGGAGAGTCGAGGACCACGCGCTCGTCGAGCGTGGCGAGCTCCCGATCGCCGGCGCGAGCGCGTACGTCTTCCGCACCGCGCGTCATCCCGAAGCTGCGCTTCTCCTCGAGCGATCCGGCGGCGTGCTCGTGACGTGCGACGCCGTGCAGAGCTGGGCGTCGGTCGATCGCTTCTTCTCCCCGGAGACGGGCGCGGCGTTCGAAGCCGCAGGACTCATCCGACCCGCCCACGTCCCGAGCACGTGGATCGAAGCGTGCGCGCCGGACGCGAGCGACTTCGAGCGACTGCTCGCGCTGCCGTTCCGTCATCTCGTCAGCGCGCATGGCGTCCCCCTCCTCGACGACGCGCACGAACGTCTCGCCAAGGACGTCGGCACCCTTCGCCAGGCGACCCGCGCGTAGCGCGCTCGACCGGGCCGCGCCCCGTGCTCGGCTCGAACCGGCGTCCGGGCCGTTCCCAGACGCGCGAACGTGCTTAACCTCGGGCTGATGGCCGGAGCATCCCCCCACGGCGCCCCGCGCGGGCGGCTCGGCTTCTTCGACGGCGTCTCGGCCTTCTTCGGAGGGCTGGGCTTCATCGTCTCTCGGCCGTCGATGTGGGGGTGGGCGGCGATCCCGGCGGTCGTGGCGACGCTGCTCTTCTTCGGCCTCGGCGCGCTCGCGGTCTGGGGCGGCACGGCCCTCGCTCACGCGCTCATCGCCGAGCCGAGCGGCGCCTGGACCACCGCAGGCGTCTGGCTCCTCCGAATCGTCTTCTGGCTCGTCGGCGTCGTCGTCTCGTTCCTCGTCGCGATCTCGCTCGCCCAGCCGCTCTCGGGCTTCGCGCTCGACGCCATCGCGCGGCGGCAGGAGCTCGCGCTCGGCGGGCGGACGTGGCCCGACCAGCCCTTCGTCGGCTCGGCGCTCCGGTCGCTCCGTGTCACCCTCACCGCGCTGGCCGTGAGCCTGCCTCTGCTCGCGCTCTTGACCGTGATCACGCTGCTCGCGCCGCCGGCGAGCGTGGTGACCGTCCCCTTGAAGTTCGTCGTGACGGGCCTCGCCGTCGCCTACGACTTCCTCGACTACCCGCTCGGGCTCCGCGGCATCGGCGTCCGCGCGCGCCTCGGTTTCATCCGGGACCACATCGCCGCCGTCCTCGGCTTCGGGGTGGCCGCCGCGCTCCTGCTCCTCGTTCCGGGCGTCGGCCTCGTCCTCCTCCCGTTCGGCGTCGCGGGGGCCGCGCGCATGGTCGTCGCGGCCGACCGGAGCGCGCCGAGCTGACACGAGGGGGTGGATCGCCGGCGAATCGCCCCCTGCGAGGCCCTTGCGAACCGCCCGCGAGACGTGCGACGACGGGGGTCACATGAGCAGCCCGCTGGTCATCAACGACAAGGTCACTCTCCCCGGAAGCGATCTCGAATGGACGGCGGTCAGGTCCTCGGGTCCCGGAGGACAGAACGTCAACAAGGTCGCGTCCAAGATCGAGCTCTCGTTCGACTTCGAGAACACGGTGGCGCTGGCCGATCCGGTGAAGGCGCGCCTGCGCGTCCTCGCCAAGAATCAGCTCGACGCAGAGGGCCGCGTCTTCATCAAGAGCGAGAAGACGCGCGACCAGGTGAAGAACCTCGCGGACGCGCGCCAGAAGCTGAAGGACCTCATCATCTCGGCGATGGTCGTCCCGAAGACGCGCAAGCCCACCAAGGTCAGCAAGGCGCAGAAGGCCAAGCGCGTCACGAACAAGAAGAAGGTCGGCGCGAAGAAGGCCGCCCGCAAGAAGCCGAGCCGCGACGACTGACCGGCGGCCGCGCGACGCGAAGCGAAGCCGCGCGGCGCGAGGCGAAGCGCTGCGCGAGACAAGACGCTACGCGAGGCGAAGGCTCGCTGCGCGAGACGAAGCGCTGCGCGAGGCGAGGCGGTCCCGCCGCGCCTACTCGGCGGCGGCTTCGACCGTGTGCTGGGGCTCGGGCAGCGTCGCGATCTCGGGGACCGCAGCGCCGATCGGCGCACGGACGGCGCGCGGACGGCCCGCCTCGATGTTGCCCTCGAGCACCGACTTCGGCGGCACGTGCAGATCCCACACGAGCCCGACGACCGACAGCGCCCGGAGGATGTAGTAGGTGCAGTCGATCTCCCACCAGAAGAAGCCCTGGCGGACCGAGCGCGGGTAGTAGTGGTGGTTATTGTGCCAGCCCTCGCCCATCGTGACGATCGCGAGCGCGAGGCTGTTCTTGCTGTCGTCCGTCGTGTCGTAACGACGGCGCCCCCACCAGTGGGCGAGCGAGTTGATCGCGAACGTCCCGTGCCAGAGGAGCGACGTCGAGACGAAGAGGCCCCACACGAGCGCTGACCAGCCGCCGGCGAGCCAGAGGCCGACGCCGAGCAGGACGCCCGGCACCAGGTGGTACGTGTTGAGCCAGCGAAGCTCCGGGTAACGCGCGAGGTCGCCGATCTTCTTCATGTCGGTGTCCTCCGTGTTGCGCGAGAGGATCCAGCCGACGTGCGACCACCAGAAGCCCTCTTCGCGCCACGAGTGCGGGTCGAGCTTGGTGTCCGAGTACTTGTGGTGGTCGCGGTGATGCGCCGCCCACCAGAGCGCGCCCTTCTGGAAGCTCGTCTGCGCGAGCCACGCGAGCACGAACTGGAACCAGCGGCTCGTGCGGTACGTGCGGTGCGAGAAGTAGCGGTGGTAGGCGCCGGTGACGCCGAACATGCGGATGAAGTAGAGCGCCATGGCGAGGGCGAAGCCCTTCCAGGACCACCCGAGGATGGCCACCCCGGCGACCGCCGCGACGTGCACCGCGAAAAACGGCGCGCTCACGACCCAGCCATAGTGACGCTTCTTCATCCACTTACCTTACAAAGCGCTTCGTCAGGAAACGGTCATGAGACCGCCACAAGAAGCTCAGCGCTCGGGGCGCCGGCGGGCGCCGGCCGGCGCTAGGCTCGCCGACCTCCGCGATGCGCTCCGCGCCGTCGGGCAGGCGTCGATGACGCGACCGGTCGAGCCCGTCGACGGGCTCGTCATCGCGACCTGGTTCCCCTAAAAGGGCGGGCGTGTCGGCGATGGGCGATTCGGGGCGGACGGGCGTTCGCTCGCTCCTGACGAACCGCCGCTACGCGCTCTACCTGCTCGCGCGCGTCTGCCTGATCGTCGCCGCGCAGATGCTGAGCGTCGCCGTCGGCTGGCAGGTCTACGAGATCACCGGCGAGGCCCTGGCGCTCGGCCTCTCGGGGCTCGCGATCTTCCTACCCGGCTTCTTGCTGGCGCTGCCGGGCGGGCACGTGGCCGATCGCTACGATCGCCGGCGGATCCTCGTCGTCTGCCACGTCGGCGTCACGGCGTCTGCGGCGACGCTCGCCGTCATCTCGCATCTCGGCAACGCGAGCCTGCTCCCGATCTACGGCGTGCTCGTGGTGCTCGGCGCGATCCGCGCGTTCAGCGGCGCGGCGGGTCAGGCGCTCATGCCGAGCCTCGTCGAGAAAACGGAGCTCGAGCGCGCCGTCGCCCTCGGCTCGTCGTGCTGGCAGCTCGCGATGATCGCAGGCCCCTCGCTCGGCGGCGTCCTCTACGCGGCGACCGGCCGAGCGAGCGTCGTCTACGCGGTCTGCGCGATGGTGGCGTCCGTCGCGTTCCTCGCGGTGATCGCGATCGGGCACGATCCGAAGAACGCGTCGCCGCGCCCGACCGGACGCCTCAGCTGGGGCGAGCTCCTCGCGGGCATCCGCTACGTCTGGACCAACAAGCCGATCCTCGGCGCCATCTCGCTCGATCTGTTCGCGGTCCTCCTCGGCGGCGCCGTCGCGCTGCTGCCGATCTTCGCGCGCGACCTGCTCCAGATCGGCCCGTGGGGTCTCGGCCTGCTCCGGAGCGCGCCTGCGATCGGCGCCGCGGCCACGGCGTTCTCGCTCGCGTGGTTCCCGCTCCGCCGCCGCGCGGGCCTTACGATGCTCGCGGCCGTGTTCCTGTTCGGGCTCGCGACGATCGCCTTCGGCCTGTCGCGCACGTTCGCGATCTCGCTCGCAGCGCTGCTCTGCCTCGGCGCGTTCGACATGTTCAGCGTCGTCGTGCGCTCGACGTTGATCCAAGTCCGCACGCCCGACGAGATGCGCGGGCGCGTGAGCGCGGTGAACATGGTCTTCATCGGCGCGTCGAACGAGCTCGGCGAGTTCGAGTCCGGCGCCACCGCCGCGTGGCTCGGCCCGGAGCTCGCCGTGCTCGTCGGCGGCATCGGCACCTGCCTCGTGGTCCTCGGCTGGGCGGCCCTCTTCCCGGAGCTGCGCAAGGTCGACAAGCTCACGGCATGAGCGCGGCGGCGCCGCCAGGCGACGCGCTCACGATCCGCACGGAGGCACGGCGTCGACGCCGCCGAAGAACTCGTCGCGCATGAGCGTCCAGGCGCGGGCGTTCTCGGGCGGGCCGCACTTGAACCGACCGCGCGCAGACGGAGCCGCGCGCGCGGGCGACGCGCCGGACGAGGTCGACTCCGTCTGCGGTCGCGCGCGGAGCTGTTCCCGCTGCTCGCGGTAGTAGCGGACCGCGAGCTCGGCGGCGTACTCGCGCACGCCGTTGCCGGGTTGGAACGAGTAGTAGGTGCCGCCGCGGACGATCGTGTCGTTGGGCGAGTACGGACCGAGGCACGGGATCGCCGTGCCGCACCGCTTCACGATGGCGTCGAACGTGGCGCCGAGCGCGTGGAACGACCAGGCCTCGCCGCCCGGCGGCGGGTGCGCGTAGTCGTTGAGGTGGAACATCTCGTGGAAGAGCGTCTCGCGCACCGCGTCGGCCGATCGATGGAGCGAGCCCGCGAGGTTCCACGCGACCGTCCAGTCGTGGGCGTAGGCGCTCGGCGTGCGCGCCGCCACCGACCGCATGAAGCGGAGCGTGACGGGCTTCCAGCGGTAGCGCTTCGGTCGGGAGGCCGGCGCGCCGCCGGCGGCCTCCGCGACGGGGTGGTGTCGATCGAGCTCGGCGAAGAACGCCTCGAAGTCGTGCATCGCGCTGACGATCCACTCGATGTGCTTCCGCTCCGCTCCGATCGGCAGCGCCGGCTCGATCCGGATCATCCCGCGGTAGCCGCCGTTCATCGTGTGCGCGACCTCGACGCCCGCCACGACGCGCCACCTCACGAAGAGCTCGTGCGCGAGGCTCGCGCTCTTCGCGTCGCCGCGGTAGCGCTCGTCGAAGAGGCAGCGCACCCGCGCGTCGGGCGGCGTGCTCGACGGGCACGCCGCCGCGGCGGTCGTGGGGCTCGCGCGGTCGGCGAAGAGCACGCGCGCGACCTCGTCGAACGAGGGCTCGGGGATCGGCGGCTCCTCGTCCGCCGCGGACGCGGCAACGCCGGCGGACCCGGCGGATCCGGCGGCGTCGGCTGCGGTTCCGGCGGCGCCCGCGGGCGAGGGCTCCCCACCGGGGGCCTCCGCGGCGTCCTTCGTCGCCGGCGCGCCCGGCGACGGAGCCGGCGGCGCGGCGGCGTTCGTCTCGGCCGGCCGCTGGGACGAGCAAGCTACGACAAGACTGCACAAGAGAGCCGCGCGGAGGACACCGGAGAAGCTCATGTCGATCCAGACCACGCGCGCGGCGTCGGGTTCCGGCCGTCGGCGCTTTCGCGCAGGCTCAGCCGCCTCACCGCTCTCGCGGGCACGGCCGGCTCAGCGCGCCTTCGCTCGCGTGGGCTCGGCCTCCGCGAGCTCGTCGTCGAGCGGGTCGCGGGCGTCGACGCGCACGGCGGCGTCCGCGCCCCCCGCGACGCGCGTCGCGGCTGGCGGCGCCTGCACGCGCACATGCGCGTTCGGCGCCATCGGCGCGTTCGGAGCCATGCGCGGGAGGCCGCCCCAGTGGATCGCGGGGAAGCGGTAGAGGACGTTGCCGTCATCGTCGACGTCCACGGTCACGTGGTCGGGATGCTCCTTGGCGAGCCGCGTGAGGATGTCGTCCCCTTCCTTCGGCGTCACCTGGAGCATCGCTGCGACGTCCCAGGCCTTGAGGACGCCGTTGCGCGTGTTCGCGAGCGCGAAGATCGCCTGGTTCTTCGTCGCCGCTTCGGTGTCGTCGCCGGACTTCTTGAGCTGGCGCCCGCCTCGAAGGAGCGCGTACGCGACGACGGACGTGATGAACGCGATCGGACCGCCCACGACCGCAGCGGCCCACTCGCCGCCGAAGGCGAGGATGAGCCCGGCGAAGAGCGCGGCGAGGCTGAAGCCGCCGGCGAGGACGAGCCAGCCGAAGACGCGCGCGACGGTGCCGCCGACCTTCGACGGCTGGCCGGCGAGGTTCACCGACGCGTTGGCGAGCGGCATTCGCGGTGCGCCGCAAGCCGTGCAGTACGCGCTGACCCCGCGATACACGAGCGGAGCGTTCTGGCGGCAGCGGGGACACACGACGCCTCACAACCTTTCGCCTCTTCCTCTGTGCGTCAAGGGTGCGCGCAACGCGGCGGCGTCGGCGCGATCGGCCGGATCTTCGGAGCCGCGCCGCGATGACACGGCTGCAGCGGCTCGACGACCGGAGCCGGAAGCCCGGCGTCGACGTCGAAGAACGGCTCGCCGAGCTCCGTGGGCCCGTCGTCGAGGTCGAGCTCGGCGATCGGGGCGGCCGCCATGATGCTCGAGCTCGACCGGCGGATGATCGCGAGCGGGCTCGGCGACGACTCGTCGGAGCGCGGCGCCGGCGCCGCGCCGACCGAGAGGATCGGACGGACGGTGACGGCGGACGCCGGGCCCGTCTCGACGGGCGACGCCGCGCGCATCTCGACGACCGACGCCGGGCCCGTCTCGACGGCCGACGCGGGCTGCTGCGCGGGAGCACCGGTGTCGCTCTCCGTCCGAGCCCCGTCCTCGAGGCGTTCGCCGAACGCGAAGCCCATCTTCGCGAACGCGCGCGCCGACAGCTCGGTCGACGGTCGGAACTCGGGCGCGAAGGGCCGACCGCCGAACGGCGACGGCGGCGCGAAGACGCGCGGCGGCGGATAGGCCGCCGGCTCGGCCGTGCGAGTCGAGGCGACACGCATCGGCGAGGACGGCGCCCGCGTCCGTGTCGGCAGGACACGGTAGGGCGGAACGAACACGACATCGGTCGCTGCGCTCGGAAGGGCGAGCCGGAGCCGAGACCTCTGGCGCGACGCGAGGGCGACGGCCAACACGAAGATCGCGACGCCGAGGAGCGCACCGACCGCGACGGCGACGGCTTCACCCTGGGCGTCGTGGGTGAGCTGAATCGCCTGCGTGAAGGGGCTTGCGTCTGCGGAGAGCACGGAGGCCATCGGGACGGGGGGTCTTACGCCCCTCCCGACCATTCCTTCCCTTGCCCCCCCTCGTCGGAGAGGCGCTGGAAACGGACAGCCGCGTCAGAGGGTCACGCCCCGCTCGGACGGGAGCGGGGTGCTCTGGGTCGTCTTCCCCCGCCAACCGCCGCCGCCCCCGTTCGTGTTGCGCACGAGCGTGACGGCGCGCTGGCGGAGGGTCCGTGCCTGAGAGCGCAGATCGGAGGCCTGCGCACGGTCCTCCGCGGCGCCCGCGCGATCGCTGGCCGCGCGCAGAGAGAGCTCGTCGGCGATCGCGAGGATGCTCGAGCGATCCGAGACGTTCACGAGGTTCGCCTGATTGCGAAGGATCCGCGCGCGGTTGGACAACGTCGCGGCCTCCTCCTCGAGCGCGCGGGCCGAGGCGTCGTGGGAGGCGGCGGCCGACTCGAGCCGGCTCGCCCGCTCGATCATCTCGCTCGCCTGAAACGACACGTTCTGCACGGGGCGCACCGGTCGGTCGATCGCGCCGTTCCCGATCGGGCACGCCAGCGCGGCGGAGCCGAGCGTCATACATGCCAGCGTAATCGCTCCAAAAATCCAGCTCTTCATCGCCACACCTCTTGTCGACACGAGAAACGACCTGCCGTGGCAGTCCCTTACGGGTCTGCCGTCGAAACGATCTCTCGACCGCCGGCGGCGCACGCGGGCGACCCTGCTACGCTGGGCCGCGTGACCGTCTGGGGCTTCGGCATCGTCCAGGCTCAGGAGCTCGAACGAGCCGGGCGTTCGGTCTTCGACGAGCTATGTGAGCTGGTGTCGCAGGCGACGGGTGTGCCCTTCCGCCCGACCGTCGCCGGGGCCTACCGCGACCTGTCCGCGGCCCTCGAGCAAGGCACCGTGGGGCTCGCCTGGTTGCCGCCGCTCCCGGCCATCGACCTCGAGGCCCGGCGCGTCGCCTCCGTGCTCGCGATCCCGGCGCGAAACGGCGCGACCAGTTACCACTCCGCGCTCATCGTCCGCCGCGGAGGACCGCGAGCGGTGGCCGATCTGCGCGGGCGGCGCGCGGTGTGGGTCCAGCGCGACAGCGCCGCCGGCTACCTCGTCCCGCGGATGCGCCTCGCCGCGCAGGGGGTCGACGTCCTTCGCTACTTCACGCGCGAGCTCTTCGTCCACTCGCACCCCGGCGTCGTGGACGCGATCGTCGACGGCGAGGCCGACGTCGGCGCGACGTACTGCCATGTCGACGCGGCGAACAAGGTCGTCCGCGGCGCGTGGATGGACGACGACAGCCGACCCCTCCGGCCGATCGACGTGCTCGCGACGTTCGGCCCGATCCCGAACGACGCGCTCGTGGGCTCGAACGGGCTCTCCGCCTCGGCACGGAGCTCGCTGACGCGCTGGCTCCTCGATCCGTCTCCCCGCGCGCGCGAGCTCTTCCGGCGCCTCCTGGGCTCCGACGACTTCCGCGTCCCGACCTCGGCGCACTACGATCCTCTCAAGCACATGGCGCGCGCTGCGCGGGCGCGCGGCCAGGACGCCGCGCCGTCGTCGAGCCGGACGGGGATCCGCGTCGCGCGACGGAGCAGCTGAGCGGCGCGATCGAACCCCACCGACCGCTTGGCACGCCGCGCGCATCTCCACAGGCGGGGCGCCGTCGTGTGGAGGTGAGGCCATGTGCTCGAACAACACGCTGCTCGCGTTCGTGCTCGCGGCGGTCTCCTTCACGGCCTGCAGGAGATCGCCGGACACCGAGCGCAGCGAGGCGGCCGAGGCCGAGCTCCGCGCGGCGAAGGAGCCGGCCGAGATCGAGTCGCTCGTGATCGACGAGAAGCACGACTACGTCGCCGTCGTCCGCCGCGAGCAGCTCGAGCTCCGCGCTCGGGTCCGCGCCTCCATCGCCGAGATCGATCGCCAGCTCGACGAGCTCCGGGTGCACGGTCGCGCGACGGAGTCTCGCTCCGATCCGCGCTCGACGCTCGACGCCGAGGTGGAAGCGCTCCGCGAGCGTCGCCGGGTGCTCGCACAAGACGCAGTCGACATCGAGCGCGCCGACGAACGCGGCTGGGCGGAGCTCAAGGCTCGGATCGAGGGCGACCTCGCCGGCGGGCGCCCTCGCGGACGAAGCTGAGGCGCGGCCCCCAAGCAGAGCTGACGGCGGGCCGCCGTTTCGCTATGGTCCGTGGCCCCATGGCGCCTACGAGCACGCCGGTCCCGACGTCGTTCCCCAAGCAGGACATCAAGGTGCTCCTGCTCGAGAACGTGCACGCGTCCGCCCACGAGATCTTCGCGGTCGAGGGCTTCCAGGTCGAGGCCGTCCCGCGCGCCTTGAAGGAGGAGGAGCTCATCGAGCGGCTCGCCGACGGCGTTCACCTGCTCGGCATCCGCAGCAAGACGCGCGTGACCGCCCGCGCTCTCGAGGCCGGCAAGCGCTTGCTCTCCGTCGGCGCGTTCTGCATCGGCACGAACCAGATCGACCTCGAGGCCGCGAAGCGCTTCGGCGTGCCCGTCTTCAACGCGCCGTTCAGCAACACGCGCAGCGTCGCCGAGCTCGTCATCGCCGAAGTGATCATGCTGTCGCGCCACCTCGGCGATCGCTCGCGCGAGGTCCACGAGGGCCGCTGGCGCAAGGTCGCCAAGGGCGCTCACGAGATCCGCGGGCGCACGCTCGGAATCGTCGGCTACGGCCACATCGGCTCGCAGGTCGGCGTCCTGGCCGAGGCGATGGGCATGCGCGTCATCTCGTTCGACATCCGCGCGACGCTCCCGATGGGGAACAACAAGGCGGTCGAGTCGCTCGAGACCTTGCTCGCGCAGAGCGACTTCGTCACGGTCCACGTCCCCGAGACGCCTCAGACGCGCGGAATGATCGGCGAGAAAGAGCTCGCCATGATGAAGGACGAGGCCTGCCTCCTCAACTTGAGCCGCGGCACCGTCGTCGACCTCGACGCGCTCGCGGCGGCGGTCAAGTCCGGCAAGCTCGGGGGCGCGGCGCTCGACGTCTACCCGGAGGAGCCGGAGGGCAACGAGGACGTCTTCAAGAGCGTCGTCTGCGGCCTGCCGAACGTCGTCCTCACGCCGCACATCGGCGGCTCGACCGCGGAGGCGCAGGAGTCGATCGGCCGCGAGGTCGCCAACACGCTGACCCGCTACACGAACACCGGCGCGACGGCCGGGGCGGTGAACTTCCCGCTCGTCGACCAGCCGAAGCTCCCCGGCGCGCACCGCGTGCTCAACGTGCACCGCAACGTCCCCGGCGTTCTCCGCGACATCAACAAGATCGTCTCCGATCTGAACGCGAACGTCCTCGGCCAGGTCCTCGCGACCGATCCCGAGGTCGGCTACCTCGTCATGGACCTCGACAAGGAGGTCGCGAACGAGATCCGCGCGGCCATCAAGGCGCTGCCGACGTCGATCCGGACGCGCATCCTGTACTGACCGTCCTCCGGGTCGCGCCGGCGGACCTTCAATCACCACCGCGTCGGCGTCCGGATCGATGCGCGCCGTCCCGCGCGCGATTCCCTCGGCCCCATCTCCTCGCGAACGTCAGGCCTTCGCGCGCGCCGGTAAGGTCACGGACCGCAGCCGATGCGCGGGCCCTCCGCGCGGCCTGCGAACGTCGCCAGGACAACGTCGTCGAAGAAGAGATGCTGGCTCGCAGGGCCCTGGTTGTTCATCAGGAACGACCCATGCGCGTAGCCTCGCGCCGTGCTGCCCACCGTGTCCATTTCGGAAACGAGGACCGGCGCCGGGCTCCCGTCGAGGAAGATCTGTTGACGGCCCGCGACCCCGACGTCGACCACCCACTCGACGCACGTCCAACGGTTCGACGCGATCGCGACGGCGCTCGGCGCGAACGTGGCGCCGTCGATCGTGCCGCCGACAGACTGCGCCGCCCACTTGCCCTGCTCGACGTAGAGGACCGACACCGCCCCGTCCTGGGGCCCTTTCGAGAACCAGAAGAGCGTCGTGGCCTGCGAGGGGACCGTGGGCGCGAGCATGTAGAAGCGGACCGCGAGCGTCCCGGCGGTCACCTCGTCGAACGCCTTGGAGCGGAGACGCGCGGAGGTCCGCACGATGGCGCCGTCGACCTCGTTCCGCTCGGTCGCGAAGTGGAGACCGAAGCTCCCTCTTCGCGGGGGGCCGAGGCTGTCGACGTCGAGGCGCGACGGCGCCTCCGCGATCGGCGGGCCCTCCCAGCGTCGGAAGTCGCCCGACTCGAAGTCGTCGCAGAGGATCGCGGCGTCGGGGCACACCGCGGTAGCGCCTCCATCGCTCTCGCTCGGCCCTTCCGCGTCCGTCGCCGGCGACGCGTCGATGACGCCACCGTCGACGCTCGCCGTGGATCCGGGCGAGGGGTCGTCTCCGACGCACGACAGTGCCACCCACGCGGCCACCGCGCCACCGACGCACGAGACGAGCAAGCGAGCGTCAACGGCGAGGGCCATCACTCGACCTTACACCCGCCGGGCGGCCGCGCCAGGCGACCTCGTCAGGGCCCCCGACCTCATGCCCGCCCGCACGAGCGAATCGAGGGCGAAAGGCGCAACCCCGTCGCGCCGGTCCTGGACGGTCAGAAAGCGTGGCGCATCCTGCGAGCTTCGTTGAGCCCGAGGTCCACTGCTCTCGTAAGAAGCCGAAGACGGGAGCAGGGGACTTGGGCGCAAGTGACCGCCGCTTTAGTTGCAGTTCTCCGCCGGCGCTTCGCAGAAGCGGAGCGTGGGGAAGCGGCCGCCGCAGTCGTAGGCCTTGCACGGCGCGCCGTTCTCGCATTCGTCGTCGGTCTTGCAGACCTGGACGCGCGGCGCACCCGTGATGCACGTCGGACGGCAGCCGGTCACGATGCGCTCGCCGCTCCCCTGCCCCCGCTGGCGCTCGGCGCAGCACACCCTGGCGTTGCCGCAGTCGGCCGCCTCGTCGCACGAGAGGCGGTGGCCGCCGCACGAGCTCACCGTCGCGAGCTTGCACGAAGACGAGAGACCACCGCTCGTCACCTCGACGCAGCAGTACTCGGCGCCGGGCGTGCTTAGCTCGGTGCCCGCCTTGCAGCTCGCACCGCCGCAAGCGATGAGGCCCGGATCGGAGTCGCCGCCCGGCGGCGGACCCGGCGGACCGGCGTCGATCGGCCTGGAGCCCGCGTCGGCCGTCGTGCCGTCGCCCGGCGCCGAGCCGCTGCCTCCTCCTCCGCCGCTGCCGTCTCCGCTGCTCGCGCCGTTGCCGTTGCCCTCACCGATCGCCGGCGCGGTCGCGCCGCCACACGCCGCGAGGATCGCGAACGAGGTGACCATCGTGCCAAGCAAGCTCCGCCATCGCATGAGTCGATTCTCCTGCTTCGTCTTCCCGCCGCGACGCGGCCGGGCCGCGCGAGGCGTCGCGCCCCTCGGCGCCGATCTGGCAAGCGTAGCGCGACTCGAGCCGCGCGGCCGCCGCGATCCGCTCAGTACGGCTCGCCGGCGAGCGCCCGGCGGTAGCCCGCGACGTACAGCGTCTGCAGGTTGCAGCCGGAGCAGAAGAGCGTCCCGTCGTCGGGGAGCGCGAGGCGGCCGTCGATGACGTGGTGCAGGAGGCCCGTCGTGCACCGATCGGCCGCGCACGCGCCCGCGACGCATGCCTCTCCCGCGGAGCAGGTGGGCGTACACGCGGCGGCGTGGACGTTGCTCGTACACCACGGCCCGCGCATCGCGGCGATGCCGTCGAGCATCCGATCGGCCTCGTCGACGAAGCGCTGGTCGCCCGTGATCTCGAAGAGGAGCAAGAGGCCGAGGGTGAGGTAGTTCTGACTCGAGAGCGTCGAGACGTCGCGCGTGTCGACGCCGAGCGACGCCTTGGCGTACGGCGAGGAGTAC
Organism: Labilithrix sp.; assembly: GCA_019637225.1. Classification (GTDB taxonomy): domain Bacteria; phylum Myxococcota_A; class Polyangia; order Polyangiales; family Polyangiaceae; genus Labilithrix. Next base: position 21,350 of record JAHBWC010000098.1, read on the forward strand.
CGCGCCGGGGCGTCGGACAGCTTGAGCGGCTGGAGCGCGACGTACACCGCGCGGGCCTCGAGGCGGAACTCCTCACGCTTCGTCAGGCGGAAGAGGCGGGCCTTGACGAGGAGCATCGCGAGGTTCGGGTAGTCGTAGAGCCCCGCCTGCCCCGGCGCGAACGCGTAGCCGCGCGCTTGCCGACCCGTCGCGACGTCGGCGAGGTCGCCGAGGGCGCGCTCGCGGATCTTCGCGTCGAGCGCGACGACGCGCTCGATGCGCTCCTGTGCGCGAGCGCCGCCGATCAGGAGCGCGTACTGCGCCTCGACGAGCGCGACCAGCGCGGTCACCGCCGTCGGGCCGTAGGTGCGGAGCGCCCAGCTCCGATCGGCCCCCGCCTCGATGTAGTCGCCGAGCGTGCGCGTGAGCGAGTCGAGCCGATCGACGAAGTCGTCGACCAGCGGGACGACCGATCGATCGCCGGACGCGCCGACGTATTCGATCACCCCGAGCGCCGCCATGACCCTGTCCTGCACGTCGCCCTCGAGCAGGTTGCCTTCGAGCAACGTCTTCGCGTGAGCGAGCGCGGCGTCGCGCCGGGCGATGCCGTCGGCGTCGAGCTCCCCCGCCGCGGCGCGGCGCGAGAGCCAGGCGAGCCCGTAGAACGGCGCGTCGCCGAGGTCCTCCTGCCAATCGCCGTCGGCGAACGCGAAGGCGCGCGCGTCGTCCGCGAGCGCGTCGACCAGCGCGCCGTGCCGCGAGGGAGGCGCCCGCCGCACGGGCACGTCGTCCGGCTCGTCGGTACACGCGGCGGCCGCGCCCGCGAGCGCGACGAACGCGAGCACGGCGGCGCGGCGCGCGCGCTTCATGCGTCGAGGATCTTCCCCGGGTTCAGGATGCCGTTCGGATCGAGCGCGCGCTTCACCGCGCGCATCACGTTCATCTCCGCCTCGCTGCGCGAGAACGAGAGGAACGGCTTCTTCAGCACGCCGATGCCGTGCTCCGCCGAGATGCTGCCGCCGTGGCGCTGCACGACGGCGAACAGGTCGCGATCGGCGTCCTTCGTCCTGGCGAAGAACTCGGCGCGGTCCATCGCTTCGGGCTTCATGACGTTGATGTGGAGGTTGCCGTCGCCGACGTGGCCGAAGAGGCAGATCTCCCAGCCGGGGTAGCGCTGCGCGAAGAGCTGCTCGAGGTCGGCCGAGAACGCGTCGAGCGCGGCGATCGGCAGCGAGACGTCGTTCTTGTGAGGGAGGCCCGTCGCCGAGAGGCTCTCGCTGATCCCCTCGCGGAGCGCCCAGAGATCGCGCGCCTCGCCCGAGTGCTGCGCCAGCGTGCCGTCGTCGGCGAGCCCGTCGGCGAACACGCGCTCGATCCACGGCTCGAGCTTCTCCGCGAGGCGCGCGGCGTCCGCCTCGGCGGAGCCGTCGCCCTCGACCTCGAGCAAGACGTAGTAGTTGGACGGCGCGGACAGCGGCGGCCGCAGCTTCCGGTGCGCCATGACGCGGTCGAGGCACCGCTGCGAGAAGAACTCGTACGCCGCGATCGTGAACGGCCCCGACCGCGCGTCGCGGAAGAGGCGGAGGACGGCCGCGACGTCGCGCACGCCGAAGAGCATGACCGTCGTGACGCCCGGCAGGCGCGTCAGCTTCAGCGTCGCCTCGGTGATGACGCCGAGCGTGCCCTCGCTGCCGATGAAGAGCTGGCGGAGGTCGAGGCCGGTGTTGTTCTTCTCGAGCGCGGCGGGCGCGGCGAGGACCTCGCCGCTCGCGAGGACGACCTCGAGCCCGAGCACCCACTGGCGCGTGAGGCCGTAGCGGATGACCTTCACGCCGCCCGCGTTGGTGGCGATGTTGCCGCCGACGGTGCTCGAGCCCTTCGACGCGAAGTCGACCGGCCACGTCAGGCCGTGCGGCGCGGCGTGGGCGTGGACCGCCTCGGTGATGGCTCCGGCTTGAACCCGCACGGTCGCGCCGAGCCGGTCGACCTCGTCCATGCGCCGCATCTTCGCGAGCGAGAGCACGATCTCGCCGTTCGCGGCGAGCGCCCCGCCGGCGAGACCGGTGCGTCCACCCGAGGGCACGACGGCGACGCCGGCCTCGTTGCACATGGCGAGGAGGCGCGAGACTTCCTCGGTCGAGCGCGGGAAGGCGATCGCAGACGGAGCCGGGGCGACGACGCGCGTCCAGTCGCGCCCGTACTCGACGAGGTCGGACGGGTCCTCGGAGAGGAAGTCCGCCGGGACGCCGCCTTTGATCCGTTCGAGGAACGAACGCGGAGGAAGAGCCATCGCGCATGCGTACTCCGGCCCACGCTGCGGCGCAAACGTCCGCGCGCGCTCGGGCTCTGCCTCGTGAGCGCGCGTGAAATGCGGTACGAAAGCGCCATGGAGCACTCCCCGAGGTTCGACAAGCTGTGCGCCGAGGCGCGCGCCAACATCACCGAGATCTCCGCAGAGGAGGTCGCCGAGCGGATCGCGAAGGGCTCGAGCTTCGTCCTCGTCGACGTGCGCGAGGAGAGCGAGCTCGCCAAGGGCCGCATCAAGACCGCACGCCACATGGGCCGCGGCGTCCTCGAGCGCGACGTCGAGAAGGCGATCCCCGATCTCGATGCGGACATCGTCCTCTACTGTGGCGGGGGATACCGGTCGGCGCTGTCGGCGGAGAGCCTGCAGCGGATGGGTTACCGGAACGTGAAGTCGATGGCGGGCGGCTGGCGCGGCTGGAAGGACAAGGGCCTCCCGACCGAGTAGCGCGGTGGACGGCCACCGCGCGTGAACGGCGCACGAGGCGTCAGCCACACCGCGCCGCAGGCGTTCGTCCGCGCCAGGCTCTCCTTGCGCGAAGGCACCGGCGGTGGCCACACTAGAGGATGCCGGCGGACCTATACCGCGATGCGCTCGTCGGCATCCGCGCCCGCCTCGTCGACCTCGACAGGCGCATCCGCGAGCGCGAGACGGAGCTCACCGACGCGTTCTGGTCGAACCTCGAGCCGTACCTGCGCGAGCGGCTCGGCGAGCTACGCGCCGCGTTGGAGCTGGTGGGCGCGGAGTCGCTCGACAAGCTCGCGCGCGCCGAGGTGCTCCTCTCCGCCTACGCCGAGGAGCTCGACGCGTGGATCGCGCGCGCTCCCGCGCTCGAGGAGGAGTGGCTCGCCGTGCCGGGCGACGTCGGCGATCCTCCACCGGTGCCGGGGAGCGGGCCGCGGCTCTCCTCGGTGGACGGCCGCGAGTTCCTTCGCACGTTCGGCGCGATCGTGCGCGAGACGGCGAGCCCCGGCGTCGAGCTCGTCGAGGACGGTTGGTGGTCGTGCATCGCGCGCTTCCGCCACCGCGACGCGCCGTTCGTCCTCCGCGCGTCAGCGCTCCCGACCGATCGCGGGAGGATCGGCGAGGTCTCCATGCAGATGGTGACGAGCGTCGCGCGCGCCGCTCCACCCCTCCTCGTGAAGCACGAGTCGCTCTTCGCGGCGGTGGGCAAGGCGATGGGCTGGCGCAAGGAGGTCGAGGTCGGCGACGCGTCGTTCGACGGCCTCTTCTTCATCCAGGGGGCGAAGAGCGACGCCTCTCGGTTCCTCGTGCCGAAGGTGCGCTCGTTCCTCATGACGCTCGCGCGCTTCGACGTACCGACGCTCGAGATCGATCCCGCGAAGCGAACGGCGTCGCTGTCGTGGCGCTTCGAGCCGGTGGCGAGCGCCATCGAAGCGGCGGTGCGCACGCTCACGGTCATCCGCGAGATGCCCTCGACGATCTGCTTCAGGCGCTGAGGAGGGCCGGAGACCGAAACGGCGAGCTCACGCCTCGGCGCTCGCCTCCCCGTCCTCTTGACGCTCGATGAAGAGGATGGTCACGAGCGTCGGGAAGAAGAGGCACACCGCGAGCGAGACCCAGTCGAGCGGCGCGGTGCCGAGGAACGAGCGCGACAGCTCGAGGCCGTGGCTCCACATCTGCTGGATCGACAGCGCGATCGCGGGCCAGAACGCCCAGCGCGGGCGGAGCACGAGCAGCGCCGCCAGCCCGACGTTGATCGGCACGAAGATCCAGTGACGCGTGACGCTCCCCTCCTCCGCCACCGCGAGCGTCGCGTGGCGCGCTGCGGCCACGACGAGCAGGACCGCTGCGCCCACGCGGATCGCGCGGTACGTGTTCGGGGAGACCATCGCTCCGATTCTAGCCGGTCATTTCGGCGGGCGGTCGGTCGACGTCGAGACTGCGCCCTCGGCCCACGAGAAGTTGTCGATGAGGACGCTCGAGTCGAGCACGGCGTCGCCCGTGTCCCAGATCATGAGCTCGAG
>JAHBWC010000099.1 GCA_019637225.1 Labilithrix sp.
TCGAGACGATCGACGCGACGAAGTGCGAGATCGAAGAGGGCTGCCTCGACGGCCCCGGCAAGCGGCGCGTGCTCCGCTTCGACGTGAAGGTGCCGAACAGCGGCGCGGCCGATCTGGTGCTCGGCAACCCGGACGCCGGCGGCCCGTTCGAGTTCGCGGCGTGCCACAAGCATTACCACTTCACCGGGTTCGCCAATTACCGGCTCGTCGCCGAGGAGGACGGGAAGGTCGTGCTCGTGGGGAGGAAGCAGGCGTTCTGCGCGCGCGACTCGGCGCGCGTGGATCGCACGGCTCCGTTCAGCGCGCGCTACGACTGCAGCCTGCAAGGGATCCAGGTGGGGTGGTCGGACATCTACGATCCGTCGCTGCCGTGCCAGTTCCTCGACGTGACGGACGTCCCGAGCGGGACGTACCGCCTCGAGGTCGAGGTGAACCCCGACCGCACGATGACCGAGCTGCGGTACGACAACAACATCGCGTCGGTGCGGATCAAGCTCCCGTGAGCCGCCGCGTGACGCCGCGCGCGACGTCATGCTGACGTCGCGCGCGGATCACGAGCAGCGGGAGGCTCAGGGCTTCAGCGCGTCCTTGAGCCGGCCGGTCGCCCAGTCCTCGGCGCTCTTCGCGTCGCCGACCGAGGCGCCGAGCCCGAAGAAGCCGTGGGTGACGCCGTCGTACGTCTTCTTCTCGGCCTTCACGCCGGCCTCGTTGATCGCGTGGTAGAGCATCTCGCCGTCGGACCACAGCGGATCGATCTCCGCGAGGACGATCGTCGCCGGCGCGACGCCCTTCATCGGCGCGTCGACGAGCTGCAGGCGCGGATCGCGCTTGTCCTCCGGGCCGCGCACCAGCTTGTCGAAGAACCAGCCCATCGTCGCCTTGTCGAGCGGCTTGCCGTTCGCCCACTCCTTGTACGAGCGGGTCTCGAGGCTCGTCTGCGCGATCGGGTGGATGAGCAGCTGGTGCAGCGGCTGCTGCATCCCCTTGTCCTTCCGGTCGCGCGCCATGAGCGCCACGTTGGCGGCGAGGTTCCCCCCCGAGCTCTCGCCCGCGACGGCGATGCGCTTCGGATCGCCGCCGATCGCCGCCGCGTTCTTGACGACCCACTCGTAGGCCGCGAACGCGTCGTCGTGCGCCGCTGGGAACTTGTGCTCGGGCGCGCGCCGGTAGTCCGGAGCGACGACGATGGCCTGCGCCCCCTTGGCGATCGCGCGGGCGCTCGCGTCGTAGCTGTTCAGATCGCCGAGGACGAAGCCGCCGCCGTGGTAGTAGACGATCACGCCGGGCGTCCCCTTCTCCTTGCCCTCGAGCTTGGGGACGTAGATCCGGAGCGGGATCTGCCCCGCGGGCCCCGGGACCTTGCGGTCCGCCACCTTCGCCATCGCGAGCGGCGTCGGCGTCTTGCCCTCCTTCTTCAGCAGCGCCGTCTGCGCGTCGAAGAGCGTCGGCTGCTTGCGCGCCTCCTCGACGCCGAGCGTCGCGATCGGCTTGGCGCCGAGCGCGTCGAGCTCGGCGAGCTCCTTCTTCATGTCGCTGTCGGCCACCTTGAGCGCGTCCTTCGACTCGACGTTGGCCGTCTCCTCGGGCGACGTCATCTTGCCGGAGCGGAGCTCCGGGGCCGGCGCGGCCGGCGGCGGCGGGACCGGCGCGGGCGCCGGCGGAATGTTCTCCGTCGGAGCGCGCTCGCTGCTCGGTGGCTCGCGCTTCTCGCAGGAAGAGAGCGCGAGAGCGAGCAGCACGGCGCTCGAGAGCGCGAGGGGTTTCGGTTTCACGGACGCGATCGACATGCGAGCCTCCACGGGAAAAGTCGCGGCGCCGACGCCAGCGGCGTGCCCAGCCGCCCACCGCGCGCAGCCCTGCGAGAACACTCGACGTGTGAACCCGCTGCCCCCGCCCGGGTCGAGGCAGCGATCACCATCGCCGGCCACGTCGTGGCGGGACGCGACAGCGCGACGACTCGTTCGTGCTGCTATGACTCGGGAATGCACCGTCCACCGAGCGTGCGCCGCTTCGCCCGTGCGGCGACCGTCCTCGCGGCGCCCGCGAGGGGCGACGATCGCGCCCGGAAGGTGCCGCTCTGATCCGCTCCGTCCGGCAGGCGCCGCTGTGGACGGAGTGCGTCTTCCACGTCCTCGCCCACGTCGAGGCGCCGGGGCTCGCCGCGTCGTGCTACTCGCGGGCGTGGGTCGCGCGCGCGCGCGCCGCGCTCGGTCCGCTGTCCGTCCGGCCGCTCGGCGAAGACGTCCTCACGCTCGCCCGCGCGGCGACGACCCACGACGTCCTCGCGCGGGCCCAGGCGCTGGCGTGGCTCTTCGCGTCCGCCGACGACAGCGCGCGAGCGGGCGAGCGCGAGCTCGCCGCGCTGACGGCCAGCGACGTCGTGAGCGCCGACGCGCTCGCCCTCGCCGCGAGCGCCGGGGCCGTCGCCGAGGTGCTCCGGACCGCCGCGGAGCTAGAGCTCCCGGCGTTCGCGACGCTCGGCGCGCTCCCCGCCCCCGCGCTCGACGAGGTCGCCGAGGCGATCGCGGCGATCGCGCCCGCGGCGCCGTCCTTGCCGCGCTTCGAGGTGTGGGTGGCGCGGCCGCTCGGCCTGCGCGGGCGGACGCACGCCCGCTCGATCGTCGTCGGCCTCCCCGGCCTCGGCTGCCCCGACGCCGAGCACGCCGCGTGGCAGGCCGCGCACGAGGCGACCGTCGCGGAGGCCGCCGCCGAGGGCCGCGGCTCGTTCCTCGATCTCGAGCGGCGCGCGCTCGCTCGCCTGCGCTCCCGCGCCCGCGGCGCGGGCCTCGCCGAGGCTCACGGCCGCTGGCTGGCGCGGCTCGATCTCCGCGAGCTCGGAGCGATCGCGGACGGAGACGACTCGCCCGCGTGATCGTCGGCCGGTGCGGAGCTCGTACACGACGGCGAGCTCCCCGGCGGTCCTCGGCAGGCCCGGGAGGCCGGGCCCGCCTCGGCGCTCGAGCTCCCCGGCGGTCCATGGCAGGCCCGGGAGGCCGGGCCCGCCTCGGCGCTCCGGGATCCGTCCTTCACGGCTCACCAGCGCCTACCCGCTTCCCCTTGGACTCACATCACCGCCCGATTGCGAAGGCCGCTCGGCGATCGAGCCCTACAGCTGGCGCGCACGTGGCCGTTAGGACCCGAGACACGCCACCGTCCACGTCCTCGCCTCGTGAGGGCGCTTCTCGGGGACCGCATCGACGATGCGCCCCGACAGCCGAGCCCGAACGATCCGGGGATCGAACCTCCGGCCAAGAAGAAGATGAGATCACCGATGCAAGAACGGTTTCAGCGCAGAACGAAAGCGCTCTGGTTGCTCACTCCCTGCGTAGCGGCGTTGATCGCGGCGTGCTCGTCCGACGGCGGCAACTCGTCGAGCGGCGCCCCGGACGGCCGCGAGCCAGCCTCCGCCGTCGTCACGCCGCCGTCGACGCCCGACGACGACGAGCAGGACGATCTCTCGACCCTCAAGTGGAACCCGTCCTTCGAGCCGGACTTCAACCACCTGGCGCCGCAGCCGTGGGTGGAGCCGGTCTCCGCGGCGGAGAAGGACACCGTCGTCGTGCACCCCGACGAGCTCGTCTTCTCGGCCCTCGAGACCCCCGAGGTGCGTGACTGGGCGCCGGGCCGGGTCGTCGTGTCCGCTCCCGGCGAGGGCGCCGGGCAGAACCCGCTCGGCTTCGCGCGGCGCGTCGTGTCCGTCCGCGACGACGGCGACCGGATCGTCGTCGCCACCGAGACCGTCAGCCTGGAGGACGTCGTCAGCGGCGACTTCCAGTCGACGTACGACCCGGCCGACGCCAAGGACGTCGACCTCGACAAGCTCGACCTCGAGTGGGCGGCCAAGAACCTCTACATGTTCTCGCCCGACGTCTTCATGCCGGGCGAGCCGCTGCTCGACGACGCGCCGGATCCGATGGAGTACGTGTGGGTGGACGGCCCGCAGCCGTTCTTCGGCGCCATCAAGAAGGCCGTCACCGGCGCCGCCAAGGCCGTGGCGAGCGTGGCGCAGAACGCGATCAGCGCCATCACGCCGCCGAGCTTCAACGGCGCGGTCTCGATCTCCCCCGAGATCGGCGGGCAGGCGGCGTTCCCGCTGTTTTCCAACATGAACTACAAGAAGACGATCAAGAGCGGAAAGACGCCGCTCGAGCTCTACATCAAGGGCAGCGCCGACATGAACGCCAAGGTGTTCGTGAACCCCGGCTTCCAGGTCGGCGCGACGATCCCGAACATCCTGCACAAGAACCGGCCGCCGTTCTCCAGCTGGATCAACATCGACTCCCGCGCGGAGGCGAAGTTCGGCGTGAACTTCGATCTCGAGGCGGGGATCGCCTCGGCCGGCGGCGAGGCGGGCAGCAAGCTGGAGGAGCGCCTCGGCAAGGACGCCGAGTTCGCGCAGGAGGTCCTGTCGAAGGAACGCCAGGCGCTCTTCGGCGACTCGGACATGAAGCCCGCGGGCGGGTGGCGTAAGCCGATCTTCGTCTCCAAGCCCTCGACCAAGGTCCTCATGGCGGGCCCCGTCCCCGTCGTCCTCGTCTCCACCGTCCAGGTCGACGTCGAGTGCGGCTTCGAGGCGAAGGCGGCGATCAAGGGCTCGGTCGAGTTCGAGCAGGCGGCGACCTTCAAGTTCTCCGCGCGCTACGAGTCCGGCGGCAAGCCGACCCTGAGCGGCCCGGCCTTCGACCGCCGCTCGCGGCGCGAGGTCCAGGTGCTCGGCAGCGGCAGCATCGCCGTGACGTGCGGGCTCATCCCGCGCATCAACACGATGCTCTACGACAGCGCCGGCCTCACCGTCGGTCTGCGCGGCTCGATCGTGGCGCGCGCCAGCTACGAGTCGAAGTGCGCCGAGACGACGACGCGCCCCAAGGGCGAGGTCGCCGTCGGTCTCTACGGCAACGTCGGCATCCAGCTCGGCGCGCGCCTGCAAGCGCCCGGCTCGAGCTACGCCGGCACGGCCGGTCAGAGCGCCGGCTTCGACATCGGCCCGATCGAGCCGTGGAACACCGAGTTCCCGCTCTACGAGAAGACGTGGGAGATCGCGCGCGGGCTCGGCTACTGCACGCCGACCTGCCAGAACGGCAAGCGCGACGAGCGCGAGACCGACACGGACTGCGGCGGCGGCGGCTGCCAGACGTGCACCCGCGACAAGAAGTGCAAGGTGAACTCCGACTGCGCCGCCCCCGCGGCCTGCAGCGGAGGCGTCTGCAAGGTGGCGCCCTGCTTCGACGGCGTCATCTCGAGCAACGAGTCCGACGTCGACTGCGGAGGCTCCTGCTCCGCCAAGTGCGCCGTCGGCAAGAGCTGCAACTCGGCCGCGGACTGCGGGAGCGGCTTCTGCAACAAGGTGGCCGGCCGCGGCGTCTGCGTGGCGGATCGCTGCTCGGACGGCGTGAGGAACGGCGACGAGAGCGGCGTCGACTGCGGCGGCTCTTGCGCGACCAAGTGCAAGACCGGCGCGCAGTGCGCGATCGAGTCGGACTGCGCCTCGGGCTACTCCAACGGCACGCACTGCGTGGCGTCCGCCTGCCTCGACCGCAAGGTCTCGTCCGGTGAGACGGACCTCGACTGCGGCGGTCTCAACAACTGTGCGCGCTGCGGCGTGGGCCAGGCGTGCAACACCCACACGGACTGCAGCCGCGGGCCCCACGCGCTGCTCTGCACCGACGGCACCTGCCAGAGGCCCACGGCCGTGGGCTGCGACGACGGCATCTGGACCGGCAACGAGACGGACGTGGACTGCGGCGGCTCCTGCGGCGCGACGTGCGACATCGCCCAGATGTGCAAGTCGGGCGCGGACTGCGCGAGCGGAAGCTGCTTCGCCAACCGCTGCGTCGAGTGCGAGCGCGCCGACCAGTGCGCGAGCGGCATCTGCAGGGCGCACGCTTGCGCGGCTCCGGCGTGCGACGACGGCGTGAAGAACGGCGCCGAAGGCGACGTCGACTGCGGCGGGACCTGCTCGGCGCGCTGCGCGCTCGCGCAGAGCTGCCACGTCGGCGCCGACTGCGCGAGCACGCACTGCAGCGGCGGCTCCTGCGTCGAGTGCACCGAAGGCGCCCACTGCCGGAGCGGCATCTGCGAGGCGAACGCCTGCGCGCCGATGCCCAAGTTCCTCATCGGCGGCGTCGTCCAGGGCCTCGCCGACGGCGAGGAGGTCACCATCGCGCTGAACGCGAGTGAGCAGTCGCTCACGCTCGCCGCGAACGACCCCTTCACCTTCACCGCCCCGATCGAGCGCGACAGCACGTACGCGGTGACGGTCACGCAGTCGCCCGCGAACAAGGTGTGCGTCGTGCGGGAGGGCTCGGGCACGGTCGCTACGGACGTCACCAACGTCAAGGTCATCTGCGGCGCACGGGCCTACTCGCTGAAGGACGCGCCCTACTGGGGCAGCAACCCCCCGGCGTACTCGTGCCTCGAAGCCTGCGCGCACCTCTTCGGCGGCTCGGCCTCGAACTACGCCTGCTCGGTCGAGCCCGACCGGATCACGCACACGGCGTGGGTGTCCGGGTACGGGACGAGCCAGTACTGCGCGAAGAACAAGAACCCGGCGTCCGAGACCTTCAAGGTGGGCTCGACCTACGGCACGCCGGGCACGTTCTCGGCGTACGTCCGCGACCACTGCTACGAGGACGCCGACCAGAACTACTGCTTCCCGCGCTGAAGCAGTGACGACCACGCCGCGAGGCGTGACCCCCGAGCCGGCGCCGCGGATCCCGCGGACGCCGGCTCGGCGTTTTTTCCTCCGTCAGCGGCCGCGACGGCGGCGGAGCGCGGCGAGCGCGGCCGCGCACGCGGCGGCGAGCATCGGCGCCACGCGCGCCTCGTCGCCGACGACGCGGCAGCCACACCCCGAGCCGTCCGCGGCGGGGATCGCTCCTTCGTCCGCCCCGGCGTCGGCGACGGCGCCGGGGCCCGCGTCGGCAGCACCGGCGAGCGCGACCTCGGCGAGCAACCCGTCGTAGACGCCGTCGGCCTCTCCCTCGTTGGCGATCTGGAGGTACGCGATCTTCGCCCCGGCGGGGACCTCGATCTCGGCGGCGAGCCGCGCGCCGCCCTCGGGCACGACGCGAGCCGGCGCGTCCGGGCGGGCGATCCCGGCGGCGTCACGCGTCCACGCGATCGGCCGGTCCCACGACGCGAGCACGACCGGGCGGAACGGGGCGCCGGCGCGACCGAACAGCGGCGACGACGCGACGCCCGACGCGCGGAAGGACAACGTGAGCACCGCCGCGCCGGCGGGCACCTCGAGGCGGAGCTGCACGACGCCGGGCGCGATCGCGTCGTTGCTCACCGCGTCGGTCCCGGGCGCGACGAAGGGGTGACGCGACGCCTGGAGCGGGACGTCCCGGACGAGCGCGCGAATGGGTACGCACCGCGGGAGGACTCCGCGCCGCGTGAGCTCGACGTCGAGCAAAGGCGCCGCGGCCGCGAGCTCGACGTCGGCGGCGAGGCTCTGGCGGATCAGCGCGGCGAGCTCCTCGAATCCGAGATCGCGCCGGCCGGGCGACAGGTGGAGCGCGCGCAGGACCGCCGCGTCGAAGGCGAACCGCCGCGCCTCCGGCAGCGCGCTCCGCGTCGCCCACAGCGCACCGGACAGGATCAGCGAGTCGTCGTGCGGCGCGCCCACCATGTCGCCGGCGCACGTCGCGACCTGCTCGAGCGAGCGCGACGCGGCGGCCACCTGCGGCGACTCCGTCGCGACGTGCTCGCCGATGCGCGGATCGCCGGTGAGCGCCGCGGCGAAGTAGTCCGCGAGCGCCTCGTCGACGGCCTCGGGCTCGGCGGTCACGCCCTCCGCCGTCCAGCGGTAGCCGCCCACGGCGAGCGTCGCGTGCACGAGCGCGTGGGTGACCTCGTGCGCGACGACGTCGCCGTCGTAGGCGAAGTCGACGTTGGTCCCTCGCCCGAACCAGACCGCGCCGCGCGTCGCGCCGTAGAGCGCGCGGAACGTCTCCCCTTCCCCGACGCCCGGGAGGTAGAAGGCGCCGGCGAACGGCGCGAGCTCCGCGTCGGGGCTCGACGCGGCATCGAGGTCGCCGTCGTCGATCCCGGGCGGCAGCGCGAGGCCGGCGACGAGATCGAGCGGCGGCTCGCCGAACGACGGCGAGAGGCCCGCCGCCAGCTCCCGGAAGAATCCCTGGACCCGCGCGGCGTGCCAGAAGAGCGACGTCTCGGCGAAGGGATCGGCCTGCTCTCGCGCGGGATCGGGCTCGGCGCGCGGCGAGAAGGCGAAGTCGCCATCCACGTTCGGCGCCGCCACCTGCTCGAGCGCGCAGACGCGGATCGCGCGGGTGACGCCGCCGATCGCCACCGCGCGCGTGCCGCCGCGATCGACGCAGCTCCGCGCGACGAGCGTCGGGCTCGACAGGCCCGGGCCCGTGATGTCCGAGGGCAGCGGCAAGAGCTCGGGCTCGGGCGTCTTGACCGGGTTCTCGCGGTAGACGAAGGCGTTGGCGCGGCGGAGACGGTCGCGCGCCTCGAGGACGCGCCCGGTCGTCGCGTCGATCGCGATCAGCGGCGCCGTCGGCAGCGCGCGGCTCACGGCGGGCGTGACGAGGTACGCGAGCGCGGCGCCGCGCGGGCCGGCGTGGACCACGAGCCTCGCGTCCTCCTCCGAGAGGGGCGCGCGCGTGAACGGCCGCGCCGCCTCGACCGCCGCCGCGCGAGACAGGACCGGCCGCGCCGACGCCGGAAGCCGCGCCTCCACGTCGACCACGCGAAGCCCGCTCCCCGTGACGACGCCGCGCCCGAGGACGGGCAGCCCGTGGAACGTCTGCTCGCGCCGCACGATCGCGGAGCCCCCCGCGCCCTCCGCGCGGACGTCGAGACGTGGCGTGGCGTGCGCCGAGAACGGCGCGAGCGCCGCGATCAGAGCGGCGACGAGGACAGGAGCCGCGACGCGCACGCCCTCCACTCTAACGCCCCGCGAGGTGCCCGGCTACGACGCGCCCGTTCGCGCTTGACCTGCTCCGGAGGAGGCCGTTAGCTCGGGCGAGAAATGCCGCGATTTCGCAGAGTGTGCGCCACGGCGGCTGCCCTCGTTTTCGCGGTCTGTGTCGGGTCGAGGCCCCTCCGCGTCCTCGCCGGAGAGCCCGAGCTGGAGCACGTCTTCGTCGCGTACGTCGCGGACGAGGCCTGCCCTTCCGAGGAGCGCTTCTTCGGCAACGTACGGAGGTACACGACGAAGTGGCGCGTCGTCGACTCGAGCGAGAGCGTCCGGAGCTTTCGCGTCGCTCTCCGGAAACACGGGGCGGAGCACCGCGGCGTCCTCGTCATCGAGACGCCGGACGGAAAGGCGACCCAGCGCGAGATCGTGGCGCCGGATTGCGAACGCGTCGCGCGCGGGCTCGCCGTCGCGATGGCGCTCGCGATCGATCCCGAGGCCAACCTCTCCGAGGTGGCTCCCGAGCCGGAGGCGCCGGATGCGGCGAGCGAGGCTCCAGAGCCGCGGGCTCTGCCGCCTCGTCCCGAACACGCGGGGACGCCCAAGAAGAAGGAGAAGCCCGGGGCACCGCCCCGCGCACGCGAGCCGGTACTGGCGATCGCGCTCGAGGCGCGAGGCGAGCTCACGTCCGCCGTCGTGCGGGACCTCGCGCCGGTCGTCGGTGCAGCGCTCGAGGTGCGTACGGCGCCGCCGGGCGTGCCCGAGTGGCTCGCCCCTTCCCTCGCCGTAGGCATCCGGCAGAGCTTCCCCGTCGTCGTCGACGCGCCCTTCGGGAGCTCGGAGTTCTCCTGGACCGCGGCTATGGTTCGACTCTGCCCGGCGCGCCTCCGCTTCGCGTCGGGTCGGCTCGATGTCGTTCCATGTGCTGAAGCCAATGCGGGTGTCCTCGACGGCGAGGCCCGGACGACTCCGGCGGCGCGGAGCGTTTCGACCCGCTGGTTCGACGTCGGCGGCTCGGGCCGCGTGGTCTACCGGATCGGCCCCGTCGGAATCGGGGCGGCGCTCCTCGCCTCCGCCCCGTTCGTGCGCCACCGCTTCGCGTTCGCCGCAGGAGGCCTCGTCTCGCAGGCGCCCGCGGTGGGGCTCACGGGTGGATTGCTGGTCGAGTGGCGGCTCTGACCCGGCCGTCGCGTAGGCGGCCCACACGCGCGCCCCATGCCTGAGCTCGAAGAATCGTGACGGTCGAACGAGAGTTTCGGCCTCCTCGTGATCAAATCGGGCGGCCGGACCGCTCCAGTAACGTGGATTGCGTTGCGGCCATCGGCGGGATCGAGGCGCGTGGCGGCGGCGACAGCGCCGCGCGCGACGCCCAATTCCGCGCGGCCATCGAGCCCTTGGTCCAGGTCGCCTTCCGCGTCCTCCAGCGCCTGGGCGTTCGGAACGACGAGATCGACGACGCGCTTCAGGCCGTCCTCATCGCCGCGGACCGGAAGTTCGACGCGCTCCAGGTACGAGCGGAGCTCCGCGCCTATACCTGCGCGGTCTGCGTGAACGTGGCCCGAGAGATCGGTCGCACGCGGAACCGTCACGCGGTCCGGAGCACCACGCTCGAGGATCTCGAGGAGGCCCCGCTCTCATCCGACGCGGATCCGGCGGACGCCCTCGAGCGCAAGCAGACGCTCGCGATGATCCAGCAGATCCTCGAGGGCATGATCCCCGAACGCCGCGAGGTCTTCGTGCTCTACGAGCTCGAAGAGCTCAGCGGGCGCGAGATCGCCGAGCACCTCGGAGTCCCTGCCGGAACGGTGGCCTCACGGCTGCGCAAGGCCCGTGTGGACTTCCGCGAGGCGCTCGCGCGCGCAGAGGCGAACGATCCCCCGATTGGTCGAGAACCCCGATGAAAGAGCCGATCTTCCCGCCTCGCCTGAGCGAGTCCTCGAGCGAGCCACGCCTCGCCGAGGCCCTCCGTGTCGCAAAGAGCTACCAGCCCGCGGCGGCGCGCGCAGAGCGCGCGCTCGCGAGGTTCGAGGCGACGAGGGGCTCCGAGTCCGCTCCCGGCGGCTCCCTCCAGATCGGGCGATCGATGTCCTCGCTGAAGGCGGCGGCCCTCGTGGCGGTCGCGATCGCGATCGGCGCCGGATGGGCCTTGCACCGCACGACCCCCGACTCGCCCGAGGTGGTCTCCACGACCGCCTCGCCCGCGACGGCGACGGCGATGCCGACGACGGCCGGCGAGGTCGTGAGCCCGGCGACGACGGCCCCCGTCGAGGCGAAGACGATGCACGTCGACGAGCTCCCGACGGCGGCGCCGGCGGAGACGGCCGCTCCGCGCGTTCGCCCGACGACGGCGGAGGCCGCGGGCACGACGGCGTCGTCGTTCGACGACGAGCTCGCCCTCGTCGAGGCGGCGCGGACCTCGCTCGCGAAGGGCGACGCCGCGACCTGCCTCTCCGAGCTCGATCGCTACGACCGGCAAATTCAGGCCGGCGTCTTCGAGCGCGAGGTCGCCGTCATGCGCATCGAAGCGCTTCTCGCGCGCGGAGAGTCGGCGCGGGCCCGCACGCTCGGCGAAGCGTTCCTCGCCCGCACACCCGACAGTCCCTACGCGAACCGCGTTCGCTCCCTCCTGACGAAGGCCGCGGCAGAGCCGTCGGCGACGCCATGACGAAGGTGCTCAGTCTCATGTCGGTGCGCAAGGTCGGTCTCGCCGCGTCCGCGCTGGCGGGCACCGTGATCCTGATCACGTCGTGCACGTCGCCCGTGGACCGCTTCATCTTCCTCGACGACGCCGGCGGCGGCGGCGTCTTCGTGGAGCCCGACAGCGAAGCGCCCATTGCCACGCCGGACGCCGCGAGTCTCCTGTGCGTCGGCACCACCTGCCCCGAGGGCTTCGCGACGTGCGCGAAGCAGAACGGGCCCGCGTACAAGTGCGGCACGGACCTGAAGCGCGACACCGACCACTGCGGTGCGTGCGGGAACAAGTGCCTCCACTACGGCCGTATCCACATGACCTCGCGCTGCGTCGAAGGCGGCTGCGAGCTCGAGTGCTGGAGCCCGAAGTCGCCCGGCGACGAAGGGGAATGGCGGAACTGCAACGGCAGGGTCGACGACGGCTGCGAGGTCGACATCCACTCGGACGCCAAGAACTGCGGCGCGTGCGGAAACGCGTGCGCGAACGGCACGCCGTGCATCGAGGGCAAGTGCGGGTGCCCCGCGGGGCAGATCGTCTGCGACGGAGCGTGCACCGATCCCCTCCACGACGACTTCAACTGCGGCGGCTGCGGGATCATGTGCGATCCCGGCGACGGGGCCTGCAACCTGCCGTGGACGGCCTACTACGGGTGCGGAAACGGCGTCTGCGGCACCCCCAAGTGCCAGGGCACGAGGGGGGACTGCAACCAAGATCTCGGAGACCCGCAGTGCAACACCGACGGCTGCGAGGTGGAGGACATCGCCTTCGATCCGGACAACTGCGGCGGCTGCGGGATCAAGTGCAAGACCGAAGACGGCGAGATGTGCATCAACGGGTCGAACGGCTCCTACTGCGCCGTTCAGTGCGTCGGGAAAGGAATGACGTTCTGCCCGCTCCTCGGGTGCCGTGACTTCCTCAACGATCCGACGGCGTGTGGCTCGTGCACGAACGGGTGCCCCGAAGCCGGCCCGAACCAGCTCCGAGCGTGCCGCAAGGGACTCTGCGCGCTCGATTGCCTTCCGGGCTTCGGCGACTGCAACGGCGATCCGTCCGACGGCTGTGAGACGAACTTGCTGGCTCATCCGGGCAACTGCGGGGCGTGCGGCAACGCGTGTGACGTCACCGCCGGCCAGCCGTGCATCCACGGCAAGTGTCTGATGACGGAGTGCAGCGCCGACGGAGGGGTCAACTGATGCTCTCCCGAGGCGGCACGCTCCTCCGCGCTTCCCTGCTCGGCGCGCTCTTCCTTCCGGTCCTCGCGTTCGCGAGCTGCGCCGATGCCGCGAGCGACGCGATCTCTCCCGAGGACGCCTCGGTGCGCGCCGACGCCGGTCTCGACGGCGCCACCGACGACGGCGGATGCGATGCTTCCGACAACGGCTGCGCGCCGTCGTGTGCGGACTTCCCGTGGTGTCCCGTGCCGACGAACGTGTCCGCGTTCGCCGCGCTCACCTCGGTGTGGGGCTCGAGCAAGACCGACGTCTGGGCGGTCGGCTCGAACGGGACGGTCGTGCACTGGGACGGGGCGACGTGGACGCTCGCGCCGACGCCGACCAGCTTCTATCCGCCGAAGGCCCCGGTGAAGAACACGTTCAACGCGATCTGGGGCAGCGGTCCGAACGACGTGTGGATCGCGAGCGCGACGGACGCCGTGTTCCACGCGCGCGGCTACGCCGGCGCCGCGACCGAGTGGGAGAACGCGCGGCTGCCCATCGAGGAAGGCCTCGACGTCCCCGTCTTCACGATCTGGGGCAGCTCCGCCGCCGACGTCCGGCTCGCCGGGCGCGCTTCCTTCATGTTCGACGAGGAGGGCGAGATTCTCACGGTGAACGCCTTCACCAAGACGAGCCTCGACGACGGCGGCGTCGATTGGCGTGGCGAGCCGGGGACGGCGAGCGTGCTCGGCATCTGGGGCTCCGCCGCGAACGACGTCTGGCTCGTCGCCGACAACTCGGCGGAGGTGACCTGGCAGCGTTCGATGTCGCTCCACGCCACTCCCGCCGCGGGCGAGAGCGGGCTCGCGTGGACCGAGGTCGACACGCACTCGACGGTCACGCTGCGCGCGGTCTGGGGCAGCTCGAAGGACGACGTCTGGGCCGTCGGCGACGTGGGCACCATCCGTCACGTCACGAAGGCGAACGCCACCGACTGGGAGGTCGTCGCTTCACCGACGCGCGAGGACCTTCACGCGGTCTGGGGCTCGGCGGCCGACGACGTCTGGGCCGTCGGCGATGCCGGCACCATCCTCCACTACGACGGCCGCACCTGGACCACGACGCGCGCCGCGCTCCCCGCCGGCAAGGAGCCTGCGCTCTACGGCGTCTGGGGCAGCGCGCGCGACGACGTCTGGATCGTCGGCGACGGCGTCGCGCTCCACTACACGGGTGGCGCGCTCGGTGACGCGGGAGGTTCTCGATGAGATCCATGTTTCGAGCGGGCGCGGCGTGCTCCGCGGTTCTTCTCGTTCATCTCCTGGTCGCGTGCGCAGCGAGCGACGACGTGCAGGCTCAGCCCGATGCGGACGGCGGAGCGCCGGCGCCTCTCGACGACGGAGGCGCTCCTCCGAGCGACCTCGACGCGGATGCCGACGCGTCCCCGCCCCGCGCGTGCTCCGAAGACGGCTTCTGCCATACGGCGCTGCCGAAGGGCCACAGCCTCCGCGCGGTCTGGGGCGACGGGAAAGGTGTCGTCTGGGCCGTGAGCGGTCAGGGCGCGATCCTTCGCTGGGACGGAACGGAGTGGAAGATCCACGCGTCGGGGCTCGGCCCGCTCAGCGCGGTCTGGGGCAGCGGTCCAACCGACGTCTGGGTCGGCGGCCAGAGCGTCCTCTTCCACGGCACCGGCACGAGCTCGGCGGCGCTGACGTTCGCGGCCACCGCGAGGCCGATGGGTGAGATCGCGTCGATCTGGGGGACGGGCGCGAACGACGTCTGGGCCGTGGTCGTCCGAAACGACGCGTTCCCGCGTTCGCTCGTCCTTCACCGTGCGCCCGGCCCGGGCGGCTCGCCCGCGTGGTCGGAGGTCACGGTCGATCCCGAGATGCGCTTCTCGCACGTCTGGGGCACCGCCGCTTCCGGGATCTGGCTCGGAGGCATCCTCGGCGACCTCTACTCGGAAGCGCCGGGACGCATCTATCGTCGCCCGCCCGGAGCGTCCGCGTTCACGGCCGTACTCGCGCCGCCGGATCCCGAAGATCCGGAGACCGAGACGGAGTACGACCCCGGCGAGCTCGTCAGCGTCTCGGTGCTCTCCGACACGAGCATCGTGCTGCTCGGCCGAACGCCCTACGGCGACGAGATGGTCGTCCGCGGCAAGAGCGCGGACAGCGGGCAAACGTTCACGTTCGAGCTCGCCGATTTCAACGGCGAGTTCAACGGTCTCTGGTCCCACGCCGTCGCCGCGACCACCGAAGACGATCTCTGGGTCACCGGCGAGTACGGACGGATGCGCCACTGGAACGGCAGCACGTGGACGGCCTCCGCCCTCACCGTCACGAAGTTCCCGGTCGTCTCCAACTTCTACGCCTTCTGGGTGAACGGGCCGAGCGACCTCTGGGTCGTCGGCGAAGGCATGGCTCTCCACCTCGACCCCGCGAAGAAGAAGTGAGCGTGTGATGCGAGCTCGCATTCGAAGGATCTGGCTCGGAGCGAAAGCGACGTCGGCTGCGACGGCTGCGATCCTGATGTCGGTCGCGGCGTGCGGCTCGGACGACCGCATCGTCGGGACGGCCGAGCCCGACGCGACCGACGCGGCCTCCCCTCCCGACGAGAGCCCCGACGCGGCGCCTCCTGTCGACGCACGTCCGCCGTTCGACGCCGCCGCCGAGCCGGTCACGTGCACGGCGAGCCCCTGCGCCGTCGAGCTCGTCGCAGGAGAGCGTCACTTCTGCGCGCGCATGAGCGACGGCACCGTGCGCTGCTGGGGTGACGACTTCTGGGGGCAGCTCGGTCGCGGCGAAGCCGACGAGACGTCGCCGGAGGGCGATGCGGGCGCCATCCCACCCGTCGTCGGCCTGTCGAACGCGGTCCAGATCAGCGCCGGCGCGCGGTCGACGTGCGCGCTCCTCGCGGACGGCGCGGTGCACTGCTGGGGGAGCAACCTCGTCGGCGAGCTCGGCCTCGAGGTCGATCCTCCGTCCGAGGACCCCGATCCGCATCCCGTTCCTTCGCCGGTCGCGCTCGAAGGTGCGACCGCCACGCGTGTGGACGTCGGGATCGACGCCACCTGCGCGGGGCTCACGACCGGCGAGCTCCTTTGCTGGGGCGGGACCCAGCAGAGGAAGCTCGCTCGCGCGGACGTCTCCGACCTGGGCACGTATCCCGTCACCGTCGGGCCGGGCATCGCCGAGCTCGACGCCTCCGCGTTCACGAAGACCTTCGGCAGCTCGAAGACGATGCTCGCGCTCACGACGAAGGGCGACGTCTTCAGCTGGGGCGCGATCTCGGGCGACGACGGCCTCGTCTCCGGCCGCATCTCGTCGGTGAGCCCTTCGCTCACCCCGAAGCGGATCGTCGAGCTGTCGAACGTCACGGGCGTGGCCGTCTCGGCGGTCCTCCAGCGCCAACCCTCCGACAATCAGCGTCCGATAGGTCCGGGCGGTCCGATGCAACTCTACGGTCACGGATGCGCGATCGCGGACGGAGAGGTGTTCTGCTGGGGAAGGAGCTTCTACGGCGCCCTCTGCACGGGGCTGCCCGATCGGGAGACGCTCCCGAAGCACGCCCCCATCGCCGGACCGGCGTGGCCGCAGCAGATCGCCGTCGGCGACGAGACGACGTGCGTACGCATGACCGACGGCACGGTGCGGTGTTGCGGTGACAACACGTACGGAGCGCTCGGCACGGGCAGCGCCGAAGGCTTCAGCGCCTCGTTCACCCGCGCGAGCGCCTTCAAGACGCACGCCGTTCACGTCGCCGCGAGCCATGCCAGCGTCTGCGCCCTCGTGCAGGGCGGCACAGTCGAATGCTGGGGGAGCAACGCGAGCGGCGAGCTCGGGCGCATGCCGGACCATGTCGCCCATGCGACGCCGACCAAGATCACGTTCTAGAGAGGCTCGACGATGTACTCCAAGCTTCGCCTGGGGATGACCGTTGCCGCGATCGGCGGGACGGCCCTCGCAACCCTGCTCGCCTCGGCCTGCTCGAGCGATCGCGGCGCGTTCGAGGGTCCGCCCGGCCCGTTCCCCGACGCTTCGCCGGCCGACGGCGCGACGTGCAGCTACCGCTGCTCGCGCGACCTCAAGAAGGTAACGAGGACGTGTGACGGCGAGACGGAGGAGACCATCGCGACGTGCGGCCCCGACCAGGGCTGCGGCATCGACAAGTGCGTCGACGCATGCCAGGCCGCCGCGCTCTCGAAGGGCTCCGTCGGTTGCTCCTTCTGGACGCTCCCGCCCGACGACGTCGCGATCGCGCCCGGCGCGTGCTTCGTCGCGATGATCGCCAACACGTGGGATCGCCCCGTGACCCTCGGCGCCGAGCTCGGGAGCGCACGGCTCGACATCTCGAAGTCGGTCTACACCGCGTCGACCGAGGGCGACACGCCGGTCTACACGCAGCTGAGCGGTGCGGTCCCGCCGGGAGCGGTGGCGCTCGTCTTCCTCTCGCAGGTCGACAGCCCCGACTCGGGGGGTGAACGCTGGCGCTGCCCGCCCGGCGTCGTGCCGGCCCACAAGGCCGAGGCGGTCGCGGGCGGCACCTTGCGGACCCACGCCTTCCACATCACCGCCGACGCCCCGGTCGCCGCGTACTCGATCTTCCCGTACGGCGGCGCAGAGAGCCACATGCCGTCGGCGTCGCTGCTTCTCCCCGTTTCGTCCTGGGACACAGCCTACGTCGCCGTCTCGACGGGACGCTTCGGCCCCGACGATCCGTACGTCGCCGAAGATCCGCGCACGCTCCAGATCATCGCGAACGAAGACGGCACGGAGGTCTCGATGCGTCCGATCGAGGCCGTCCTCGAGGGCATCGGCGTCGAGCCCGCCGCGGCCGGCGCTCCCGCGACGTGGACGCTGTCACGCGGTGAGGTCCTGCAGATCACGCAGATCCCGACGCTCTCCGGCAGCCCGATCTCCTCGAACAAGCCGATCGGCGTCTTCGGCGGCTCGCCGTGCATCTTCCTCCCGAACGCGTCGGGCGCGTGCGACGTCACCCAGCAGCAGATCCCGCCGTTCGCCCAGTGGGGAACGGAGTACGCCCTCGTTCCGTTCAAGCCGCGCACGGTCAGCGTCACGTCGGTGGCGCGTGAGAACGTGCCGTGGACGATCGTCGGCGCCGTCGACGGCACCGTGCTCGCCTACGATCCCGAGCAGCCGCCCGGCGCGCCCGAGACGCTCTCGGCCGGGCAGGTCGCGAACTTCATCACCGACGCGCGCGTCACGGTGAAGAGCCAGGACTCGAGGCACCCCTTCTACGCTGCCGTGCACATGACCGGCGGGACGTACGGCGGGGGCGCGACCCACGGCAACACCACGATCGGCGATCCCGACTTCGTCACGGTCGTTCCGTCGGATCAGTTCCTCGATCGCTACGTCTTCTTCACCGACTACACGTTCCCGGACACGACGATCGTCGTGGTCCGCCGAAAGACGGCAGGGCGCTTCCATCCCGTCGTGCTCGACTGCGCCGGCGAGCTCACGGGCTTCGTCCCGCTCGGCACGAAGGGCGAATACGAGTACGCCTTCGTCGACCTCACGAAGGGCGCCGTCCCGCAGAAGTTCGACAAGGGGCAGTGCGGCTATGGCCGCCACGAGGCCGAGAGCGACGGGCCGTTCTCGATCACGGTCTGGGGCCTCGGTCCGTGGGCGAGCTACGGCTACGCCGGCGGCATGGGCAGTCGCCCCGTCAACGACGCGCCGCCGCCCGTCGTGCGTTGAAGAGGTCTTCGAGGTCGGCCGCGAGCCCGATGGGGAACGCGACCAAGAACGCGAAGCTCGCTGCCCGTGTGCCGCCGGACGCCGTTCGACGGAAGCATGAGCACGGCGAGGCCGACGTCGGCACGAAGCGACCTGCCAGGCCGCCGATGTTCGCGGCCCCGCGCCCGATGGATGACCGAGAATCTGTCGCGGGGCGCGCCCTGCGCGGCCATCGTCGCCGCCTCGAGCCGCGGACGTGGACGCAGTCATTTCGGGACCGCGGTGCAGCGCACGTCACGCGCAGTTCTCGACGTCATCTAGCGACATCAGGGTCATACGACAAAATCGTCGCTTGAGTGATCATCGGTGAGCGCCGGCGGGCATTCCTCAGGTAGCGGAGCCGCGATCGGCTGCCGAACAACGGAGGAGGGGCGATCGCGCTCTCTGCTTCCCACGTTCAATCGGGCCCTCTCGCTCTCCGCCGGCAGGAGACGTTCATGATGCGAATGAAAGGCGGGAGTCTCACAGCGTGGGCGGGTGTGGCACTTGGTGCCCTGGCGGCGGGCTGCTCCACTTCCGACCCGTGGAACGGGACAGCTACGCAGCCGACGCCGCCGGGAACTTCCTCTCAGACGCTCGTTGCCTCCGGCGATGTGACGCCGTGCTTCGGTGAGCACGCCCCGCTCGATTTCATCTGGAAGTTCGGGCCTGGAACCTTCAATCCCGGCACGCTGATCGAAGGGACGCTTCACAACCATCGACCCTATGCGGTGACCGTCGAGGTCAGCCTCGCGGCGCATGGCCTTGGCGGCCGAAGCAACTCGAGGGTGATCGGGACCTGGAACGTTCCTGCGTCGAGCGCGAGCGCCAGGGTTCTGAAGCTGAAGCTCGAAGAGTTGCCCATTCAGTCGATCGGAGCCCCTTCGACGGCGATGGTCGTGGCGCGGATCGTCAACGAGCCTGACGCTGAACCCTATCAGCTTGGTGAATTCTCCTACGAGTTCGACAAGGGGTACTCGAGCGTGACCGTGTATCGAGGAGCGGGTAAGCCCTTCCTCTCGAAGACACCTCGACAACGTTTCGGCGTCAACGCGAGCGGCCAGATCGAGGTCTCGAAGAGCGACGTCATCGGCGCGATGGGCGATGCGGTGCTGGGCGACGTCACGGGCCGGTATCTGGAAGCGGGCACGTGGAAGGACGTGGGCTCGCCAATCGACTTCGGTGACATGATCGAGGATCTCAACATTCCCCTCGATGGCGAGTGGGGCGTCTTGCTGAACGGGTTTCTCGGCTCCTTCACCGAGATCAAGCCGATTGGCTCCCTGCTCAGGACATGCTTTCAGCAGTTGAACGCCTTCACCGACGAAGGGCGGAAGGTGCGCGGGCACGCAGAGAGTGTGCGCTCGACCGTCGTCAACTATGCCAAGAAGCATATGCCGCCACGTTACACATGGGTGTACGTATTCAAACTTCATATGGAGCCTGGCAAACCTCGGTCCGTGTTCTCTGTGCCCGTCTACAGCGGCGCGCTCGACGACGACGGCTGTGCTCACCTGCCGCCGGGGACCTACACGGCGTGGACGTTCCACAGAGTCCAGAAGGACTCGACGGTCGCCCGTGTCTTCGACCGCGTTCGGCCGGAGAACGAGCCCAGGCTCCCGCTCGTGCCGCTCGACTTCGCGTACTTCGCCGAGGACGAGTACCCGCGCGGGCAGACCGTTCGGTTCACGGTCCCCGAGGGGATTCCGAAGGCACCGGTCACTCTCATGCGCACCCTGCCGGGCCAGGTCGCTCTCGCGTATGGCGAGGCGTTCCATAGAGAGGACAGCGGCATCCTTCCGAATGAGACGTACACGGCATTCGCCAACGAGAAGTGCCCGCCTTCTGGAAACGAAGAGCGCCTCGAGGCATGCTTCTCGCGCTCGACGCGGGTGAAGGACGATGCTGTTGGCGGGAAGATCACCTATCCCGGACGGGCCGTCTACCTTGGGCCGAACAAGGACAACGGCTTGCCTGGAGATCTGAACAACGGGTCTCACAACTCGAACGAGAAGTACGTCGTCGCCCACGAGATCGGGCATCAGGTCCAGGAGCGCATGACGGGCGCATGGGAGTGGTCCTACGACCTGCGTGCTGGCATTTCGGCTCCCGCGCTTTGCGGGTGTTCCGGCCTGAACCCAACCGGCAACGAGATTCACTGCCTTCAATCCACCGAGCGGCAGGGCGCCGCACAAGGCGAGGGCTACGCCCAGTTCTTCGCCGGCCAGGTGTGGAACAAGCGGAGCGACGCCGAGTGCGTCTTCACGTACTACAAGAACTTCCTCCGAGCTGACGGGCAGCTCGACTTTGCGCCGTCGGCCAAGTCTTGCTCCGATGCCGTACGATGGGCGGAGACGCACTGTCCGCTTAGCGGCCGCGCGACGGAGTACGACTGGATGGGCTTCTACACCAAGATCGGGCGCGATTCCGTGACTCCGATCACGCAGCGTGACCTCGCCAAGGTCTACGCACGGAACTGCACCGGCTCGCCTACCGGCACGTGCAGCGGCCAAGCAGTGACGTGGGCTGGGCTCGAGAGCGCCGCCGAGGCGGAGTTTGGTGCGCTGAGCGGCAGGGCTGCGGTATTCCGCATTCGCGGCACAGATCATGGCGTCAGGCGTTAGCCGGCGCGCCACCCTCGGTCTGGGACTAGCGGTCTCGATCGCCCCCCTCCTCTTCGCTGCGTACGCCTGCGACGGGAGCGGGGGCCGCCCCGGCGTCGACTCAGCATCGGAGACTCCGGACGACGATTCAGACGCCTCGGTCTCGGTCCCCGCGTTGGACGGAGCTGCGCCCGAGCCCGTCGACCCGTGCGCCCAGATCGTTCGTCCGTCAGCAGACTGCGTCCATCCTCCGGTCACAGCAGAGTGTGACGGGGGCTGGTGCCGGATCCCGAAGGGCTGCTTCATCATCGGTTCGCCACCGTGTGAGCCCACGCGCGGGCTCTATGACGAAGATCAGGCGCAGGTGACGCTGACACATGATTTCGAGATTCAGCAGACCGAGATGACCCAGGCCGCATGGGAGGAAGTGGGCCTCGTCAACCCGAGCACTGTCGTCGAAGCCGGCACCTTCTACCCTGGTCAGGAGGCTTACGGCGACTGTCTTGGACCCACATGTCCGGTTGGGAACATCACGCTCGAGGAGGCGATGAGCGGGGCGAACGCCCTTTCGCTGCGCGCTGGATTACCCGAGTGCTATTCGCTAGACGAGTGCACAAATGCCGTTGGAAGCGGCCTGTCGTGCGGGGCTATCCAAGCGACGACTTCGAGTGTCTATGAATGCCGAGGCTATCGCTTACCCACGGAATCCGAGTGGGAGTACGCTGCCCGCGCAGGAACGACGACGCCGTTCTTCGCAGGCGAGATCGCTCCACTGAAGAGCAGCACCGAATGCGCTCACGATCCGGTATTGGAAGAGATCGCCTGGTATTGCATCAACAGCGGAGGGTATAGCCATCCCGTCGCTGGCAAGGGTGCCAACGGCTGGGGGCTGTTCGACACATCTGGCAACGTTGCTGAATGGACGACGACCCAGTACACGTGGGCTGGTCACGGTCAGAAGCCCAAAGTCGATCCCACGCCGACCGTCGCAACGAAGCAGGTCCTGTTTCGAGGCGGAGCCGCGCACCTCTGGTCGACGCTCGCGCGCTCGGCCTCCCGCTCCCAAGACTTGGACCACGGCAAGCGTAGTCCGGTGCTTGGGGCTCGCTACGTCCGCACGCTCTTCCCATGAAGACGCATCCACTTCCGGCCGACCGGCTCACGGGCGGAGGAGCGGGAGGGTCGCGAACGCGCGCAGGTCGTGGGCGGGGACGATCGTGAGCGCGGGGAAGCTCGACGCGATCGCGGAGATGTGGACGAGCCCCGCGCGAACGCCCTCCTCGTCGGAGTCGACCGCGAGGCGCCAGACCCACGGACGCTCCTCGCGCTCGAAGACGCCCTCTCGCTGCCACGCGAGATCGCCGATGAACGCATAGCGTTGGCCGCGCGGGAGCGACACGAACACGATCACGGAGCCGGGCGTGTGCCCAGGCGCCGGGACGACGACGAGCGAGCCGTCGCCGAAGACGTCATGGCTCTTCGGATAGCCGAGGTACGGCCCGCCCTCGAAGCCGTACTCCTCGTAGCGAACCGACGGCGTGCTCCGCGCGATGACCGTCCGTACGCCGCCTTCCTCGATGAATCGCCGCTCTTCCGCGGTGACGAGCACCCCGGACTCCGGGAGATCGACGAGCCCGCTCGTGTGATCCCAGTGGGCGTGCGTCAGGAGCACGCGCAGACCGCGTAGCTCGACACCGGCCTCGCGGAGCTGATCGACGGCGGGGCGCGCGCGCTCGTACGTCGTGATCGCCCGAAAGGCGAGCGGCAGCTGCGCGAACTGCGCGTCGATCGAGCGACCGAACCCGGTGTCGATCAAGACGTCGCCGTTCGGGTGTCGAACGAGCGCCGCGGTCGCCGCCGAGTCGCGCGTCTCGAAGAACGATCCGCCGCGATACGCCGAGGAGGCGCGACGATGAACGACGCCCGTCGGGAGCTGGTAGAGCGCGAGCGTCGGCGGCGGGGACGCGTCCGGCAGGGGCCCCGCGATCGGCGCTCCGGGCGGGAGCGGCGCGGCGAGGCACGTGCGGAGCAGCGCGACGACCGCGAGCAGGATGCCGGCGAACGCGAGGCGCGCCGGCGTGAGGCGTGGCCTCCTCCAGCGACGCGTCACGCGCCCCCTCCGAGAGAGGGACGGCTCTCCGGGCCGCCGATCTCGATCGTCATCGACACGCGAGCAGCGTAGCCGAGAGCGGACCTCGTGCGACGGCCCCGCGGGTGGCCACGCGGCGGGCCCCGAGCCTCACCGGCCATCGCCGCTCCCCGCACTGGGCCGGAGGATGGCCGCTCGCCCCGCTCGAGGTCGACCGTGGACGGCGAGGTGTCGCGAGCAAGCGTGCCCTCGTCGCGATCCCCTCTGCCTATTTCGGAAGCCGCGGCGGCTGGTCGTCCTTCTGGATGCAGGACGACAGGTCGAACAGCATGAACTCGAGCGCCTTCTGCTGCGGCGTCAGATCGGGAGTCGTGCACCCGCCCGGAAACGGAACGCCCGTCGTGTCTCCGGCGCCGACGTGGAGGTCGCTGTAGACGACGCGCCCGCAGACCTGATCGTCGGGCGCGCCGACGGGCGTGTTGAAGCTCACGTACTCGTGCGCGGTCTTCCCGTTCGCGGCCGGGTTCGCGATCGTCATCCACGAGAGCGCATTCGCGGCGACCGCGTTCACGTTGTGCCGGGCCTCCTGGATCGGGAGCGTCTCGCCAGGGCCCGTGAGCGAGCCCGTGTTCTTCAGCCACGCCCTCATCGCCGCGCCCTTCGCGAACGACGTGTTCACCGTCGCGTTCACGACGACGTTCGCCGCGGGCTCCGGCTCGAACGTGCATCCACCACCCTGGCACGTGAAGTCGTTCGTCCAGGTGGCGAGGTTCCGTACTTCGGCCACGGGCGAGTTCGAGAACCAGTAGTGGTGGTAGTGCGAGGTGAAGACGCGGCCGCCGACCTTCGCGTAGTCGTAGAGCGCCTGCCTCGCGGCCTCCGGCTTGTTCGCCTCGTGCTCGCCGCCCTCGCACGACAGGAGCACGATGTCGTACTTCTTCAACGCGTCGAGGCTGCCCCAGAGCGACGTACCCTGCCCGAAAGTCCCGCCCGCGCTGAACGACGACGTCGCCGCGGCCGGCGCCGTGCTGGCGCCGGCGTAGAGATGAACGCGCGACTCCGACGCGGCGACTCCGAACTCCGAGTCGTCGAGACCGATCTTGCGAAGCAGACACTCGAGCGGGTCGGCCGAGCCGGTCGTGAGCGCGATGCGCGGGATGTCTCCCTCGCTGCGGTTGCGCGGCAGGCGCGTGAGGCCGGCGTCGGCGACGGCGGACTGACACGCGGCGACCTTCGGGATCGTCACCTTGCGACGCCACTTCCCGATCTGCATCACGAGGGGGAAGTCCGTGTCCGCGGGGATGTTATCGAGGCGAAACTCGCCGTTCGCGCCTGTGGCCGTGATGGCGATCGGGTTCCCGGACACGCTTCCGTCGCACCGATCGCACTTCGGACCGAGGCCGGCGGTGATCGGCGCGGGCGTCCCGTTCGGCACGTAGACGACGACGTTGTAGAGCGGGACCTTGCCGGCAGGATCGAAGACCTTGCCGGTCACCGTGGTCTTCGATCCGCCGGTGCACTCCTGCTGGGCGCACTCGAGCCCCTGACAGGGCGGCCTCCCGCCGTCGTTCTCGTCGTTGCAGCTGAAGCCGACGCAGGCTGCATCCGAATCTCCGCCGCTCGAGTTGAACGTCGAGCTGCCGTCACTTCCGCATCCTGCGAGAGCCGCGCTCGCGAGGGCGAGAGGAAGAGCGATCGAACACGCGAGCACGGCGAAGCTTCTCATTCGTGACCTTTCGACGGAGAAGGATGCGTGAGACGGCGGCTCGCTCGTCTCAGGGATAACGGCAGCGGCCGCCGGTGCACGGAACGCCGCTGCAGCAGTCGCCGCTCTCGGTACAGGTCTGCCCGTACAGAGCGCACGTGCCTCCATCGGGAAGATTGCCGCCTCCGGCGTCCGTCCCCGCGTCGGACACGCCGCCGTCGGGCAGGATGGTGCCGCCGCAGACCCCCTTGGCCGAGCCAGGCGCCTG